>CAVUDR010000013.1:0-78475 GCA_963740305.1 uncultured beta proteobacterium | reverse complement strand
CAAAATAGAGAGCCTGAACAATGACCTCCCTCAAGCTATTTGAAACCAAGCAAGTCCGTTCCCTATGGGATGCGGAACGCGAAGTATGGTTCTTTAGTATTGTGGATGTCGTGGCCGTGCTGACGGATGGTCCGGATGCTGCAGCCTACTGGCGCAAGCTCAAACAGCGGCTGAAGGCCGAGGGAAATGAAACCGTGACAAATTGTCACGGTTTGAAAATGCAAGCACCAGACGGGAAAATGCGCCTCACCGACGTCGCCGATACCGAACAACTCTTGAGATTTGTGCAATCCATCCCATCCCCCAAGGCCGAGCCGTTCAAGCAATGGCTGGCGCGCGTGGGTTACGAACGTATCGAAGAAACCGACGATCCCGAACTGGCTTTTGATCGAGCTATGGAAACATACCTCAAAAAAGGCTACTCCAAAGAGTGGATCAACCAGCGCCTAAAAAGCATAGAAGTGCGCAAAGAGCTTACGGACGAATGGGAAAATCGTGGCGTACAAAAAGGCCAAGAATTCGCCATCCTCACTGACGAAATCACCAAAGCATGGAGTGGACTCACCACTAAACAATACAAACAAGTAAAAGGCATAAAGAAAGAAGGCTTGCGTGACAACATGAGCAACCTAGAACTCGTGCTCAACATGTTGGCAGAAGCCACTACCACCGAAATATCGCGTGAAAAGCAACCCACAGGCTTAGAGCAAAACATCAGAATCGCCAAACAAGGCGGCACCATCGCAGGTAACACCCGCAAAGAGATCGAAGAAAAAACTGGCAAACCAGTAGTGAGTGCCCAAAATGCAAAGCGACTCAAATAAATGACAGGCATATCAAACAACATCCGTGTGGCGGATTACTTGACGCAACTCCCGTCGCGGGAAGTGCTACAGGCCAAGTTGCACCAATCCATCGAGCTGGCAAGAGTCAAGCTCAGCATGAATGACGAATCACAAATTACAGAAATTTAACAAAGGAGAGCATCTTGAGTACAAACAAAGTCGCATTGATCACCGGTATCACAGGCCAAGATGGCGCTTATCTGGCTGAGCTGTTGTTGAAGAAGGGCTACACCGTACATGGTGTGAAGCGTCGCTCCTCCTTGTTCAACACCGACCGTATCGACCACCTGTACCAAGATCCTCATGTCGACAATGCTAAGTTCAAACTGCACTACGGCGATCTGACCGACTCCACCAACTTGATTCGCATCATCCAACAAACCCAGCCAGACGAAATCTACAACCTGGCTGCGATGAGTCATGTGGCCGTGTCCTTCGAGACACCTGAGTACACCGCTAATGCCGACGGTATCGGCACACTGCGTATTCTGGAAGCTATCCGTATCCTCGGTCTGGAGAAGAAGACCAAGTTCTACCAAGCGTCTACTTCCGAACTGTATGGTCTGGTACAAGAGATCCCCCAGAAGGAGACCACTCCCTTCTATCCACGTAGCCCTTATGCTGTAGCCAAGATGTACGCATACTGGATCACCGTCAACTACCGTGAAGCCTATGGCATCTACGCCTGTAACGGCATCTTGTTCAACCACGAGTCACCTATCCGTGGCGAGACCTTCGTGACGCGCAAGATCACTCGCGCCTTGGCGCGTATCAAGTTGAACCTGCAAGACTGCCTGTACCTGGGCAACATGGACTCCTTGCGTGACTGGGGCCATGCTAAAGACTACGTCGAGATGCAATGGCTGATGCTGCAGCAAGAGCAAGCTGAAGACTTCGTCATCGCTACTGGCGTGCAGTACAGCGTGCGTGAGTTCGTCAGCATCGCCGCTAAAGAACTGGACATCGAAGTGCGTTGGGAAGGGTCTGGCGTGGATGAGAAGGGTTACGACAACGCGACGGGCAAACTCATCGTCCAAGTCGACCCACGTTATTTCCGCCCTACCGAAGTTGAGACCTTGTTGGGCGACCCAACTAAGGCACACACCAAGTTAGGCTGGAAGCCGAAGACTACCTTCCATGAGCTGGTTTCCGAGATGGTGCGTGAAGACCTGAAGAGCGCACAACGTGACGAGTTGGTGAAGAAACACGGCTTCGCAGCGTTTGATTATCACGAGTGATAGCGTTATGACGAAGCAAATTCTCACTGTTGAAGGCGTTGCAGTCGCTGTTGTTACGCACAACGAGGAAGACTATATTTCTTTGACCGATATGGTGAGAGAAAACGAAAGTGGCTCTTCAATTATCGAGAATTGGCTACGCAACAAGAACACGTTGGAATTTCTGTCGGTTTGGGAAGACATGTATAACCCGACTTTTAATTCCCTCGAATTCGAGGGAATTAAAAGTGAAGCCGGACTCAATAGATTCGCGATTTCAGTAAAACAATGGATTGCCAAAACTAATGCAATTGGCTTGATTGCCAAAGCCGGACGTTACGGCGGAACCTATGCACATCGTGATATTGCATTTGAGTTCGCCAGTTGGATCAGTCCGAAATTCAAGCTTTATCTAATCAAAGAATTTCAGCGACTCAAAAATGATGAATCACAGGCGAAGTCGCTTGAGTGGAATCTTTCACGAAATCTTGCTCGGATTAACTACAAGATTCATACGGATGCAATAAAGGAGAACATTCTGCCCAAAGCACTTACCGCGCTGGAAGCTAGCTACGCATATGCTTCAGAAGCAGACATTCTCAATATGGCATTGTTTGGAATGACCGCGAAGCATTGGAGAGAATCGAATGCTAGCCTAGAAGGCAACATCCGAGATCATGCCGAAATCGAGCAACTGGTGGTTCTTTCAAATCTCGAGAGCATCAATGCAGAACTTATTCGTCAAAAAATTCCGCAGTCGGATCGACTTCGCTCTTTAAATGCGACCGCAATTGCCCAGCTACGCTCACTGTTAAACAGCCGAACGATTAAAAAACTGAACTAGATGAAAAACATGAACAAAGCCTCAAAAATCTACATCGCGGGGCACCGCGGCTTAGTTGGCTCGGCCCTCGTGCGTCGTCTGAACGCCAAGGGTTATACCAACTTGGTGATGCGCACCCATGCCGAACTGGATCTTAAAGACCAGCAGGCCGTACAAGCCTTCTTCGCAGAGGAAAAGCCGGAGTACGTCATCTTGGCGGCAGCTAAGGTGGGCGGCATCCATGCCAACAACACTTATCCTGCTGAGTTCATCCATGACAACCTGGCTATCCAGTCCAATGTCATCCATAGCGCCTATGAGAACAAGGTAGAACGTCTACTGTTCTTGGGTTCTTCCTGCATCTACCCGAAGAACGCACCGCAACCGATGAAGGAAGACTGCTTGTTGACTGGCCCCTTGGAGCCGACAAACCGCCCTTATGCTTTGGCCAAGATTGCCGGTATCGAGATGTGTCATGCGTATAACCGCCAGTACGGTACCAAGTACATGGCAGCGATGCCGACCAATTTGTACGGACCGAACGACAACTACGATCTGAACAATTCGCATGTCCTGCCTGCGATGATCCGCAAGATACATCTCGCCAAGCTTGCTCAAGAAGGCGATCTCGCGGGGATAGAGCGTAACGAAGCAGCATTGGGAACCATACCTGCAGAACTCAAAGCAAAACTTATTGAGTCTTGTGCCTTGCATCTAGGCTCTTCTGCTACTTCTCTTGCACCTTGTACCTTGCCCCTTGAATCTGCAGTTGTCCTATGGGGAACCGGTACACCTAAGCGTGAGTTCCTCTACAGCGAAGACATGGCGGATGCCTGTATCTTCTTGTTGGAGCAAGACGAAGCCAAGCTGGCGAGCCTCTTTAACGAAGCACTGCCACCGCTGGTAAACATTGGTTGTGGTGAAGACCTGACCATCAAGGAGCTGGCCGAGATGGTTGCTGAAGTAGTGGGTTTTAAGGGCAACCTGACATTTGATACCACTAAGCCGGACGGAACCATGCGTAAGGTGATGGATGTGTCGCGCATCAACAAGCTGGGTTGGAAACGCACCATGCAACTGAAGGACGGCATTGGGCTGTCTTACCAAGACATGTTGAGCAAAATATGAATCGAACCTGTAGGTCGGACTGAGCGTGTGGTGTTGGGGCTTTAGCCCCGTACAGCCACGGCCTACTACCCCTTGCGGGTATCAGTCCGACAGCGGTATTGTCGGGATGAATCCCGACCTACAGGGAGGGCGGTTTTGTAGGTCGGGTATTAGCCCGAGAACGAACTAACAATCAAGACCAACTGCCCAATGAATCATTGGGATATAAATTGCGTGGTACTATTTTCGCGCAAGCAACAACTAACTGAAATCATGGACGAAAAAACCAACCTCGCCACGCGCTTATTCATCGAAAAGATCGTCAGTCACTATGACATGACAGGTGCGATCCTCTTTGGAAGTCGAGCGCGCAATACACATAGTGCAGAAAGCGATGCGGATGTGGCTATCTTGCTACGTGGCCATCCTGGAAAATTTGTCTCAACAAAACTAGCCATGGATGACTTGGCATATGACGTCTTGCTAGAAGTAGGTATACGCATTCAGCCTTTACCCGTATGGGAAGAAGAGTGGAAGCACCCAGAAACTTACTCTAATCCTCGCCTGCTACATAACATAGAGCGAGAAGGAGTTTGGTTGTGAGGACACAAGAACTTCTGCAAAAAGCCACTCGTGCTGTCGCTTCGGCAAAATTGTTACTGGACAGTGGCGATACTGATGGCGCTTGCAACAGAGCTTACTACGCAATGTTTGATGCTGCCCGGGCCGCCTTATTGGCAACAGAAGCGCCTGTCGTAGCAGAGGTTGCAAAAACACATAGCGGTCTGATTAGCGCATTCAGCCTGCATTTGGTCAAAACAGGGCGCGTGCCGGTTGAACTGGGAAAAGCACTGAACAAAGTTGAAGACCTTAGATTGATTGCAGACTATAAAGGTGACGAAATTGAAGCGACTGATGCGGCTTGGGCAGTGCAACAAGCCCAACTATTCGTTCAAGCAATGAAAAGCTTTGATCAACCAACACAGCCATGAGACTCAATGACCATCAGATCCAAGCGATTCGTCAAACGGCCCTACTAGTAGCCGGACGGAATGCGCGCGTTCGTGTCTTTGGATCGAGGTTAAATGATGAGGCTAAGGGCGGAGACCTTGATTTGATGCTTGAGTTATCCGATCCGGTAGAAAACGCCGCACTGATGTCCGCCAAAATGTCCGCACTGGTTTCTCGTGCCATGCAAGGTCGCAAAGTGGATGTATTGCTGAGCGCCCCTAACTTGATGCGCTTACCAATACACGACATCGCCTTCAAGGAAGGACAGCTTCTATGAAAATTGACCAACAACAAACCGCACGGATTCAATTCTTAGCACGTGTCGTTCGCAAAGAAAGCCAGCATCTGAGCATTACTGATCAGCGATTATTCGCACAAGCATTCACACCAGAACGTGCGCGCCAGCTGGAAACTGAAGTAGATTTGGCCGAGCAGGTAGAAGCTTTCGTAGGGCGATTCAGTCGCCTACAAGACACCCTAGGGGACAAGCTGCTCCCAGCACTATTAACTGCACTGGGTGAAAAAACAGCAGCGGTCATCGACAACCTAGATCGAGCAGAACGACTAGGCTGGATCAACTCTGCCGATGAATGGATGACGATTCGCAACCTTAGAAACCAAATGGTGCACGACTATGTTGAAGACCCCATCGTGTTAGCTAATGCACTGCAAACGGGCCATTCTTTTGTGCCAACCCTGATAGCCGCAGCGAACATGATGCTGGCTGAGATCGAACAGCGAGGTTGGTAGCCATTGAGGTAACAAACTGTGACCTCAAACGTTGTAAGCCCAACGTCTCTTGCCTCGAACTTTATTAACTTGAACCTTGCCCCTTGAACCTTGAACCTTGAACCTTGTACCTTGTACCTTGTACCTGAATTAATATGAAAATCGCTATCGCCGGAACCGGCTATGTTGGACTCTCTAACGCTGTATTGCTCGCTCAACACAATGAAGTGGCTGGCGACACGTGCGTGCCTGTAATGAATAGTCTTCTCCTTCAAATCGTCACCATTGCCCGCCAAGCAGGTCTTGCCATCATGGAGGTCTATGCTGACCCTGCTAACGTGGTGATGACTAAGGCTGACGACTCTCCATTGACCCTGGCCGATTTGGCTGCAGACCGCGTCATTAAAGCGGGGTTGCTCGCATTGGAACTGGGCTGGCCGATACTCTCAGAGGAATCCGCACACATCGCGTATGCGGATCGTAAAGATTGGCAGCGCTACTGGTTGGTCGATCCCTTAGATGGCACTAAAGAGTTCGTTAAGCGGAATGGCGAATTCACAGTCAACATCGCTTTGATCGAGAACGGAGTGCCTATTCTCGGTGTGGTGTATGCACCGGTTTTGGATATCTGCTACTCAGCTGCGGGGGGCGTTGGTGCTTTTATTCAGCGTGGTTCAGTTCCAGCAGTAGCGATAGAAGTGCAAACACATACTGCAGGTGAACCAGTAAAAGTTGTAGCGAGCCGCTCACATGCGGATGAACGTACCACAGCGCTATTACAAAAGTTGGACAATCACGAATGCATCAGCATGGGCAGTTCACTCAAGCTTTGTCTGGTTGCAGAAGGGGCTGCACATTTTTATCCGCGCTTAGGCCCAACCATGGAGTGGGACACCGCTGCTGCTCATGCGGTCGTTAATGAGGCAGGTGGCGTTGTTTGCGATACCGAAGGGAATGTATTGCGCTACAACAAGAGCAATTTGCTTAACCCAGAATTTCTAGTGATGGCTAGCAAAGATAAAGACATGCGTGTAGCAAATGTTAAGGCTACTCACCTTGCCCCTTGCCCCTTGCCCCTTGCCCCTTGCCCCTTGCCCCTTGCCCCTTGCCCCTAATTATATGAATAAACCCAACACATCAAGTAACGTCGTATGGCATAACGCCACTGTAATCCGCGCGCGTCGCGAAGCGCAGAACGGGCATCGGGGTGCCATCATCTGGTTCACTGGCTTTTCAGGCTCTGGTAAGTCTACTCTTGCACATGCGGTTGAAGAGCAACTACATCAACAGGGTTGCCGCACCTTTGTTTTGGATGGTGACAATGTGCGCCATGGTTTATGTGGCGATCTGGGGTTTACAAAAGAAGACCGAGTAGAAAATATCCGCCGTGTCGGTGAGGTCGCCAAGCTGATGATGGAGGCGGGCATCATTGTCCTTACCGCATTCATTTCACCTTATCGAAAAGATCGTAAATTGGTTCGCGGTATGTGCCAGCATGGGGATTTTATAGAGGTCTTCTGCGACAGCCCTATCGAGATTTGCGAAGAGCGCGATGTTAAAGGCTTGTATCAGAAGGCAAGGGCGGGAGAGATCAAAGAATTCACTGGTATCTCATCACCTTATGAAGCACCGCAACAACAGGAATTGATCGTGAGTACTGGCACGGCATCACTAGATGAGTGCGCTAGCCAAGTCATGCTCGAAATAAATCGGCGCGGAATAATTTGATGAAACACTTGTTAGTTAGGCAAACGTATCATGAGGTTGATAGCGGAAAATGACCTCGCATATTCGCTCCCAAGAGCGCATCAAAAAAATCAATAAATCAGCATGGTCTGGTTTGGTCACACGCATGCTGACGATTGCCATTTCATTGATGATGGTACCTCTGGCGGTGCATTACTTAGGAAAAGAGCAATATGGGCTTTGGGTATCTGTGTCTTCACTCATCGCGTTATTGGGATTTATGGACGGCGGCGCAGGTAATGCAGTCATAAACTTAGTCTCACATGCGAGCGGTGCAAAGAATTCCAGTTTGGCCAAGATTGTTTCTACGGCATTTATTAGTCTGGTGTTAATTTCCACAGCGGGAGGATTGCTATTTGTAGCGGTATTCCCGTTTATTCCATGGGGAAAACTCCTAGGCATCCCCTCTTCAATTTTAACCACTGACTTGAATTGGGTTGTGGCAATAGTAGGATTTTTCTTTTTTGTAAGCATGTTCATTACTCTGGTTGGTAAGGTGCAGAGAGGGTTACAAGAAGGGAATATGGATAACTATTGGAGTGCGTTTGGTTCTGTTGCCTCTCTAGTTTTTGTATACATCGCAATTCAAAATGACTTGGGATTAATTGGATTTGTTATTGCCTTTTTAGCGGGGCCTATGTTTGCCTACCTAGCAAATAATATCCAATATTTCATTTATCAAAGGCGTGACATTTGCCCCTCAATCAATAATTTTGATCAGTCGGTGGCAAAGAATCTCATCATGGTTGGGGGAATGTTCTTTATTCTGCAAATTGTCGGAACCATACAGGGGCAGGCCGACAATGTGATCATTTCAAATATGCTCGGCTTGGCTTCCGTAACGGATTATTCAATTTGTGCAAAATTATTTTCTATGGTGCCTATGTTATTTGGATTGGTCTCCGCGCCATTATGGCCGGCCTATCGAGAAGCAATCGCAAGTGGTGATATCGAGTGGGTAAAGCGTATCTTCTTTAAGTCACTAAAATGGGCATTGCTACTCAGCATACCTAGTGCAGCCGTGTTGATCCTTGAAGGAAATGAAATTATCGCCTTGTGGGTAGGAAACGAAGTTGTACTCTCTTTCCGATTGTTGTTGGGTTGGGGGATATGGATGGTCTGTTTGACGGCAGGTGGCGCTATTGCAGCACTACTTAATGCGATGCAACTCTTAAAGTTTCAAATGCTGACAGCAGTTGCTTCAGGGCTATTGAATCTTGTGCTGACTATCTTGCTAATACCAGTAATTGGGGTGGAAGGGGCCGTCTGGGGTTCATTAATTTCATGGATATTATGCTCTGTCCCGCCATGCTATTTTGTACTAAGTAAATATTTCAATAGGCGTGTTATTCATGATTGAAGAAAATATATTTTTTGTGGTTGGTGCGTCCAAATCTGGAACAACTTCAATCAACGAGTATCTAGAGGCGCATCCTGACGTAAATATGGTCAAGTACAAAGACGTGGCCTGTTATTTTTGTAGAGACTATGGGTTGCCCATAACTTTAGATGAATATAAGGCGATGTTGTTTCCACAACGACCCTATATTGCCACAGGTGACTGCTGTCACGCCTATTTAACCGATGAGCATAGTGCCAGTTGGATTCATTCCGAATTTCCCAATGCAAAAATCATCATTATTCTACGTAATCCTGCCGATCGCGCCTTCTCGCAATATCACTGGTTGGTTGCGCATGGCTATGAGTATGCCGCCACTTTTGAAGAAGCATTGCGTTTGGAAAATAACCGATTTTTGCGCAACGTCAGAAAACAATACGACCTGATTCAGGGGTACAAAGACAATTACCTATACTACCGGACAGGGCTGTACTCCCAGCAGGTTAAACGATACTTAGATTTATTCCCAAAAGAGAAAGTGCACTTTATTAAGTTTGATGATTTGAAAAGTGATGGAGAAAGCATAGTACGAAATTTGTATTCGTTCGTAGGTGTTAATGCAGATCAAATACCAACACTGGAAATACATAATGAAAGAGCTGAGCCTAGAAATATCAAGTTGCAATATTTCATGGTTCGACACTTCCGAAAAATATTTCATTGGAGATTGATAGATATGTTCGTTAGGTGGAATTTAAAATCAAAGCCTACAGTGAAATTCAATCCTGATACACGGCGTGAATTATTGTCGAAATATTCTTTTGATATCCGCGCAACAGAAAAACTAACTGGGTTAGATTTATCAGATTGGCTAGATTAGAAAGAAGTTATGTTTAAGATAATACCGTTTTTAAAGTGGATAAAGTATTTACCTAGGCAGTATCGCTTGTCGCGTAATCCTAATGTTCAAATATCAAGTCTCGCCAAGATTGGCTCCTATGGTGGCATCGCACTATGTCCTGGCAGCAATCTAAGAATTGGCGCTGAAACTGGCATACATTGTTCAATCATCACGGAACATTCCGATGCAGAGATTGTGATTGGTAACAGATCTTTTATTGGTGGCAGTTCTCTAATTGCAGCCAAAGGTATTTACATTGGCGACGATGTACTTATTTCTTGGAACTGCAGTTTTTATGATCACAACTCACACCCAGTTCCTTGGGCGCAGAGAAAAAATGATGTCTTAGATTGGTACTACGATAGGCCGAAAGATTGGTCGAACGTAGTGCGGAAAGAAATCGTTGTCAAAGACAAAGCATGGATAGGGATGGGGTGCATCATTCTTAAGGGGGTAACAATAGGCGAGGGGGCGATTGTAGGTGCAGGCAGTCTAGTCACGAAAGACGTTCCAGATTGGAGTGTTGTGGCGGGCAGCCCCGCTAAAGTAATTCGTATGATTCCAGAAGATGAGCGATAAGTGAATGAGCCCCATGATTTTGGTCAGGAAATTTATTTATGACTAATACGGTATTAGTAACGGGAGCCGCAGGCTTCATTGGACGACACGTCGCCCGTGAATTTGCTAACCGAGGTTGGCAAGTTATCGGCATGGGGCGAGGCAATTGGCTTGATTGGCAGTCGTTTGGGATTTCAACATGGCATTGTTGTGAAGTTACCCTAGAGGAGTTAGTTAAACGTGCTGGTCAACCCGATGTCATCGTGCATTGTGCGGGGGGTGCCTCGGTGGGATTTTCGGTAGAAGAACCATATCAGGACTTTATAAAAACCGTAGATACGATGGCGCAAGTTTTGGAATTTATTCGGAAGCACTCACCAGATACGAAGCTGGTATATCCATCTAGTGCAGCGGTTTACGGGCAAGTAACACAATTGCCTATCGTTGAGGAATCACCATTAAATCCAGTCTCCCCTTATGGCGTCCACAAGAAAATGGCGGAATCTCTATGCAAACTTTATGCGCACCAATATGGCGTGTCGGTTGCAATCGTGCGCTTATTTTCCATATATGGTGCAGGGTTAAACAAGCAATTGCTGTGGGATGCCTGTCAAAAATTTGCTCATGGAGATAGTGTTTTCTTTGGCACAGGCGAAGAAATTAGAGACTGGCTACATGTGGATGATGTGGCAAATCTTCTTTTTATCGCAGCCGATAAAACAACGACGCAATGCCCAGTAGCAAATGCAGGAAGTGGGCTAGGCGTGTCTGTGAAAGATATATTGCAACAGCTAGGTGATCAATTGGGGTGTACAAATGATGCGGTGTTTTCATCCAAGGCTAAAGCGGGCGACCCCAATGCGTATATCGCGGATATAGCTGCAGCTCGCGCTTGGCAATGGGTGCCGGCGATTAGCTGGCGTGCAGGTGTTGCAGATTATGTAAATTGGTATAAGCAATGTCGATAACTCGAGTTGGTTTTGTTTTTGAGCAATTGGATACCCAATGGATGGGAGGATTAAATTATTTTACGAATTTAATCCGCTCTGTTTATGAGATGCAAAATTCAAACATTGAAATTGTGATTTTTGCGGGCACAACTGTAAATTTATTTGGCATGGAAAATTATGCGCAAGTTGTACGAAGTCGTTTTCTAGACAAAGGAACTTTGACAAGAAACTTTAGAAAAGTTGCCCAGAAACTATTTCAGAAAGACTTGTTTTTTTACTACTTAGTAAAAAGGAACAAGATTGATTGCTTGTCTCATGCTGAAGCTTTGTGGAAGGGCTGCGCTATTCCAGCAATGCCTTGGATCGCCGATTTTCAACACAAAAGGTTGCCAGAATTCTTTGATGCTGTCGAAATAGAAAGGCGCAACAAAGAACATTCCAGACTACTTCAATCGGGTAACTCAATATTATTGAGTAGCCGCAGCGCGGCAAAAGATTGCGAAAGATTTTACCCGAATAATGGTGCAGATATTAATGTGTTGCAGTTTGTGTCAGGCCCACCCATTAACTGGCATCCGATACCCAAAAGTCAGCTAATCGAAAAATATGACTTGCCAGACCTATGGCTGCATATCCCCAACCAGTTTTGGCCACATAAAAATCATAGTGTTGTGATAGAGGCGCTACATATACTGAAGAAAAATGGACAGAGGATTATGGTTATTTCAACTGGTAATACGGTTAATTATCGTAATCCCGAGCAGTTTTTATCACTCACGAAACTGATTGATGACTATGGCTTAGCGGATTCATTTCGAATTCTTGGACCTATTCCCTTCGATGATATGTTGAGTTTGATGTACCACTCGATTGCCGTGATCAACCCCTCTTTGTTCGAAGGGTGGAGTACCACTGTAGAAGAAGCGAAAGCAATGGGCAAGAAAATATTGCTTTCAAATATAGATGTGCACTTAGAGCAAGCACCAACGCGTGCTCAATATTTTGATCCGTATGAGCCCGCTCAATTAGCAGCACTTTTAGAAGCGGCTATTGGCGAATTTAATTTAGATGAGGAGGCTAGACAAATCGAACTAGCCAAACAAGAAACAAAAGTTCGTCAGCATTGCTTTACTCAAACCTACCAAGACATTATTAACAAGCTAACAAATAAAGTAGTTACGCATGGGTAGGTTAGGACTTGATGTTGAATATTTCCCAACCAGTCGCCAACATTGGATCCTAGTTGCGGCACTGATGCTTTTACCGTTTATTCACCTCGGTATTAATTTCTATTTATCAGTCCAAATGTTAATGTTTCTGCTGATGGCTTCTTTGCTACCGGCAAGAGATGGTTTGCGAATATTTTTTTACGGTGGTGGGTTAATCGTATTCGTTTTAATGATTTCATCTTTGCTTTTTCAACCGCTACCCTCTTTTACTCAATCCTTTTTTTGGGTCCTAAGACTATTTGTATGCTTTATTGTGTTGTTGACATTTTTGTCACGTGCTCGGACGTCTATCTATTTTGATAAGTCATTTGAAAAAATAATCAGCTTGATTGCATTTTTCTTGTGTGGATTTTCTCTTATGCAACAGATTGCAATTAAGGCTGGTGTATTGATCTATCTCCCACGGAGTTGGTATGTGTTGAATGCGGGTACGTTGGGGGATGAGTTGTCATTGCTCTTTGAAGGTGTCAGACCCAGTGCAACATTTGGTGAGCCGTCTTACCTAGGGTTCGTCGCGCTATCCTTGTATGTAATCGTACTAATAAAATTTACAGATGCTCGCACCAAACTACTGACCTCGATTGCGCTTTGGGGGGCGGTATTATTCTGTGCTACTTTTTCAGGGTTACTGGCGCTGATCATCATCACCACGATATACCAGCTCAAAAAGGGTGTGGATTTGACATTAATATTGGTGGCCACATTAATATTGCCTTTAGTTTTCCTCACTTTGGGTAATGCACTAGACATCCTCCCAGAAAAAATCACTGCTCGTATTTCTGGTATCACTAGTGGTGATGTTGATGAGTCAACAAATAGCAGGATGTTGATGCCCTTTTCCTTAGTTGCCCATACTTTCCAAAATTACCCGCTCGGGGAGACGATTGAAGTCCTGACTCAAGAGGTCGGTCTCGATGCTGTGCGAGGTACCGATAACGGCTTCCTTCTGATTTTTGTAAACTTTGGTATATCTGCGTTCTTTATCTTTGGTTTGATTTTTCTCAAGGTAAGGCACCGACCTATATTGGCTGCCTATTTACTTATGGCATCTATGTTCAATGGTGGTGTATTTACCTTTGATAAGGTTGTGGTTATGTCGCTAGTTGTATTGATGGTGGGCAATGAAATAATAGTTGTTGAAAATCGATCCCATGCTCACACTAGATCAAGAAAAAAATGGCAACCCACTCGTATTAAATCTAAGACATGAGACACTTATTCAATTTGCTATTGTTCGTCCTCCCACCTACCCGATGGTTTGCCTTTAAGCGTACCCTTGCCGGTCTGACAGGGATTTTTATTGAACGTGGGGTTTGTCTTAACGGTTGTACGTGTTTCTACGGCAAGGGAAAAGTTTTCATAGGTCAGAACACCTGGATCGGTATTCAGAATGCCTTTTACTGTACACAGATGGCAGAAATCAGGATAGGAGCAAACTGTGATATCGGCCCAGATGTGGCTTTCGTTCTAGGTTCGCACAAAATTGGTTTACACAACCGTCGTGCCGGCACAGGTACTGGTGGCAATATTGTAATAGGCAATGGTTGCTGGATAGGAACCAGAGTAACCATTCTGGGGGGCGTTACGATAGGTGAAGGGGCGATTATCGGTGCTGGTTCGTTGGTGAATAAAGATGTACCCGCTGACACGATATATGCGGGTGTGCCCGCTAAGCTAATTCGGAAGTTGAGTAATGAATAATCTGTCTGTTTGCTACCTGTGCAGCATCTTAGACGAGCGGACAAAGGCGCAAAGAGCCATTGTTTTTGATAGTCCAGCGGCAACCAAAAAAGTGTTTGATGTATGTCATGCTTTGCAGCTTAAATCTAAGCAGGTGTATGTAGTCACGATGGCACGAGGTAAGCAAAAGGGTGTGCCGAAGCACTTTCCTGCCAGCGCTAAACAGACGGCCAAAATACCCGTGTTATATGCTGGATTCAGCCCGACTTTTTTATGGACATATTGGGTTTCTATGTTTTCGATATTCGCCCTTGTTTGGCGAGTCCACCATCAAACCCAAGGCACGACATTGCACTTGATCGCTTATAACCGGAATTGGTTGTACGTCCCAAGTTTGATTTTGACGCGTGTGCGGAGAGGTAAGTGTTATCTCGATCTAGAAGACGGCGCCTTGGTTGATACATCGGGTTTGTTAGCGCGCGTACGTTATTCTTTAATCAAATTTGCATTTGATTTGTTGTGTAGTCACGGCTCAATTTTGGTGACTCCAGGCTTAATTAGCCAAGTGAGCACAACTAACAATGCGGTTTGTTATGGTGTCGCACAAACGCCTACAGACGTGCTGTTCAATGATTGGGATATCGATAAAGTTAGATTTTTGCTAGGCGGTACATTGATGAGAGAGACGGGCGCATCGTTATTGATTGAGGCTGTTCGCATTTTGAACCGCGACTTTCTACGCTATAAAGGGCAACTCACCATCTACATTACTGGCCACGGAGAGTTGGCAGAAGAATTGGCAAATTTTGCACAAGCGGAAGGCAGGGGATGGATTGAGTATAAAGGCCGTGTTGCTAAAGCTGAATATGACAAATTGTTGAACACTTCGCATGTTGGGTTATGTTTGAAGTTGCCGTCATGTGAAATGGGCAGTACCACCTTTCCTTCGAAGGTTATTGAAATCGCGGCACTAGGAAAATTAGTCTTAACGACAAACCTAGGGCATGTTGGTGAACTCTTCGGTGCAGATGGTGCAATTTATCTGATTGATGAAAATCCGCAGACATTAGCTAACGCCATTATTAGCATCGTGACGCATCGTGAAACATCAATGCAGTCAGCCCACCTGGGGCAGCAACGCGTGTTTGAAATATGCAGCGCAGAAAAAGTGGCCGATGACTTCAGCCGTTTGTTTGCGGGGAATACTTCCTCATGAAAATTATCAATTGGCAGCCTTTGTTCACTGATCACCAACTCTATACTTGGCGCGCTGTGCAAACATTGATAACCGAACCGATCAAGCATGTTGTGGCAACGGCAGTGGATGCAACGCGAACTAAACAGGGCTGGAAGGGGGCGGATTTTTCTGGACTCGATATTGAGTATTTGAAAGAAAAGGGCTGGTGGCGGCATGGGGTGTCTATCATTCGCGCCAATCCAGATGCGGTTCACGTCTTTTGTGGTTATTGGGCGGAACGTCGATATTTTCCATTGATTGTTTATGCTCTTTTCCACAAAGCAAATGTTTTGATTATTCAAGAGTCTTTTTCTAGTGAGAGTGTGGGTTATCTGAATGAGGGTAAGCGATATTTGAATGCCATTAAAGCCAAGGCTAGGCCCTTACTTTATCGAGCAGCGTCTACCCTTATCATGTTGGCTGCACGAGGCAAAAAGCCAGCTCTATTGGCTATTTCATTGCGCGCCGTTGTGCAATTCAAACAAGCAGGATTAAGCGATGAACAAGTGTTTCCTTTTGGATATTTTGTTCCCGTTATGCCTCTTGTGACGCCGCCTAAACCTAGAACATTTCCGCCAATTAAATTGATTTTTGTAGGTTCTTTATTGCCTACCAAAGGCCTGGATGTGGCAGTTGCTGCGGTGACTCATTCACATGAGCAAGGCATACCCGTGACGTTGGATGTGTACGGTGTGGGCGACGCCAGTCAATTTATAACCTCGGCGACCCGCGGCGTTACATATCAAGGGACCATTCCATTTGGTGAAGCTCAATCAGTCATCGCTCAATACGATGCATTGATATTGCCTAGTCGACATGATGGATGGGGTGTTGTTGTCAACGAGGCGTTATTGCAAGGTGTGCCGGTTATTGCCAGTTCAAATGTGGGCTCACGATGTTTAATTGAAGTGAGTGGTGCGGGGGCGATCTTCCCCAATGAAGACGTCGAGGCACTTCAAAAAATATTGCAACAGCTTGTTGCCTCACCCGCACAGCTAGACGATTGGCGTAAAAATGCGCGCCAAGTACAACCCAACATCCAGCCATCTGTTGCGGCACAGTATATGAACGATGTGATTGATTTTCATTTCTACCAAATAGGCGCACGACCTAAGTTGCTGTGTTGCGGAGTTTCTCTATGAAAAGTAAAAGTCACTTTCCTTGGCTTGATCTCGTTCGATTTTTGGCTGCATTCATGGTTCTTGTCGTCCATGCTAGGCATTTCTCTTTTGTTGATTTTGGTGCGCTGCAAGCAGATCAGAAATCACTTTTTGTCGCAGGGTTGTACGCTATAACCCGCATCGGTAACGAAGCGGTGATTTTGTTTTTTGTTCTTAGTGGCTTTCTGGTTGGCGGTGTGGCTGCGGTCAGGATTCATGACGGCACGTTTAGATTGGCTGATTATGCGATTGATCGTTTCAGTCGAATTATGTTGCCGTTAGTTCCTGCATTGATACTATCTGCCTTGTTTGCAGGTGTTACGGTTGGAGGTTTTGAGTTCTGGGTGTTCGTGGGTAATTTGCTATCCCTGCAAGGCGTACTGGTAAATGTATTTGGTGGAAATGCGCCGCTGTGGAGTCTTTCTTATGAGGTCTGGTTTTACATTCTGGTCGGAGGCATCGGACTGCTGATGTTGAAAGGGAATAAGTATTGCTGGGGGGGGATTCTGATTCTCGTATTTATGGCTGTGTTTACTAAGTTGGCTGTCGTGTATTTATTTTGCTGGCTGATCGGAGCGTTGGCATATGTATATCGTCCAAATCACTTCGGTAGAAAACTTTTTGTTTCGTCAATGATTTTGGTTTTTTCTGCGATAGCTTTAGTAGAACTTACGTCACCCTCGGATAGTTTAAGTGTCGGGGGATGGCGAATGTATTTACCTTCAGCCGAAATATCTAAGCTGCTATTGGCGATAGGGATGTCACTATTTATTCAACAGACTGCGCTTCTTCATCCGAAGCGAGAATTTTCAATCAAAATTAATTACCTAGGAACAACGCTGGCTACTTTTGCCTACACATTATATTTGACGCATTACCCTATATTGCAGCTGGCTGCATATTTCGGTGTTGCACGCTCTAGCTCTATTCAAGCAAATGCTGTTGGAGTTTTTTTCTTGGAGATTTTCGTGTGCATGCTCGTTGCGTGGCTTGTCTATCTGCTTGCCGAAAAGCACACAAATCATTTCCGTCAATGGATGAAGGCTAAATTGATTCCAGCTAAATTGTGATTTCTTAATGTTGATAATAAGTCAGTAGTGTCCGGTTAACTTACAAATTCCCGAGCCAAGATTGAGTATTGGCGCGGGTTACAGAGCAATTTATTTTGGTGCCGATTTGAAATCAGTTTACCCACATTCCGCTTCGAGTAACTTCCAGAGATTGAACCCTCTGGAGATGAGCTATGAACTTGGGCAAGACGCTGTTCGCGCAGATCATGGAGTACATTCCGTGGACCAGCTTTGCGCGCATCGTGGCACGATATGGCGGCGATTCCAGAGTGCGCAGTCTGAGCTGCACCGAGCAATTCCGCGCCATGGCCTTTGCGCAACTGACTTACCGCGAGAGTCTGCGCGACATCGAAACCTGTTTGTTGGCGAATCAAACGAAACTGTATGGCATGGGCTTTCGTTCGCCGATCAGACGTTCGACGCTGGCCGATGCCAACGAAGGACGCGATTGGCGTATCTGGGCAGACCTGGCAGCCTTGCTTATCCGGCGGGCGCGCAAGCTGTACTGCAACGACAGCTTCGGCATCGACTTGGACAACACCGTCTACGCGCTGGATGCCACGACCATAGACTTGTGTCTGTCGCTGTTTCCATGGGCTCCGTTTCGCTCTGCCAAGGCAGCGGTCAAGCTGCATACGCTGCTCGACCTGCGCGGCAACATCCCGGCTTTCATTCACATCTCGGACGGCAAGACTCACGAGGTCAATGTGCTGGACATCCTGCCCATCGAAGCCGGAGCGTTCTATGTGATGGATCGGGGCTATCTGGATTTCGCGCGTCTGTTCGCGTTGCATCAGACCGGAGCATTCTTCGTGACCCGAGCCAAGCGTGGCATGGACGCACGCAGGGTGTACTCGATGCCCACCGACCGAACCACCGGCATCATCTGCGACCAGCGCATCGTGATGAACGGTTTCTACATCTCGCAGGACTATCCCGAGCAACTTCGACGCATCCGCTTCAAAGACCCAGAATCCGGCAAGACGCTGGTGTTCCTGACCAACAATACCGCTTTGCCCGCATTGACCATTGCCGCTCTGTACAAGAGCCGCTGGCAGGTCGAACTGTTCTTCAAGTGGATCAAGCAGCATCTGCGCATCAAGCGTTTTATCGGCAACAGCGAGAACGCCGTGAAGACGCAGATCTGGTGCGCTGTCTCCACGTACGTGCTCATCGCTATTGTCAAAAAGGAGCTTCAACTTGATGCCTCTCTATATTCGTTGCTACAGATTTTATCGGTGTCTGTTTTTGAGAAAACCCACATATCTCAAGCCTTCGCAGGCAGTGGGCAGATCTCAGATCAGGCAGATTTTTATAACCAACTAAATTTGTTCGATTTTTAACCGGACACTACTGATAATAAGTATAAAAGTATGAAAATACTCCACGTCATTTCTTCGGTTGACCCCAAATCTGGAGGCGTTGTTGAGGGCGTCAATCAGCTGGGAAGCTTGCATCTAGAAATGGGGCATCACGTTGAGATTCTCAGTCAGGATGAACCTGCTGCTGAGTGGGTTAAAGGTAGCAAGATTAAGGTCCATGCGCTGGGGCCGATTAGTGGCGTGTTTGGCTATAACCCGCATTTGGTGCCGTGGCTTAAAGCTCATGCGCATGAGTACGATGCGGTGATCGTGAATGGGCTTTGGCAATACATCAGTTTTGCGGTTTGGCGCGCACTGGCAGGAACGGACACACCATATTTTGTTTTTCCACACGGCATGCTTGGGCCTTGGTTCAAGCACACTTATCCGTTAAAGCATTTGAAAAAATGGCTGTATTGGCCGTGGGCTGAATATCGTGTGTTGCGTGATGCGCGGCGGGTGATATTTACATGTGATGAAGAACGTAATTTGGCGAGGGAATCATTTTGGTTATACCAGGCTAATGAAGCGGTCGCTGGTTTTGGTGTAGCAAACCCTCCAGTGAATGGTGAAACCTTAACTGCAAAATTCTTTGATCAATATCCACAGTTACAAGGCAAGCGTATCGCTTTGTATCTCAGTCGCATTCATGTCGTTAAAGGGTGTGACTTATTGATAGAAGCGTTTGCCAAGGTGGCACAGCGAGATGAAAGCTTACATTTGGTGATGGCTGGCCCAGATCAAATTGGTTTGGTTTCAAAATTACAAGCGCGTGCAGAATCTTTGGGTATTGCTCACCGCATTACTTGGACGGGCATGCTGCAAGGTGAATTGAAATGGGGCGCATTTTATGCTGCTGAAGTATTTTGCCTACCATCCCACCATGAAAACTTTGGGGTTGTCGTGGCAGAGGCATTGGCGTGCGGCAAGCCAGTGTTGATCAGCAACAAGGTGAATATTTGGCGCGATATCGTTGCTGATGGTGCAGGTTTGGTAGCAGACGATACACAAGCAGGAGCGGATGAATTATTGCAGCGTTGGTTGAGTATGAGCACCAGTGACTTTTCGGTGATGCGGGTAAATGCTACTGAATGCTTTCAAACGCGCTTTCATGTTCGGCGGGCAGCAGAGCAGTTGATCGAGATAATTATGGAGAGTAAGTCAGACCCCGTCCCTTTGGGTGCGGTCGAATGAGTGCAGCGGGTAATCGTTTTGAATTGATTGAAATAGGTAGAGGTGTCGCATCTCTATTGGTGGTTTGCTTTCATGCTACTGGCCTTATCAATCTTCCAAAATATTTCGGGCTGGCTCCCTTAAATGGGCTGTTTAATTTTGGCTATGCAGGTGTTGATTTTTTCTTTGTGTTGAGTGGCTTTATTATTTTCTACAGCACGACTAAAAATCATGGCAAGCCCAGTGCTATCTGGCCCTATATCAAGCATCGGCTGATTCGCATATACCCTATCTATTGGTTCGTCGGTATGTTGCTGTTGCCGCTGTCCTATCTGATGGGCTATCACGTTGGTGCGGTCAATGCCTTGATGGATTTTTTTCTGGTGCCGCGCGAGGGGTATCCATTTATAACAGTTGCTTGGACACTGCGACATGAAATGTTGTTCTATGTTTCCTTCCTCTTGTTCTTTTTGAACGTGACTTTGGCTTGGGGCTATTTTTTATTGTGGGGGGGGGCAATCACGGCGTGTAGCCTGCTCTCTTTGGACATTATTTCACCTTTCCCTTCGTTATATTTGAACGATCACAATCTTGAGTTTTTGCTCGGAATTGGGGTTGCTCAATATGCCAAGTCTAATCAGGTGACTTGGATTAAACCTGCTTACCTATTTCTTGTCGGGGCAGTTGTATTTATAGGGTCAGGCCTAAACGAATCGTTGATTCATATTGATCATTACCCTGTGCATAAGCTCTACCATCTTCTTTATGGTGTGGGTGCTGTGCTGATGGTGGGCGGTTTAGTTCGGCTATCTGTAGACTTGCATAATTATTGGGTTGTTGTTGGTACCTATTTAGGTAGAGCCTCATATTCAATATATTTGATACATTTTGCCGTCTTGTCGGTTACGGTGAAGTTATTGCTACCCCTGCATTTGCCAATTTTTCTCAACATGATTTTGTTAGTGCTATCCGGTGTAGTTATTGGTTCATTGCTATATGAATGGGTTGAAAAGCCTATGCTGGCGTTCCTTAGAAGTCGATTGGCAAAGGATGCATAGTGAGCAAAGTGGTCAATTACATTTTGTTTTTAAAATACAACTGCATGTCCAAATATTGGAAGAGCGGTAGATGTTAAATATTCGAGTGTGCCAATGAGTGAAGATTTCCCTCCAGTTCAGCAGCTAAATTCATTCAACCTGCCCGCTGATTTTCGCGGTAGGTCTGCTGTGGTTGTTCAGCTGTGGTGGTTAGTACAAGCCACGCTGTTTGCATGTTCACCGCAGTTTATGTTTGGCTGGAGGCGTTGGTTGTTAAGATTATTTGGAGCCAAAGTTGGACAAAGCGTTTTAATACGGCCTTCGGTAAAAACTACTTATCCATGGAAAGTAACCATTGGTGACTTTGTTTGGATTGGTGATGATGTGGTTTTGTATAGTCTGGGTGAGATTGAAATAGGTACGAATGCAGTGGTATCCCAACGTTCATATTTGTGTGCCGCAGGCCACGACTACACCAAGACAGATTTCCCTATTTACGATAAAAAAATTGTAATCGGTGCTCAGGCTTGGCTTGCGACTGACGTATTCGTTGCCCCAGGTGTGTCAGTTGGTGAGGGTGCGGTTGTGGGGGCACGCAGTTCTGTGTTCAATGATTTGCCACCGATGATGATATGTGTAGGTAGCCCTGCTAAGCCAATCAAACACCGCATAAATGATGGTGACTCATGCGCATCCTGATTCACGGCATCAACTATTCTCCCGAGCTAACAGGCATTGGCAAGTACACCGGCGAGATGGCCGAGTGGCTTGCCGCGCAGGGTCATGAGGTGCGGGTGGTCACGGCGCCGCCGTACTATCCGCAATGGAAAGTGGCGGAGGGTTACGCTAATAAATGGACGAAAGAGGTACAAGGTACAAGAATAAAGGGGCAAGTTGATGCTCCTCTCCTTGAGCCTGTCGTTGTATATCGTTGCCCGTTGTGGGTGCCTATTAAGCCTTCTGGTTTAAAACGCATCTTGCATCTTGCGAGTTTTGCGCTGTCTAGTTTCCCAGTCATGTTGAGTCAGATCTTCTGGCGTCCCGATGTGGTGTGGGTGGTTGAGCCACCTTTGTTCTGTGCGCCACAGGCATGGTTAGTTGCGCGCCTATCTGGCGCAAAGGCGTGGTTACATATTCAAGATTACGAGGTGGATGCTGCTTTTGACTTGGGTCTTCTCAAAGGAAAGTTGCTGCGAGGTTTGGTGGCATCTTGCGAGCGTTGGTTGATGCGCCGCTTCGATCGCGTGTCGACGATCTCTACGCGCATGGTGGAAAGAGCCATTGCTAAGGGCGTGGCTGCTGAGCGCGTGGTGATGTTTAGGAATTGGGTAGAAATTAATCAGGTGCAAGATGCAAGTTCCAAGGCACAAGGTACGAGTGGTTATCGTGCAGAGTTGGGAGTTGCAGACGATGCGGTGGTGGCTTTGTACTCGGGCAACATGGGTGGTAAGCAGGGGTTGGAGATATTGGCGGAGGTGGCAAAGCTACAGGCACAAGGTGCAAGAGACAAGGGGCAGGTGTCTGAACCTTTAGCCTTGAGTCTTTTACCTGTCGTTGTGTTTGTGTTCTGCGGGAATGGCGCAGGGCGGGATGATCTTGTTGCGCAATGCGCGGGTTTAGATAATGTCCACTTTCTCGATCTGCAACCTGCTGAGCGTCTGAGCGAGTTGTTGGCGATGGCTGATATTCATCTGCTGCCGCAGCGCGCAGATGCGGCGGATTTGGTTATGCCTTCCAAACTTACAGGTATGTTGGCAAGTGGTCGCCCTGTGGTGGCTACCGCGAATGTAGGTACTGAGCTTGCGAGTGTGGTGCAGGAGTGCGGTTTGGTTGTGCCGCCTGAACAACCGGATGTTATGGCTGATGCGATCTTTCGACTGGCAATAGATGCAGATTTGCGCTGCCGCCTTGGGGCGGCGGGTCGTGCTTATGCGGTGGCGAATTTGGATAGGGATTCGGTGTTAGGTAAATTTGAAAGCGAATTATTGGAAGTTATCAAACGCGCATCCGCGCGGAGTATGTCGAGCGGAACTCGTCGATGATTCTGGATTCGCTACGCACAGTTAAATGGGGCAAGTTGATGTTGGTGCAATTGCTTGCCCTGATATTTGCCTTATGTATGTTGGTTGCACTGTTTGTAGGCGGTGCGCAACCATTTGCAGTAGGTCTTTTTCCTGCTCCTTGGGATAAGTTAGCTCATGCGTCTTTCTTTTTAGTCTTCTCAATCATCTTGGCTCGTTTTGTTTCTTTGCCATATGTATTAGTTCTTGTTTTGGCGATGATGGTTGGTGCGGGTGATGAGATACATCAATCATTTTTACCAGGGCGTGTGGCGGGATTAGTTGATTGGCTGGCTGATGTTGTTGGGTCGATTTTGGGTTTGGCGTTATGTAAGTGGCTTTCCTACAGACGTTCGTCTAAAACAACCTAAGCGGGATATTTTCTAACTCGTGAAATATTTTAATGCCATGTCTCTTGGCTGCTTTCCCTAGATTGAAGATTTCAGGGGCGATCACGCCACCATTCCGTAAGCTCACGGCGGAGGAGGACGATGCCATCGTTGCGCATATCAATGCGTCGGGTGCGGGCACGGTATGGGTGAGTTTGGGTTGCCCAAAACAAGACATGTAGGGGCGTGTATCAATCAGATGACTTGCCCGTCTACTAAGTCGGACTCCGCTCATGGCCCTGTGTAACGAAAAATGCACGATAACAACGTGGATGTTATCGTGCTGTGAATTCATTCGGCCCCTTCCTTTGAGTTTAAAGTATAATTAATTATCATTTAACTTGCTTTATTGTAGTTAAGATATATGAATATAGATTTTGAGTTCATTCCCGCAGTGCAGGTTTGTCAAGAGATTGGTGATCGCTTGCGCACGCATCGTTTAGCCCAAAACATGCAGCAGGCTGAGCTGGCGGAAAAGGCTGGTGTCTCTAAGTTGACGATCATCAATCTTGAAAAGAAAGGAACGGTGACGTTGCTTTCTTTCATTCAGGTTGTGCGTGCTTTGGGTTTGTTGGATGAGTTGTCTGAACTATTCAAGATGCAGGCTAAATCGATCGCCGTGATGGAAGCAGCGGATGTGGCGACGAAAAGGGTGCGTGCTTCATCGCGCAGAAAGCGCTTGGCATGAAAAAACTCACGGTACTTTATGAGGGCTGGGGCGAAAGCTGGCCGTTGGGCACGCTGGCGGATAACGGGCGTGTCTTGCTGTTTGAATATTCCCCGCAGGCTTTGGCGCATGGTTTGGAACTGTCGCCTAGGCATTTGAAGTTAAGGGCGGGCGCGTATGGTGATCTGCCTGCGCACTTCGATCGTTTGCCTGGATTGATTGCAGATGCATTGCCCGATGGCTGGGGTTTATTGTTGATGGATAAACAATTTCGTCGTGTCGGTCGCGAGTTGAGCTCTATTTCGGTGCTGGATAGATTGGCCTTCATCGGTGATCGTGCGATTGGGGCGTTGTCGTTCGAACCGGCTGATGTGGGTGAGATCCAAGCGCAGGATCTGTCGTTGCTCACACTTGCAAAAGAGATCAAGCAAGTGGTGGCGGGGGAGGAGATCGAAGCGCTGACGCAGTTGGCGCTGATGGGTGGATCTCCACACGGCGCACGCCCCAAAGTATTGGTTAATTTCCAGTTTGCTACGGGTGCGTTATCTTCTGATATGCATGCTGCAGGTACGCCCTGGTTGATCAAATTTCCAGCGCAGAATGACCATAAGGAAGTTTGTGCGATCGAGGCGTTGTATGCAAAGCTGGCTAGTGATTGCGGCATTGAGATGCCGCAGACGCGATACTTCGATATCAATGCATCACTCTCTGCGTTCGGCATCGAGCGGTTCGATCGGCATGCGGGTATGCGCGTCCCAACACATACTTTGGCTGGATTGTTGCATTCAGACTTCAGGATACCTTCGGTGGATTACACGACATTCTTACGGGCGACTCGTTTTCTGACCCGTGATGAGCGTGAAGTTAATAAAGCATTTCTGCGTGGTGCTTTCAATGTGGTGATGCACAACCGCGACGATCATGCAAAGAACTTCTCGTATCGCCTGACACAGGATCGACAATGGAAATTATCACCCGGCTATGATCTTACGTTCTCATCAGGGCCAGGCGGCGAGCATCAAATGGATATTTGCGGTGAAGGTAATAGACCCAGCAAATCACATTTGCTGCGCATGGCAAAAGAGGCTGAGGTGGATGCGGAGGTTGCGCTCGGCGCCATAGAAGTCGTGCGTGAAGTGGCAGAGAGATTCGCGAAAGAGGCGGAGTCATTCGATATTAGAAAGACCACCATCAAATATATCGACGCGTTGATCAAATCAAACCTAAGGAACCTCTGATTAAGACCCCCGTTCGTGGTGAGCTTGTCGAACCATGTGCAGAGGACTTTTTCAACTCAACGAGTTATAGAACTTCCCCTTCGACAAGCTCAGGGCGAACGGACTTATTCAGACCATCCCTAACAAGGTTAGCCTGAGCTTGGTGGTGCTAAATTGAATCTTCGAGCTCCCCCATTTCGAGTGATACCGCTTCTCGTATCGGTCATGTTGATCGCCTCTCTATTGGGGGTTGAGTCAAGCCGAGTCACGCGTCGTCTATGCGTCGTGGGATAAGGTGTTGCATGTTATCGCCGACCGAAAGCACCCCCATGGTTCAATAATTAATCGGCGAATACATTGTAGCTAACCCATAAGTGAGCTGGAAATCAATATCAGCATGATATTAAAAATAAAAATCATGTTATCCGCAAGGGTCTAGATATTCTTGGCGCTTACTATTCGTGCGCTAAACCCGTAAACTGCGTTCCGATTTTGAATATTACCTAGGTCTTATACACTTTGATTCGCAATACTTCCGGTTATCTCAAGCAAAATTCCTCTCGCGTGGAGCTGCTCCAGCGCTTGTCGGATATGGCTGTCATCAGCTTGTCGATGCTGGGCGCACTGGCTTTGCGCGATATAGAAGTTTCTGCCCAGTATTTATTACTGACGGCAGTTTCAGTATTTATCTTCGAATTGTTGTCAGCAGTGAAGGGTATTTATCGTTCTTGGCGTATGGAGACGCTGATGGCGGAACTTTCTGATGTGGCGGCGGTCTGGGGCGTCGCGATATTGGCATTAGTTTTAATCGGATTTGCTTCTAAGACCTCTGGCGATTTTTCACGTGTCGTACTTATGACTTGGGCTGTCATGGTGTTGTTAGGTTTAACAACCTTGCGCATTGTGTTCCGCTCCTTACTGCGTGCTATTCGTGCGGATGGTCGAAATAGTCGTGCGGTTGCTTTTGCTGGCTATGGTAAGGCTTCTAGCAAAATGGCGGAACACATCGCCTCCCAGCCGTGGATGGGCTTGAGAGTTTTGGGGGTATTTGATGACCGTTCGCCGCAAAGATTGGGTGATAGCAATCTGGTGCTAATTGGCACTCTCAAAGAGCTGATTAATCGTGCGCGGTCTGGCGAAATTGATCTGGTTTATGTGACATTGCCTATGCATGCAGAGCAACGCATCATTGAATTGATTGATGTTCTGGCTGATACAACGGTATCTGTTTATGTAGTGCCGGATATCTTTGTGTTCGATCTATTCCATGCGCAGTGGTCTACGGTAGGCAGTCTGCCCGTGGTGAGTGTGTTTGAGAGTCCTTTCTATGGGATCAATGGCGGCGTGAAGCGTTTGGAAGATGTGGTGGTTGGTAGTTTGATCTTGCTTTTAATTGCACCTTTGATGTTGTGTATTGCTTTGGGTATTAAGTTGACCTCGCCGGGTTCTGTGCTGTTTAAGCAACGACGTTATGGATTGAATGGCGAGATTGTGGAGGTCTGGAAATTCCGCAGTATGACGGTCAGCGACAATGGCGACAGGGTGGTGCAGGCGAGTAAGAACGATGCGCGAGTCACGCCGTTTGGTGCCTTTTTGCGTCGCACCTCATTGGATGAGTTGCCGCAGTTCATCAATGTGCTGCAAGGGCGGATGTCTATCGTCGGGCCGCGTCCTCATGCTGTGGCGCATAACGAAGAATATCGAGGCCTATTGCACGGCTATATGTTGCGACACAAAGTTAAGCCAGGTATCACGGGGTGGGCGCAGGTGAACGGTTGGCGTGGTGAGACCGATACGCTGGACAAGATGAAGGGGCGTTTGGATTGTGATCTGGCCTATGTGCGTAACTGGTCGCTGGGCTTCGATCTCAAGATTATCTTTATGACCTTGTTCAAAGGATTTGTGGGAAAGAACGTGTATTAATGGTTTTGTCATGTAGGTATGTAAATATCTCAAGGATTATTAAAGGGTTAGCGTAAAATAGCGGGATGTGGTTGGAGGTGTTCTGGTAGAATCCACCGGATTTTAAAATTTTGGATATTTTGTATTTAATTTAGGAGCTGCAAATGGTTAAGAAAAGTAAAGTAAGTGCTTTGGTTTTGGCGATGTTGTTGGGTACAGTTTCTGGCTTGGCGATTGCGGGCAAGGCTCCTATGGATGAGGCTGGTAATCCAATTGGCGTGAAGGCAGAGCAGAGTTCTGAAGTGAGCTTCACTGCGGGCATGAGTAAGAATCAAATCGCCGCTGTCGTTAAGGCTCAATTGGCGGCCGGCAAGAAGCTGGCTGACATCGTTGCTGAAGCTAAATCTAAAGGTGTGAATGCCGATTATTTGAAAGCAGCTTTGATTGCGGAAGGTCAGGATCCAACTTTAGTGGCCTTGTTGGTAGATAACAAGGACACTGGTTCTGGTGTACCCACTGGCGCGCCCGTGGGTACTAACTCTAGTACTGGCAATAGTAATGGTGCTGCTGGCGGCGGCGGTGTAAGTACACTTTAATTTGCTTAAGTCAAGGACAGTGCCAATTTTATTGGCACTGTTTTTTTGCTTACTCGCGCAGGGAGGTGCGAGTTTAAGCAAACTGTATAACTGTATTTAAAATCTATTGGGGTCGTGTTGTGATGAAGAAAATTTTGCTGTTGTCTGGTCTGATGGTGTGTGGTGCGGCGAATGCCGCCGATGGTGCTGATGCGCCGTCTTTTCGTATGGGTGAAGTGTCGGTTTTTCCTGGTATAGGTCTGGTTGTCAAGAACGATAGCAATATCTATCGCACCAAGGTTGCTACGGCTTCTACCGTTACGGTGTTGAGCCCTTCTGTTGCTTTTAAAGCAGAAAAGGAAGCGCTGACGACTTCAGTTGCCTATCTGGCTAATCTGGGTAGCTACTCAAAAGCAAGTGTCAATAATTACTTCGATCAGAAAGTTTTGGGCGAAGCGGATTACGAAATGACTTCACGCTCTACAGTTAAATTTACCCCTAACTACATCAAAGGTCATGACGAAAAGGGTTCTACCTTTGGTGTGCAGATGGCTGACCCTAATAAGTACACTGAAGTGGGCGCGGGCGGCTCTTGGAAGTATGGTGCAGACGAAGCGCGTATCAACACCTTGCTGGATATGAACTACAGCTCACGTCAATACGACAACAACCGTGTTGTTACGGACTTGTACGACAAGAATGTTCGCTCTGTGGCGGGCACGGTGTATGTGCGCGTGATGCCGAAGACTTCTTTGTTGTTGAATGCCAAACATACCGGCATCAATTACAAATCAATTTTGTCTACCTTGGATGGTAATGAGCAAGCAGTGATGGCGGGTGTGAAGTGGGATGTTACCGCGCAAACCAGTGGCGAAGTTAAAGCTGGTAAATCGACCAAGAAATATGACTCTCCTGCACTGGCAAGCAACACCAGTGGTACTTGGCAGGGCATCGCACGTTGGTCGCCCGTCTCTTACCTGAATGTGGATGTGAATACATCTCGCTCAACGGTTGAAACGACTTTAGCTGGTTCACGTGCGATCTTGGTTAGCAATTCAGGTCTAAATGTGGCTTATGACTTAAATGATCGTGTGAAAGTCTTTGCTAGTGGTTCGCAAGTTCAAGAAGCATTTGTTGGCGCGACCCGTAAGGATACGACCAATAACGTTGGTTTGAAGGCTGAATACATGTTCCGCTCTTGGTTAATCGGTAGCGCTGAGTACACAAGCAGTGCTAAGACTTCCAACGCAATAGGTGCGGATTACAACCGTAACATCTTCGCTATCGGTCTGCGCA
The DNA here is from genome assembly GCA_963740305.1 of uncultured beta proteobacterium. Taxonomy (GTDB): domain Bacteria; phylum Pseudomonadota; class Gammaproteobacteria; order Burkholderiales; family Gallionellaceae; genus Gallionella. The sequence continues at coordinate 49,196 of CAVUDR010000013.1, read as the reverse complement.
CTCCACTGTAATCTTTAGCAAGACGTTTGTTAGGGAAGTGACCGGCCTTTACGGGCCGGTCACTTCTTTTACGAGATGGATATTAATTTTCAAAGTCAGGTTCTATGTCACTTAATTCACTACTCTTCATCGCATTGATGCTCTTTGCTCCATTGGCGGCAGCTGAAGGCGAGTTGACTAACTATCTGCTGGGTGCGGGCGACACCATCGGCGTCAGTGTGTATGACGAGAAAGAATTGAGCGTGGAGAAGGTGCGCTTGACCGATGCCGGCACGATCTCGGTGCCGATGTTAGGTGAGGTCAAAGCTGCGGGGATGACTCTGCCAGCTTTGGAGGCTCAGCTAACTGCAGATCTCAAGAAATATCTGATCAGTCCAAAAGTCACTGTATCTATGCAGCAATACCGTGATTTCTTTGTTAACGGCCAAGTTTATAAGCCGGGTAACTTCCCCTTTCAGCCCGGTCTGACAGTGCGTAAAGCAGTGGCAGTCGCGGGTGGTTTTAAAGACCGCGCATCGCAGAGTCACATCGCCATCATCCATGAGAGCGACGAGACACATACGCCTGTTAAGGTTGATCTGGGCACTTTTGTGATGCCTGGCGACATCATCACCGTTGAAGAAAGCTTTTTCTGATGAGCAATGAAACTATGTATATGGCAGAGCAAGATGCTGCAGAAGAATCGAATCTGCTCGACTATTGGTTGCTGGTGCGCAAACACTACAAACAGATACTCGGTTTGGCGATGGTTGTGTCCATTCTGGCTGCTTTGGTGGTGTTTCAGATGACGCCTATCTATCGCTCAACCGCGCTATTGTTGATTGAGAACTCCAAGAGCAAGGCGCTGACCTTGTCTGATCTTTACGATATCCAAAGTAGCGGTGGTCAAGAGTCGTTCAATTCGCAAGTGCAGATATTGAAATCGCGTCCTATCGCAGAATGGGTAATCAAAAAGCTCAATTTGATGCAAGACGTCACTTTCAATCCGCCCAAGAAAAATGGCTGGTTCTCTTCTCAGGCTGATGGTGCCACTGCAGAGAGTGCAGTTAAAGAGTTGGAATCTGCTGTCAATCGCTTTGAAGGCGCATTGACGATTGAACCTATCCTCAAAAGTCAGATTGTTAAAATCAGTTTCGATTCGCCTGATAAAGAGCTAGCAGCCAAAGTGGCGAATGCGGTTGCGGAGGCGTATATCGAGAATGATTTGGAGTCGCGTGCGCAGATGACCCAGCGCGCTAGTGCTTGGCTGACCGAACGTATGAACGGTTTGCGTGTGACTTTGGAGGAATCCGAGAAGAAGTTGCAAGCTTATCGTGAGCACGAGAACATCATCGATACCAAGGGTGTAGAGCTGAGTGGTTCGGGTAAGCAGTTGGAAGAGATATCCACTAATCTGATCGCGATGCGTCAGCGTTTTGCCGAAGCCGAAGGGGTGTATGTACAGGTCAAGGGCAAGCAAGGACAGCCGGTCGAAGTGTTGGAGTCTATCCCCGCGGTATTGAAGAGCACTTCGGTGCAGCAGATGAAAGAAGCCGAATCGGTCGCACAACGCAAGCTGGATGAGTTGCTTAGTCGATATACCCATTTGCATCCTAAAGTGATCGCTGCCGAGTCCGAGCTGAAATCTGCCAAAGTCTCTTTGAAGCGTGAGATCGACGCCGTGATCAACGGTATCACTCAAGAATATGAGTTGGCCAAGAACAACGTTGTCGCCACTTCTCGTGCGATGGACATGATCAAGTCTGATATCCAAGGGCTCACTCGTAAAGAGTTCCAACTGGGCGTGCTGCAGCGTGAGGCTGAGAGTAACAAGCAACTGTACGACTTGTTTGTTAACCGCGCCAAAGAGACCGATGTCGCTTCGAATATGCAGTCTACGGCGGGGCGTGTGGTCGATCCTGCTGTAGTCGAGAACGTGCCACTCAAACCCAAGAAGAAAGATGATTGTCGGCATCGCGTTCGTGTTGGGTATGTTGGCCGGTATCGCTATCGTGTTCGTGCTGGATTATCTGGATAACACCTTGCACAGCGTGCCGGATGTCGAGCGGCGCTTGGGTGTCGATGTACTAGGTACGGTGCAGGTCTTGGATGAAAAGATATTGGGGCAGAAAACTGCTGCGCTGGCCTTCTTCAACGACCCGAATTCCTTGTTCGCCGAATCTATCCGTAGTGTGCGGACCTCGGTATTGTTATCGACCATTGATAATCCGCATCGCGTAGTGATGGTCACTTCGACCGTGCCAGGCGAAGGCAAGACCACCATCGCTATCAATCTGGCCTTCGCCTTGGGGCAGATGAAGAAGGTACTGTTGATAGATGGCGATATGCGTAGACCCAGTCTTGAGAAATCTCTGGGCGGTCTGAAAGGTACTCACGGTCTGGTTGACTACTTGGCGGATGAAGCGACTCTGGAAGAATGTATCCAGGCTACAGCTAGCCCTAACGTGTTCGCGCTGACTGCGGGTAAGCGTTTCAACTCGCCCTTGGAGTTGTTGTCATCGCAACGCTTTGGAGAGGCCATCGCGAAGGTCAAGGACATGTTCGATATGGTCATCATCGATTGTCCGCCGTTGAAGCCGGTGAGTGATTCGTTGGTCATTTCGCGTTATGTAAATGCTGTGCTTTATGTGGTCAAGGCTGATTCGACTCCGCACCAATTGGCGAGTGTTGCGATACGTCGTCTTCATGATATCGAGGCGCCAGTTTTGGGCGTGGTGTTGAACCAGTTGGATAACAACCGCACCGACCGCTATGGTCATTACTCTTATCAGTATGAGTATGCCTATGGCCAAGATATGCCTACACCGAGCAAGAAGAAGTCATTCCTAGGTATCAAGATCTAAGCCAGCTGAGATGACGGAATTACGTTCTAAGCGTGGCTGGCACATCGTCATCTTGCTGGTTCTGGCGGTGGTGCTGATCTCGGCACTCCGTTTTGGTGTATCCGAATTGCTCGGTATGAGTGCTAATACTGATCTCACTAGTTGGGCAAAGTCTAATCATGCACCTACGGCTGAAGAGAGCCAGTCGGCTGCGACGCGATACGCTTGGGCTATTGCGCTGGCGGATATGAATCCTGCACATCATGAAGACTTGGCGCGTCTCGATTTTATCCGTGCCACGCAGTTGCCCACTTCCGATCCGCTACGTTCGACTTATCTGGCCTCTGCTAAGGCCCAGATACTTCGCGCGATCAGCCTACGTCCCATCTCTCCATTTAGCTGGGGCATCCTGTTAGTCATCAAGCGCGAATTGCACGAATACGATGAAGAGTTTCGACATGCCCTGCACCGTGCAGTGGAGCTTGGGCCTTGGGAGCCTCGTATGTTGCCTCAGCTTGCAGATGTGGGGCTGAGTGCTTGGCCTTTGATGCCAGCAGAAGAGCAGGCTCTGATAAATCAGGTGTTCGTGCGGGGTATGCAGCGGCAACAGAAAACCATGATGTACATCGCTAATGTGCATCGCAATCAATGTGCAAATGGTCAAACGGCATGCCAATGAACGAACTTGACCATAGCTACGAGCAGCGCTTGTTCTTCGTGCTACTGGCTTTGCTGGTGTGGCTACCTTTACCGGTCGCTAGTGCTAGGCCATGGGCTGAAGCGTTGTTTGAAGTCATCGTTGTGACGCTGGCTACATTTTATTGGTTTGCTTGGAAGCGCGGCAGAGTCAGCCCTGGTGAGAGCTTCGCTGCAGCAAAGCCGATGTTCTGGCTGTTGGGTATGTGGTTGCTCTACCTCGCCTTTACGGTGTTGCCCTTACCTCTTGCTTTACACGCATTACTGTCTCCGGAAAGCGCTGCGCAATATGTCCTAGCAGGTGTCACCGCTTGGGCGCCATTGTCAGTGGACCCTTATTCCACCGCCTTGTATGGCATGAAAAGCGTGGCGTATGCGCTGATCTTCGCGCTAGTATTGCTGCTGGTAAACAGTAAGCAACGACTGGTCTTGCTGGCTTATACACTAGTGTTGAGTGGTGTGTTCCAAGCCTTCTTCGGCAGCATGATGACCTTGTCTGGTGTTGAATATCTGCTATTCACCAAGAAGGAAGCGTATCAAGGTTTTGCTACCGGCACCTTTGTCAATCGTAACCATCTGGCTGGTTATCTGGAGATGACCTTGGCTATCGGCATAGGTCTGTTGCTGGCCTCTTGGCATCCGGATGACACGATACGTACTTGGAAGCAACGTGCACGTAGTCTGTTGCGTTTGATGTTGAGTCCCAAGCTGTTGCTGCGTGCGATGCTGGCCATCATGGTGATTGCGCTGGTCCTGACGCGCTCGCGTATGGGTAACACGGCGTTCTTCTCCAGCATGATGGTCGCCGGCGCGATTGCATTGCTGATGTTCAGGGTGAATTCCGGATCGATACGAGAGATGTTCTGCGAAAGCGCGAGACACGCAGCGTGGTGATCTTGCTGTCGAGTCTGATGGTGATCGATCTATTTATCGTTGGTGCCTGGTTCGGCGTTGAGAAGGTCATGGCGCGTATCGAGCAAAGCTCAACGATCCATGACGCGGATCGTGTCGAGGTCAGTAAGAACACCATTAAGTTGTGGCAGGACTATCCCTTGGTAGGCTCTGGCGGCGGCAGCTTCTATGCGGTCTATTCGCGATATAAACCTGAATCCATTAATGCCTACTTCGATATGACACACGAGGACTATTTGCAGATCGGTGCTGAGACGGGACTAGTCGGTTTAGGTTTGTTGGGTTCTATGGTGTTGCTGAGTCTAGGTGCGGCTTTGCGGGCCATGAAACGGCGTAACGATCCTTTGATGCGCGGGATGGCTTTTGCCTCGGTGATGGGTATCGTCGCTTTGCTCATCCATAGCACGGTGGATTTCAACCTGCAGATACCGGCGAACTCGGCGACCTTTATGGTGATCTTGGCCTTGGGCTGGATTGCACTAAGCATGGGCCAGTCGGCGCGACGCAAACAACGCACACGAACCAAGGTGGTAGCAGATGGACGCTGAAAAAAACTCGCGGTGCTGTTCGTTTGTACCGCCAACATCTGCCGCTCACCCACTGCAGAAGCGATGTTCCGACGCAAGGCAGAGCAGGCCGGTATAGCGCAGCTATTACATATCGACTCGGCCGCGACCCATGATTACAAAGTAGGCGAGGCGCCCGATGGCCGCTCTCAAACGGCAGCCGCCAAGCGTGGTTATGACCTCTCTGCTTTGCGCGCACGTCAGATCACTCGCGCTGATCTAGAGCAATTCGATTTCATCTCTGCAATGGATATGAAGAACCTGACCGTGCTGCATCGTTTGGGTGAGCCTGATCTGTGGCAGAAGCCCAAGCTAATGATGTCCTACAGCCGTTTATATAAAGCCAAAGAGATTCCCGATCCTTATGGTGGCCCGTCCGAAGGGTTCGAGCTGACGCTCGATATGTTGGAAAGTGCCACGGATGGTTTGCTGGTCGCAGTGCAGGACAGACTCACCCAGCTTTGACAGGCTTAATTGCAACAGTGAGTGTCATAAATCAGCTTCATCCTTAATATTGGATGTGAATTGGGGGCTATCTTGTAAGTATCGCTTCCCCCTGGCAAATGATTACAATGATGGCACTGCTTCAGTTCTGGAGGAAATTATGGCCGCGCCTACGATTAGAAATATCGATGATGAGGTTAAAGCCTGTTTGCGTTTTCAGGCTGCGCAGCACGGCTGCTCAATGGAACAAGAGGTGCGTGAGATTTTGTTACGTGCAGTTTCGCAAATTCCCAATAAGCAGCCCTTTGCGCAACGAATTCAAAAGCATTTTGCCTCTTTGGAGATCGATCAATTGCCTATCCCCAAGCGCCAGAAAGTCAGAACTCCCTTACTATCCGCAGCCCCAATTATCACTTGCTATTGAAAGTGTGGCCACATTGCCATACTCCGATGCTATATACGAAGTGGAGGTGGTGATATGAAGACAAGTACCGTGTTTACCAATAATAGAACCCAAGCAGTCAGGTTGCCTGCTGAGTTGAGGTTTTCTGATGACATAAAACAGGTGAATGTTAGAGCCCTTGGAAATGAGCGCATCATCTGTCCAGTCAAAGGAAACTTGGGATAGCTTCTTCAATGCTATCCCCATGGCCTCAACAGATTTTATGGAAGTTAGGGCGTCTCAAGAACAATTGCCACGCGAGTCGATTTGATGATGAAGTACTTGCTGGATACCACTAACGTCATCTACCAGAGTTGCGCCGTAGTGCTCCCGCTATAGCGAGTTCAAAATCAGTTTTGCGCTTGGCGGGGGGAGGCGGCGCGACCGCGATAGCGGTCGGTTAACGCTTTGTGAATTGTACGAACAAAGTATGATTTGAATATGGCATTACGCAAAATAACCTACCGGATGTACCCCGGCGTGCAGCAATCTGAGAGATTGTTGGAATTGCTCGGTCTGCACCAGCGCGTGTACAACACCGCGCTGGAAGAGCGCATCCGTACCTATCGCGAGAGCCAGAAATTTTTGGGCTTCTCTGCTCAGTGCAAAGAGCTCACCTTGTGGCGCAAACAGTGCGCAGCACTGGATGCTGTGAATGCGCAATCCATGCAAGTCACCCTCAAGCGTCTCGATCTTGCGTATGCCGCATTCTTTCGTCGCGTCAAAACCGGAGAGGTGGCCGGATTCCCGCGCTTCAAGTCCGTAGATCGGTTCAGCGGCTGGGGTTATAAAACACACGGTGACGGATTCCGTCTTCACGCCGGCGACAAGATGAAGCATGGGCATGTTCGCCTGTCAGGGGTCGGAATGATCAAACTGCGCGGCAAAGCGCGCACACCTGGCGAGGTTAAAACCGCCGAGGTGCAGCACAAGGACGGGGGCTGGTATTTGTCGGTCACCGTGGAATGTAATCCGCTGCGTGCCAGCGGCACGCAAGGTATGGGTCTGGATTGGGGCGTGGAAACCTTTGCCACGATCTGCGCTAATGATGAAATAACCCACTCAATTGCAAACCCGCGTTTTCTGGATAAGCCGCAATGCCAAAAGCTCAAGATGCTGCAACAGGCTGTCTCGCGCAAGCCGAATAAGTGCAGTAATAGTCGCCGTAAAACGGTCGCAAAACTCTCGGCTGAATCGCGCAAGATAGCGAATCGCCGCAAAGACTTCCTGCACAAAACCGCAGCTAGTCTGGTCGAGCAGTACGGACTGATCGCCACCGAGCAACTGAACGTGAAAGGCATGACCGCCGCAGGCGGTCAGCATAAGAAGGGTTTGAACCGCAGTATTCTGGATACTGCACCGTCCACTTTCCTCAACTTGCTCAAGACCAAAGCGGAAGAAGCTGGGTCATTGTGGGTGGAAGTGCCGACTCGTCAAGTAAAGCCAAGTCAGACGTGTCATCGGTGCGGCATCCAGCGTAAGAAACTCTTGTCTGAACGTAAACATCATTGCACTTGCGGCGCAAGCTGTAGCCGTGATGAAAACGCAGCCAGGGTCATGTTAAATTGGGCGTTAGTAGGTAACGCCACCGGGCAGTTATTGTCCGAGGTGGGGAGCGGTTGCTGTTTAGCCGTGAAGAACCACGAAACTCCACCAATAGCCGCTTTAGCGGTTTAGGTGGAGTAGTTCATAAATGTAGCATTGAGGAGATAGTCATGAGTATGCCAGTCCGAATTGATGACGAACTGTACGAGCAAGCAAAGATCGCATCAAAGGGCGAATGCCGCACCATATCAGGCCAGCTTGAATTCTGGGCCAAGCTTGGCAAGGCTGCACTGGACAATCCCGACTTGCCAATTGAGTTCGTCAGGGAATTGCTGATTGCAAGAACAGAAGATCGTCAACAGCTCTCTACCTTCGTGTCAGGGAAATTCCGTGGCTGAGATTCAAGTATTACCGAAATGTGCGGAAAGCACCGTCCTTTAGGTCGGTGATGAATAGTACTGACAACGTAAATTGTCCTTCGTAGAGATAGTTCAAACACGTAGAATTAGACCTTGGCGCTCCCCACTAAAACCATCAAGCTGCGAATCAAAGACAAGCTCTGAAACAGTATAAAAATCTCCGAAATATTGCCGATAACAACTCCAGTTGGCGTGTTCCTGCGCCTAGTGACCAGGGGGCAGTATGTTTGTAGTTATCCAATCATGCGGTTGTACGCGCTGATGAAAAAACTGCTGCAAAAGACTTTAGTAGTGGCACTTGTCTCTATGTTGGGAGCCTATGCACTGGCTGCGGAAGTCGTGGACTTTTCTCCCAAGCTATTGCAACAGATCAAACAAACCTGGGGCGCGGATGCGGTCGATCGTTTGATGTCTTGGCGCGACAAGGAAAAAGAATGGGCAACCGAGATGCCAAAACCACCCGCGCTTTTGGGTGATGATGAGTTGCGTTCCTACACGCGCTTCTGGAACAAGATCCCTTACATAACTGATCAGCAACATTGGGGCGTGCCCGATTATTGGGCGACCCCTGTCGAGATGCAGGCGTCTAACGGGGGCGACTGTGAAGACTATTCCATCGCGAAGTATTTCAGCCTCAAACATCTGGGCCTGCCACCGGGTAGCTTGCGCATCACTTATGTGCGAGCGCTTCGAACCAATGAGGCGCATATGGTCCTAGCGTATTATCCGACCCCAGATGCCGATCCGCTCATATTGGATAACATGACCAACAAGGTGTTGCCTGCCTCGGAACGTTTGGATCTGGAGCCGGTGTATAGCTTTAACGATGACGATATGTGGGCTGCTGCTGCACCCGATTTCAAAGGCAAATCCAGCCAGATCCGCTTGTGGAGCGAGTTGCTGGAAAAGATGGACAAAGAGCGGCGCTTGTAGCCCAAGGGAACACTGACTATGACTTTATTCAAACAACTCTTCATCGGTACCTCTATGGCGTTCATGCTGATCGTGGGTGCGACTGAGACCATCTATATCCGCAATGCCCACAAGTATCTGCAGGAGCAACTGGCCTCGCATGCGCAGGATGCCGCGACCTCGCTGGGTATGGTGTTGCCAGCGTCTATGGCGGATGGCGACTTGGTACGTGCCGAGGTGACGGTGAATGCCTTGTTTGACCGTGGTTACTATCAGACCATCCGTGTGATCGATATCAAGGGCGAGACGGTTATATTGAAGGAGCTGTCACCCACACCGGCTGGTGTGCCGCAATGGTTCGTGGATTTCTTCCCTTTGCAGGCGCCTTCTGCTGAATCTTTGGTGACCAAGGGTTGGCGGCAACTGGGCCGCGTCGTAGTCGCCAGTCATCCCAACTTTGCTTACAAACAATTATGGCGCACTTTGTGGGAAGCGACCTTGTGGCTGTCGTTGCTCTATCTACTCGCCTTGGCCGCGCTGCATCGTTTCTTGGTCAGGATACTCAGACCACTGCATGCTATCGAGGATGTTGCGCATGCGATCAGCGAACGCGATTTCAAACTAATAGATCTGATACCGCGTACCCGTGAGTTGCGCAGTGTGGTGAATGCCATCAACTCCATGTCGAAGAAGCTGCGCGGCATCATCGAACATGAAGTCCAAGAGGCTACGCGCTTTAGGGATGAGTCCAATCAAGATGTGCTGACCGGTTTGCTCAATCGGCGCGGTTTTGAGGATCATATGCATACCTTGTTGGAAGGTGATAAAAACTTGCGTTCAGGCATGTTGTGCATGATTCAGGTCGCAGAATTCCAGGCCTTCAACAAGTCATATGGATATCAGCAAGGCGATAGTCTGTTGAAAGAGATTGCAGCGTCCATGCGCACACTGGGTAACGGGCGTGAGCTTTTGAGTGCTCGCATCAACGGTGCGACTTTCGTACTGTTAGCGCCGAATCTGAGCCGCGAGGAAGCTGACCGCTTGAGCGTCGAAGTCTCTTCCGCGCTTGCGACCATCGTCCATACCTTAAGTCATGCTAGCTCCTGTCAGCATCGGCAGTGGTGCGACTTATTTCTCCGGTCAGGCGGTGACGTCTAGCGGCATTGATGTCGCAGACCGATCTGTTGACCTTGCAGTCTCTGACACAAGGCAAGAATCAATGCGTATTGCAGGAGTTGCAGGAAGACGATCAGAGTAAAGGCTCGCAGTATTGGAAGCAGTTGATCACCGATGCACTGGCGGCAGACCGCATCACACTGTTCGCGCAGACGGTCATGAATATCAACAAGCAGGAGCAGAAGCAAGTCGAAGTGGTCGGGCGTTTGCGTCATGAGAGCGGCGAGTTCATCCCCGCCGAACAGTTCATCCCTATGGCGAACCGTCATAACCTGACCCCCGCTTTCGACCTAGCTTTGCTCAAACGGCTGGTGGGTAGGATGTCTAGCGGCATGGTGGTAGATGAGGAAGTCGCGGTGAATCTTTCGGTACACTCCATCCATGATTCGGCGCTGCTTGCTTGGCTGAGCGGCGCTTTGCTAGCCGACCCCAAGTTGGCCAGAAGACTGGTGTTCGAATTCACCGAGTTCGGTATCGTGCAGGATAGGGCAGGGGTGGAGAAGTTCGTCATAGAGATGCGCAAACTGGGTTCCAATTTCGCAGTCGATAACTTCGGTTTACATCAGAGTGCCTTCGAATATCTGCAAAAACTCAAGCCGCGCTACGTAAAGTTAAGCCCGAGCTATATCCGCGGTCTGCAGGACAATCAGAAGCATCAGTTCTTCATCTCATCTGTCGTGATGATCACCCGCCCCTTGGAGATACGCGTGATCGCCTTGGGTATCGAGCATGTAGAGATATTGCCGCTATTGACCGACTTGGGCGTCGATGGCTATCAGGGCTATGTCACGGGTGCGATGGTTGAACTAGGTTGAGGCTATGGTTGTAATGGGCGAGTTTGCTTCATTGCCTAAGCAGTGTACTCATCCGATATTTGATTTGGGTTGTTTGGGGCGAGCTGTACTTACCAAGGGTTTAATATCCCAACGCCGGTATGCTCAAAATCGGCTACGTTTCGCGTGACAACAGTCATGCCATGAACGAGCGCTGTCGCTGCAATCATGGAGTCTCGGTCTGATCGTGGATCAGGCACATGGAGTTTTGCACACCGCTGGGCGACCGCAACATCAATAGCGAGAATGCGACCGGCAAAAGCTGGCAGTACATGATTATCAAGCCAAGTCCGTAGCACTGCTCCTTGCGTTGGATCGCGCCTTTCGATTAACAGTATTCCTGTTTCCAACTCCAGAATAGTGATGGCCGATAGAAATAAGCTCGTTGCCGAAACACTATCGGCCCATGCTTTGACGTTCTTGTCTGACTTACCGGCTTTTGCTTTCCGCAATTCCGAAACAACATTGGTATCCAGCAAGTACATCAGGATAAATCTGCTACTCGGTAAAGTGAACTGCTTAAGCGAGGTGGATCAAAATTAATATCCGCAACATCAGGCATCGCTAACAAGTCAACGATGCTTGCTTGACTGCGAGTTACCCTCTGATACTCCTCAATGGTCAGTAACACATGCGCAGGTCGACCTCGATCCGTAATGAACACTGGGCCGGATTGGGCTGCCTTCTTGGCTCTGCTGGCATCCTGATTGAACTCTCGACTAGATAATGTGGTGATAGTCATAATCACACCCCATGAATAATATGTAGTTACGTTACTACATTGCTGAAAATTTGGCAATTAAAATCAAATGCAACAGTCATGGGTACAATATCGCCTGTCACCAATCGAGTTTGAGAGACCGCATTTCTAAAGACTTGGAAGTGCCTAGTGAATCAGGAACGATTCATGCATTTATAAAAACTGGGCTCAAAGAAATTACACTGAAAGGGTAGAAGCATGAAAGGCATCATATTGGCCGGCGGTTCTGGCACACGACTTTATCCAGTCACGCAGGCTGTTTCCAAACAGCTGCTGCCGATATACGACAAACCGATGATCTATTACCCGCTGTCTGTCTTGATGCTTGCGGGTATACGGGACATCTTGATCATCTCTACGCCACAGGATCTGCCGCGCTTTGAACAACTGCTGGGCGATGGTAAACAATGGGGTATCAAGCTGTCTTACAAGGTTCAACCTTCGCCGGATGGTTTGGCACAGGCGTTCATCATCGGTGAGGAATTCATCGGTACTTCCAGTTGCGCTTTGGTTCTCGGGGATAACATCTTTTACGGCACTGACCTAGAGCAAAAGCTACGCGCAGCCGTACAAAAGAATGAGGGCGGTACCGTATTTGCTTATCACGTAACTGATCCTGAGCGTTATGGTGTGGTTGATTTTGATGGCCATGGTCGCGCCTTGAGCATTGAGGAAAAGCCTAAACATCCTAAGTCCAACTATGCGGTGACAGGCTTGTATTTCTACGACAACTCTGTCGTCGAGATCGCCAAATCCATCAAACCTTCCCACCGAGGTGAGTTAGAGATTACCACAGTGAATCAGGTGTATCTGGAACAAGGTAAATTAGATGTGCAAGTCATGGGGCGTGGTAGTGCTTGGTTGGATACGGGCACACATGACTCCATGTTGGATGCATCGATGTTCATTCAGACCTTGGAAAAGCGTCAGGGCTTAAAGATATGTTGCCCAGAAGAGATCGCTTACCGTAAGGGTTATATCAACGCTGAACAAGTCGAGAGGCTGGCAGCGCCATTAGCTAAGAATGCATACGGGCAGTATCTGTTAGCCATGCTGAAGGAATATAAGTGAGATGAGGGTGGCACCGTCTCTTATTCCTGATGTATTGATCATTGAGCCGAAAGTGTTTGGTGATGAGCGAGGCTACTTCTATGAGAGTTTCAACGCAAAAAACTTCGCTGAACTGACCGGAATCGACACACCGTTTGTGCAAGACAATCACTCTCGCTCTGCGCGTCATGTGCTGCGTGGCTTGCATTATCAGATACAACAGCCACAAGGTAAGTTGGTGCGTGTGACGTTGGGGGAGGTGCTCGATGTGGTCGTTGATATACGGAAAGGTTCACCCACTTTTGGAAAGTCAGAGACCGTTATCTTGAGTGCGGAAAATAAGCTCATGCGCTGGATACCTCCAGGCTTTGCGCATGGATTTTTGGTGTTGAGTGAAATGGCAGAATTGATTTACAAAACCACCGATTATTGGGCCCCCACCTATGAGCGTTCCATTCTATGGAACGATCCCGCCCTTGCGATAGATTGGCAATTGAACGGTGCCACTCCGCTGTTGGCGGCAAAAGATCAAGCTGGAAAATTGTTTAAGGATGCCGAAGTCTTCGCATGAGAAGAATCTTGGTGACAGGCAAGAACGGGCAAGTGGGCTGGGAGTTGCAACGCACACTTGCGCCATTAGGTCAGGTCATCGCTTTGGATGTAGAGGATATGGATCTGTCCAATCCAGATTCCATACGCAACAAGGTGCGAGAGATCGCACCACACATCATCGTCAATCCGGCTGCACATACCGCGGTAGACAAAGCCGAATCAGAGCCTGAATTGGCAATGGCGATCAATGGCATCGCACCAGGTGTTTTTGCAGAAGAGGCAAAAAGATTGGATGCCTTGCTCATACATTACTCTACCGATTATGTGTTCGATGGTGAAAAATCCGGCCCGTATACCGAGGTGGATAAGCCAAGTCCGCAGTGTGTCTACGGCATAACTAAGTTAGCAGGCGAGGAGGCGATACGCAGCGTAGGCGGGAAGCATCTGATCTTGCGCACCAGTTGGGTCTATGGCGTGCATGTTGCTAACTTCGTGAAAACCATTTTGCGTTTGGCGAAAGAGCGGGATGAACTCCGCATCGTGGCTGATCAATATGGTGCACCGACCTGGGCAAGGCTACTGGCGCAGTCGACGGCTCAGATGATCGTGAAAAGCGAGGGCGGTGTATCTGCCAAGGAATTATCAGGCATCTATCATTTGACTCCGAGTGGTCGTACCAATTGGCATGAGTACTCGCAGGAGATCGTTCGATTGGCGCGGCTATATGATGAAGAATTGGCAAACAAGTCCTTGCTCATAAAGCCTATCGCCACAAGCGAATATCCGGTTCCGGCAAAGCGTCCTTTGAATTCATCTTTGGATACCAGCAAGATTGAGGCAGCATTCGGTTTGGTACTGCCCTCTTGGCAAGCTGATCTGGCTGAGTGCATGGCTTTGCTATATGCCAAGTAGTCCATGAGTTTGTGTTCTGTTGCGATAGCAACGAGCAAGCTTGGTACCCAAAAGTAGTAAATCTTCCCTCTTAGTATTCTCGTCGAGGTGCACTGTATTCGTCGCCAGCAAAGACGAACGGAGGAGTGCGACCGACTAGGGCTTCTATCAGCATCAATTCATGGTCGGTATGGTTGATGAAGGGCGCAGGTCGGATGTTCTTGCCTTCGGGTTCACCATTCAAAATGTATAGCGGTTTGTCATGGTGTTTGGACGCGACCGTGTCACGACTGGCTGGGTCTTCTTTGGCTTCCACTTCGGTCAATCCATAGCAGGTGCAGAAATAGGTCTTCTCAGGATCTGACTCTATGTAGTAACCGGTTCCCCGTATGCCTATGGTCGCGGTCGCTGTTCTGATCTGTGTGCCTTGGCTACGTGAGACCGTGAGCAACTTGCCGGTGAGCATGCGTAAGCCCTGAATCAAAAATGACTCTTCTTCCTCTTTCCCTGCCATCTTCAGCACAGTGTTTTCGCGCATGATCATGGAGTGTCCACCGACTACGAAGATGAGTTCGCTTTGCGGGCCTGTTTCGACGGTGTCGTTGGGATGAATGATGGTCGCCATATTGGCTTCCTGACCATTCACCAATACTTTTCCCTTGAGACTGTAGATGGATTTTGTGGGCGGCAACTTATCGGGTACTGAGCCAAAGAATCCCCATGCTAGCGCCTGCTTGCTGCCCATGCCGGCAGAGAACGCGCCAGCAGCTAGCGCCATGACCAGTGTCCTGCGGCGTGGGTCATCTAATTCGTTCGAGTTGCTCATGGGTGTCTCCTTCTTCTAGTTTCGACGCGAGGATCAGTAGGGTGCGCCATTTAGTATCCAGTTCAGGAACATGTCGTATGCGGAACGGTGTGGATCGCCCGGTGCGTACTGATCGGCAGTGACGCCGACTACTCCTATCGCAGAACTGGCTAGACCAAAACCATCCTGCACGCCGCCTGCGTGATTGTAGCCTGCTGGATGACGCAACAAAGCGCTCGCTTTTACATCGGCTGGATTGATACGACCGCGTACTTCGTTGTATAGCGCTAGGTCGTCGGCAGCATCGATCAGGCCATCTCCGTTACGGTCTATATTGGTATAAAGCACAGGTGGGAGCATGTCAGGTGAGATGGGTGTCGTGCTATGACATTTGGTGCATGCCGCAGGTGCGCTGGCCCCATTGACCCTTTGCAATACGGTCTTGATGTCGGTGAACCGAATCGCTGACGGTACCGGATTGGGGATGGCCGCCAGCCCGCTCACGGGCGTGATGTTGGCGGCCCAAGGATTGCTGACCACGATATTCAACAACCCCGGAGCACTCACTTGCGCACCTTTACTTGCAAGCAGTTGAATCTGATAGGTACCGGCCACCGTCGCATTGAAGTTGGTTTGTAGGCCTGTGCTGGTGCTCAGTGTGCCGTTTCCAAGTGCTGGCATGGAGACGATAGACCAAGCATAAGTGTCTGCGTAGAGGCTGTTCGATGCAGACAACGTGGCGGCAGCCGTTACACCAGAGGTCGCAGCAACGACACGATCCGGCCCAGGATCGGCGACTGGTCTGCCGGGTTGGAGTAGGGGGTTGCCGGATGGATCGAGCACGGTATAGCTGACGGCTGAAGCTGCGACCGGATTAGAGGCTTGCAGGAAGGCGCCTAGTGTCTGGTACATACTCGGTGTCGCCCAATAGCGTGTGTACAAGACTTTGCTCAATGGCATGTCGCCCTGATCGATCACATGTTCCTTGATGCGATCCGCGTAACCTTGGAAACCGGCGTAGGTTGCGAAATCGATATTCGATTGCGCACTGACACCGCGCAGTAAGTGACATACGCGGCAGGTTGGTTTGACGACGTTCTGATACAAGCTAGTTTGGCCGTGTGTCACCCAACTGTTAGGGATGTAAGTATCGACAAAGGTGGCGCTTGGCATTCCGTCGACGAGGACTCCGCTTACCGCGATCGGCAGTTGTCCGTTGTTGTAGCCAGCTTTGATGATGTCTGCAGAAGCGCCTTGCCATTCGTTCGCCTTGGCAATCGGGCGGCAGACATCTTCAGCGAATGCGACTGGCACTGCCGAAGCCGCTGTGGGTAAAGGGTAAGTACACAACACCCATTTGTTCATCGTCTTGATGGCGGCTTCCTGATTGGCGCGAGTAAAAGCGGGGAGTGCCGAATAGCTGAATGTGTCCGGTTCGAAGAAATGCAATTTCGATTTCATATCACCACGTACGCCACTGGCTGGGTTACCGACGATAGGAAATTGTCCGTATATCTCAGCCACGGTGGCAGGCAGTAAGGCATCCCCGCGCCCGCCATGACAGTTCACACAAATTCCAGGCATGGCCTTGTTGCCGCGCCCATCTAAGTTAGCTTGCAGTAGTCGTGCGCCAGTGACCGGATTGAATGAATAAAATTTCACAAACATCTGGCAGCTCGGCAAGGCATTAGGCAAAGGCGTTGTGCAACCTGGACCTGGGCTGACCTCTATACCATTGGTGTTGACATGCCAGCGCTGATCTTGGGCGACGGCCGCATCGAGGTTCAAGCTGGAGTAGGAATAATTGGCGGCGGGACCGACCAGATAGTTTTCCACCATGAAGGCATAGGTGCCGTCGGTATTCTTTCTACCATGCACATAGCGCCCATAGCCTAGGTCGCGCACATCGCCAAATACCGCGCTGACTTCAGAACCAGTTGCAGCGTTGCCAAAGCCATTCGCGGTCTTCCATTTGGATAAAGTATCTTTGGTATTGAGCGGATCGATAGCGTTGTAATAGGCAAGTGCGTAAGTCGGACTATTGATCGCGGGACTGCTCTGCGGGTTAGGAAAGGTGAGGAAGCTGTCAGGGCCGGACGTTGCAACAGGTGCAGCAGCAGGGTTGCCTGGATAGACATCGTTAGGGTTGCTTCCACCCCCACAGGAGGCCAGCAGCAGCAACAGGGCAACTGCACCGATCTCAATCTTAAAGATCGTGCTGACCCAGAATTGGAAAGATTTATTGCGCATGCTTGTCCTTAAAATGCCATCAGATAGTTGATGGAATATTGGTTATCGATATAGCGATTTGTCACGACCGTTCCAGCTTGTGTATCAGGTGCCGAGTTGGCACGACGCCATGAAATGTCGATGGAATCTTTTGGACCAAAACCGATGTTGTATCCCAAGTTGAACAGTTTCGTTCTGCCTTTGAAACGGTAATCCGTATATCCTGGGTTGGTGAATACATCGTCGAGTATAAATACAGTCGCGATATTTAGAGCATTGAGTGCAGGAGCCCATCCGGTTGCGATGACGTCACCTTTTCGATATTCGCCACCTAGATAGAGCGTCTGACTTGCTGAGAGTGCGTAATCCAAGTTGACGCGGGCGGAGCGGTCGCTTGTGTTGAACACATCACTCTTGCCTGTACGTTTATTGTCCGACAGCGCGGAGAACAGACTGATGCGGTCTGTCAGTGAGTCACGGAAGTTCACGCCGGTCGAGAGACGTGAGCCGTTGCGCAGCGTAGAACTGAACTTGTCTTGAGTCGCACGCAGGAAGACGCCGTAAGTCGGTGTGCCGAAATTTGCGCCAGGTCTGAAGGCATATTCGGCATTCACGCCGGCACTGAAATGATTCAGTCCGCTGTAGGTACGGAATTGCTCAGTGTCTAGGAAGCCAGTGAACATGAGGCGATGGCGTTTCGCCATGATGTGCGAGAACGATTTGCTCAAGGTAGCGCTATAGATCGTGTCGGATAATTTTTCGCGCGCATCGCTGGCACGATTCACGTTGTCATCAAAAGAGAATCCGGTAGCCACGACCAGCCCACTGGGCTTGCTCACCGAAGCAGACTCGCTATCCTGCAGCAAGAAGTCGAAATCGTTCTTACCGTTCAAGGTCTTGGTCAGCAGCACATTGATGGACTGTGAGTTCTCAGGGCCTTTTGAACCTAAGTGCTGATAATCGATACCGAGCTTCCAGCTATCGCTCATCAGGAAGTCGCTCCCCAGACCGATCACGACGGAATTACTATTACGCGAGGTTCCTGCCAAGGTGTACTGGGTCGCCATCAGATCGGCATAGGCCACCGAAGTCTGCCCGATCACACTCGTGCCACGCTGATATTCCAGTCGTGCGCGAGGTTGCACCAGCCCATACTCTGTCTGGTGTGCAGTCTGTCCGCGCATACCGAATGCTAGGTTGCCAGTGTGCATGCTCTGATTTGCATAACTCAGGGCATTCACACCTGCTCCGGTCTCAGTGCTTGCATTCAATCGGTCGAAGGAGAAATCGTAACGTCCGTATGGTGACCAAAGCACGCCGTCATCTCGATACTCATAGCCGTATGCCAAGGAGCCGAATAACTGATCACCCTGACGGGTAGCGCGTGCAAAACTGTTCGCTGCAGTGACGAAACGGTTGGTGTCGAAACTCACTTTTCCAACGCCGAGCAAGCCGTCCAGATACGTTCCCGCATCCATCTGGTAACTCGCATAGCCCGCTAGGCTGGTGCCAGTTGCTTTGCTGTTCGTCCCATCCGTACCTATGGTGCTGTTGTCACGCGCATAGCCCACGCCCATGCCTAAGGTCAGATTGCGATCGATGCGCTTATCCGCTCCTATGCTGACGCCATCGGTGACGAATTGTGTGTTCGTGCCTGCTTGAGTGATCGTTCCAAAACGTAAATTGCCAGCTGCCCATAATTCGACATTTACATTGGGATCATTTGGTCCAGCGCCGGCCGCTTTACTGAGTTCGCCCAGATTGAGCGATGAGTTCGTCGCAAGACCTTTGGCGATGTTCATCAGGCTTGCCATGGTGTTGTCTAGTGAGTTGTTACTGCCACTCGATGGTTCCGCATCGCGCAGTAATGTGTTCGGATTGTTGGTATAGGACTGCGCTCCATTTGCCTGCCAACTATCAAAACGTTCCAGAGTCTGGCCGGAGGTATTGCTGCCAAAAACTGCCGGTGCTGTTCCTAGTGGCGCAGAGGCCTCGGGTGCGAAAGCAGAGCCAGAGGCGCTTGGTGTAAGGACCGGGAGGTAGGGCGCATGATGGCGTGACTCTAGGCGTTGAGAGAAATTGGCGATCTGTGCGGCGCTGAAGTGTTGGAGCGCGGCAGTCTGAGCGTCGATCAGCGCTTTTACGTGTGGGTCCAGTAAGGGGTTGGGACGTCCGATGATCGTAACGGTCACCGTCGCTGCACTTGCCGACACACCTGCCGCACCATAGGCCAAGTAGGTGAAGCTGTCCGTACCGGAATAATCCTTGGCGGGAACATAAGTGACATTGGTTCCCGATACGATGGCAGTGCCATGTAAGGGCAATCCTGAAACACTGACACCTGTGATAGCGGTACCCGTGATGTAGGGCGCTAGATCTAGTGTCGTGGATGTGTTCAATTGGACTTGCATCGCCGCATTTGTCACGCTCGGTATGATCGGGTCTATCGTGATGGTAATGGTTGCATTGCCCGAATTTCCGCCTGGCCCGCTCACTGCATAAGTGACGGTATCGACCCCGTAGTAATTCGGCGTAGGGGTGTACAAAAAGGTATTGCCGGCCGTGGCGGATATGGTGCCATGTGAGGTTGTTGTCAGTATGGTCAATCCAGAGGCGTTCACTGCGCCTGATATCCCCGGTGTGATGACATTTGCACTGGAATTGACCTGAACGTTCACGCTGGTGTTACTTGCAACGGGAGGGGCATAGGGAGTAACCGATACGCTAGATGCTGAGGCCGTACTTCCGACACTATTGGTGGCAGTGACCGTGAAGGTATAGGCGGTACCGTTGGTCAGGCCGGTCACGATGTGACTCTGGCCTAGGGTGCCGCCACTACTGTCAGTGCCGCCGGCTGGATTGGATGTGACTCTGTAGCCAGTGATTGCCGCACCACCATCGCTAGCAGGCGGATTGAACGTCACTGTCACCTGCGCATTGCCTAGAGTAGCACTGACGATGGTGGGTGCCCCTGGTACGGTTGCCGGTGTGACCGAGCTTGCGGCGGAAGGCAAACTGGGACCAACGATATTCGTTGCTGCGACAGTACAGTTATAGATCGTGCCGTTGGTCAATCCGGTAACAATTAGCGGACTGGCTAGACTGGTAGCGGTGATGCCTCCGCAATTTCCGGTGTAACTGGTGATCCCTGCACCACCGTCAAATAACGGTGCATTGAAGGAGATAGTCGCTTGTGCATTGCCGCTGGTGATAACCGTGATGGCGGGTGCGTCTGGTATGGTCGCTGGCGTGACGCTATTACTAGCAGCTGAGGCAACGCCAGTTCCGACGTTGTTTGTAGCAGCAACTTTAAAAGTATATGTCGTGCCGTTGCTCAGACCAGTGACGGTAATCGGACTGGCCGCGCCTAAAGTCGTGGCCTGAGCAGCAGCACCAATATAGGGTGTCACCGTGTAGCTAGTCACCGGATCTCCACCGTCAAATGCGGGTGCAGTAAAGACGATAGTTGCTTGTGCATTGCCCGAGGCAGCCGTGCCTATGGTGGGTGCATCAGGCACGGTCGCGGGAGTGACGGCGTTGCTGCCGGTAGGACTATATGTTGTGCCGACCGTAGTTGTGACCGCGATGGTAAAGGTATAGGTCGTACCGTTGGTCAGGCCGGTAACGATGATAGGGCTGGTCAAACCAGTGACCGGTGTACCGGCAGTCGCTCCCACGTAAGGCGTCACCGTATAGTTCACGAACGTACCCGTACCGAAATTGGCCGGTGGTGTAAAAGGCACGGTGGCCTGTCCATTTCCACGTGTTGCTATTCCTATGGTCGGTGCACTCGCCAGTGCAAAAGGCGTGACTAAATTGCTGGCAGCAGAGGCAGCCCCAGTGCCTGCGCTGTTCAACGCAGCAACCGTAAAGGTATACGCCGTGCCATTGTTTAGTCCGTTGACGGTGATTGGGGTGGACGTACCAGTAGTGGTGCCTTGAGCAGCACCGCCAATATAGGTTGTAACGATGAAGCTGCTGACAGTAGCGCCGCCGTTGTTGAGTACGGTATTCGAGAAAGTGAATGGAACTGAAACCTGTCCATCCCCTGCGGTGGCAGTACCTATGGTGGGCGCAGTCGGCACAGTCGCAGGCGTGACTGGGCTTGTCGCTGAGGGCGTTCCAGCACCGACGCTGTTTGTTGCAGTGACAGTGCAGTTATAGGTCGTACCGTTGGTCAATCCAGTCACGGTGAGCGGGCCGGCTGCGCTGGTCGCGGTGAAGCCACCGCAATTCGCTGTGTAACTGGAGATATTCGCACCACCCGTCGAACCTGGCGGATTGAAGGCTATCGTCGCTTGTGTGTTGCCGCTAGTGATGCCCGTGATAGCCGGTGCCCCAGGCGTGGTTGCGGGTATGACGGCAAGGCTGGCAGCCGAAGCGACACTACTCCCTACAGAGTTGTTGGCCTTAACGGTAAAGGTATAAGACGTACCGTTGGTGAGGCCGATGACGGTGATTGGGCTGCCTGCACCATTAGTGGTTGTGGCTTGAGCGACCCCCGCGATATACGGTGTGACGGTGTAGCTGGTGACCGGGGCACCACCATTTGAGGGATAGGAATTTGTGAAAGAGAACGATACCGAGGCCTGTGTGTTGCCTGGAGTCGCGACGACCGTAGTGGGGGCATTGGGTACGGTCGCGGGGGTGACGGCATTGCTAGCAGCCGATGCGGTACTAGTACCCGCATTGCTGGTTGCAGTGACTGTGAAGGTATAGGGCGTTCCGTTGGTCAAGCCAGTGACGACATGACTTAGGCCGGTAGTGCCAGCATTGCTATCGGTACCTGCGGCGGGGTTAGCGGTAACGGTGTAACCGGTAATCGGCAAAGCGCTCGCGGGAGCACTGAAGGTCACGGTCGCTTGCGCATTGCCTTTTGTGGCAGATCCTATCGTTGGTGCACCAGGTACGGCGAAATAGGTCTCGGCAAAATAAGCAGTAAGATTGGCTGCATTTGCGAGCGCGTTATTTGTGTTAGTAGCGGACATGTTTACGCCTACTGCTGCGATGCCAGGTGCAAAATTTGCCGAGTTGCCAGCGTAGTAAGACAGAGGTTGCAGTGATGTTAGTAGCGTCCATGCGGAAGCTCCCGTTGTTGGGGCACCATGACAACCTGAACATCCGCCCGTCACACCATTGAAGTAAGTTGAACCGGCAGTTGCTGCTGCAGTTAATGCGTATGCCGAAGAGTAGGGGAGAAAAATCACAATCGATAAGGCGCACACTGCTGCGGAGAGCCGCGTGATTACTCTGCTGAATAAAGCAAGTTTGACCTTAAGTAGAAAGGTCATACCGACGCGATGACTATCAGTCTTGACGTTGTAGTTGTGATTCATGGTCAAGCTCCCTGTAATACTGATACTGCAAGTTTTAATTTATTGTTATAGGTAATTCAGGCATCACCCTCTCTAACTGGAGGATTGAGAGCACGCGACAGTTACACAAAACCTACGGCCTATGCGTATCAATCACCCAGAATAGCCAACGGTGTGATTTGATCGCTAGGTGCGGAACGAAGGCTCTTGCCGTCATTACTATTCGCAACAACCGTAAAGGTGTAGTCCGTGCCATTGCTCAGTCCGCTCACGGTGATCGGGCTTTTAGCTCCCTTGGCTGAGATGCCTGTCGCAACGCCTTTGGAAGATGCTATGACGGTAAAGTCTGTGATGTTTGACGCTAGGGCAGCCGGAACATTGAAATAAACCTTGGCTTGTTGGTCTCCAGCCCTAGCCCGCAAAATAACAGGACCATTTAGATCGAAGTTGGGCTGAGTTGTTTGAGTGCCTGCAGGAGCTTTTACCACAGTGACTGTACTGCTGGCGGTTGGGGTGGCTGGTGCTATGACTTTAGCGCTTACAACGGGGAGTACTTTCTCAGTTGGTGGCGCAGCGATAGCGACAACTTGGGGTGCTGGGATCGCTGCTGTAATTTTGGGTGTGGCTGGCACTTCAAGTAAAGATGCGAAATAGGCTGAGATGTCGATGGCATATTGAGTAGGCGTCGTACCGTAACCCAATCTGTCTGGAGCCATACCGGCAAACGCACCCATCTCTTCTCTGCTATTTCCTCCTACGGGAACTTTGTCGTTGGTATTTCCTTCCGGAACGATGTATCCCTCATTCGCAGCCTTGGTGATCGCCGCAGGATCGTTCGCGTATACCGATAGCTTGTTGGCAGTAGTGCCGTAATCTGAGAACGCATTATTGCTGCGAGGAGTTGGGTTGCCGTGACAGCGTTCGCAAGTCCGGAACCATGCAGCTTTTCCTACATCTGCATTGCCAGCTGCATTTGATATAGGAATCGACAACGTGCTTGCTAACAGAGTGATGACGAAAGCAGCGAGATAGGAGTTCTGATGGATGCTGGAAGTTGCATTAGGGCAGCAGAAAAAATTCTCAGGCGCTAGGTCTGTCGTACGGGTAATTGTGTAGCTGATCGAAGGATACATAACGCAACTCCCGGTACATGAAACTTTGCCCATGTTTGCTGTTAACAAGACTAAGCACAAATGGCTATCTAATAATTCATCTTAGCGGTAGGTGACTCTAGCAGAGTGAATTTCGCCGGGCAAGCGCCTTGGCTGTGTATCAAGGTGCGTCAAAGCCTTAATTAAATAATGGTTATTAGTCGAAGTTGCTGCGCCAGCTTGAGGGCTGAGGGAGGGTGAAAGGAGAGCACCTCACACCAGCCAAGCTCCATCTCGATACACCACTTCGTCATCTAAGGTGACGGTCTCGGTCGCAGCGAACACGTCTACGTGGTAGCGCGCCTCGGCGCGACGGATATTGGGTTTGGTATAACTGCCGTGTTTAGCACCCAATGATAGATGGATGCCGCACATGCGCTCGAAGGTGCCGATGTCGCTCACGGTGCGCTCTTGGCTGAAGGCACGATTCAAGCCCAAGCCTAGTTCGCGTATCCAGACCTCGCCTTCGTCAGCACGGATATTCGCTAACACTTTATCGAACTCATCTGTGGAGTTGCGCACACCGGTGACGCGTCCTTTTTCGACGATGAGGGTGATGGGCTGTGCGGGTTTGTTCACTGCGAATTGGGTGTCGCCGAAGATGGAAACACGCACCTCGCCATGCAGAGCTTCTAGGTCTAGGGATTCAGTGAAGACCTCACCTATGGGGAACTGGCCGCCCACATTGTTCATCTCGCGATAATCACCCACGTTCAATTTTGCCGATTCAAAGCCGGCGGGGAAGATCAGTTGCGCGCCGCCGCTGTCGATGACGCCGCACTTGGCGATATCGATGCGCGCTTTGAGCGCGCCACCCACGCCTCGGAAATATGCAGGGTCATAGGCTAACGAGTCCAGATAGAGCTGTGCTTCAGCTTCGCCCATCATGCGTGAGAGATGCGGGTGCTCGATGACTTTGAGGCCCAGTTTGAACAACTCCACGCGGATGCGGAAAGCATCCAGTCGGAAGCTAGTGGACTGTATCAACACCACCAGATCGCCCGCTGCGAGCTTGTCGAATTCGGCGCGTATCGCTTCCGGTGCGACCGCGTCGAACTCGATGAAGCGTGCATCGGGCAAGCACGTGCGATAGGCGGAAGTGACCGCTAAGGCTAAATCACATTGGCCATCCCATACGATCAAAGCGGCATGCGGCGCGCGATGCTCGACGGCGAGGGTGAGGATGTCGTTTACATTCTTGGCGGCACTGGCGAGTGCAGTAGCGGATAGGTTCATGGTCATCAGTTCAGTTGTCTCGTTTGAATTGCTCGTTGTTTCTAGCCTAGCTACCGTTGACGCGGAACCAGCCCGCGATGCTACGGCGCGTAGTGTTGGAGAGACGTACCGCATGCGGGAAGGTCTCACTTAAGAAGATGATCATCGTGCCTAAGCGTGGTTCTACGGTGGCGATGACAGTCTCGCCTTTGGCGTCGTATACATCCAACTCGCCACCGTCGCCTTCTTGCCAATTTGGATTGAGGTAGAGCACGGTCGAGAGGATGCGGTTCTTCTTGCCTTGCAATACATCCAGATGTTTGGCGTAGCCCATGCCCGCATCGTAGATTGCGTAATGACATTCGTAATCGAACAGGCCGAGGAACAATCTCTCGTTCAGTCTGCTACGCAAGCTTTCCATTTGCGCGAGGAAGACGCTGTCGGTAGTGTCTTCATTCTCCAGCCAACTGATCACATCGCCACGTATGCTGCTGACGTGTTGCTTGTCTACACCTCGGCCTATATGAGCGGTGCGAAAACGCTGGTTATCTTCGGCGTGGCAACGTGTCGCGAGGGCTGCGATCAAGTCTTCATCCAAAGCTTGTTGCAACACCAGATATCCGGTCGTTTCCAGCTGGGTGGCGATAAGAGCTATATCCATGGGGCGGTACTTCAAGTGCGTTTGGCAGACCGCCAGCGTTTCAGCAGCAGCGCGTTCGTGACGACGGTGACTGAGCTCAAAGCCATCGCAGCACCGGCGATCACTGGGCTGAGCATGCCGGCTGCAGCGAGCGGGATGCCCAAAACGTTGTAGGCGAAAGCGAAGAACAGATTCTGGCGGATCTTGCGCAAGGTTGCGCGCGACAGGTCTATGGCATCGGCCACGCTCATCAGGTCGTTATGCATCAGGGTGATATCGGCGGTCTCAATAGCGATGTCGCTGCCACTGCGCATAGCAAAGCTGACATCGGCACTGGCCAACGCGGGTGCATCGTTGATACCGTCCCCCACCATGCCGACCAACACCGTCTGCTCATTTTCTTTTTTGAGTGTCTGTACATGGCTGGCTTTGTCTTGTGGGCTGACTTCGGCGATACAGTCACTGATGCCGGCCTGTGCAGCGATGGTATGGGTGGCGGCTATGTTGTCTCCGCTCAGCATCACCACACGTATGCCCATGCTTTGTAGACGAGCGACGGCCGCGCGGCTACTCTCGCGTATCTGGTCTTGGGTGGTGAGATAGCCCAATGGTTGTGCGTTGCGACTCAATACCATCACGGTCTTGCCCTGTTGCTGAAGGCTCAATATCTGCGCGTCGTCCAGCAGGATATTCTGACTGGTGGCATAGGTCGGCGAGACCAGTAGATAGTTCACGCCATCAGCTACCCCGCTCAAACCTTGTCCTGCCAACTCGGTGATGGCGGCACTGTTTGTTGCTTTGATGCCTAGCGATTCGCAATGCGCATAGATGGCACGCGAGAGGGGATGAGTAGAAGCATGAGTCAGCATCGCGGCTGAGGCCAACAGTTCTTCTGAACTGGTACCGCTGGTGGGCAAGACATCACTCACGCTGGGTTTTCCTGCGGTGATGGTGCCGGTCTTATCGACTACCAAGACCGACAACTGATGGGCGCGTTCCAGTGCTGCGGCATCTTTCACCAGTATGCCTGCTTGTGCAGCACGACCTGTAGATACCACCAGCGCGGTCGGTGTCGCCAGACCCAAGGCACAGGGGCAAGCGATGACTAGCACCGCGACCGCATTGATAAGCGCGGTCGTGAGGTCATGGCCGTACAGCGCGTGTCCGCCGAAAGTGAGCAGGGCGATGACCACCACCACCGGTACGAAGATGGCTGATATCTGATCGGCGAGTTTTTGTATCGCGGCCTTGGAACCCTGAGCCTGTTCCACCAAGCGGATGATGGCGGCTAATTGGGTATGCGAGCCGACCGCCAGCGCGCGGCAGCGCAACACGCCACTGTGGTTTGCGGTGGCAGCATAGACCTTGTCGCCTGGCTGCTTGTCGCGTGCCACGCTCTCGCCGGTGAGCATGGATTCATCCGTGGTCGAGTTGCCTTCCAGCACGATGCCATCCACCGGCACACTCTCACCCGCGCGCACTTGGAACACATCATCGACTTGCATCTCAGCGACCGGCAAGGTCTGCATCACGCCATCGCGCTCTACCTGTGCGGTCTTGGGCTGCAGATTGAGCAGGGCTTCTAGTGCGCTGGAGGCTTTGCCTTTGGCACGTGATTCCAATAGCTTGCCCATCAACACCAGTGTGATCAGCGTGGCACTGGATTCGAAGTAAAGCGGCTGGTCGATATGCAATAGCCACACCGCACAACTGAACAGATAGGCCGCGCTAGTGCCCAGAGCAACCAGAACATCCATATTCGCACCACCGCCACGCAAACTGCTGAAGGCTCCCGAGTAAAAGCGCCAACCTATCCAGAACTGTACAGGAGTGGCTAGGGCGAACTGCAACCAAGCGGGGAGCATCAGGTGGATGCCGAACAGCATCAGCACCATCTCAGTGATCAGTGGCAAAGTCAGTGCTAGCGAGATGAAGAAATGCAGCTGCTCACGGTGCATCAGCGCTGCGCTCGCCTGACGTTCAGCAGCGAAGTCGCGCGGTACATGTGCATCGAAGCCCGCACCTTGTATGGCTTTGATGATGTTGGGAAGGGTCGGAGAGCCGTTACTCAGATCTATCTGGGCGATCTCGGTGGCGATGCTGACACGGGCCGTGACTTGCGGTAACTGGTTCAACACTTTCTCTAGGCGTGCCGAGCAAGAAGCGCAATGCATGCCAGTGACTTTAAGTGTGATCTGATTAGAATTTTGCATCTGCGTATTATATGCTTCTCATTTGATACATTCGGTGTAGGGTGGTGTTCGTCACATACACAATTTTTTGAGTAGGAGAATCTTATGTTGTTCAGGCAATTATTCGATGCGAATTCATCCACGCTGACCTATCTGATCGCTGGCATAGATCGCCATGCCGTCATCATCGATCCTGTGCTGGAGCAACTGCCACGTGATGTCTCCTTGATCAAATCGCTAGGATTGCATCTAGACTTCGTACTCGATACTCATGTGCATGCCGACCATATCACCGCATCTAACGCGCTGAAAATCGAGACTGGCGCGGTCAGTGTCATCGCCAAAAATTGCGGTGCGCCGGGATACGATAGATTGTTGTTGGATGACGAGGTGCTACATTTCGGCGAGGAACAGATACGCGTCATCGCCACCCCCGGCCATACGCTGGGAAGCTTGTGCTACTTGTGGCGCGACCGTCTATTTTCAGGTGATACGCTCATGATCAACGCTTGCGGACGTACCGACTTTCAGAGCGGTAGTGCCGAGCAGATGTACCACAGCATCACAGAAAAACTCTTTGTGTTACCCGATGAGACGCTGCTTTATCCAGGGCATGACTACAAAGGTAGGCGGGTGAGTTGCATAGGCGAGGAGAAGATACTCAATACCCGTATCGCGGGTAAGACGAAGGAAGAGTTCGTCGCCATCATGAACGGCCTGAATCTCGCCACGCCTCGACTTATTCATGAGGCGGTACCCGCCAACCTAGCTGGCGGCGTACGCTAAAAATACTAAGCCATAAACACTTTGCTGTAGAGCATCGCCACCGACACTCCAACAATCAAAACCGAGAGCATACGCAACACTGCCTGCTTGGGCAGATGCTGCGTAAGCAAGCGTCCCAGCAACATACCCAGCATTGCACCCGCGATGAACAGTCCTGCCGTCGCTGATGGGTCTATGTGTCCGCCCGTCCAAGCTGATACCACTGCGCCGCTGGAGATCAATGCGATGACCATCAGCGAGGTCGCCACGATACCGTCTAGCGTAATGTTGCTGCAGCGCAACAGTGCTGGAACGATGATAAAGCCGCCGCCTACGCCTAGCAATCCGGTGGTTAAACCGGTCAGCACGCCGATCAGTGAGAGGGTGATGAAGGATGTCGGATTCCATAAGATACGACCTGTATCCATACGTATTCTGCGCACTCTAACGTCGATCACGTCACAGCTATCATTACTTTCCCAGTTTCCCGAAGCAAGAATCCAAAGGCGGAAGGCAACGATTAGCATGGTGAGTACGAATAGGCCAACCAGCCAGGCCTCGGGCAAGACCCTAGCGAAATGTTGTCCAAACGGAGTCGCAGCTATTCCGGTGATTGAAATAAGGGCTGCGGCCCGATAGCGTACCAACCCCCTTTTGAAACCATCGATCAATCCAATTGCGGCTGCGCCACCAACTGCTAATAAAGCGACAGGGGCTGCTTGGGTCATGCTCCAGCCCAATATCAGCGTCAATGCAGGCACGGCCAAGATTCCGCCGCCTGCGCCAGTCAGGCCTAGCACCAAGCCAATGAGTGAGCCTAGTGCGGCAGCCAATATCAGCATGAGCTTGCTCCTGCAACGGGAGCAATAAAAATTCGGAGAGAACTATTCATCGTGTATTCCAGAATTGAAAAATGCCCGATAGATACTATCGGGCATATCGTAGTGCAAGTTTAACCTGATTTAAAAGTTGAAACCGAGCTTGGCTTGTACCAGGGTGTTGTTCGCGCCCTTGATGGTGGGAGTGATGTTTTTGTTAGCAGTGTTCTGCCAACGCACGCCTAAACCGAGGTTCAGTTTGCCTACGCTGTAATCCAAATCAGCACCGAGTTGCAGCGCTGCCATGGTAGTTGTTTGTCCAGCCACATCTGCTTTGACCAGACCGACACCTGGACCAAAACCTACGGTCAGGTCTTGGGCGATAGGAGTCGTCCAGCGAGGATTGACTTCAAAAGTCGTCAGCTTCAGACCGTTCTTGTCGAACTGGCCGTAGGAAATTTTGCTACGGATGACCCCGCTCGGTGGTTGCAAAGCTAGGCAGTTAAAGGCCACTTCCACGCCGCTATACGCGCCGCTACCAACCGGCGTGGAACTCATGCTGCCGCCCACTACTGATGCAGTGACATTTGCTTTGTAGTTTGCGTCCATGACAGGCATAAGTTTCCATTCACCCGCCAGTGCGGAAGCGGATGCGCCTGCCAAAGTGAGACCAATCAATGTGCTGAGGATAGTACGTTTCATAATATTCATTCCTGATGTTTTCGAAGTTCGGAGTCGCACTGTAAGCTTTGCTGCACATGACTTCTGTGAGATTAGTCACACAGTGCGAAATTTCTTATTGCATTATTTACTTACCACGAACCACGGTCAGGCCTGCGTTCTCCCAAGCCATGATGCCGCCGCTGACATTGCTGACGCGGGTGAAACCCGCTTGCTCCAGCAGCTCGACAGCCTTTGCTGAGCGACGTCCAGAACGGCACATCACTGCAATCGGTTGGTCTTTATAGCGTGCGATTTCATTGATTCGTGCTGGTAGTTGGCCGAGCGGGATCAGGGTGACGTTGGGTGCATGCACTTCGTCGTATTCGCCGGGCTCACGCACGTCTAATAGCAACGCGCCTTGTTTGCTCATGGTCTGTGCTTCTTGGACATCGATATCCTGTGCGGCCAGTGCCAGATTCGCACCCAGCAGCATAGCCATCAGTGCGGAAATGAAACCTAGTTTCTTATTCATGTCAGTTCTCCTGTAGCGAAATTAAAGTGGTCGTTTGATGCTGACTGCGCCACGGATTTGGCCGGGTGTGTAACCAGTAGCCATATCGTGTGGGTAGTCGGTGTTCAGGCGCGCTTGCACATCGGCGGGGATGTCGCTGCCGTGGCAGGCTACACAACCAGGTTGCAAAGCGATGGCCTTCATGTAACGGAATGATTTTCCAGCAGGCTCCTGCACTATCTCAGCCGCTTCCATGGTCTCGGGCTTCTCGCCCTTTGCTACACGTTCAGCGAATTCTTGCAGCTTCTTCTGTTCCCATGCATCGGCTGTACCGAGCAATGGGTTGCGTACCTTAAGGCTGACGCGGGTCAGCTTCCAACCGGTCTGGCGGGAGGCCTCACCGCTCAGTGCAGGCGCGATGTCTTTGCATACGCCGATGGCAGATTCGTGGCCGCCTTCACTAACGGCCTTTTGATTAGCTGCACCCAGTTTCTTCAGAAAGGGCATGGCGACAGCACGTGCCTCGTCTTGGTAGGTGGCGAGCTCGTCGGCGTAGACGTTGCTGCCTAATAGGGTCAATGTGGTGATGAGGATGATCTTTTTCATGCTGATATTCCTGTACTGGGTGAACTTAGAGTCAAAAAAAGCCCGGTAGGCTCTACCGGGCGAACAAGTGCTCTGTTGGGTGCTGACTTATTTCTTGATGCCGCAGGTGTTCATGCCGAAGATTGCATAAGCGGGGCAGAAGCCGATTGCGCCGGTCAACAAAGGCACTACGCCGATATAACCCCACACACCGATGGTGCCTGTTGCTGCCATCGCGATCAGGGCGATACCTACGATGACACGTGCTGCGCGGTCTACTGTTCCAGAATTGCATTTCATAATGAGCTCCTAAGTTAGGTTGGGTGAGGCGTGCAGAATAGGGCGTGTGTCGTCATCCGTCTGTGATAAAAATCACATAGGTGGAAGATTATGACCTTGAGTAGAACAGGGTTTCCTGTTCAAATCTCTAACCATTTCAGAAGCGGGATAGCGCATGACACAAGCAAGCATAGGCATCATAGGGGGCAGCGGGGTTTATGACATCGAGGGTTTGTCCAATAAACGCTGGGAGAAAGTCGAGTCATCCTTTGGCGCGCCCTCGGACGAATTGCTGTTCGGCGAACTGAATGGAATAAAGCTGGCCTTTCTGCCGCGTCACGGCAGAGGTCACAAGATACCGCCCTCGGAAGTCAATTACCGTGCCAACATCGATGTGCTTAAACGTGTTGGCGTGAGCGATGTCATCTCGGTCAGCGCGGTAGGTTCGTTGCGTGAGGACCTGCCGCCTGGCACCTTCGTCATCGTCGATCAATTCATAGACCGTACTTTCGCCAGAGAAAAATCTTTCTTTGGAAGCGGCTTGGTCGCACATGTATCGATGGCGCATCCGGTGTGCAGACGATTGGGCGACCATATCGAAGCGGCGGCTAAGCATGCGGGAATCAAGGCGGTGCGTGGTGGTACATATCTCGTGATGGAAGGTCCGCAGTTCTCCACGCTGGCCGAATCCAAGCTCTACCAGAGCTGGGGTTGCGATGTGATCGGCATGACCAATATGCCCGAAGCCAAGCTCGCCCGTGAAGCCGAGCTGTGTTACGCGACCGTGGCTATGGTCACCGACTACGACTGTTGGCACCCAGACCACGATCATGTCACGGTAGAGCAGATCATCAAGGTGCTGCTGGCCAATGCCGACAAAGCCAAGACGCTGGTGAGTCATGCCGTGCCGCGTATCGGTGAGGATGCCGCCGCCTGCGATTGCCAATGTCGTAGCGCATTGCAATATGCGCTTATCACCGCGCCGGATGCGCGCGATGCAGCGATGAAGGAGAAACTGCAAGCGGTAGCGGGGCGGATGCTGTAACGAACACAATATCTAAACCCCCATCCTAACCTTCCCCCTAGGAGGAGGAAGGAATAGATTCCCTCCCCCATGCAGGGGGAGGGCTAGGGTGGGGGTAGAAATTTAAGGGTCAATAATGAGTGAACAAACATTACGTCTACAACTCCTAGAGACTTCGCGCCGCCTAGTCGAGCTGGGTCTCAATCGTGGCGCATCAGGCAACGCATCGGTGCGTTATGGTGAAGGCCTGCTCATCACGCCATCGGCCTTGTTGGTCTCTGAGATGACACCGGACAGCATGGTGCGTATGGATCTAGCGGGCAATGTTTTGCAGGGCGGCAAGCCTTCCAGTGAATGGCGCTTCCATAGAGACATCCTCGCTGCGCGAGCCGAGATCGGCGCGGTCGTTCATGTTCATTCCACCTACGCCACCACTATTGCCTGCCTGCGCCGGGATGTACCTGCCGTGCACTATATGATTGCCATGGCGGGCGGCGACACCATACGTTGCACGCCTTATAGCGTATTCGGCGAACAGGAATTATCTGACCATGCGCTGGAAGCCTTGCAAGGTCGCAAGGCTTGCTTGCTTGGCAACCACGGCATGATCGCTCTTGGTAAAGATTTGGATGACGCACTGGCCGTGGCGGTCGAAGTGGAATTTTTGTGCGATATATATAGTCGCACTCTACAGATCGGTGAGCCACATATTCTCACCCCGCAACAGATGCACGATGTGAAACAGAAGTTTGTCGAATATAAAAAACGTAGTTAGGAAAATCATGCCTATCAAAACCAAAATCCGTACAGTGCCGCACTACCCAAAACAAGGCATACAGTTTCGCGACATCACAACTTTACTCAAAGACCCGATAGGTTTCCGCGCTACCATCGATGAACTGGTCGCGCGTTATAAGGATGTGAAGATAGACAAGATCGCTGGCATCGAATCGCGCGGCTTCATCCTAGGCGCACCGTTGGCCTATGCGCTGGGCGTGGGCTTTGTGCCGATCCGTAAGAAGGGCAAGTTACCCGCCGAAGTCATCGGTCACGACTACGACCTAGAGTACGGCAGCGACCGCATCGAGATACATACCGATGCAATAGATAAGGGCGAAATGGTGTTGTTAGTGGACGATCTTATCGCCACCGGTGGCACAGCAGTCGCTGCATGCACGTTGATAGAAATGATGGGTGGCAAGATCATCGAGTGCTGCTTCATCATTGACTTGCCGGATATAGGCGGACACGCGAAGCTCGAGAAATTAGGACAGAAGGTTTTTGCGTTGTGTGAATTTGAAGGTGATTAAGTAACATGAAAGTCAAAGGACACCCTCAACGCACCATCTGGCCCAGTGATGACAACACGACGGTGGATATAATCGATCAGACCAAACTGCCGCATGAATTCGTCACAGTACGGCTGGAATCGATGCGTGATGCGGAGCGCGCCATCAAGGATATGCAGGTGCGCGGTGCCCCACTGATAGGCGTGACAGCGGCCTATGGCGTGGCCTTATCTATGCGTCATCACGCTTCAGATGCGGCGTTAAAGGCGAGCTGCGATATGTTGCTGGCAGCGCGTCCGACCGCGGTGAATCTACGGTGGGGTGTGGAACGTATGCGTTCCTTACTAGCACCATTAGCAGTGGAGCAACGAGCTGCAGCGGCATGGCAAGAGGCAGCCGTCATCGCCGAAGAAGATGTAGCGATCAATCGCGCCATCGGTCTGCATGGTTGCGACCTCATCCGTGAAATATATCAGCGCAAAAAATCTACGGTCAATATTCTTACCCATTGCAACGCAGGCTGGCTGGCGACAGTCGATTGGGGTACGGCACTCGCGCCTATCTATACGGCGATGGAAGAGGGCATCCCGCTACATGTGTGGGTGGACGAGACGCGTCCGCGTAATCAGGGTGCGAGTCTTACCGCTTGGGAATTGGGACAGCATGGTGTATCGCATACCGTCATCGTGGATAACGCGGGCGGGCATCTGATGCAGCACGGCATGGTGGATATGGTCATCGTCGGTACGGACCGCGTCACTGCGCGCGGCGATGTGTGCAACAAGATAGGGACGTATCTCAAGGCACTCGCGGCGAGGGACAACGGCGTGCCGTTCTATGTTGCGCTGCCCAGCCCGACCATAGATTGGACATTGCAAGACGGTGTGCAAGAGATTCCCATCGAAGAACGTGCCGCTGCAGAAGTGACGCATATCAGCGGGCTGGATGACGACGGGCAGTTACATACTGTGCGTGTCACGCCGCTCGACTCATCCGTGGCGAACTATGGTTTCGATGTCACGCCGGCGCGACTGGTGACTGCACTTATCACCGAGCGCGGTGTGGTGCATGCGCCGGATGAAGCTAAGTTGCGCGCAGCGTTCGCTGAGAATTAATCGGCAGCTTTGAGTTGCCATGCGGAATGGCAGGCGACACAAGTAGACAGGGTATTACTCAGCATGCCCTGTATCTCGGCTGGGGATTTCCCAGCTTGCGCGGCATCCGCCAAGGCATCCATCTCGTGATGAACCCCCATTCCCATTTGTTTGAATGATATAGGCAGTTTGGTCATCAGACTTGGGTTTACATCGGCGGCAGAGCCCATGCCGACTGCGCGTGCCGCATCCGCTACTAGCTTCATATCGTTACGGTTGAGACCGTCTAGGATGGCTTGCGTGCTGGTCAGTAGGTTGCGCATTTCGGCAAGTACCAGATTGCGCTCAGGCGTGTTCAGCACGATTGCAGTACGGTCATCGCTACCCGTGGTGGTGTTGCCGCGCACAAACATCGTAGCCAGGATGGCGATGGTAAGGAGCCAAAGGGCGATTGCGGTGATGGAAAGTGTGCGAGTGTTCATACAACAATACCTCTATATCTGCGGAGGCCGCATGTTAGACAGACTGCCGGTAGGCGTCTGTGTTTAAAGTCACAGAGTAGAGAAGTTCTTCAGTGCATTCGTATCTAGGATGTCAATCTGTTCGCGCCCCAGCCTCACCCAACCCTGTTCAGCAAAGCCTTTCAATAAGCGACTGACGATTTCGCGTGCGCTGCCGAGTTCGTCGGCGATGGCCTGATGGGTGGTATGTAGGCTGATGGGTTTGGTGACCAACAAGGCAGCGAGGCGCTGATCAAGTTTCTGGAAGGCAACAGCTGAGACCAGTTCCATCAGGTCGGTGAGGCGGTCGGAGAATAGGTGGAATACATAGCTGCGGAAAGCATCGTGCTTGGCCAGCAAGGAGTGGAATGCCGCTGCAGGCAGTATCACCAGCTCCAAGTCCTGCTCGACCACGCCACGCGCCTGGTAGCGGGTATGGCCGAGCAGGCAACTACTGGTGAGGATGCAACTCTCGCCTGGACTGACTCGATACAGTTGTAACTCACGGCCGCTAGCGGCGGCTTTGATGACGCGCACGCTGCCTGACAAAACTAGCGGGAAGCCCTGACAAGGCTGGTTCTCATCGAACAACACTGTGCCTGCTGGCAGTGGCATCAGCATCGCGCTCGCCAACAGACCGTGCAGCTCCGCCGCAGGTAGGGCGGAGAGCATGGGGTAGTGGTGGAGCAAGCGAGTCTGAGTGTCGTTAGTTAGCATCGTAAAGATAGTGCCGTTCGTTGTGAGCCTGTCGAACCATATCGTAACCATTCGACAGGCTCAGGATGAAGGGACTAATTAAGCTTCTGCTCTCATGTGCGGAAATAAAATCACGTCGCGGATGCTCGCACTATCAGTCAGCAACATAATCAAACGGTCGATACCAATGCCTTCGCCAGCGGTCGGTGGCAGGCCGTATTCAAGTGCACGTACATAGTCGTTATCCTTGAACATCGCTTCTTCGTCGCCTGCGTCTTTGGCTGCAACCTGTGCATCGAAACGTGCTGCTTGGTCTTCTGCATCGTTCAACTCGGAGAAGCCGTTGGCCAATTCACGACCCACCACAAACAACTCGAAGCGTTCGGTGATCTGAGGATTGGCATCGCTGCTACGTGCCAGCGGTGAGACTTCCACGGGGTAGTCGATGATGAAGGTAGGCTCGAAAAGTTGAGTCTCTGCCAGCTCTTCGAATAAAGACAACTGCAACCCGCCGATGCCGTCTTCTGGTTTGTATTTGGCTTTCAGGTCTTGCAACTCGTTGACGATAAAGTCGCGGTCATTGAGTTGCTCGGTGCTGAACTGTGGATGATATTTTTGGATCGCTTGCACCATCGTCAGACGATGGAAAGGCTTGCCCAAATCGAGTTCTTTTCCTTGGTAACTGATGAGTGTCGTGCCCAATACCTTTTGCGCGACTTCGCGAATCAGCGTTTCGCTGAAATCCATCAGGTAACGGTAATCGCGATAAGCCTCATAGAATTCCAGCATGGTGAACTCTGGATTGTGACGCGTCGACAGGCCTTCGTTGCGGAAGTTACGGTTGATCTCGAACACCTTCTCGAAGCCGCCCACGACTAAGCGCTTCAGATACAACTCAGGTGCGATGCGCAGGAACATCTTCATGTCCAGCGCGTTGTGATGGGTCTCGAAAGGTTTGGCCGATGCGCCGCCGGGGATGGAGTGCATCATCGGTGTCTCGACTTCCATATAGTCGTGACGGATGAAGAAATCACGTATCGCTTGGATGATTTTGGTGCGCTTCTTGAAGACTTCACGCGCATCCTGATTGGTGATCAGATCAAGATAGCGCTGGCGGTATTTTTGCTCTTGGTCGGACAGTCCGTGGAACTTCTCAGGCAAAGGGCGCAGCGACTTGGTCAGCAAGCGTACTTGTGAAACGCGGATGGAAAGTTCGTTTGTCTTGGTCTTGAACAGTACACCGACCGCACCGAGGATGTCGCCGAGATCGTAATGCTTGAAGGCGTTATGTACCTCCTCTCCGCTGTCATTGTTGCTGATGAACAACTGGATGCGACCACTCATGTCTTGCAGTGTGGCGAAACTCGCTTTGCCCATGACGCGCTTCAACATCATACGACCAGCCACTGCCACATGTACTTGCAGGGCTTCCAGTTCGTCATGCGACTTCTCGCCGTATTGCTCGTGCAACGATTGAGCGAGATGTTTACGCTCGAAATCGTTAGGGAAGGCCACGCCTGCCGCGCGTATCGCGGCCAGCTTATTACGGCGTTCGGTGATGATCTGGTTCTCGTCTACAAGGGGCGTGCTGATGGGTTCGGTAGTCATGGAATTTTGCTTAATAATAAATAGTATTTGGTTGGTCGATTAGGCTTTGGGTGTTTCCACCGAGGGCGATAAGCCCGCTGTATGTGCGCGTTTTTTAAGGCGATCATCAAAACTCAAAAAGGTACTGCAAAAATCCGCGCGGGCAAGGTGCAGTGCGTCGGCAAAATCCAAGCCGTGCTGATAGCCATCCAATGCGGCCAGAACACTGCCACGGTTTTCGATCTGCACATTTTCCAAGCCACATAGTGACTCGAATACACGCTGTATGTCTTTGCGCGGAAGTTCGTAAAATCCCCGCATCACCCATTCAAATTCCAGTATCACCGACATGGGCACGAACACCTTGTCGGATAAGGCCGCAATGGCTGCAGGACGTTGTCGCGCCGCTTCGTCGTCGTCCTCATCATTGATGAAGAAACGCGCTAGTACGTTGGTATCGAGCGCGTTCATTTCTGTTTGTGCAACAGCGCGGCGGGATCAAACTCAGACAAGCTGCGCGCCTTGCCTTTTTTCGGCGCGGTCACCATGCCTGCGCAAGAAGCAATGTCGGCGATTTTGATCGGTCGCGCCACCACCAGTCGCAATCCATCTGCCTCCTCTATGATTTCCATCTGCGTGCCCGCCATCAGTCCCAGCCGCCTGCGTATGTCGGCTGGAAGAACGACTTGCCCTTTGGATGAAACTGTCATGGTTGTCATGCTGACCTCGCTAATGAAATGACCTAGTGCGCACTATATCACATTGGCTTACCTAGTAAGTCATTAAACGCCTTGTTTCAAACTGGCTGAAATGAAATCGTCGAGGTCGCCGTCCAGTACGCCCTGCGTGTTGCCGACCTCGTAGTTGGTGCGCAGGTCTTTGATGCGTGACTGGTCGAGCACATAGCTGCGAATCTGGTGTCCCCAGCCGATGTCGGACTTGCCGTCCTCAAGCACCTGTTTGGCCTCGTTGCGCTTACGCAATTCTTCCTCGTACATGCGCGACTTCAGCATGGACATCGCTTCGGCGCGGTTCTTGTGTTGGGAGCGGTCGTTCTGGCACTGCACTACGATGCCGGTGGGGATATGCGTGATACGCACTGCTGAGTCGGTCTTGTTGATGTGCTGACCACCCGCACCGGAAGCGCGATAGGTGTCCACACGCAAGTCGGCGGGATTGATGTCGATCTCGATGGAGTCGTCTACTTCGGGGTAGACAAACACGCTGGAGAAGGAAGTGTGGCGGCGGTTACCGGAGTCGAATGGCGATTTGCGCACCAGACGGTGTACGCCGACTTCGGTGCGCAGATGGCCGTAGGCGTATTCGCCTATTACCTTGATGGATGCGCCCTTGATACCCGCAACTTCGCCATCCGATTGTTCCAGTATCTCTACTTGGAAACCCTTGCGTTCGCAGTAGCGTAGATACATGCGCAGCAGCATCGAACCCCAGTCTTGCGCTTCGGTACCACCGGAGCCTGCCTGAATGTCGATGAAGCAATTATTTGGGTCCATGGGGTGGGAGAACATGCGGCGGAACTCCATGGCGGCGACGCGCTGTTCGATGTCAGCGACGTCGGCTGCAGTGGACTGCAGACTTTCTTCATCGCCTTCTTCCTTGGCCATCTCAAACAATTCGCCTGCGTCGTTCAGTTCTTGTTTGATCTTTTCCAGTCCCAGCACCACGCCTTCCAGCAACTTACGCTCGCGGCCCAGCTCTTGGGCACGCTTGGCGTCGTTCCAGATGTCTGGGTTTTCGGCGAGTGCACAGACCTCGACCAGACGTTCCTGTTTCTCGTCGAATTGCAGGAATCGCCGCAGCTCGGTGCTGCGTGTGGCCAAGTCACTGAGCTTATTGCTGATGGCGTTGAGTTGTTCTGCTTCCATGTTGTCTTGCTGAGATTTTCGAAAGGCGGCGATTATAGCGGAAGGCGGGCCTTAACCGCTAAACCTAAGCTGATATTGGCGCGCTGTCGGCGTTAGAATGACAACTCATAGTACGCATCGTAGGAGTAGCTGGGGTATGGAAGGACGATGGGACATCGAATGGCGAGACCGGCAGGGGCGCGCACAGCCTCTGACTTTCGAGCTTGGTCGGGGCCTGCGCTATCGGGTGGTGATATGCGATGAGCAGGACAAGGAGCATTTTCTGCAAACATTGCTACGCCCCCCTCATACCGCTTTACTTGCGCCGGATGGTGGTCTACTGGGGAATCTCAAATTGGACGAGAATCTACTGTTGCCCTTGAGTTATCGCGGGTCCGACCACGTGCCAACTGAGCAGCGGGTCATCAGGCTGTTCGAGCGCTGCGGTATGGATGCCATGCAGACTAGCCAGTTGTTAAGCCGATTGCCGCATCAGATATCGCCCTATCAGCGGCGCTTGGTAGGCTTCGTGCGCGCTATGCTGATGGAACCCGCGATGCTGGTCTACACTGCCATCTGGCATGGTGTGACGGAGTCCGAGCATCAGCAGTTAATGGGCTTCGATGCCATACTGCGCAGCGAACTGCCAGCTTGTACTGCTGTGTTTGTCGACTATGACCACGCTTTGCAAGAAGTTTTACCAGTGCAACTAAGTTATCAGCTGTAGGAGAGACATGAAGATATTCGCCGATCACGATAGTCGTCTGGCCACACTAGAGAAGAAGGTGGGATTGTTCGTATTCGCTGCCGTGGGTGCTTTGTTGCTGCTAGTTGCGATCATCGCCATCGAACAGGGCATGTTCGCCAGCACAACACCGCTGCGCTTCCAGACCAATGATGCCAGCAAGCTGCACGATGGCATGGAGATACGCTTGAGCGGTTTCAAAGTTGGCAAGGTGGTGTCCATCGTGCTTAAGGATGACGGCGTCATCGAAGCTAATCTCTCTATCAATAATCGTTACTTGAACCACATTCGTCATGGCGCAAAACTACGTCTGGTTGAGCAGAGTCTGCTGGGTGACGGGATTTTGGAAGTAATACCAGGGGAGCGCGACCAGCCTGCATTGGCCTTAGGCGAGGTACTGCCTTTCGAGCGCCAGCTAGGTATGGACGCACTGGCACATGATCTGGTGGATAGACTCAAGCCCATATTGGATAACGTGGCCCAGACTACTGAAGCGATCAATCAACCAGACGGTTTGCTACAACAGGCCAAGTCAGTGGCGCAGAGCGTGCGTCAGAGCAGTGATAGTGCCAATCGCCTCATCATGCAGACCGAGCAGTTGATGGGGAACAACGGACAAAAGATTTCTCAGGTGTTGGATAAGACCGAAATGTTGCTGGGCAAAAGCGACGATGTGCTAACGAACGTGCAAAAGATCACCGACGAGGCTGGCAAGATCACCGCTCAAGTGAGCAAGCTAACGTCCGCTTCCTCTGGAGAGCTGCTGCCTTTGATACGTGACGCAAGGGTGGCAGCCGAGGATGCACGTGATGTCATCGATGCCAGCAAGCAGGTCTGGCCGATACGTAATTTCATCGATGCAGGCGAAGTTCAGATGTTGCCTATGGATAGTTATGGGGTGGTACATGCGCCTGCGAAGTGAACTCTGTTGTGTAGTGGCCTGCCTGATGTTGCTAGGCTGTGGGAGTGCACCCGAAAAGCGTAATGCCATGAGTGCGGAGGCTTACCGTCATAGTGAACGCGGCGACCGCGCCTATTCCAGAGGTGATCTGCCTCGTGCGGCTGCCGAGTATCAGGTGGCTTTGCGCGGCGCTCAGGCTATAGAGGACGCTGCAGGTATTGCGGTGGCACGCATCAATTTTGCCCGAGTTTTGCGCGAGTCTGGGCGTTACGAGCAATCGCATCAGCAGTTGGCTGCCTTGTTTTCCGCCCCGCAGTTGGCATATTCCCCTAACAGTCTTGCAGTTGCTGCCATCATGCAGGGTCAGCTATATCTGGAGCAGGAAGATATAACCGCTGCGACGGAATGGGCTGCGCGCAGCGAACAGGCATGTCAGTCTGGATGTGAGGTGCGCCCCTCTTTGCAGTTGTTACGTGCACAACTGGCCATGCGAAACCATCGTCTGGACGAGGCTAATAAGCTGGTCGAGGATGCCTTGGGCGCGCTCAATTCCCCAGCTCAGGCCATAGAGAAGGCGAACGCCTTGCGCCTTTCCGGCGAGTTAGCCTACGCGGCACAAGACGATGTGCATGCCATCACTCGCTTCGAACAGGCTCTGGCGCTGGATCAGAAACTAGGGCTGCCAATCAAGATCCGCCTAGATCTGAGTCGTCTCGCCCAGACTACAGCGCGCGCCGGACGGACGGTAGAGGCCGCTAACTATGCGGCACGTGCCGATGCCGTGGGTCAAGCCAGCACGGTACTAACCGAGCCTGTGCCGTGATACTCAGAACGACAGGTCGCAGTACGCTGGCGCTCATCATGCTGGTGTCAGGCTATCTAAGTATGTTGTGGTACGGCTTGTCCCATGCGGGAGTGTTGCGCATAGAACCCGTCAAGAAGAACTTCTACCGGCAGATCTATTTCAGCGGAAATCAGGCGCTACATATAATAGGATTCATGGGCTTACTGCTGGGCATCATCGTCACCACCCAGACTTTTGCGGTGGCGGGAGGGGATAGTTCGCTGGTGGTCAAGGTGATGGCCTGGGTCATTGTCTGGGAGTTTGGACCGCTGTTCGCCGCCATCATCATCATTGCCCGCAGCGGCTCCGCAATCGCGGTGGAACTGGCGCAGATGAAGATATCCGGTGAACTCTATAGCTTGGAACAAATGGGTGTAGCGCCCATGGACTATCTGGTTGTTCCCCGCATCCTAGGGGTTTCCATCTCGGTGGTGGCCCTGACCGCTTACTTTCAAATCGTGGCTGTGGTGGGAGGGTTGGCGGTCAGTTCATGGTTCATGAACGTGGACTTTTTAGACCAGGTGCAACGTTTTGTCGCGTTAGTGAGCCCTTGGCTGTTGATGGGGGGGGTGTTGAAGAGCCTAGTGTTTGGCTGGCTGATCGCCACCATCGCATGCTTCCACGGCATCACGGTCGGCAATTCCACTGCCTCCGTCCCCCAAGCCGCCATCAAGGCTGTGATACGTGCCATGTTGGCAGTGTTCACGCTGGACATCCTGCTGGCTGTGATACGCCTGATATAGCCCATTCTTGGGCGCGTATACGGCCAGCGCGGCTGGGACAAGGTAAGCAAATCCTGATAGAATGCGCGGCCTTTTTTGTAACCTTTGTTAACTTTTGTTTTGGAGAATGTCGCATGGCTGTCGAACGTACCCTGTCTATTATCAAACCTGATGCTGTCGCTAAGAACGTGATCGGTCAGATCTACTCACGCTTTGAAGGTGCTGGCCTGAAGGTCGTTGCTGCACGTATGACTCAGTTGTCCCGCGCTGAAGCTGAAGGCTTCTACGCTGTGCACAAAGCACGTCCTTTCTTCAACGATCTGGTCAGCTTCATGATCTCCGGTCCTGTGATGATCCAAGCCTTGGAAGGCGAAGGCGCGATCTTGAAGAACCGTGATCTGATGGGCGCTACTGATCCTAAGAAGGCTGATAAAGGCACGATCCGTGCTGATTTCGCTGACAGCATCGATGCTAATGCAGTACACGGTTCCGACGCGGCTGAGACAGCTGCTGTTGAGATCGCTTACTTCTTCCCAGCATTGAATGTGTACTCTCGTTAATCTACAGACTAACGAATGAAGCAAAACCTCCTCGACTTTGATGCGCATGGACTAACGACTTATTTCGCGGAGATAGGCGAAAAGCCTTTCCGCGCCAAGCAAGTCATGCGCTGGATGTACAAAGAAGGGGAGTCCGATTTCGCAGCGATGACAGACATCGCGGTCAGTTTGCGTGACAAGCTCATGCAAAAAGCCAGTATCGATACGCCCACCATTATGCGCGAAGAGCTGTCCGACGACGGTACGCGCAAATGGTTGCTGGATGTGGGAACAGGCAACGCCGTTGAGGCGGTCTATATACCCGAAGCTACACGCGGTACTTTATGTATCTCCTCGCAAGCGGGATGTGCGCTGGATTGTTCCTTTTGCTCTACAGGCAAGCAAGGCTTCAATCGTAATTTGAGCGTGGCCGAGATCGTTGGCCAGCTGTGGTGGGCCAACCATCAGTTGGGCAAGAACGCCGAAGGTAATTGGCCGATCAGTAATGTGGTGATGATGGGTATGGGTGAACCCCTGCTCAATTTTGACAATACAGTGACCGCTCTGCGTGTGATGTTGGACGACCATGCTTATGGTTTGTCACGTCGCCGAGTGACGGTATCGACCTCGGGTGTGGTTCCTGCAATGGATAGATTGCGCGAAGAATGTCCGGTGGCCCTAGCAGTTTCGCTGCATGCGCCTAACGACAAGTTGCGTGACGAGTTGGTGCCCATCAATCAGAAATATCCGCTCAAAGAGTTGTTGGCTGCATGCATGCGATATCTGGAAAAAGCGCCACGTGATTTCATCACCTTCGAGTATGTGATGTTGGATGGGGTCAACGATACGGTGCAGCATGCGCACGAACTAGTGCGTCTTGTGCGTGATGTGCCGTGCAAGTTCAATCTTATCCCATTCAATCCCTTCCCTCAGACGCACTATCAGCGCTCGCGGCCAGATGCCATAGCGCGCTTTCGTGATGTGCTGATGCAGGCCAATATTGTCACCACCACGCGTAAGACGCGCGGGGACGATATCGCCGCTGCTTGTGGGCAGTTGGCTGGGCAGGTGCAGGATAAGACCAAACGTACCGGGCAGCGTCCGGTTGTGTTGCATCGTTGAAACATCGAGAGGACTCTAATGTATAGATGGATAGTGTTATCGCTAATGTTGCTGTCGGGATGTGCCGGAACCGGCATGACTGCTGAGAAAGCGCAGAACAGTGCCCGTATCCATACGGAGTTGGCCGGCATCTATTTTGAACGTGGGCAGATGGGGGTCGCGCTTGGCGAGCTGGATGAAGCTTTGACATCCAAGTCGAATTACGCACCGGCATACAATGTGCGTGCGCTAATTCATATGTCGTTGCATGAAGATAAAGAAGCTGA
Source organism: uncultured beta proteobacterium (assembly GCA_963740305.1). Taxonomy (GTDB): domain Bacteria; phylum Pseudomonadota; class Gammaproteobacteria; order Burkholderiales; family Gallionellaceae; genus Gallionella. Next base: position 4,814 of record CAVUDR010000013.1, on the reverse strand, counting down.
ATCTGATTTCCAGCGTAGCTTGAGTATAGATCGGGATAATTCCGATACACATAACAATTACGGATGGTTCCTGTGCCAACGGGGCAAGGAAAAGGAATCAATCCCGCATTTCATTGCGGCACTAAAGAATCCTCTCTATGAGACGCCCGAACAGGCGTATTTGAATGCGGCAGTGTGCTCGCAGAAGATAGGGGACAATGTCGTAGCCGAAGATTTTTACAAGCGTGCTTTGGCAATTCGTCCTGATTTGCCACAAGCATTGCTGGGTATGGCGCAGTTGAATTTCGCCAAAGAGGAATATGGTTACGCCAAAAGAAATTTCATAGATTATGCGGCCAAGACCGAAAAGCTGAGCGCAGCTGATCTGTGGTTGGGTGTGCGCATCTTCCGTAAATTGAATGACCGGAACGCGGTATCCAGTTACGAGATGAAACTGCGCAATCTCTATCCTGATTCCAAAGAAGCACTATCGTTGAATGCTAACTAGACCCACGAGTGAAAACCATGGATGAAACCACGACCAATGCTATGCCTGCCGAAGATCATGTGCCTGCAATAAGGTTGGGGGCGACCTTGCGCGAGAAACGTATCGCGATGGGCTTGAGCGTGGCTGATGTGGCCGCACAGATACGCTTGGCACCGCGCCAGATCGAGGCGCTGGAGGCGGATGACTTGGCACATCTTCCGGAGTTACCCTTCGTGCGCGGCTTTGTGCGCAGCTACGCCAAACTCTTGCAGCTGGATGATCAGCCCTTGCTGGCGACCTTGCCAGATCCACATGCAGTCTCTGAGCGTATCGAGCCCGAGTCTGTGGAGGTGCCGTTCAATATCCAACAACTATCGGCACGGCAGAACCAGATGTGGTTGTATGCCACGGCGGTAATCGCGCTGCTTGCAGTGTTGTTCGCCATATGGCATTTCGTCGCGCCCAAGGTGGATGTGAAAGCGCCTGTATCTGACATCATTGAGTCCAGCATCATTTTGCCTGACTTGTCTCAGATTGCCTCAGAGGTGGCGGCGAGTGATGTTGTGGCAATTCAGGAGCATGCTACAGCACAGGTTGCGAGTGCGCCGGTAGTAGTCCCGCCAGTAGTCAAAGCAGACGTTCCTCAACAGCCTGCGCCTATTATCAAAGCACAGGCTGTGACCGCCCCTAAGTTACCAGCTCCTGCACTCAAGGCTGCTGCCACCTTGGCACAGTCGGGGGTTCCAGCTGCGAGTACTAGCGGCCAAACTGCAGCACAGGTCAATCTGGTTCGTATGCGCGTCGTATTCGATGCCGAGTCTTGGACCGAGGTCAAGGATGCGACTGGACGATTGATGTCTTCTAAGCTGAATGAGGCGGGAACGGAACTGAATCTCAATGGTCAGGCACCGTATGACTTGGTGATCGGTAACGCGCGCTTCGTGCAGTTATATCGCCGCGGTAAGCTCGTGGATCTGACTCCTTACATCAATTCAACGAGCGAAGTCGCACGTTTGAGACTGGAGTGAGCATGAATGAATTAGTGATACGTCGTCCCTCACAACGGGTCGTCATCGGAGGCGTGATGATGGGTGGCGGTGCCCCCATCGTAGTGCAATCCATGACTAATACTGACACTGCGGATGCTGAATCTACTGTCAAGCAAGTCTACGAGTTGGCGCAGGCCGGTTCGGAGTTGGTGCGCATCACCGTCAATACGCCTGAGGCTGCTGCGCAGGTCGCGACCATACGTAAACGGTTGGATGAAATGGGCTGTGACGTACCGCTGGTTGGTGACTTCCATTACAACGGACATCGCTTGTTACGCGACTATCCGGACTGTGCGCAGGCCTTGGCCAAATACCGCATCAACCCTGGCAACGTTGGACGTAGTCGCGAGTCTGAAGATCCGTTCACCATGATGATAGAGACCGCTATCCAGTTCGATAAGCCGGTACGTATAGGTGTGAACTGGGGCAGCTTGGATCAGAACCTAGTGGTGCGCATGATGGACGAGAATTCACGTCTGGAGCAGCCTTTGGACGCTAAGCATGTGACACAGAACGCGCTGATCGCCTCCGCGCTTGAGAGTGCGCAACGCGCAGAGAAGCTGGGCATGGCGCGCAATCGTATCGTGTTGTCCTGCAAGGTCAGTGATGTGCAAGACTTGATCGCGGTGTATCGCTCCTTGAGCAGCCAATGTGATTACGCCTTGCACCTCGGCTTGACTGAAGCTGGCATGGGCTCTAAAGGCATCGTCGCTTCGACTGCGGCATTGGCAGTGCTGTTGCAACAAGGCATAGGTGACACCATACGCATCTCCTTGACCCCCGAACCCAATGGTTCACGTACTCAGGAAGTGATTGTCGGTCAGGAGATATTGCAGACCATGGGCTTGCGCGCCTTCTCGCCTATGGTGACGGCCTGCCCAGGTTGCGGTCGTACCACCAGCGTGTTTTTCCAAGAGTTGGCGCTGAGCATACAGAATCATCTGCGCGATCAGATGCCGGTGTGGCGTAGCCAATACGACGGCGTAGAGAACATGACCGTAGCAGTGATGGGTTGTGTGGTGAACGGTCCTGGCGAGAGTAAGTTGGCTAATATCGGCATCAGCCTACCAGGAACCGGTGAGACCCCCGCCGCGCCAGTCTATATCGACGGCGAAAAGGCTATGACTTTGCGCGGCGATAACATCGCCAATGAGTTCACCCAGATCGTCGATGAGTATGTGGCGAAGAAGTTTCCTGCTAGAACAGCGGCGTCTCCCAAACTGGCAAGACAGATACCGATACAAACAATTAGATAAGAGAAGGGGGAAGAGGTAAGGGAGTGGGGGCAGTGCGCGGTTTTGTCCCTTCTCTCTTCTCCCTTTACCCTTCCCAAGAAAAAAATGAGTAACGAAACTTTGCAAGCCGTAAAAGGCATGAATGACATCCTGCCGGACGAGGCAGGACTTTGGTTGTGGTTCGAGGAAGTGGTACGTGATTGGCTGGATAGCTATGGTTACCGCAACATCCGTATGCCACTGGTTGAGCCCACTTCCTTGTTCAAGCGCGCCATCGGCGAGGTGACCGATATCGTTGAGAAGGAGATGTACAGCTTCGAAGACAGCCTCAACGGTGATCAGCTGACTTTGCGCCCAGAAGGTACGGCGTCTTGCGTGCGCGCGGTGCTACAGCACAATCTGCTGTATAACGCGCCGCAGCGTCTTTATTACTCCGGTCAGATGTTCCGCCACGAACGACCACAGAAGGGCCGTTACCGCCAGTTTCATCAGATCGGTGTGGAAGCGCTGGGCTTTGCGGGTCCTGATATCGATGCTGAGCAGATTCTGATGTGCGCACGCTTGTGGAAGAAGTTGGGCATACGTGACGTGACCCTGCAACTCAATACGCTGGGTGATACTGAGTCACGCTTGCGCCACCGTGCCAAGCTAATCGCTTATTTTGAGCAGCATGTGTCGCTGATGGATGATGATGCCAAGCGTCGATTGAACACCAATCCGCTGCGCATCTTGGACAGTAAGAATCCGGCGATGCAAGACTTGATCGCGGGCGCACCCAAACTGATGGATGAGTTGGATGCTGAGGCACTGGCGCATTTCGATGCGGTAAAAGCGACACTGACCGCGCACGGTATACCTTTCGAAATCAATCCGCGCCTAGTGCGTGGTTTGGATTACTACAACCGTACCGTGTTCGAGTGGGTGACTACGCGTCTAGGCGCGCAAGGCACCATCTGTGCTGGTGGTCGATATGATGGCTTGGTTGCGCAGATAGGCGGTAAGCCAGCGCCGGCAATGGGTTTTGCGATGGGTGTAGAGCGCCTGTTGGCTTTGTTGCAGGACGATGGCATGGCTTTGCCCAAGCCTGCGGTGGATGTGTATGTGGTGCATCAAGGTGAGTTGGCTGGTGGTCTGGCTAGTCGGGTATCAGAGCAGATGCGCGATGCTGGTCTGCGCGTAGTGATGCATTGCGGCGGCGGTAGTTTCAAGTCGCAGATGAAAAAGGCCGATGGCAGTGCTGCTAAGGTCGCGGTAGTGATAGGTGATGACGAGGCGCAGGCTGGCCAAGTCAGCGTCAAGCCCATGCAGGGCGGTGAGCAGGTCAGAGTAGGCGTTGAAGCACTCAACGCCACAGTACAAGCATTGTTAAATTAGGAGCAGGAACATGGCGGCATTAGATTTACAGGAACAAGAACAACTCGAAGGTCTTAAGGCTTGGTGGAACGACAACGGCAATTTCGTGTTGGGCGTGGTGCTGGTTGTGGTGGTCGTGGTTGGCGGCTGGCGCGGTTGGGGTTACTACCAGAACAAGCAAGCCTTCGAAGCTGCGACATTGTACGAACAGTTCAACGAGCAATTGGCGAGCAACGATGCCAAGCGCGTGAATGATGCCGCTGCAGTATTGATGGATAAATATTCTGGCACTCTATACGCCTCCCGTGCAGCGATGTTGGCCGCGCAGGTGAACGAACAGGAGAAGGCAATTCCTCAGGCCAAGACACAATTGCAATGGGTCTTGGACCATGCCCCGCAAGAAACAGTAAAGGATGTCGCGCATCTGCGTCTGGCCTCCATTCTGCTGGATGAGAAGAACTATGCAGATGCGATGAAGCATCTGGATGCGACCCATCCCGCTGCTTTTGATGGTCTTTATGCCGATTTGAAGGGTGATGTGCTGAGTGCACAGGGCAAGAATGCCGAAGCACATGCTGCATACCAGATCGCGTATGACAAGACCGATGCGCGCAGTACCTACCGTCAGTTGATCCAGATGAAACTGGATGATGTGGGAGCTGCAAAATGATGTTGCGTCGCCTGATGCTGTCGTGTGTCGCGTTGAGTCTG
>CAVUDR010000012.1:0-39452 GCA_963740305.1 uncultured beta proteobacterium | reverse complement strand
CACGCTCCTTATAGAAGGTGATTACTATAAGTCTACTATCGGCCGCCCCGCCACGAAGTTTAGGGCTGTGCCGCGTCCAACTTATCTACAAAACCTTGCAAATCAGCTGGCAAGGGCGCATTCAATTGCAAAGGTTCGCCACTCAGGGGATGCGCGAAAGCAATGCTATGTGCATGCAAAAACATACGCTTAAGTCCATTTTTCATCAGAACTTTATTCGCAGCGAAGTCACCATATTTGTCATCCCCAGCGATGGGAAAGCCCAAATGGGAGAGATGCACGCGGATCTGATGGGTACGCCCGGTCTTCAGTTCGGCTTCCAACAGACTGTAGCCCGGCCAGCTCTTTTGCAGATTGAAGATGGTGTGCGAGGCCTGACCATCCTCCCTGACCATCACCCGTTTCTCGCCTTGTGGGGTGTCGAACTTATATAAAGGAAGCTTTACGTGCTGCCGAGTGTTGTGCCACTGACCCAGCACCATGGCGAAATAGCGCTTGTCGCTGTTCCCCTCGCGCATGATCTCGTGCATGGCGACGAGGGCCGAACGCTTCTTGGCCAGCAGCAGCACGCCCGAGGTCTCACGATCCAGCCTGTGCACCAGTTCCAGAAACTTGGCCTGAGGACGGGCTCTACGCATCTGCTCGATGACACCAAAGCTCACCCCGCTACCCCCATGCACCGCCACCCCAGAGGGTTTGTTGATGACGACCAAAGCCTCGTCCTCATAGATGATGGGGAACTCCACCGCAGGTATATAGGCATCCTGAGCTTCAGTCTTTTCCGCCACGCGTATAGGCGGAATGCGCAGGGAATCGCCCAATTGCAGGCGATAGGTCTGGTCGATACGCTTTTTATTGACCCTCACTTCACCACGCAAGATGCGGTAGATATGACTCTTGGGAACACCTTTTAGATGCTTAAAGAGGAAGTTGTCGATGCGCTGATCTGCACCGCTTTCGTCTATCTCTAAAAATGTGACAGATTCTTTGCTTAAACCATTCATTATGAATATACTTCGCCGCTCGCGCGATTTGGAGTTGGGTGTCTTATAGGTATGTTCCTGCGGGATAACTCTATGAATTTGAAAGTGACGGCGCTGCCGCCCCCCATCTCCCCGCCGCCCGGTTAATATCGTTCACCGGAACCAGCAACGATAGTAATTGATTTACGCGCTCAAAGCACCTGTGGATTTTTCGTGGGGTTGCTTGAGTTTAGGCACTATGACTAGGTCGAGACCTAGGTCGGCGCGCGTTGCGGTTCACCCGCCCTGCCGATCTTCCGGAGACTCCCTCTCATCGTGTTCATGACTTGCTCAACCGCACCCGATTTTTAAGACTCGCTAAGATAGAGATACAGAACGACCAACCGTACACACCAAGTAGCATGCTGAATTGGACGATTGCTCAGCCTTTGCTCGTCAGACTTGCCTAGCCGCGAGTAGCGACAGTTTTACCCGTGTAAGAGCGCGGGAGAAAATATAAATGAAACGCATGTTATTCAATGCGACACAACCGGAAGAACTCCGTGTCGCCATTGTCGATGGTCAGAAACTCATAGACCTCGACATCGAAACAGCCGGTAAAGAACAACGCAAAAGCAACATCTACAAGGCAGTCATCACCCGCATCGAACCAAGCTTGGAAGCATGCTTCGTCGAATACGGCGGTACTCGCCACGGTTTCTTACCCTTCAAAGAAGTCGCTCCCCAATACTATCAACCTGGTTGCCCTAGCCGTCCTTCCGTCAAGGAAGCGTTGCGCGAAGGTCAGGAACTGTTGGTACAGGTGGAGAAAGACGAACGCGGCAACAAGGGCGCAGCCCTCACTACCTATATCAGCCTAGCTGGTCGTTACATCGTTCTGATGCCTAACAACCCTAACGGTGGTGGTGTATCACGCCGCATCGAAGGCGAAGAGCGCAACGAGTTGCGTGAAGTCCTCTCCCACGTGGAAGTGCCTAACGGCATGAGCATCATCGCCCGCACCGCAGGTATCGGCCGCAATCAGGAAGAACTCCAGTGGGACTTGAACTACCTGACCCAGTTGTGGGAAGCCATCGATGGCGCAGCCCAGTCTGAGAAGGCGCCCTCCCTGATCTATCTGGAAAGCAGTCTGGTGGTACGCGCCATCCGTGACTACTTCAACCCCGAAATCGGCGAGATCCTAATCGACACCCCTGAAGTCTACGAACAAGCACTGGCCTTTATGAGCACCGTGATGCCCGACAATGTCGACCGCATCAAGCTCTACCAAGATGACGTGCCGTTGTTCTCACGCTTCCAGATTGAACATCAGATCGAATCAGCCCATGCCCGTGAAGTGCGTCTGCCTTCTGGCGGCGCGATCGTGATCGACCATACCGAAGCACTGACCTCTATCGATATCAACTCGGCGCGCTCTACCAAGGGCTCAGACATCGAGGCCACCGCTTTCAACACCAACCTCGAAGCTGCCGAAGAGATCGCTCGCCAGATGCGCTTGCGCGACTTGGGCGGTTTGATCGTCATCGACTTCATCGACATGGAGAACAGTCGCAACCAGCGCGATGTAGAGAACCGCTTGCGCGACTCACTGCGTTACGACCGCGCCCGTGTGCAAACAGCCAAGATCTCACGCTTCGGTTTGTTGGAACTGTCCCGTCAACGTCTGCAGCCTAGCTTGGGCGAAAGCAACTACATGGCTTGCCCACGTTGCAGCGGCATCGGCCATATCCGCGGTACCGAGTCTTCCGCATTGCACATCCTGCGCATCTTGCAGGAAGAGGCGATGAAGGAAAGCAGCGCAGCACTGCAGGTGCAAGTGCCAGTGGACGTAGCGACCTTCTTGTTGAACGAGAAGCGCTCCGACATCCATCGCATCGAATCGCGTCTGAAAGTCGCGATCACGCTGATTCCTAATCCGCATCTGGAAACACCTAACTACAGCATCGCCCGTATCAAGCACGATGATGTGACCGGTGAAACGATCGCTAGCTACAATTTGGTCGAAAAACCAGTCGAAGATAAAGAACAGAAGAACAATCCTGAACAACAGAAAGCCAAGCGCGCGCAAGCCGTGGTACAGGGCATCACTCCTGCCCAGCCAGCACCGATGAAGGCGCCTGAAGTGCAGAAATCTTTCTTCGAAAAGATACTGGGCTGGTTCGCATCACCTGCCAAGGAAGAAAAACCCAAAGCCAAACCTGTATCTTCCCGCCCTCAGCGTGGTGATCGTCCAGAGCGTGGTGAACGCAGCGAGCGCGGTGACGGTAACAAGCGTCGCGAACGAGGCGAGCGCGCTGAAAAGGGCGAGCGTAGCGAAGGCGGTAACAAGCGTCGTGAACGCGGTGGTGAAAAAGCTAACGAAGCTCAGGCGAAACCGCAAGAGCAGCGCGAGCCACGTGAACCTCGTGAACCACGTGAGCCGCGTCCGCCTAAGCAGGCACGTCCTCCACGCGAGCCTAAGCCCGCAGTAGAGGCAGCGGTACAAGTCGTAGCAGCGAATCCGGAAGTAGCCGGTGAAGAAACCGCAGCACGCGAGGGTTCTCGTCGTCGTGGTCGTCGTGGTGGCCGTCGTGAACGTGAGCGTCGTGACAATATCCAGGCGAACGGTGAGATGGGTGGCGAGCAGAACAATGCAGCAACTAGCACGCCAGTGGCCGAGTCAGCACCTGTTGCGCCTAAGAGTCTGGTACCGTCGGAATATGTCGCCTTCCCTAGCGGTATGGTGAGACCTACCGAGTACCTCGCGATGCCGACCATCGTTCCTGTCATAGCCAAGGCTGTGGCAGCGGTTGCAGCTCCTGTTGCTGCTCCTGCGGATGCCGGCCTGACACAGATCGAGACCGATCCGAGCAAGGCAGCGAAAATCGCTTACACCACACCACATCATCCACAATCGCATGCGCCACGTCGCCGTGAGCGCACCCGTGAAGTGTATGTGGAAGAGCCTTTGGTACAGATCGAGACTCAGCACCCCGCAGCATAAGTAGTCGCTGCAAGTAAAAGAGCCGCACGAAGATGATTCGTGCGGCTCTTTTGTTTTGTGTGGAGCTAGCTTAGGGACGCGGAAAGACTTGCATCTCTACCCCTTCCTCATCCGCACCAGCCTGATATTCAGCAGCGACTGCTCCGGGAGCACAGACCAATTCCTCACCACAGAACAACAAAGGCGCACGGTCGCGCAGCCAAGGCAGGATGTTCTGTTCCTGCAGCCAGTTCTTCAACTTGCGTGTCTTGGCGCGTGCATTCGGACGCAGCATCTCGCCCCCTTGACGGACACGCAAGGTGACTGGGGCGGCGCGCAGTTTGGCGAGGCTTATGCCCTGCCCGCGTGTAGTAACGAAGTCTATGCGCGCATCCAGAGTGGGCCAAAGCAGCGTCGTTTCCTCATGCCAAGGCAGTCGCAAACTCACGTCGAGTTGAGGCAAGGCCGCTGCGGCATATACTTCACCACGGTAGCGGTGTATCTCCCAGCCCGCATAGGCGATGCATAACTCGGCATCGCCGCGTGCATAGCAAAGTTGCTGCAACATGTCATCGAGTTGCACGGTCTGCGGCATGGGAGCGTTGCGGCTCTGCAGGAAATAACGCAATAGGTTCTTTGCTCGCGCCGAACTCAACTCCTGCAGTGCAGTGACTTGCAAGGTCTGCCCCACAATCGCTGCCGTAGCATCGAGTTCGGCCAACTCATCCAACAAGCCGCTGGCCTCGGCGAAGTGTTGTGCGCTGCGCGCCAAGGTCTGGCGATAAGCTGGAAAGCGCTGCCCCAACACGGGGAACACCTTGTGACGAAGGAAGTTGCGTGGATAGGAATCATCCGCATTGCTGGCATCCTCTATCCAACTTAGATGGTGAGTCTGCGCGTATTCAACGATCTCAGCACGTGTGCAATCCAGCAGCGGACGTAGCCAGTGCACGCCGCGCTCTGCCAACATCGGCATGGCACTGACACCACGCACTCCGCTGCCGCGCAGCAATTGCAGCATCAGCGTCTCGGCCTGATCGTCAGCGTGATGGGCTAGTGCTAAGAAGTCACAACGATGTTTGGCGAAGGCCTGATAGCGCAATTGGCGGGCGGCCGCCTCTATGCCTTGCTCGCGTAAGGGGGTGATGTCTACCCGTTCCAGATGGAAGGAGATGTTATAAGCAGCACAACGCTGCTCACAGAACTCAGCCCAAGCATCCGCATCAGGACTGATGCCGTGATGGACATGTAAGGCGGAAAGTTGCCAAGAGTTGCGATGTGCGAGGTGGTGCAGTAGATGCAGGAGTACGACGGAATCGACCCCGCCGCTGTAAGCAATCAGTATGGAACTGTGCGGGGGGATCAGCTGCGCTAATTTCCCCGCCAGCCTTTGGGCTAGATCAACCGAGTTCGATTTCCTTGAACTTGCCATAACTCATCAAACGATTGAAGCGATCTTGCAGCAGCGTCTGGGTAGGCTTGTTCTGCGCGACTTTAAGTGCGTCCTGCAGGGCCTTCTTGACGTTATGCATGGTGGCCGCGTAATCACGGTGTGCGCCACCCAAAGGCTCGCTGATGATCTTGTCCACCAGACCCAATGACTTCAGGCGTGTTGCGGTGATGCCCAAAGTTTCAGCCGCTTCGGAAGCTTTAGATGCACTCTTCCACAGAATGGAAGCGCAGCCTTCCGGCGAGATAACCGAATAAGTACTGTATTGCAGCATCAGCAAGGCATCGCCTACCGCAACTGCCAGCGCACCACCGGAACCACCTTCACCGATCACGGTACAGATTACCGGCACTTTGAGTTCTGTCATCTCATAAAGATTGCGACCGATAGCCTCGGACTGACCGCGCTCTTCCGCGCCCACGCCAGGATAAGCACCCGGTGTATCGATGAAAGTCATGATGGGGATACCGAACTTCTCAGCCAAATGCATCAATCGCATTGCTTTACGGTAGCCCTCAGGACGGGGCATGCCGAAGTTGCGCAAGATCTTTTCTTTGGTGTCGCGGCCCTTCTGATGGCCGATGACCATGACGCTCTGACCATTGAAACGAGCCAGACCGCCGACGATGGCTTTGTCATCCGCGTAGTTGCGGTCGCCATGGAGTTCTTCAAAATCGGTGAACAGATGTTCGATGTAATCCCAAGTGTAAGGACGCTGGGGATGACGTGAAACCTGCGAAATTTGCCAAGAAGTGAGTTTAGAGTAGACCTCTTTGGTCAAGGCTTCACTCTTTTTGGAAAGGTTCGCGATCTCATCCTTGATGTCCAAAGCTGAACCATCCTGCATCTCACGCAATTGCTCTATCTTCTCTTCAAGTTCGGCTATCGAGCTCTCAAAATCCAGAAACGTAATCTTCATAGTCTTCCCATCCCTCTTTCTATATAGAAAGGTAATCAATATTGCTGGTCAAAACGCGGCGCGATGATACTACAGCCGACCTCAGGAAGCACTCATTTACTCCCCGCTAAGCTAAAGCCCAAAGAAGCGCCTTACCGTCTCCAACACCTCGTAATGCTGCTTGTGTATCTCTTTATGCTTGGTATCTTCGTCTAGATTCTGCAACGCACTATCCAACTCGGCGCGGCGCGTAACCAATACATGAGCGACCTCTTCTGCGATGCTGGGGCGATGCTGCAAGACTTCCTCGAAAGCGGCCTTATCTAGGCGGTAACACTCCACGTCGGTCTTGGCCATCACTGAAGCAGAACGTGGTGCACCCGTCATCAGACTCATCTCGCCGAAGAAATCGCCCTTGCCCAACACATTGAGGACACGTTTATTGCCATTCGCGCCTTCCAGATATATTTCGGCCTCACCGCTAATGATGATGAACAACCAATACTGAGATGCCGTCCCTTGTTTGGTGACGATATTGCCCTTGGCAAACGGTGCGTATTTGAGTCGTTTCGCCAGACTCTGAAATTCGTCATCATCCAGTTGGGCGAATAGCTCCACGCGCTTGAGCGACTTGATACGTCTGACCATCTCACGTTGCTGTATCGCTTCTTCGTATTTCTCGTTCTCTTTGATGAAGTGCACGTTCTGCTCTTCCACGGCCAGCTTGATGCCCACGCGCTCAAGCGCGGTGTAGACATGCCAGCGCACTGCCGCATCGGTGGGATCGTCTATCGCCAGATCGGTGAGCCAATAGCGCAAGGCATAGCGCGCGCAGCCCTTATCTATCTCCATCAGCACGCAACTGGGTACGGGTGTCTTGGCAACGTTGTTGATCTCGGCTTGTAGGATGGCGTCTTCTACTGCTGTGACCACCTTGGTGGGCGTGGTGTTGAGACTGACGTTGAACCACACCCAGCGCCGCCACTGGACCGGCTTATCGGCACGCCGTCCCAACACCACAAACTTACTCTTCATCAACTGACTGTTGGGGACGACCACGGTCTCCCAATTGCGTGTCTCTATCAAGGTGGAGCGCCAGCGTATGTCGACCACTCTGCCTGCCACATCGTCTATCTTGATCCAGTCACCTATGCCCACCGAGTTATCCATTTGCAAAGCCAGACCACCGAGGATATTACCCAGCGTGTCCTGCATAGAGAACGCGACAACGGCTGTGATCATAGCTGACGTAGCGACGATGCTGCCCAAGTCCAGTCCCGCATAACGCAATCTCACCATGCCCCACGCGATATAAGCGACGATGACGAAGAAATCTTCCGCGATACGAGGTGGCGCAACGCGCGCGAAGGGCAACACCAAACGGAACAACAGCAAGCCCCACAAGCGGATGACCGCAATACCGCCACCGATGACGAATACCTCGCGCAAAGTCGATGCCGCGCCAGTGAACATCATGGCATGCAACAGACTGCTGATGAATTGCCCAAACAGACAAGCGAGGAAGAAACTCAGAGTATTGACGATGCTGCGACGTTCGTCTTTGTGAAAGTGATACAAGATAGCGGTGAGGGCCAGACTCATCAGAACCACCAAGAGTGATTCCTCGCGCCAGAAGAAGTCCATCGCGGTATGCCAAAATTCCATCGTCTGCTCCTGATGCGTTAACTGTGACCGATTCTACACCAAGGAATACGCCGCCAAGCGTTTCGCGGGTCGCCACAAGCGCCATGTCTGGCCACGCGTTAAGACGCGACGCTGCGAGTTCTCGCCTGCCAATATATCAAGTTGCAATGACGCCAAGCTACCGTCACGCAATGCTTGCCAGATAGGTGCCGCAATGTCGGACTCCAGTCTTAGCAAAGCCGCGCGCCAAGCATGTAGATCAGCCGCTTGCATAGCGCTACGCAACGCCGAATACACCATCAATCCTTCACCATCGGAATCCAATCCCTTTATGGACAAGGGTAGTTGCTCTATCCCCGCTGCGGCACAGAACATCTCACTCATGCTGTCGTCCGAGCGGACGGACGCATAAGGCGTCTGCAATTTCACAGACTCACCTCCTCCCCACAACCACAGTGAATTGACCGCCAACGCACCGCGCGCCTCACGGACATCGTTCAAGGCATGTGAGTACAGCAACATCTGCATCTCGTTGAACGATTGGTGCCACTGCTTTGCTGCAGGGCCTTGAGGTAAAGCACCACGCACATTGCCGCCTATCACCTCCGACAACGGCGTGGTCTGCATGTCAGGTAGCTGCTGCACTCGCACATACCAGCGTTGTGGGTGTGGGGCATAAAAAGTCATGCCCTGCCCTGCGAAATACTCGTTCAGCGCGGCACAGAACTGTGCCGCCTCGTCTGCTTCTACCTCAGGCAGAGACAAGAGCATTTGGTCGCGCTGCAATTGCAGATGCACCGGATCGGCTCGCATCCAAAACCCACCAGGCAAACCATCGTATGCAGCGGTGATAGCCGCAATAGGCAAATCGTGCTGCGCCTCGACCAAAAACGCATCACACAAAGCAGCCTCCATGCTGCGCGCCGGCATAACCATATGGTCGGCACGCGCCAGCAATCTCTGCAAACAAGGCAATGCCAGATTGGCAGTGACTTCGGCAGCAAAACGTTGGGGTAACAGTAGATCGGGGACGATGAGGTGAAGTTTTTCCATGGCAACAAGTTTAACACCGCCCCCTCTATCCCCAGCTGATTTTCCCCTCTCCCCCGCCCTAAAGAAACGCCCCCACATGCCGATATATACAACAAGGCTGGCGAATTAGGGCACCGCAGTCACATGGGCCGTAACAGGCCAAGGAAAAACGATCGCAAAACTCGATCTCTGCAAGACCCAAACATCAAACATCGGAAACTAGGGACAGCCGTGAGCACGACAAAAATCTTGAAGACTGCTCTGATGCTCTGTGCGATAGCAACACTCGTCGCCTGTGGCGGCGGAGGGGGTAGCGGCGGCAGTGCGCCGCAGTCGCCCAATGCTCATCAAGTGACGCTCAGCTGGACAGCTAACCGCGAAGCCGACGTCAACACTACGGGGGGCGGTTATCAGGTCTCGATCAGTGGCCACAGCGTCATCGACGTGCCCTATCCCAATGCGCCCAGCATCACACTCAGCCTCACGTCTGGACAATACAACGTCACGGTCACCGCCTATAGCTCGACCAACCCAGCCACGGGGCTGACCGCAGTGGCCATCTCCAACTACAGCCGCCCTTCCGTCGCACTCTCCGTCTATGTGCCCTGAGACCATGAACGCCAAATTCCTTATCAGAACGATACTTGTGGTAGCTACACTAGGACTGTCTATCGACCTCGCACACGCGGCGGCTGGCTTCGAGACCGAAGCAGATAGTCACTACGCCAGCACGCAGATCATCGTCAAATACAAGAGTCACGTGACCCGCAATCAGCGACTGCAGACCGCTCAGCGGCATGGGGCGCGTGAAGACGAGCGTAGCGAAGGTAAAGACTGGGGCATCCATCATCTACCCGCCGGACTTAGTGTTGTGCAGGCGCTGCAGCTCTATGCCAACGACCCGAATGTCGCGGTAGTGCAACCCGACTATGTCTACCAGAGCACCGCCCAGCCCAGCCCTATACTCGACCCCAACTACAACCAGATTTGGGCGGCACGCAACAACGGCCAGACCATCTCTACCGGCACTTCCACCACACAAGGTATGCCGGGCGCGGACATGCGACTGGAGTCCGCTTGGAATATACAGACCGACTGCAGCACCGTTACCGTCGCGATGGTCGATACCGGCATCAACTACAACGCCAGCGATCTGGCCGCCAATATGTGGAATGGTGGCGTTGCTGCCCCGCTACACGGCTGGAACTTTGTGGGTGCGGGGAGTAACGACCCTATGGATTACAACGGTCACGGCACCCATGTGGCGGGCATCTTTGGTGCGGTAGGCGGCAACGGCATAGGTGGGACCGGCGTGTGCTGGAAGGCCAACATCATGGCGGTACGCGTGCTGGATGCGAATGGCGCGGGTACGACTTCTACCGTGGTGCAAGGCATAGACTTTGCAATCACGCATGGTGCCAAGATCATCAATCTCAGCCTAGGGGGTAGCGGGCCGTTCGACCCAGTGTTCAACGATGCACTCAACCGTGCACTAGCGGCCAATGTGCTGGTGGTGGTCGCGGCTGGCAACTCAGCACGTGACAACGAAGTGACCCCCGTCTGGCCCTGCAACTTCACCCATGCGAACGTGTTATGCGTCGCGGCGCTAGATCAAAACTACAACCTCGCCAGCTATTCGAACTGGGGAGTGAACAGCGTCGATGTCGCCGCACCGGGCAGCTATATCTACAGTACTTGGAACGGTATCGAAGGACAGATCAATGATGCGCTCAGCCCCGCAGCAGGAGGCTGGGCAGGTAGTTCCAACCATGCCGCGAACGGCGGGGGTTGGGGCTATGGACTGAATGGTGCTGGCCTCACCTCGCCCTACCCATGGGCAGGTACACGCTATGCCGCCAACACGAACGACCGTATCTACAAGAGCTACAACCTATCCGGTGTGAGTATCGCCAGACTCACCCTCACCGCGGCAGTCAGCGTCAATAACGGCGACTATTTCAATGCCAATATCCGCGCTGCGGGCGGCGACCCCTTTGTCGGTGGCAGCCCTATCTTCTCCAGTACCAATCTGGATACTGGATTAGTGAGCGTGAAGAGTATCGCCTACGACATCACTCCCAATATCGGCCCAGCTTGCACAATAGGCCTGCAACTCTTAACTGCTCCTACCTCCATCGGCAATTACGGCGTGGCGATGACCGCCTTGCACATCGACACCCTCACGCTGGATAACAACAGCTACAAAACCATGAGTGGCACTTCGATGGCGACGCCCTATGCCGCTGGCGTGGCAGCGCTGGTGTGGGCACATAATCCGCGCTACACCTATGCCGACGTAAAAGACGCCCTCACGCAAGGCGGCAGAATCCTGCCAGCTTTGGCCGGCAAGACCAGCAGCGGCATGGCCGTAGACGCACTCGGGGCATTGAGCTACATCCAGCCCAGCGGAGGCTTGTCTGTAATCGTGCATTGAAATGAGAACGATACTGCTAGCTACCCTGCTACTGACCAACACCGCGTGCGCGAGCACCATGACAGCCGATGCTAACGGCATAAACGAAACCGCATCTCGACAACCAGTACCTAACTTTCAAGCGGCACAATCGGCAGGCTATATCGTTACAGCACGCCATGCCGCTGACATCCGTCATCACTATGCTAGATATGACATACGTATACTGCGTGACTTGGGCGAACAGCACTTCGAACTACAACTTGATAACGACCCCGGTCTAGTCAAACTCCAAGAGATCGCCGCCACAACCAAGGGCGCGATCAGCGCGATACAAGAGAATCAAACCTATCTGAGTTTTTAAACGACTCACCCCGCCATATCCACGCTTCAGAACACCTAAGGATTTCCCTATTTACCTTGCAGTGAAAAACTTCAAGGTTGCGTGTGCAAAAACTGCTGAAATACCACACCGAGCTAATGCCTTTAATTGTTTTAATTAAATCAATTGTGGGTGCGGTATGTACAGGGGAAATATGTGTAGCCAGAAAGTTGCGCATGAGCATAGTGCGAAAGTTGAAAATCAATCTGATTTTGGATTTTGAGCAGAAGAAGTGAAATGAGAAAACTTATTGCGATGCTTCTCCTTTAATTTTTATCGCAATACGCCAAGTGACGCAGCTTGGCACAGCAGCGTTACACACAATTTGTTTGCGAAATATATGAACGCTGATTCGCCTTGACTGCATCTGAAAAACCAAGTTTTTCTAGGTGATGAACAGTTAGTAACGCAAATGCAAACGCCCTTGCAAAAAGTCCAACAAGACGACTTGCAAATACCCAAAATCCATCGCAGCGCATTGCATTGCATTGCACCGGAAGGATAGTCTTAACCAACGGCGCAATGCTCGTTGGTTATTGCGCCCTATGTCGCTAACGGAGTATGCCCCGCCTGACTTCCCTACTCGCTTAAATAAGTTTCTATTCACCCTCAATATTTCCTCTTGGCTTCCGATATTGACTGCATGTACGCACAATTTCAGGAATGCATGCCATGCCACGGCTTTATTGGTTTATTCGATTGTTTTGCAGCTTGCTGTTTGGGGCGTTGGCGCTAAGTGCCAATGCTGAAGGTTTAACCGAGTTCGACCACGGTCCCACAATGCAACAGAATGAACTGTGGATCAATGTTGGGGCGCACTCGGAGCATTTTGAAAAAAAAGCAGGCGCACGCGATTTCAACGATAACAATCTAGGGCTGGGCATCGAGTACCACACTTCCACCACCTATGCCTACACGCTTGGCTACTACAACAACAGCCTAAACCACCCCACACATTATGCGGGCCTGTTTTATCAGCCGCTGCATTGGGGCTACGCTGGTTTTGGTGCGGTCGTCGGATTGATGGATGGTTACCCAGATATGAATAATGGAAATTACTTCCTTGCGGCCATGCCTGCCGTCAGTGTGGAATATAAGCAGATCGGGATTAACCTGCTTTTTATTCCACCCCTGCCACAGATTGTTAGCGCGGTAGCGGTCCAGATTAAATTCAAACTTAATTAGCGCAGATTCGGTTTAATCATTCGCGATATGCATCTCTGCATGTACCGCCCGCCCAGCCCTACCCTGTACCCAGATACCTTGACCCAACTTTAAGCCTACGCCGCTTTTACCCGCAAAAGCCCCCATAGCCCACGAGCTTGTGGCAAACTTGCGCCCGTTTGATTATTAAGTAGAACCATCTTGCAACCATACGAACTCTACATCGGCCTGCGCTACACGCGCGCCAAGCGACGCAACCACTTCATTTCTTTCATCTCGCTGATCTCCATGCTGGGCATGGCGCTGGGCGTGATGGCGCTGATCGTGGTGTTGTCGGTGATGAACGGCTTTCAGAAAGAGATACGCGAACGCATGTTGGGCGCGTCGCCACATCTGGAAGTGGTGGCGGACGGCGGGCGCATCGCAGATTGGCAGCCGGTACTCGATAAGGTCGCCAGTCAGCCGCAGGTATTAGCCAGCGCACCTTATGTGTCGGGACAGGGTATGTTGTCCTACGGTCAGAGCGTGCAAGGCGTGATGGTGCGCGGCATAGACCCTACACTCGAAACCAAGATCACCGAACTTTCCAACAAGATCAAATCAGGCAATTTGTCTGACCTGCACACTGGCGGCTTCGGCATCGTGCTGGGCACCGATCTGGCGCGCGCTCTGGGCGTGCGGGTGGGCGACAAGGTAATGCTGATCGCGCCGCAGGGCTCTATCACGCCAGCCGGCATGATGCCGCGCCTCAAGCAGTTTCGCGTGGTGGGTATATTCGAGATTGGCATGGCACCGTATGACAGCTCGCTGGCGCTGATCGACATCGTCGATGCACAGAAACTATTCCAGCTCGGCGATGCAGTGACCGGCATCAGCACCAAGTTGCGCGACATAGACCGTGCACCCGAAGTGGCGCGCGAGATTCAAAAGCAACTACCGCCCGACTTGTATGCCAACGACTGGACACATCAGAACAGCAATTATTTCCGCGCGGTGCAGATGGAGAAGAAGATGATGTTCATCATCTTGTCGCTGATCGTCGCAGTGGCGGCTTTCAACATCGTGTCCACGCTGGTGATGGCGGTGACCGACAAACAAGCCGACATCGCAATCCTGCGCACGCTGGGTGCATCGCCGCGCAGCATCATGAAGATCTTTATCGTGCAGGGTGTAGTGATAGGGGTAATCGGCACTTTATTAGGCAGCCTCAGCGGCATCACGTTGGCGCTCAATCTGGATGTGGTCGTACCCTTTATCGAACATCTGTTCGGCGTGCAGTTCCTTGCTAAGGATGTTTACTACATCAGCGAGCTGCCTTCCGACTTGCATTATCACGAGGTGTTGGTGGTCTCGGCTATGTCCTTCTTGATTAGCCTGATGGCCACTTTGTATCCAAGTTACCGAGCATCCAAGACCCAACCCGCAGAGGCCTTGCGCTATGAATAAGCCATTAGAAAATTCCGTCATCGCTTGTCGTGACCTGTGCAAAGATTTCCAACTGGGCAAGCAGACAGTGCAGGTGCTCAAACATGTGGGCCTGCAAGTGCAACGCGGTGAGCGTATCGCTATCGTGGGCGCATCGGGTTCGGGCAAGAGCACCCTACTACATCTGTTAGGTGGCTTGGACAAAGCAACCAGTGGCAGCGTGCATATCTTGGGCCAAGATGTGCAGTCTATGAACGAGACACAGCGCGGAGACGTACGCAATCAATCCTTGGGCTTCATCTATCAGTTCCATCATCTGCTAGCCGAATTCACCGCGCTGGAAAATGTCGCCATGCCCTTGCTGATACGCGGGATAAAACGTGCCGAAGTCGAGCCGCGTGCGGCAGAGATGCTGGAGAAAGTAGGACTGGCGCATCGCTTGCATCACCAACCTTCTGAACTATCCGGTGGTGAGCGTCAACGTGTCGCCGTGGCGCGCGCTTTGGTCACTTCACCCGCTTGTGTGCTGGCTGACGAACCTACTGGCAATCTGGATCGCAACAGCGCGCAAGCCTTGTTCGATCTGATGCAACAACTCAATGAGCAACTGCAGACCAGCTTCATCGTGGTCACCCACGATCTAGAGCTAGCGGCACGCATGCCGCGCTGTATGCGCTTAGTTGATGGACAACTGGATCATGAAGCGCGCTAAACAAAGGAAGGTATCCCCGCCACGCAATCCGCTGGTGGCCTTGGTGTTGTTCAAGAAATCTGGTGTGCATGGCAAGAGTGAGAAGGCGTTACGCCGCGAAGCCAAAATAGCCACACTGCGTAAGCTTGCCAGCGACGAATCCGAGTGAGCGCCGCTCACGCTCCTATCAAAGATCACCCAGTTTCTTCACATAGGCGACGAAGTGTTGCGGCGACAGCGGCTTGCTGAAATGGTAGCCCTGCACTTCGTCACAACCTTGTGAACGAAGATAGGCCAACTGACCCGCAGTTTCCACACCTTCGGCGATGGTCTGCATGCCTAAACTACTAGCCAAATTGATGATGGCGGTGACGATGGCCTTATCTTCCGCATCCACAGTAATATTGCGCACGAAAGACTGGTCTATCTTGAGCTTGTATACCTTGAATCGCTTTAGATAACTCAAAGAAGAATAGCCGGTACCGAAGTCGTCAATCGACATGCGTATGCCGCGCTCATATAACTTATCCATCACCGCCACGGCCGCCTGCGGATCATCCATCGCAACGGCCTCGGTCAACTCAAGCTCTAGATATTCGTGCAGCAAGCCTACCTCGTCCAACACCTCTGTCACCATCTCGGTCAAACCGGCATGACGGAACTGCACGGCCGATAGATTCACCGCCATCACCATGGGCGGCATTTTCAGATTCATCCACTCTTTCATCTGCAGCACCGCGGTGCGCAACACCCACGCACCGATGGCGATGATCTGTCCGCTATCTTCCGCGATGGGGATGAATTCTGCTGGCGAAATCAAGCCTAACTCGGGGTGCTGCCAGCGCAACAGGGCTTCCGCACCGACGATATGGCCATCGTGTATCGACATCTGCGGCTGGTACTGCAGGAACAACTCGTTACGTGCCAAGGCATGACGCAGAGCATTGCTCAACAATAAAGTACGCGCCGAATGCTCCTGCATCTGCGCGGTGAAGAAACGATAGCCGTTGCGATTGTCCTGCTTGACCTGATACATCGCCGCATCAGCGTTCTTCGCTAGCGTCTCGAAATCTTCGCCATCCTCGGGATAGATGGCGATACCGATGGAAGGCGTGATGGACAATTCGTAATGTTCGATATGGCAAGGTTCCGAGATGGCCGCGATGATATTCGTCGCCACCTGACCCGCTCCGTCGGCATTGGTGCCCGGCAGTACTAGGATGAACTCGTCACCCCCTTGCCGCGATACCACATCGCCTTCCCTGAGCATGGCGCTCAGGCGTTGCGCCATTTCCTTGAGTACTGCATCGCCTACGGTGTGACCTATGCTGTCATTGATGTTCTTGAAGTGATCTAGATCCAAATACAGCACCGCCAGTTGCTCGCCGTTACGCTGTGCAAGCGAATGCGCGAAGGCGAATCTATCCACCAATAGACGACGGTTGGGCAAGCCGGTCAGTTGATCGAAATACGCCAGTTGCTGTATCTGCGACTCGGCTAACTTGCGCTCGGTGATGTTCTCTTTCACCGCCAGATAGTTCTTTACCTTACCGTCAGAGCCACGCACCGGCGAGATCATCGCCGACTCGGTGTATTCGCTGCCGTCCTTGCGCAGATTAATAAGCTCGCCGCGCCAGGTCTTGCCCGCACTCAGGGTCTCCCACATATCTTGGTAGGTGGCTTTGGGCGTCTTGCCAGATTGCAAGATGCGCGGGTTGTCTGCCTTTCACTTCGTCCAAGGTATAGCCGGTGACCTTGGTGAACGCTGCATTGGCATATTCGATATTGGCGTCCAGATCGGTGATGACGATGGAGTTCGCACTCTGCTCCACCGCCAGCGACAACATCGTCAACGAGGCTTCGGCACGCTTACGTTCACCGATGTCCACCCCTATCCCGACCAATACCGGCTTGCCGTCCAGCTCGATGCGCAATCCGGTCAAGTAGTAATCCAGCTTGGTGCCGTCTTTGGCCTGGAAGCTCGCCTCTATCGAAGCTTCGCCACTCTCGAAAGTATTTGCGATGGCCATCGCGACACGTCCACGGTCTTTGGGTATGAACAAATCCAGTGGCGACATTACCGACAACTCTCCACCACTACGTTGTGTGTAGCGCTCGAAGTTGTTATTCCACATCAACATATGTTCGCTTTCGTCCAACATGTAGAACACGCCGGGCAAGGCTTCCATCATCTGCTTGCGTACCTTGCTCTCTTGAAGCAGACGCTGCTCGGCGAGTTTGTGTTCGGTGATATCCTCATACACGCCCAGTATGCCTATCACTTCCTGCGACTTGTTGCGCAACGGCACCTTGGAGGTGCGCAGCCATATCTGACCACCATCGGGCGTGGTCTGCGGTTCATCGAAGAACAGCTGTGCCTCGCCAGTCTCCATCACCCGCCTATCATCACTGCGGTACATCTCAGCCCGATCGCGCCAAGCCATATCGAAATCATCATTACCGATCAAATCATGAGGGTTATCTTTTCCGGCATCGTGCGCAAACAATGGATTACAGCCCATATAGCGTAAGTCCCTATCTTTCCAGAACACGCGCATCGGTGCAGTATCGATGATGGTCTGCAACAATTGGCGTGAGCTATCTAGAGCCGTCTCAGCCTGTACACGCATCTCTTGACCCACGAATACTTCCAGCGCGTAATCGATGTCCATAGACATCTCCTGCAACAGACTCTGCAACGACTCGTCGAACGCGCCCACCTCGGTCGCATAGACCGTCAATGCTCCCACCACCCTACCTTTGCGGTGCAGTGGCAAAGATGCAGACGACAACCAACCATAACGCTCACCCTTCAGACGCCAAGCATTGGTCGCCACATCGTGACGAAAATCCTGACACCAATAAGGTCGGTTTTCGCGCATCGCCCTTCCAGTGGGTCCATTCCCATAGGGACTGTCCGCATCCAGACTGACCGTGATCTCCTGTAGATATTCCGTACCGTGACCAAATGAGGCGACGGGTCGTACTGTCTTACCGTCCTCATCTAGCCAACAAACCCAAGCCATGCGTATCTCGCCAAAACGTACCGCGTTGCTACAGATGATGGTGAATAGCTCGGCCTCACTGCCACTGCGCATCATGGCTTGGTTGGAATGGCTCAGCGCGACATACATCTTACCCAGACGCTCCAGACTAGCCTCAGCCCGCTTGCGCTCGGTGATATCGCGCGATAGCACAATGTAGTGTGCCGCTTTGCCAGAGGGGTTGGATTTGCGCGACACCGAGAGTTCGAACCAATGAGTCGCGCCATCGGGCAACGGCATCTGTATCTGTTTTCCGTTGGAATAACCGTACGCCTCAGCCTCTTGCACTGCGGCCATACATATTTCCACCGCAGCTTCTGGTAACACCTCGTGTAAGGTCTTGCCTATCAAGTGTTCAGATGGGAAAGCCCACAACTCTTCGCGGGGTGAGTTGTAGTGCAGGTAGCGGCCCTGCGCATCGATCTCGAACAGTAAATCAGGCAAGGCATCCAACGTCGCCTGCAACCTGCTCTGTGTCTCATGCAGCTGTGCGTAAGGCTTATCTATGGTGGCAAGGAAGATGCCGCGATAGAGAAAGAAATATGCTGCCACCTTGTATAGATGGCCAAGCAGGTTGTAGATGTCGGTCACATCGGCATAGAGCGTAAACAGATACTCGCTCAACGTCATAGCACAGGCAGCAGCCAAGAGCCATGGTCCATTGAAAAGTGCCGGATCATTGCGGCGTTGCCAGAACACCAGCGCAGTAGCGGCGCTCAGCAATACCAGCAGATATTCGTAGCTGATCTTGAATGGGGTGAGTCCTTTACCTGGCACAAAGGTCGAAGGCATCCAATCGGGATGTAGCAGGAACAGCCAATGCGCCACCGTGACCAAACTCAGTATCAGCGCCAACACCAAAAAGCGCGAGCTTCTAGAAACCAGGCTGTACCAAGGTTTGATGGCGACGATAAGCAAGGCAGTGACCGCCAGACTGCGCGCCGCCAGCCAGAAATCGATAGCCTTCTCTGGGCCACTCGGGGTGATGAAATCGGGCATCCCGGCGTAGGACATGGCATGACTGAAATCTAGTATGGCCACCCCGAGGAAGGCACAGGAGATAAACAGATTCTGTCCCGCCACGCCACGATGATGCGCATGCCAGCCAACGGTGAATATCTGCAAAGAGACGAATACCGCGAGCACCTCCAGCATGGTATGCAAGGGCAGATAACCGGAGATACCCTCTCAGACTCTCAGGGGCCGGCAACAACTTGACCAGAACCACCAGCACAACCATGCACGCCCACCATCGCATAGACCCTATGCAACAAGGGCCATCGCCATGGTTGGAACCATACTTGCGCTGAGTGTTCTGGAGGGACGCTATTCATCACGGGGACATGGATACCCGAAGTTAGAGAGTTCTCAGATTAGGGTAGAACGGTGCGTGGAGAAGGTTCGATTAGCCCCCTAAAAGGGCTGCTGTTCAGAAACGCGGTGTGGACGATTTTCTACTTTTGGCTCTAGCCCGCCAGCGCAAGATCACCATGACACGCCATGCCAGCCGCACCAGCACATAACCCAAGCCGGCCAACGACAGGGCTAATAAAGGCAGACCGACGAGGATGGGCTGGCCCAATACCGCCAGCCAGCCCCACAACTCGGACAACCAACTATGCCAGTGCAGATCGGGTAATTTTAGGGCCACTGTTTTATGACTACCCGTGACCAGACTGCCTAGCTGATAGGCCAGCACATATAGAGGCAGGATGGTGAAAGGGTTGGTATACAGGGTGGAGAACAGCGACACCGGCAGATTGACCCGCAATCTGATGGCTAGGAAGGCGGCCACCAACATCTGCAAAGGCCCTGGGATGAGCCCTGCGAACAACCCCACCGCCACACCACCAGCCACAGAACGTCTATGCAGATGCCACAGCGCATGGTGTTGTAAGAGATGCGCGAATGGCCGCAACCAGCGATAGCTCTTAATCGTCTCGTGGTCGGGCATCCATCTTTTCAATCGTTTGCGCATGACTGCATTCTAGCCGCGGCGTAATCTACGCGTATGGTTCTATTCACTCTCAGTTACGCATGCGGCGTGTGGCTGTTGCAGCAGCAAGCCGCAGCTGCCCGGATATAGCTGGGCATGGTTGCTGGCGCTCACGCCACTGGCCTTGCTGCTGGACGAGCGAGTGACTTGGGCGCGTGTGCTACGTGGGCTGCTCACCATTTTGCTCGGCGTCGTGCTGGGCTTTCATCTCTCTGCCTATCAGGCACAGCAACGCCTTTCAGTCTCCCTGCCCTACGAGTGGCAAGGGCGCGACATCGAGGTCATAGGCGTAGTCGCTGAGTTGCCACGCGTAAGCGAACGCGGCCAGCGCTTCGCCTTCGATGTGGAGCAGACCCTCACACCAGAAGTTAGCGTTCCTCACCACATATACCTCAGCACTTATCTCGATGAGCGCAGCGAACCGTTTCAAGTACACGCGGGCGAACGCTGGAAATTCACCGTGCGACTTAAACAACCTCACGGCAGCAGCGATCCGCACAGTTTCGATTTCGAACGTTGGGCACTGGAAAACGATATCCGTGCGGTCGGCTATGTACACAGCAAGGGCGACAAGCGGCGCATAGATGCGCTCGCCGCGGGCATAGGCTATCGCATCGAAAGTTGGCGAGAGGCTGTGCGCGAGCGCTTCGCTGCAACCTTGCAAGACGCGCCCTATGTCGGCGTGTTGAACGCGCTGGCGATAGGCGACCAGAGCAGCATCCCGCAAGCGCAATGGCAGGTGTATACGCGCACTGGCGTCAATCATCTGATGAGTATCTCGGGCCTGCATATCACTATGCTCGCCAGTCTCGCCTATGCGCTGTGCTATTGGTTATGGCGTCGCAGTGTGCGCCTCACACTCTGGCTGCCCGCGCGCAAAGCCGCGTCAGCCGTCGCCTTGCTGATGGCACTTGCCTATGCCCTGCTGTCCGGCTATGGCGTACCCGCCCAACGCACTGTGTACATGGTGGGGGCAGTCACGCTCGCCTTATGGATGAAGCGCAACTTCTCGGTGTCACAGATATTGAGTTTCGCACTGTTGCCCGTATTGATGATCGACCCTTGGGCGGTACTCGCGCCAGGCTTCTGGTTATCCTTCGGCGCGGTGGCGCTGATCCTCTATGTCAGCACCCATCGCCTCGGCCATATACGCACGACGAACGGAGCTGAACCCAGCGACACGCGCTTGGCTTATTTCAAACGCGTCATCGAAGAATATGCTGTAGTGCAATGGGCCATGAGCATAGGCCTGACGCCCTTGCTGCTCGGCTTGTTTCAGCAGGTATCGCTGGTCTCACCTATCGCTAATGCCATCGCCATCCCGCTGGTGAGTTTGATCGTAGTACCGCTGACGCTGCTGGGTGCCGTGCTCCCAATAGCGTTACCGTTGTGGCTAGCGCATGCAGTCATGCAATTCACCATGCACATACTGGAATGGCTGAACAGCCTGCCGCAGGCGGTATGGACACAACACGCGCCACCCGCTTGGAGCATCGTCAGCGGCATGGTCGGTGCGCTGCTTATCCTTGCGCCGCGCGGCTTTCCGTCGCGCTGGTTAGGTTGGATATTGATGCTACCCATGTTCCTCAACACACCTGCAGCACCCGCACCCGATAGCTTGCGCATGATCGTCTTCGATGTCGGCCAAGGCTTGGCGGTGGGTGTACAAACACACTCGCACGCCTTGCTCTACGACACCGGCCCCGACTACTCCGGTGACGCGGACAGCGGCAACCGCGTCATCGTTCCCGCCTTGCGCGCCATGGGCATCAGCCAACTAGACGGTTTGATACTCAGCCATGACGACATCGACCACACCGGCGGCACAACCTCCGTATTGCAGGCCATGCCAGTGGATTGGGTCGCCTCATCCCTGCCAGACGACAGCGCCATGTTGCAATCGATACCCGTGCAGAACGGCACAGAGCCGCAAGGCAGACGACGTTGCAACGATGGCGAGCATTGGTCTTGGGATGGAGTAGCTTTCGCCATCCTGCATCCCGACTCAGTAGCCGATAACAGCAGCAAGCCGCATGACAACGACCTGAGCTGCGTGCTGCGCATCAGCATAGGAAAACAAAATATCTTGCTAGTTGGCGACATCGAGAAACGCAGTGAACAACGGTTGCTGCAACTACACGCCGAGCAACTCCCCGCCAGCCTTCTGGTCGTACCTCACCACGGCAGCAAGAGTTCATCCACAGTGGAATTCGTCGCGGCGGTATTGCCCGACTATGCTGTGTTCACCAACGGCTATCGCAATCGCTTCGGTCATCCCAAAGAAGAGATCGTGCAACGCTACACCGACAGTGGCGCAGAACTACTGCGCTCGGATGAAGACGGCGCTATATTGGTCGAGATGGATGCGCAAGGTTTAAAAGTTGAACGCTATCGCAAGACCCATCAGCGCTACTGGACACATCAAGTGCATGAACCATAAATTCCAAATAACATTCCTCCCCCTTTCCAGGTAACCAGCGTCTTGCCCGCTTGCGGGCTTAGTCGATTGGCTAGTAGTTTCATCAGGGAAGCTTTACCCGCTAGGGGCATGTCCGTAGTTGTAAGGCAGCAAGCTGCCAACAACACACGCCAAGGGTGGGGGTGGCTTTGTATCGTACAACTATGTCTACCCCCTCCCTATCCCTCCCCCTGCAAGGGGGTGGGTACTAATACCGCGTAACTAAATCTTCTGCTCGGCAATACACGCAATACTTATAAAATACCCATCATGCCACTCCCCATCCTCTACTCCTTCCGCCGTTGCCCTTACGCCATGCGTGCGCGCAGTGCACTTATCGCCAGTGCCGTCAGCGTCGAACTGCGTGAAGTCGTGCTGCGCGACAAACCCGCCGAGATGCTCGCCGCCTCACCCAAAGGAAGCGTGCCCGTGCTGGTGTTGCCGGACGGCCGCGTGATAGATGAGAGTTGGGACATCATGCTGTGGGCCTTGCGCACGCAAGGCGCGCACCCTTGGTTGGGTGAAAATGAATGTCATGTGGAAGCCGCGCTGCCGCTGGTTGCCGAGAACGATTCCACCTTCAAACGCGCACTCGACCGCTACAAATATCCCGAACGTTTTCCCGAACACTCGCAGGAGTTTTATCGTGAACTAGGCGAAGAATTCCTAGTGAGACTGGAAGAACATCTAGCCGTAGCACCGTATCTGCTTGGCGAGACTATGAGCATAGCCGATGCAGCCCTGCTTCCCTTCATACGCCAGTTCGCTGCCGTTGATCCAGACTGGTTCGCCAGCGCGCCCTATCCTAAGCTGCGCGATTGGCTAACGGATTACACAGAGTCGAAGTTATTTATGAGAGTGATGCAGAAGTTTCCGGCTTGGGTGCAGGGCAACACACTGATAATTTTCAGTCCCTAAATTTCTTCAAAGCCGATTCCCTTGAGATAGTTATACGTTCCATCGTAGAACGAGGACAAACGTGTTGCATCCTCGGCATCGCCCTCAGGCACCACTAACACCATCCCCTGCCGGGCTCGGGTTAATAAAACACGGTAAGCATTTTTCAAATATTGCTTACGCTCAGCCTTATTGATGTTATTCCACTTGTCTCCGCAAAATGAATGATGTTTCCAATCGTTGGAGACATATCTAAAGTCAGTAGTGTCCGGTTAACTTACAAATTCCCGAGCCAAGATTGAGTATTGGCGCGGGTTACAGAGCAATTTATTTTGGTGCCGATTTGAAATCAGTTTACCCACATTCCGCTTCGAGTAACTTCCAGGGATTGAACTCTCTGGAGGTGAGCTATGAACTTGGGCAAGACGCTGTTCGCGCAGATCATGGAATACATTCCGTGGACCAGCTTTGCGCGCATCGTGGCACGATATGGCGGCGATTCCAGAGCGCGCAGTCTGAGCTGCACCGAGCAATTCCGCGCCATGGCCTTTGCGCAACTGACTTACCGCGAGAGTCTGCGCGACATCGAAACTTGTTTGTTGGCGAATCAAACGAAACTGTATGGCATGGGCTTTCGTTCGCCGATCAGACGTTCGACGCTGGCCGATGCCAACGAAGGACGCGATTGGCGTATCTGGGCAGACCTGGCAGCCTTGCTTATCCGGCGTGCGCGCAAGCTGTACTGCAACGACAGCTTCGGCATCGACTTGGACAACACCGTCTACGCGCTGGATGCCACGACCATAGACTTGTGTTTGTCGCTGTTTCCATGGGCTCCATTTCGCTCTGCCAAGGCAGCGGTCAAGCTGCATACGCTGCTCGACCTGCGCGGCAATATTCCGGCCTTCATTCACATCTCGGACGGCAAGACTCACGAGGTCAATGTGCTGGATATCCTGCCCATCGAAGCTGGTGCGTTCTATGTGATGGATCGGGGTTATCTGGATTTCGCACGTCTGTTCGCGTTGCATCAGACCGGAGCATTCTTCGTGACCCGAGCCAAGCGTGGCATGGACGCACGCAGGGTGTATTCGATGCCGACAGACCGAACCACCGGCATCATCTGCGACCAGCGCATCGTGATGAACGGTTTCTACATCGCTCAGGACTACCCCGAGCAACTTCGACGCATCCGCTTCAAAGACCCAGAATCCGGCAAGACGCTGGTGTTCCTGACCAACAATACCGCTTTGCCCGCATTGACCATTGCCGCTCTGTACAAGAGCCGCTGGCAGGTCGAACTGTTCTTCAAGTGGATCAAGCAGCATCTGCGCATCAAGCGTTTTATCGGCAACAGCGAGAACGCCGTGAAGACGCAGATCTGGTGCGCTGTCTCCACGTACGTGCTCATCGCTATTGTCAAAAAGGAGCTTCAACTTGATGCCTCTCTATATTCGTTGCTACAGATTTTATCGGTGTCTGTTTTTGAGAAAACCCACATATCTCAAGCCTTCGCAGGCAGTGGGCAGATCTCAGATCAGGCAGATTTTTAACCAACTAAATTTGTTCGATTTTTAACCGGACACTACTGATCTAAAGTCAGCATCCCAAGTCACACATGCCCAATCTAGTTCCAAACCTTGCACGTGGAATTCGGTAGCAACATCTTCTAAATAATAAGAAGAACGTACGTCTTCTTTGCCATCCAGAAACCAGTGAACTGGATCCATAGGTGACTTCACATCGATTGCATAGGGTTTGAGCCTTTCTGCTTGTGAAGACACAACAATCCCATAACGCTCAGAACCACGAGCTTGGCGTTTTAACCATTGCTTCGCAGCGTCAAGATTGCGGGTGATGACAATAGGGTACTGACCCCTAACTCGCATCAATGTTGCGCGTGCCGCCTCTACTTCTAAATCAAGTAATTGCTTGACCAGTAATGAAACATCTTCGGCTCTAAATGAGCGCATAGAGACAGCCAAATGCAGCTCATCTTGGTAACTAACCACCTGCTTTGTTGCAAGCTCAGAAAGTGCTTTTGTGGCGTTATATTCTGAGTCAGTTAGCCTAGATGAAATATAAATATGCCAGTCTGGAAAGGAGCGACCTATCGCCTCTATCCATTCACTAATACCGGCCTCACCCGTATTAATTTCCTGTCCACCTCCAACCAAACAGACAACTACTGCCCAATCTTGATGACGGTCCATGCAGGAAATCAAGAACTCCGGCTCGGACTGATTAAAGTTAGGCGTATTCTTCTTGCGTGCCATAAATGATGAGGTCTGCTCTAGATTCCATGCACGCTGAGCTTCGTCGAAAATGGCCACATGCTCTACAGGTGGGACAGCAATATCGACTAGGCAATCATCACGAAAATGATGCACATTTTGAATAAAGGTTTTCACATCACTGCGTGCCACACCAATTTTCACTTTGTCGCCAATCTCAGCTGCACGCCTCACTCGATCGCGAGCTAATGCTTCACAAAGTATCTTTACCAGCGGACCATTGCCGGACAAATAAACACTATAAAGTTGGTCATCAGCATTAATATGCTGCGTCGCAACATCTAAACCAACTAGCGTCTTACCAGCCCCAGGAACCCCCGTCACCAAACAAATTGATTTATACGACTGCGCTTTTGATTGGCTGATTATTTTAGAAACTGCTTGAGAAGTAAGGGTGAGATTGGTAGCCCCCGCATCGCTTCTGGTAATTTCTGCAACCGAGTGGTTGTTATACAACGCCATAGCTGCTTCGATAATGGTGGGTGTAGGGCAATATCTCCCTCGCTCCCATTCGGCCACATCAATATCATTACCATCTACAAATTTCAGTACTTGCTCTATGACGTCGCTGAGTTGAGTAACATCAGTTTTAATAGGAAAAAGCAGCCTATCGTTCTGGTGTGTAGTCGCGATACACGGAGTTGCATTCATCACCTTAGTCGCAACTAATACAGGCGCAATAAACTGTGCATGGCTGGAGTCATGGAAATTCTTCAAGTCCAATGCATAGTCGAATACTTGGTCAATCGCATATGCACTGAACTCCGCCTCGCCGACCTTGAACTCGATAACAAAAATGACAGCGCCTATCACTGCAACCACGTCAATTCTTCGCCCCATACGAGGAATGGAATATTCGAAATATACAGAGCCAACATGAGGTGCAAGCGTAACTCTAAGGATTTCAATTTGCGCGACCCACGCATCGCGTTGCGTTTGAATTAACGAAAAATCATTACCTAACGTCAACACGCCAAGTATCTGCTCAGTAGAAGACTGAACAAAACTAGCTATGGGTGCTGCGTAGTAAGCACGTTTCATGATTGTTTATAAGACCGCAATGAATTGAGTATTCCAAGTGGCGCCCATACTCTGGCACTTATTCTCATAAAGGACAGTAAGATTAGAAATTAATCTTCAATCTCCTAAGCCCAAGTTCAGTCTATCAAAGCGGCGACAACAGCACGCTCTCACGCAACTTCTTAAGCTGATCGCGCAGGTCGGCGGCTTTTTCAAACTCCAGATTTTTGGCGGCTTGCAGCATCTCTTTCTCCAGACGCGTGACTTCTTTGGAGATGTCTTTCGCGCTCATGGCGAGATACTTGGCTTGGGTCTGTGCGGCTTTGAGCAGGCTGCGCTCATCGTCCATCTGGTAGACGCCATCAATGATGTCGCGGATGCGTTTCTGCACACCTATCGGTGTGATGCCGTGCGCTTCGTTGTGTGCCAGTTGTTTGTTGCGGCGCCGGTCGGTCTCGTCGATGGCGCGGCGCATCGAGTTGGTGATCTTGTCGCCATACAGCAAAGCTTTGCCGTTGAGGTGACGTGCTGCACGGCCTATGGTCTGGATCAGCGAACGTTCGGAGCGCAAGAAGCCTTCTTTGTCGGCATCCAGTATCGCGACCAGCGACACCTCGGGAATATCCAGACCTTCGCGCAATAAGTTGATGCCGATCAGCACATCGAACATCCCCAGACGCAGATCGCGGATGATCTCGACGCGCTCGACGGTTTCGATGTCGGAGTGCAAATAGCGCACTTTGATGCCGTGCTCTGACAAGTAATCGGTGAGATCTTCGGACATGCGCTTGGTCAGCGTGGTGACCAGTACGCGCTCGCCCGCCTTGATGCGTAGGGTGATCTCGGACATCAGGTCGTCTACTTGATTGATGGCCGGACGCACTTCGATAATGGGATCGACTAGGCCGGTGGGGCGCACCACTTGCTCGACCACTTGCCCTGAGTGCTCAGCCTCATAGGCGGCAGGCGTAGCTGAGATAAACACGCTCTGGCGCATCATCTTTTCGAATTCTTCGAAGCGCAGCGGCCGATTGTCCATCGCCGAGGGCAGACGGAAACCGTAGTTAACCAGATTCTCTTTGCGCGCGCGGTCGCCTTTATACATGCCACCGACCTGCGGAATCATCACGTGACTCTCGTCTAGAAACATCAGCGCATTGGGCGGTAGATAGTCGATCAACGTGGGTGGCGGCGCGCCCTCGGGGCGACCGGAAAGATGTCGCGAATAGTTCTCGATGCCTTTGGTGAAACCGATCTCCGCTAGCATCTCCAGATCATGGCGGGTGCGCTGCTCGATGCGCTGCGCTTCGACCAATTTATTCTCGCGCTGGTAGTAGGCGATGCGCTCGGCCAGCTCGACCTTGATGGTCTCTATCGCGCTCAACACGGTGCTGCGCGGCGTGACGTAATGGCTGGAGGGATAGACGGTATAGCGCGGCACTTTCTGCTGTATGTGCCCGGTGAGCGGGTCGAACAGCGCGATGGTCTCGACCTCGTCGTCGAACAAAGTGATACGCACTGCGAGCTCATTGCTTTCGGCCGGATAGATGTCGATGACATCGCCGCGCACGCGGAACGTGCCGCGCGAAAAATCGATGTCGTTGCGCTCGTATTGCATATCAATGAGACGCTTGATGACGTCACGCTGATGCATCTTCTCGTTGTGGCGCAGGTGCAAGATCATGCCGTGATAATCGACCGGATCGCCAATACCGTAGATGGCCGACACAGTAGCGACGATGATGCAGTCTTCGCGCTCTAGCAGCGCCTTGGTGGCGGACAAGCGCATCTGCTCGATCTGCTCGTTGATCGCAGAGTCTTTCTCGATGAACACATCGCGCGACGGCACGTAGGCCTCGGGCTGGTAGTAGTCGTAATAGGAGACGAAATATTCCACCGCGTTCTCGGGGAAGAACTCTCGCATCTCGGAATACAACTGCGCCGCCAGTGTCTTGTTAGGCGCCATCACCATCGCAGGCCGACCAGTGCGCGCGATAACGTTCGCCATGGTGAAAGTCTTGCCCGAGCCGGTCACCCCGAGCAAAGTCTGGAACGACAGACCGTCCTCTATCCCTTCGATCAACTGCTCGATGGCCGCAGGTTGGTCACCCGCCGGTTCAAAAGGCTGGTGGAGTCGATAAGGGCTGTTGGGGAAGGTCTTGATATTCATAGTAGCCCTGCATTGTAAGGGCAAAGGCTGGTTTGCTAAACCGGTATGACCGAAATTGAGTCTCGCGCTAGCACGCCTTAATTCGCCCCGCCTGCCACAGTGTCATGTAGTCGGCGAGCGCCCCACCCTAAGGATTTTTCCAGACTGCCGCAAGCAAGTCTCAAGCCAATAAAAATAAGGCTTACAGACTGATATGAAAGAGATTCTTTTTCGGGCACTACAGGTATAATCCGCGCCATCGTCCAACCCCCCAAGGAAATATCGTGCAACTCTCGACTCGCGTACAAGCCATCAAACCTTCTCCTACTCTTGCGGTATCTGCACGAGCGGCAAAACTAAAAGCCGAGGGTAAGGACATCATCGGGCTGGGCACAGGCGAGCCGGATTTCGACACACCGCAACACATCAAAGATGCAGCCATTGCGGCCATCAACAAGGGTTTCACCAAGTACACCGCTGTTGGCGGCACTGCCTCGTTGAAGCAGGCGGTCATCGCCAAGTTCAAGCGCGACAATGGTTTGGACTACACCGCCAAGCAGATTTTGGTTTCTTGTGGCGGTAAGCAGAGTTTCTTCAACCTCGCTCTGGCGGTCATCAACCCCGGCGACGAAGTCATCATCACTGCGCCTTACTGGGTGTCCTATCCTGACATCGTCATCATCGCGGAAGGCAAGCCTGTCATCGTGCAGGCGGATATCGCTCAGGGTTTCAAGCTGACGCCTACGCAATTGAGCGCGGCGATCACGCCTAAGACCCGCATGGTCGTCATCAACAGCCCGAGCAACCCTTCCGGTGCGGTTTATACGCTGGAAGATCTTAAGGCGCTGGGCGAGGTATTGCGCAAGCATCCCAATATCCTGATCGCTACCGATGATATGTACGAACATATCGCGCTGGTCGATGGAAAATACGTCAACATCTTGGACGCTTGTCCTGATCTGTACCCGCGCACCATGGTGCTGAACGGTGTTTCCAAAGCTTATGCGATGACAGGCTGGCGTATCGGTTATGCGGCTGGCCCTGAGAACATCATCACGGCGATGGAGAATGTGCAATCACAGAGCACATCCAATCCGACTTCGATCTCGCAAGTGGCTGCTGAAGCGGCACTGAATGGCGACCAAGACTGCCTAGCACCGATGATCAAAGCTTTCCGTGAACGTCATGTGTTCGTGGTGAATGCCTTGAATGCCATCGAAGGCGTGAAGTGTCTCATGGCCGGTGGCGCCTTCTATGCCTTCCCCGATATGCGTGTTGCCATCGCCAAGTTGCATGAGCGCGGCACGATCACGGCAGCAACCGACATCGCTTTATCAGAATATCTGCTGGCTGAAGCTGGTGTGGCGGTGGTACCCGGTTCGGCTTTCGGTAGTGAAGGTTATATCCGTCTGTCCTTCGCCACTTCGATGGAGAATCTGCAGGAAGCTTTGAAACGTATGGCTAAAGCGCTGGCATAACCCTTAACACCCCAAGAGCCATTTAGACCAATAATCAGGTCTGATGGCTCTTTTCTTGTAGACATACAGTGTGCTAATCGCCCATAACTAACATGCCATAAGCAAACTATCGACTCCCATATGCAGCAGTTTGAGTTAATGCCAAACTGAGCCTACATAACAAGTTAGATGCTAATAACTACATATGAAAAAGGCCGTGACACTTTATAGCGTCACGGCCCTTTTTACTTTCTGAAACGACTAACTAACGTATCGCGCGCAGATTCGGATTATCAGTTACACCACCCAGTTGAAGATCTACCGGCCCCATCCCTTCAGTGATCGAAAGGCGAGCCGAGAGACGACCAGAGAGCTGCTGTTTGGCGATATCCACATTACCCGTAGCATTCATCACACTATTGATGACCTTGATAGACTTGAAGCGATAGACATTGCCACTGTATACCAAAGCACCATCCATCTGATCGAAATGGGTACGTCCTCCAGGCAAATGATCTTTGCTATGCAGGCGCGCGGTTTCGACGATATCCACACCATTAAACATACCCTTCTGCACCGCAAAAGTACCATCGAGTGACACGCTATCAGTTAGGTTTGCGAGACTATCCGCTTGCATTTTGTATCTTCCCACGCCATCCATATCTCCTTCCAGCAACTTGCTGATGCTGCTCAAGGAGACGGTCTTGGCATTCAATGAACCTACGGCACTCCAACCATTCTTCCATTCGATGGTGGCGTCACCCTGCAGTACACCACCCGCTATGCGACTGTCGAATTCTGTCATTTTCAGACCGTCCCGAGTCAACTCACCTTTCGCGGTCATGTCATCAAAGTTCCAGTTAGGCAACAGTGGCAACGCCGCTTTACGCAGATTGAACGTCGCGGCGAATTTTCCTTGGGATGCAGCCTTGAGTTCCAATGTGTACTTGCCACCCATGGCATGCAGCACAGCACTGTCTATCTTGCCGTTAGATGCAAAATCTACTGTCCCGTCGATATCATTGAACTGTACAGCTTCGGCCGTAACCTTCATGCCGGAAAAGACGATCTGATGGATAGGATGGCTAGAATCGGCAGCCATCTTTTCCAACCAATCCGGCACACTCAACAGACCGTTGCTATTAAGCTCGCCCCCTTGCACTTCCACTTTATCAACGCTCTTCACAGCGCCGAAAAGTGCGCCGAAACTCATATCTAACTGCACTTGCTGTGCCTTGATCTGCTTGATCTCGCCTATATATATCTCTCCAAGTACAACTTGTGGAGTGGGCAAGATACGCAAGGACAACTTACCAATATGCACCGGCTGTCCCAGCTCCTTGGAAAGTTGTGCTTCCAGATTATCAGCGTAGTTACGTGTATTCAGCGCCATGGGCACAATGAACACCGCTGCCACTGCCAAGAGCAAAAGTGCCGCAGCGATGCCGCCCCATGGCAGAGGCTTACGCTTGTTCATTGTAGCTTTGAGATTCTTTTCCTGTTGCTGCTTGGCCTGTGCACT
Source organism: uncultured beta proteobacterium (assembly GCA_963740305.1). Lineage (GTDB taxonomy): Bacteria > Pseudomonadota > Gammaproteobacteria > Burkholderiales > Gallionellaceae > Gallionella. The sequence continues at coordinate 7,571 of CAVUDR010000012.1, read as the reverse complement.
TTGTGCAGACTGTTGGGCAAGATGTTCCACGTGCGATTTGGCGGCCTGTGCAGCACGCTGTTCGGCTTCAGCCCATGCCTTGGCTTGTGCATCTGCCAGCTTCTTGCCTGCAGCCTCCTCAGCAAGACGGGCTTCTTCGGCTTTTTTGGCCTGTTGTTTTAAAGCTTCTTCTTTGGCCTTCAACGCTGCCTCTTGGGCCTTCAACTCTTCAGCGGAAAGACCAACCACGACTTCTTTAGCTTTATCAGCTTTCGAATGATTCTCTGTATGCTCAGGCTTGATTTCCAGAGCATCAAGATTGATGGCATCCAACTTCAGTGCTGAAGGCGGTTTGCTCGTATCGTAAGGTGTGTCTCGTATCTGCGTGCTAGCAGCTGCAAGCGCATGCCGTTTGGCACGGATCTTCTCTTCTTCTCGGGCTTGTACGGCCAGCTTCTCCATTTCCTGCAGCTTCTGCTGTTCGGCAAGGACTAGTGCTTGAGCTGCGATATGTTCGGCAGCCAAGCGTGCGGTCTCAGCTTCGGCGCGGGCAATCGCCTCTTGCTCGAGCTTGAGGCGTGCCGCTTCCAGCTCCGCTCTTACTCGGGCGGCCTCTTCCTCGGCCTTCAAACGCGCAGCTTCTGCTTCAGCCTGAGCCTTACGTGTCGCTTCTTCTAAGACCTTGGCTTGCTCGTCTGCTTCTTGCTTAATACGCTCTGCCTCTGCTTTGGCTAGTGCCGCGGCAGCCTCAGCTTCCTTCTTGATACGTTCCGCCTCTTCGCGTGACTTAGCCTCTACCTCTGCTTTGGCTAGCGCCGCGGCAGCCTCGGCTTCCTTCTTGATACGTTCGGCTTCTTCTTTCGCCTTGGCCGCAGCTAACTCAGCTTCCCTCTTGATCCGTTCTGCCTCTTCACGTGACTTGGCCGCCTCTTCCTCTGCTTTGAAGCGCGCAGCTTCAGCATCGGCTTTCTGCTTCGCCAACTCTGCTTCTTTTCTGACTTTTTCTGCTTCCTGCTCTGCCTTCAGTCGTGCAAACTCGGCCTGTGCGCGTGCTTTGCTTTCTGCCTCTAGCTTAGCCTTCTCTTCAGCTTCCTTACGCGCCTTCTCTTCAGCTTCCTTACGCGCCTTCTCTTCAGCTTCCTTACGCGCCTTCTCTTCAGCTTCCTTACGCGCCTTCTCTTCAGCTTCCTTACGCGCCTTCTCTTCGGCTTCCTTGCGAGCTTTCTCTTCGGCTTCCTTACGCGCTTTCTCTTCGGCTTCCTTGCGAGCTTTCTCTTCAGCTTCCTTGCGAGCTTTCTCTTCAGCTTCCTTGCGAGCCTTCTCTTCAGCTTCCTTGCGAGCTTTCTCTTCAGCTTCCTTGCGAGCTTTCTCTTCAGCTTCCTTGCGAGCTTTCTCTTCAGCTTCCTTACGCGCTTTCTCTTCAGCTTCCTTGCGAGCTTTCTCTTCGGCTTCCTTGCGAGCTTTCTCTTCGGCTTCCTTGCGAGCCTTCTCTTCAGCTTCCTTGCGAGCTTTCTCTTCAGCTTCCTTGCGAGCCTTCTCTTCAGCTTCCTTGCGAGCTTTCTCTTCAGCTTCCTTGCGCGCACGAACTTCAGCTTCTTGCTTTGCGCGTGCTTCAGCTTCTTGCTTGGATTTAGCCTCGGCGTCAGCTGCCGCCTTTACACGTGCTTCATGTTCGGCTGCCTTGCGCGCATTTTCTGCATCGACCAATTGTTTGGCTTTGGCTGCTTCTTGTTCGGCTTTTAACTTTTGCTGTTCCGCTTGTTGTTTTGCGAGCATCTCTGCCTGAACTTTCGCAGCTTCGGCACGCAATATTTCTGCGCTGGGAGCGCGCATGATGGTCGTGAAATCCAGTTCACTATCAGCTTGCTCTTGCTTGGGAGGTGCAGATATAGGTGCTGCGGGAGCAGCTTTGGGAGGCACTACGATCTTTGCAGAAAATCCAACTCTGGATTTGTCTTGGATGAATCCGCCAGTCAACAGCTCTTTTACTAACTCGGCAAGTATCGTGCGCAAACTAGGTGCAGCACGCTTACTAATCTCGGCGAAAGTCGACACCCCATCGATCATCGATAAGGCTCGTTTGATGTCACCATACAAGAGTGACGTCTTGTGCGAGACTTCCTCTTCCCCTTTGGGGGTCAGCACAAATATCGTTTTAGTATCCATATCGTCTTATTCTGATGAGAAGTTTCTGTTTAAATACTTGTTATTATTTTGAACACAAAATTCCAAACCAATGGAGTGAAACAAGATTCTTGATTGTAATTCTTTCATGAGTGCATGCTTAAATTACTCAACACTAAAAATTTCAAGGTTACTAATAATAGCGTATATCAAGGATTTCGCCACAGCCGTTTATATATAGAGAATATATAGGCATCCGCCTTGCAAGGTGAACCTGCTCATGCCACTTTTGCCAAAATCATCGACTCGATTTTTCGAGACTCCTAATCTTCAATAAATATTATAAAAAAACTTCAGGATTCGGTTGACCAATGTAGTCAATGTCACTATGATGCGCACCTCTTAATTCCCTGATAGCTCAGCCGGTAGAGCGACGGACTGTTAATCCGCAGGTCCCTGGTTCGAATCCAGGTCGGGGAGCCAGATAAGATAAGCCTTGCAGAAATGCAGGGCTTTTTCTTTTTCCGCTCGGTATTTACCATGCGCGGTCGGCATAGAACTAGGCCGCATGCGTTTCATCAGAAAGGTCGGGATATGAGATACAGGCACTACAAAGGTGGCATCTACGAAATCGTGTGCGAGGCTAAGTTAGAGTCCGATCCCAGTATCACCATGATCATTTACAAAGCAGCCAACGGCACGATTTGGGCTAGACCCAGTGATGTATTCTTTGAGACGATAGAGATCGATGGCAAGAGCGTTCAACGTTTCGCCCCGATAATCGACACCCCAACATAATCAAGACGGACATATTATATGCAAGAAACTGAATTCCAGCTCAATAGTGAGTACGTAGAACTCAACCAACTGCTCAAGATGACAGGCTTATGCGATAGCGGTGGTCAGGGCAAAGCCTTGGTTGCGGAGGGCGTGGTTTCAGTCGATGGTCAGGTGGAGCTGCGCAAGACTGCCAAGATACGCGCCGGTTCGGTGGTTACCTTGGGAGATGTAAGCATCACGGTGCTGGCAGCGTAGTAGACCCCCACGATACGCACTAAGTAACTGCCGCGGTTGCTCAGCGATAGCTTCGGCTTAAACCAGAGAACTGCCAATCGGGCACTGTGGGCAGATTTTCAAGGGAGGCGAATCAAGAAAACGTGGAAGCCGAGTTTCTGCAGAAGCCTAGAAAATCAGCCTCTACACAGCACATTAATATGGCCTCCTACCTACCCAGTTCCCAGCAGGCTGATATTGGCACACCCACACTTGCTCTCGAGTGTCTGCACAAACGGCCATTCCACAACCTACTGTTTTGGTATCGCGCCAGACCATTTGTGTGTAATGACCGCACATTTTTCCAGATTTACAGTTATTTTTGGCGTAATCATAATCGGCCTTTTCACTCCCCCAGCTATCCACCACCTTGTTAGGTGACACTTTTTGCAGATCTATGTGACCATCAGACCACTTCATGCCACTAGCCCAATAGAGATTTTCTCCATACTTGCCGTTTGGTTTGCTGTGGCGCATCTTGCACTGATTAGACTTCATTAAGTTGTCAGCCCAAGCTTGAGCACTCAACGCCAGCGTCGGCGAATAAACCAGATTTTCTTCAACTCCAACTTCAGTACGCCATTTATTATGTACAGCGACAAAGGCGGCACTATCCACATCAGTTTCACTAGCACAAGCTGACATAGAAGCCAACGCAGCGGTTAAAGCAACAGCGATGGCTGCCAAATAATATTTTCATCAATCAACCTAAGTTAGTAACTCAAACCGACTCTACCTGAATCGTCCCTGACCCACTAGATACTTTCCAGCCTATCGAATATGCTAGCTCTCAAGGCTTAGTCTGCAAGGTATTTTCCCAGATACAAAAGCAGATTTGATGATCACATTGAACTTTATCCACCTATCCCATTCCAAGTGCAGCACTGAATGCAGTACAACATCTGCAAACATCAGGCAACCATTCAAAATAGTTAGTTAAAAATCAGAAAGCGCAGGACATCATGTTTCAAAAAGGAAGTTACGACTTCGAAAACCAATTGGCGGACTTTATCGCGATAGAGTCAGCTGCAGCGGATAAAAGTAAAGCAGTAAATGAAAGTAAGGCTGGAAACGAAATGCTCGATGCCCAAAGAGAGCAACAACGCATCGCTATCACACGAAACTTGAACAATCGTCATTGACACCACACTATGACCGCGAGGTCATATCCATGCTTTTCCCCGAATATTTCGAGAAACGATACAGGCTGCGCAAGATATCCACCAAGGGATGATGTGGACACTGACGAACTGAAATAACTTCGCAGTGTTATTTATTTGGTGCCCGGGACCGGAATCGAACCGGTACGAAGGTTTCCCCTCGAGGGATTTTAAGTCCCTTGTGTCTACCAATTTCACCACCCGGGCGAGTGATTGAGTGCGACCTAGCAATGCTTGAACGCTACGGACTGAGTTTCTACAAAGCGGAGCTTATGAAGATTTACAAGCCGATTTTTTGATGACGTTGCCTTTGCATGGTCGGCAAAAACAACGGCGCGGATTCTAGCACAGCCTGATTCGTTTCTCTCTAGTAAAGCTAACGAATCAACCCAGATAGGCAGCCAACACTCTTTCGTTCTTGTTCAGCTCAGCGGGCGTGCCTTCCACGGCGATCTGTCCATGCTCCATCACATAAGCATAGTCGGCGACTTCTAGTGCGCTCTTGGCGAATTGCTCGACCAGCAACAATGTAATGCCCGCTTCTTTGAGGCGACGGATGATGTTGAACACTTCTTGCACGATGACCGGCGCCAAGCCCATAGAGGGTTCGTCCAGCAGGATCACTTTAGGTTTGGCCATCAGTGCGCGGGCGATAGCCAACATCTGTTGCTCTCCGCCAGATAGTGTCCCTGCTGCTTGGCCGCGACGTTCCAGCAAGCGTGGGAACAACTCGTAGACACGCTGTAACTCATCCTCTGCTTTACGGTGGAAACCAAAGAAGTGTGGCAATCTGCTGAATGCGCCCAACAATAGATTATCCTCGACCGAGAGTGGGCCGAACACTTTGCGTCCTTCGGGGGCATGCGCCAGACCGATACGCGCGATACGCGCAGCACCGAGACCCTGTGCGGCTTTGCCATCTAACATCACACTTCCCGCAGTCGGCCGTATCATCCCCGAGATAGCACGCATGGTGGTGGTCTTACCCGCCCCATTCGCGCCTATCAATGCCACGACTTGACCAGGCTTAACGTGTAGCGACACACCATTGAGCACTTCACTGGAGCCGTAGCCAGCGTGCAGATTATCGACCTTTAGCATGCTGGGGCCTCCTTTCCATCTGCCTCACCGGATGGTGGCACTTCTTCCACTACACCCAGATAGGCCTTGATGACTTTGGCATCACGCTTGACCTCGTCAGGCACACCTTCTGCGATGACCTTGCCGCCATCCAACACCGTGACCACGTCGCACAACTCACTCACCACATCCATATGGTGTTCGATCAAGATGATGGTGATGCCGCGCTCATGGATAGCCTTGATCAAAGTGACCAGCACCTGCACATCGGGATGCGCTAGACCAGCAGCAGGTTCGTCCAATATCAACAGCGCAGGCTTACGTGCTAGGGCACGCGCGATCTCCAGAAAGCGTTGCGAGCCATAAGTCAGATCTTTCGCCGCCATACGTGCTTGCGCCTTGAGTCCGACCAGTTCCAACAAGGCTAGTGCCTCGCCCTGTGCGCGTTGCTCTTCAGCTCGCGCTAATCCCAACAACAATAAAGGCAGCGGTGTGCGGTATACCCCTTTCAGGGCGACCATCACGTTATCCAAGGCCGAGAGTTCACCAAACAACTGCAGGTTCTGGAAGGTGCGTGCTACCCCTACTCGCGCGACCTTGAACAGACTGCCGCTGGGCAGACGCTTACCCATGCAAACTTATCTCGCCGCCCGAAGGTGCATACAGCCCAGAGATGACGTTCACTGCCGTGCTCTTACCCGAACCATTTGGGCCGATCAAACCATGCACGTGTCCGGCACGGACTTTCAGCGAGATGCCATCCACCGCTTTCACACCACCGAAATAACGCTGCAGGTCTTTGAGTTCGAGCAGCGTCTGTCCATCCGCAACACGTTTTGGTAACACCGTATCCAAGGTCGCGGCGGCGGCGATATCTGCAGGAGGCACGCGCAATAAACGTGTCAGCAACTTGGCGATATAACCCATCACACCGTCAGGCAAACCGACAACGACAGAGAACAACATCAGGGCAAAGATCGCCTTACGCCAGCTCTCAGTATTCTCCACTAGGAAACCGCCCACTACCAAAATTCCCATCGCAACGATGGGCGCGAGTATCTGAAAGTGTTGCGTGCTCTTGTTCTTCCAAGCGCGCACACCGGACACGACGGCCAGCAACAATCCCGCAGCAGAAATCAGTTCGAAGAGCAATTTATTGGAAAGCAAATTGGGTAACAGCACGATCAAACAAGCGCCAAAAAATGCTCCCCACAGACTCTTGCGTCCCCCGAGCACCACACCCAACAATAAGATGACCATCAGGTCATAGGTAAAACTCTGCGGTTGCAGATACTGGAAGTTGAACGCGTACAGACCACCCGCCAAAGCGCCTAATGACGAACCCAAAGCAAAACCGGCGACCTTATGACGGTATGTACCCACACCCATCGCATCGGTGGCGATAGGACTGTCGCGCAAGGCTTCGAAAGCGCGCCCCCATTGCGAGGCAAGCAGGTTGCGCATCAACATCCACACCAAGGCTAACATCAACAGACAGAGCCAATAGAAGCCCTGAGCATCCATACTCAGGCCCAGCCAAGTTGGACGCGACAATGACAAGCCCTGTGCGCCGCTGGTCAAACCTTCCCACTCATTCAACACCGTGGTGCTTAAGGCAGAGAAACTCAGGGTCGCCAGCGCGAACTGCGGACCATCCAAACGCAAAGCTGGAAAAGCCAACATGCTGCCTAACACCAACCCAACCAACATACTCATGGATAAAGACGCCATCATGCCGAAACCCAGCATAGTCGCCGACAGGCCTGCAGCATAAGCACCCAAACCTAGGAAAGCCGCTTGCGCCAGATTCACCTGCCCCAGATAACCGACCGTGACATCCAAGCCTATGAGCAGGATGCCGTATATCGCGAGCAAGGTGAGCAGGCCCAGCGCGTAGGTGTTGTTCACCATCAACGGCACACTGGCCAAGGCCATCAGTACAATGATCTCGGCTCCGCGTAATAGTAAGAATCGTTTTAACATGCGCTATACCTTGCGTATGGTGGCTTTGCCGAACACGCCGTTGGGGCGCACCGCTAATGCCAATATCAACAGCACCAGTCCGGGCGCCTCGCGCCAACCGCTGCCTATATAGAAACTGGTGAGGCTTTCTAGTGCACCCAACACGATGCCTACCAATACCACACCAAAACCTGAATCCAGCCCCGCCACCAC
>CAVUDR010000011.1:0-96088 GCA_963740305.1 uncultured beta proteobacterium | reverse complement strand
GTTCACGAAAGACTCGAGCAAAAGGATTTCCGGGAAAGGGAAACGCACAAGGTCAGAAAAGCGGTCGAGATCTACGAAGAAAGCAAAAATGAATTTATCGAAAGAATTCCGGTTAAAAAACGCGAGGAGATATTTCTCATTCCGGTGTCTGAGATCGCTTCGATAATTGCCGATGGCGAATTGCTTCACATTACCACCGAAAAAAACGAAAAATACATCATAAATTTTCGCTTAAAAGACATTGAAGCAAAACTTGCTCCCGACAGATTTATCAGACTTTCACGCGGAGCTCTGGCCAATGTCGGGATGTTTGAAAAAGTCTCGCCGATGCCGGGCGGGACCTATCAGATCACCTTAAAAAACGGACAGGAAATTTCCTCTAGCCGTCTGCAATCGAGGGTTTTGCGCGAAAGATTGCTCAAGTTGTAGCTGATAAGTGAATTGACAAATTAAGTTTTATACAGAAAAAATACGCTGGAACTAAGTGTTCGGACAAAGATCAATTACCCTATTGTTCAGAGTCGGGCTCCCGCCCGACGCCCGATTTAGTGAGAATGGCTACGGTGATATTAAAGTTTCAAAATGTCGGGCAGTAGCCCGACTCTGAACCTGCGTGCGGCTGCGGCCCATACTCAGTTTGGTTTGACTGGTATTAAGTCCCGCAATCTGGGTCGCTTCTTTGCTTGCTCCCCACGAGAGTATATGACCCGTGCCGTCTGGCTGTGTGCTGACCCCTGCCGACAAAGTCTGGCGGTTCTGTTCCAAGCGCATCCCGGTGTTCAAGTTCCATGCGTGATTCAAAAAATTGTGGTTGAGGTAGTTAATCTCGTTGCGGGTGCCATTGTTGGTGCTGTAACCGATACCAACCGCCACGCGCCGGATTTTTGCTTCAGTCAGAGTGATTTCTACTGGCGCAGCCGTGTGGGTGGATACATCTCGATTGATGTTAATCATGACTAAACTGAATTGCGGCATAGCTTGTAAGCGCGCCTGAAATGCGAGCAGCAGGTCCTGGCGATAAGCATCGCCCGTATGAAATGGTGCTAGGCGGACGACTAGATTTTTGTCATAACGCTCAAGGCCGCTTATCTCAAGTTTGCCAAAACGGAATGCAGGCCCGGAATCTATAACCACAGTCAATTTTGCGCTGGCGCTAACGGGATCAACCGTGGCCTGACTCAGGGTAATTCGCGCGTTGGTATAGTCTTTCCTCGACACGTTAGCGAGTAGCGATGCCTTGGCTTCTTCCCATGCTTTTGAGCGAAACGGCTTACCAATTGCCAATGGCCATGCAGCCCGCAACTGTTCCGTACGAGCCTTATGTTCCGGATTGCTATCAGCCGCTATATCGCCAATGAATTCGATATTTAATTGAGTAATCTTCGTGCGTGGGCCGGGCATGATCTCCAGTTTCTGTACTCCATTCAACTGAGCTGCATGGAGTTCCAATGTCGGCGTGAAATATCCCTCGGTAGCCAGCAATGCACTAATCTCTTCCTGAGCCTGACGCATGAAGGCAGCGCGGGCAGTGTCGTCTGGCAGCGGGCTGGTGGGAAGTTCGAAATTGTTCTTTAGCAGTTCCAACACTTGCTTGGGAGCAGAGAGATAAATGCTGGGCAAGTTGCCATAGGGCATGTCCTGCTGCGTCGCACAACTAGCCGACGTAGTAAACGCAAGCAGGAATAGCAGCAGGCTAGCCGAAAAAAAGGCCTTAAGATCAACAGTGAAAATCCTATTTTTCAGTGGGTACGCTACCCCATATTTCAATTAAGTGTCCCCTTTTGCCTGCGCTCCCACATCAGCGCTCGCTGGCTTTCAGTGTAATAAATCCATGTCCTCCGTTTCATATGCAACACGCCTTCTGCTTATGCAGATTAGCGTGTTGTATCGACCGGTTGAAACGACAGTATGTAGTCGCCCGACAATCATAGAACGTGAATCCGCCTACGCCTAATGTTATTAAAGATAGATCCAGATCAAACATGGTCGGGTAACTTCGCTCCAGAGGCAGCCAGTCTTGCCGACTTTTTAATAGGATCAAATTGAAGAAAATTTCGCTGATCACTTTAGTAGTTGTTGATGGTGCGATGACGCCAATATTATTAAATCTAGTTTGCGACCTTCAATGAATGCATATCAGTAAAAGTAATAAATCATTTTTCTATTTGATTTGATTTGGTTTTGACTAATTATCCAGCGATAGTGACGCTGACATTCGTCCTGCTCTCATTCAGTATTTAGCAGTCTTTTTATTGTGCGATTTATCATGGCGGAAATCTCAATTTGATAGCTTAGTTAATGATGTACCCTTTGATATATGGGTTATAAAAATACTGTTTTTTCAATTGGCGTTGATAGCTCAAAATACTGTCTACTCGGCCCCATACTGAGAGTCTATTCTGCTTAATCTGTAGTATCCGTTCGTTACCGCACAAAGCTACTTGTTAGAAACTCACCGGTATAGTTGTGCGAGCTCCTGACAGCCTGACTCAATGTGAAAATCTGACTGTCTTTCCTCCGCCGAGAAACCGTGGATTGCCTGCGTGTCTGTGCGATGTAAATTATGTGTTGGTTAGCACACAGAATTATTTTCCGTTAGTTATTAATCTTAACAAATTAGCGCAACGCATCAGTTGTGCAATTCAGACCGAATCTGGTTCTGCATTTAGATAGTAAACAGCTAAGCAAGGGGCTAAAAATGAACAAAGACCAAGTTAAAGGCGCAGCAAAGGACATCGCAGGCAAACTTCAGGAAAAAGTGGGGGAATTAGTTGGCAACACGAATCAGCAGATAAAGGGTTTGCAAAATCAGGCCAAAGGAAAAGTACAGCAGAACATCGGCAATTTGAAAGAAGCTGTCAAGTATTCCAAGCGCAAAATTTAAACACTATGCATTTTTATGTCATATCAATGCGTCTGAATACGACCTCGCAAATAATACAGTTCATGCTGATGCTGATTGGCTAAATTCATGTTTAGCCATAGGGATGAGGTTGGCGTTACAGATACAATGCGACATGAACAATCCTAAAACTCATAAACTTCGCTTACCAATGGCACATTGCCTTATGCGCTGCAATTGGCAAAAATGCCTGGCGCGTCGGAGTGCGTGACAACGAGGCAATGCTAAAAGGTTTGAACATCGCAGCTGGCGAGATCAGTCATACGCCCGTGTCGACCGCTTTTGATTATCCAGGATTTTATTATGAGCATCCCCGTCATTCTCCCTCCTTACACAACTCGTCAGCTCATGGTGGAGCAATTGTGCACACAGGGTTATGCAGTACTGAATCCGTCTGAGCTATTCGGTTTTGCACAGTGTCAACTGGCAGATTTAGAGGCCCTTGGGCAGGGCTGGAACGAACTACCGCCAGATAATTTTTTGAAAGACGGCGGACACTACCGCCGTCGCCGGCATGCCAGTTTCGTGGTGAAAGAGGCTGCAATCGATCAAGTACCACACCGCGCGCATTATCAGCCGGTGGAATATAACGCTCTGCATGGCGGCATGCATCGTATGTTCGATCCAATCAAGTCAGAGGATGTACAACGAGCGGTATTGACACGTTTACTACTTGCCATTGGAAAGGTTTGCTCGCAAGTGATGCACCCGCACCCGTGGTTCGTAGAGGCACACCAGTTCCGCATCGATACCACCGATGGAATCGGCAGACCGACACCCGAAGGTGCACACCGCGATGGTGTTGATTTTGTTGCCATCCTGTTGGTAGCACGCAATAACGTCAAAGGTGGCGAAAGTCGCGTCTTCGAATTCGACGGGCCAAATGGTAAGCGCTTCACATTGATGGAACCTTGGACGTTATTAATCCTAGATGATCAGCGCGTCATTCACGAATCTACGCCTATTCAGCCCATCACCTCGTACGGATATCGAGATACCTTAGTGTTGACCTACCGCAGCGGCAGCTTTCTCGAAGAGCAATAACTGTTGCCGCAAAAGTAAGCGCTCAGTACGAGGACAGTAAGCAGACTAGGAATGACTTCCATATAGAGGTACTTCTGACAGACCGAAATCTCTCCTGCCTCCCATCTAGCGCATAAAAGAACGTTCAAAGCGGCAATTATGTCTAGAACAAAAACATACAAGCCTTCAGTGTTAAGCATCCTCATAGACCGCCTACGCAAATCATCAATATTCGACGCATTAAGGTCAGACAAAATACAACTTATTAAATAGCCTATGACACCTCTATACCTGAGGAGACTCCCCAGATTGATTCTTATCACATATCACAACCCATTCAATTAGCATGGCTTTTACTTAAAAAAATGACTCTATTGAGTTGACAAGGTCGTACTTATAAAAATAAGTTGTCATTTGTCCTAGACAAAGTTGAGTTATATTTGCGAATTAAGCTCAAGAAAGGTTGGGGCGTGACGATATAGCATCATGTGCTTAGGTATCGAAACTCACTCAATTAAATTTATGTGGTCTGGGCTTGCGAACATCGAATGTCAATGATGGGGAAATGATCCCCAGATTTGCCAGTATGTTTGAAATAACTTGTTGTTCAATTTAGGTAATAGGAGCGATGCAATGAGAAATAATCAACCTGTCTCTGGACGTGAATACCCATTCCCGATCGGCAAAACGCTCATCTCTTACACAGACCTTAAGGGTATGATTCTAAGAGCAAATGATGCATTTGTTCAACTTTCGGGGTTTACAAAAGAGGAACTCATAGGCAAGTCCCATAATGTTGTCAGACATCCTGATATGCCTGTGGAGGCGTTCCGTGACTTATGGGCAACGCTTAAAGCGGGTCGTCCGTGGAGCGGATTGGTAAAAAACCGCCGCAAAGATGGCGATCACTACTGGGTGCGTGCGTATGTCTCACCGCTCGCAGATGGTAGTGGTTACGTTTCCGTACGAGTGGCGGCCAGTCGCCAGGAAATTGATTCCGCCGTTCGCTTATACGCAGAAATGAACCACGACTCATCTATTCAGCTTGATGAAGGTGTGCCAATTACAAATGGGTTTTTTGCAAAGCTTGGGAGTAAGTTGGCATCACTCAGCATAAGAACTCGCCTATGGATATTAATCGCTAACGGCATCTCCATCTTGGCCTTGGCAACAGCAGTCGGTTGGTTAAGTCTCAATGAGTCGAACGACGGCATGCGCGAGATGTATAAGAATCAATCCGCCGCATCAGCGGAGGGAGTTAAATCTGGGACGTCTGATTTTGTAGCGATAAATGAAGATGTACAAAATGCCAAAGCAGCCCTGCTTATTCTTGCTTTGATAGGCTCGTTGGGATTAATTACACAGGCTTGGATGGTCATCCGAAAAATTGATCATGGTTTGAATGCTGCACAGGAGGCTGCACGTGCTATCTCGGCAGGAGACCTAACCCGCCCATTACCCGAACCCACTAAGGACGAGATCGGCAACCTCATCGCGACAATTGTCGTTATGCGTAACAATCTTCACGAGCTTATTGCTAGCGTCAGAGATGGGATCTCATCCCTAAATGATGTATCTGGTGATGTTTCCCATTCTGCTCAAAGCACTTCGAAAGTTACTCACATGCAGTTTGAGGCAGCATCTGGCATGGCTGCTGCGATGGAGGAGCTATCTGTTTCCATTGACCAGGTCAGCGCGCACGCTAACGATGCCTATCAAGTTAGTAAAACGTCTAGCGAGCAAGCGACTGAAGGTGGGCGTGTTATTCAACTGGCTGCTTCAGAAATGGAAAGCATAGCAACAGTAGTTAACAATGTTGCAGGCACAATTCGTATGCTGGACGAATATTCGGCTCAAATATCAAATATTGTTAAGGCAATCGGTGAAATCGCGGATCAAACGAATTTGTTAGCGCTGAATGCTGCAATTGAAGCTGCACGTGCGGGTGAACAAGGACGTGGCTTTGCGGTTGTTGCAGACGAAGTTCGCAAATTGGCCGAAAAGACTGGCTCTTCAACCAAGGAAATTACCAGCATGATTGCTAAGATTCAGGAAGGAACTAAGAAGGCTGTCACTGAGATGGAGGTTGGTGTTACGCGTGTAACGGAGGGTGTTGGACATGCACGTAAGGCCGGTAACTCTGTAACCAGTATTAGCGATGCGGCAGCTCATGCTGCTCATGCAGTGGATGATATAAAGATAGCCATACAGGAGCAGTCTCTTGCAGCTCGCGATATAGCTCAGCGAATTGAAAAAATTGCTCAAGGTACGGAAGAGAACACCGTCACTTCTTCTAAAACTGCTACTGCCTCATTGCAAATGGCCTCACTTAGCAAGGAACTCGATGAGGTCGCAAGTAAGTTCAGAATTGCTTAATCTGAGAGACGGCCGCTGAGACTCAATCGCCTGATGATGAATCGTGACTCGTCCACTCCTGAATATATTGCGCACAGATTATTGGTGCGCAATATGAGTGGATGATTTTGCAAGGATTAGATTGGGTAGGTAAAACATAACTGAATGTCTGTCTTGTTTGAAAGACAGCACACAAAGTTCTCATCATTAGAATTCGCGCAAGCTAATCAAATCTCAGCGCACGCCAACAATCCCAAGCAGAAAGTTTTAGAAGTGCTGTTTGGCGTGGCCATGAGACGCTCAGCAACCACACCAACAGCCTTACCCCTTTCGATGAGGCGTTCAAGCCTGATGTTTGGCAGCATTGATGAATGAAAGCGCTCTCGCTGCATCAGCAGCTTGCTCAATTCAGGCACAGCACAGTCTGTAGCTCAACATAGCTGTACTCAGATACGTTTTTTAACGCCATGAAGGTGGTTTGATTTCGCTTGATGTTGTAAGGTTAGGCAGATATAGAACGACCAATGGCTGACTGAAGCTATCACTCACCTTAAGGAGTACATCATGCCCAAAGCCATATGGAACAACCAAGTCATCGCAGAAGCAGATGCCAGCCAGATACATCGCGTGGAAGGTAACGTCTATTTTCCCCTCACAGCGGTGAAGCGCGAATACTTGCGCCCCAGCAATACGCACACCCATTGTGTTTGGAAAGGTAAAGCAAGTTATTACGATGTAGTGGTAGATGGCGATGTCAACGCCGATGCTGCTTGGTATTACCCAGACCCATCCGAGATGGCGGCGCGGATCAAAGATCATGTCGCGTTCTGGCATGGTGTGAAAGTGGAAGGCTGAGTCGAACATGGATGCAGCGACGCTGATAGATCGTTACAGCAAAGTGCGGGGTCGTAGTATGGCGCTATGCGCGCCGCTTGAGATCGAGGACTACTGTATACAGGCCAGTGAATTTGTCAGCCCGCCCAAGTGGCACATGGCGCATGTCACTTGGTTCTTCGAGACCTTCATCCTTATTCCGTTTCAGCCTGGCTATCTTCAGTTCGATCCATCCTACGCGCACCTGTTCAACTCTTACTACGAGACCGCCGGTAGTTTCTTTCCACGCCCGCAACGCGGCATGTTGTCGCGCCCCACGGTCAGTGAAGTGTTCCGTTATCGCAAGCATGTGGATGCGGCCTTACTCGATCTGCTCGCCGCGCTTCCAGAAGCCCATACGACGCAGATATTGGAGCGCGTGCAACTCGGCATAGAACACGAGATTCAGCATCAAGAACTGTTGCTGATGGACACGCTGTACAACTTTTACGCCAACCCGCTCCTACCGGCCTACCATAGGATGGCCCTGCCTGCCGCGCCCATCACCACGCCCCCAATAGGCTGGCAAGCGTATGCCGGCGGTATCGTGAACATCGGACATGAAGGCGATGGCTTCTCCTATGACAACGAGCGTCCGCGTCACCAAACTTTGTTGCAAGATTTTCGACTGGCGACGCGCTTAATTAGCAATACGGAATATCTGGACTTCATCAATGACGGTGGTTATCAGCGTGTAGATCTCTGGCTATCGGATGGTTGGCGCACCCTCAAACAGCATGATTGGCAAGCGCCTTTATATTGGTTCAAACAAGATGGCGACTGGCAGCATTTCGATCTTAGCGGTGCACATGCGCTGCGCTTGCATGAACCGGTATCGCATCTGAGTCTCTATGAAGCGGATGCCTATGCGCGTTGGGCGGGCAAGCGTTTGCCAACCGAAGTGGAATGGGAACATGCCGCCAGCGCGCACATGGTCCATGGCAGCTTTTTAGAGGCACAACTGTATATTCCACAAGCCACACATCAAGCAGGTATGAGCCAACTCTACGGCGAGTTGTGGCAATGGACGCAGAGTGCTTACCTGCCCTATCCAGGCTTCAAACCCCTGCCCGGCACCTTGGGTGAATACAACGGCAAGTTCATGAGTGAGCAGATGGTGTTGCGCGGCGGTTGCTGCGTTACGGCTCAAGATCATGTGCGCGCCAGTTATCGAAATTTTTTCCGGGCTGCAGACCGTTGGATGTTTTCCGGCCTGCGTCTGGCGGAGGACATTGCATGAGGAACGAATCACCCACACTCAAGATCGAAAGCGATGAAGAGGACTTTCTGAGCGTCGTATGTGAAAGTCTGCGCACCCATCCACGTAGCATCCCACCCAAGTTCTTTTACGATGCGCATGGCTCGCATCTATTCGACCTCATCTGCGAGACCCCCGAGTATTACCCGACACGCACCGAGACCGCGATCCTCGATCACTTCAGTGCAGACATGGTCAAGCTGTTAGGTAAAGATTGCACGCTGATCGAACTGGGCAGCGGTAGCGCAACCAAGACACCACTGTTGTTGCGCCACCTGTCGGACGATGCGCAATATGTGCCGATTGATATCTGCTCACCACACTTGGAACAAAGCACGCAACGCCTGCAAGCCATGTTCCCCAAGTTACGCATGCAACCGAAATGTGCCGACTACACACAATTCGATGCCAATCTTCTGGAACAGACTACGCAACGTCGTGTGGTGTTTTTCCCCGGTTCGACCATAGGCAATTGCACGCCTACCGAAGCGGTCGAATTGCTGCAACAGATTGCCCGTTGGGTAGGCCATGATGGTGGGCTATTGATAGGCGTGGACTGCAAAAAATCACCCGAGGTGCTGAATGCCGCTTACAACGATGCCGCCGGCCAAACTGCCGCGTTCAATCTCAACCTGCTCACCCGCATGCAACGCGAATTGGGGGCAGAATTGGATCTGCAAGGTTTTGCACATCACGCCTATTACAACTCAGCATTGGGACGTGTTGAAATGCATCTGGTGAGCAAACGAAAACAACACATCAAACTGGCAGGCGAGACTTTCCATTTTGCCGAACACGAGACCATACACACCGAGAATTCTTACAAATACACGCCCCCAGAATTCCTAGCCTTGGCGCGAAGAGCAGGCTGGCACCCCAAGATGAACTGGAGTGACAGCAGCGATAAATTCAATGTGCACTACTTGAGCCTGTCTGCACTAGAACCTCGCCACCTCCCTACGCATATGAGCTGAATGCCATGAACCGTGTACGTCTGGTCACCCTCACGACCTTAACCATGGTCGCCTTCGCGGCCAACTCACTACTATGCCGTATGGCACTCAAAGAGACTGCAATAGATGCAGCTAGCTTCACTAGTGTGCGCCTCATCTCGGGAGCGGCGATGTTGTGGTTGCTGATGCGCATACAAAAAGTAGCACCGCTACAGCACGGTAGTTGGCGCAGCGCGCTGGCTTTGTTCCTCTATGCTGTTGCGCTGTCGTTCGCCTATCGCACCATCAACACCGGCGCAGGTGCTTTGATGCTGTTCGGCGCAGTGCAAGCGACTATGCTCATCGCAGGTTTCATCGCGGGTGAACGCATGCGCGCACTCCAGATCGTCGGGCTGATTTCGGCCATCATCGGCCTGTTAGTGTTGGTGCTGCCCGGCGTGCAAGCCCCCTCTTTACCAGATGCGTTGTTGATGTTGGCCAGCGGCATGTGTTGGGGCTTCTATTCCTTATTCGGTCGGGGTCAGCGCGCGCCCGCTGCCGCTACCGCAGGCAACTTCATCCGCGCTGTACCGATGACACTCGGCCTATCTCTGCTCGCCTGGCCTTATCTGCATTTGGATGGTCTAGGCGTGTTGTATGCGGTGCTGTCGGGCGCACTCACTTCCGCGCTGGGTTATGTGTTGTGGTATCGCGTGTTGCAACACATGAAAGCCATGACTGCCTCCACCGTGCAATTGAGCGCACCAGTACTCGCATCAATCGCGGGCATCGTATTCCTAGGAGAGGCACTGACCCGCGATCTCGTCATCGCATCGATGTTGATACTAGGCGGGATATGGATGGTGCTGCGTCAACGCTGATCACGTGCGGCTAATGCAGCCGAGATGTTGCGCAAAGCCTGTGTGATGACGCTGCGGGGTGCACCTATGTTCATGCGCATATACCCTCTGCCCTGCTCGCCGAACAACACACCAGGACTCATCCCCACGCCCGCCTCTTGTACTAAGAATCGCTTCAGCTCTGCATCGTTCATCCCCAATGCGCCGCAGTTCAACCACAACAGATACGTGCCCTCTGATGCAGTCAACCGAATCTGCGGCAGATGTTCAGCCAGATACTCGCGCACCATCTCACGCGTCCCCGCCAGATAGACCAGTAATGCATCCAACCAATCTGCCCCATCAAGATAAGCTGCCTCGAATGCGACCAGACTAAAAGGATTCGTCACACTGACATGCAAGGTCTCGAATGCGCGACTGATTGCAGCACGCTGCGCAGCATCCGGCACGACCAATGCCGATAAGCCTAAGCCTGGGATGTTAAAAGTCTTGCTAGGTGCAACAGCAGTGATGATGTTGAGACTGTTGCCCGCAAGCTTGGCGAGTGGCACATGCGTGTTGCCTGGAAAAATCAGATCGGCATGTATCTCGTCCGACACCACGATGATGTCATGCCGCTTGCACACATCCAGCAAACCTTGCAGCTCAACTTCATGCCACACCCGACCGACCGGATTATGCGGCGAACACAAGATCAACATCCGCCCACCCTGCTCCGCACAACACACCAGGTCATCTAGATCGAAGGTATAACGACCCGCGACAAGCTTGAGCGGATTGAGCAACAGCCTGCGCCCAGTGATCTTGGGCGCAGACAGAAATGGCGCATACACCGGCGGCTGCACGATCACCCCCTCACCCACCTGAGTGAGCGCGAGGATAGCCGCATGCAAACTCGGCACCACGCCCGGACACAACATCACACTGTCGCGCACCACCACCCAATCGTGCCGTTGTTGCAACCATTGCAGCAGCGATGCATACACCGACTCAGACGCACGGGTGTAGCCATAAACCGGATGCGCAGCACGCTCAGACAACGCCCGCCGCACCGCCTCAGGCACAGCAAAATCCATATCCGCAACCCACAAAGGAATCACATCCGCCCGCCCGAACACCTCTCCCCGCCCATCAAATTTAAGGCTGGCCGTACCCTCGCGTGTAACGATTTGATCGAAGTCGTAGCGTGTCGTCATAGTGTTCTCCTAAGCACGCATTCTAAGTTGTATGCCAAGAATAAAAAATGACAGCAGCATGGTCGATTTTATTAGTAAGTGCCATTCGATGCTGCCCCCTTTTAGTTCATTTTTGAATGGCCGCTTGATAATTTTAGATCGTCTGCCCGCCGCGCATTCCGATCGCTCCTGCAAAACAACGAAGCAGAACTGCCTAAGGATGCAAAGCTTATCAAGCATCGTGGTTAGCGAAGTTTTTTACATGATGTCTGGACGGTAACGCACCGACTCATGCTTCGGTTTGTATCAGAATCGCAAGAATTATTGAGGCATATCTGGTCGCGGCAAGGTGCGTACGATCCTTACGCATCGATTATAAACACGGAATCCACTGATGTTTGCGCCCCATAATAGCCAGATACAAATCCATATCCTCGCGTCATTACCTAAGGCTGGGTTTGGTCGTTTGGATCTTTATTTTGATCTAGCAGCGATGACTTTCGGACACCCGCTACAGGTCGCCAAAAGTACGTCAGTTTTCCCTCCACATCCATCGTCTCATTGCTCTACATTTTGTATGTGATAAAGGTCGCTACTATGAAACTGCTCAATCTGATCTTATCCACAATAATCGTTATCGCATCGGTTATTTTATGCGATCAAATTATTTCCAATTCACTGACCAATCAAGATAACAAAAACGACTATGCAGAACTCAATAGCGTCAAATACGGCCTTCTCAGCATTGATGAATGGAGGCGACAAGTTACCGAAATCCTTACCGAGGAAATCAATAAATTGTATTTATCAAAAGCGAATGAGCGGGTGCTTCGAAAACATATCGAAGTTCTGCTGAACACCCTTATTGATGATGTCGACAAGAAAATTAGGGCAGATAACGCAGAAACTGCAGGGGGGCGAGTCACGCAGTCCTTTATAAATATTTTCGTCAAACTGGATGTTATTAAAAAAGGCATTCCGGAATACGCGGATGCCGTCATTCATGAGATGACGAAATCGAAAACAAAACGTCAGATAAAGTCCGTACTGAACAAACAACTCGAAAAATATTCCGACCAGACCTTTAATACACAGGACACACCTCAACTGAACCGCATCCTTCTCAGGACTGGTTCCAAGGATATCGAAGGTGCGAAGCTCAAGCTCAGTGCGGAAATTTCGTTTAGGCATGACCTGATTGTCAAGGCAGCAGCCCAGTTGATCGTGCTGTCGCTTATCCTTTTTGCCTTGTCGGGTTTTAGCAAACAACCGCTAACTCCACCCCAGTATATATTTCTCATGCTGTCTCTAATCACGCTGCTGATTGCCGGGGTAACCACGCCCACCATCGATATGGAAGCAACCATCTCACAGATGAACTTCATGCTGGTGGGACATCCCATTCATTTCGAGAATCAGGTATTGTATTTCCAAAGCAAAAGCATTCTGGATGTCTTCTGGGTCATGATTACTCACAATGAAATTCAGATGAAATTAGTCGGGATATTGCTGATCACCTTCAGTATTGTTTTCCCACTGTTAAAGCTAGCCTCGTCACTGGGGTATTACTTCAATTATTTCCATGCAAAGGAAAACTCGGTGATCAAGTTTTTTGTCTTGAAATCGGGCAAATGGTCGATGGCCGATGTCATGGTAGTTGCCATATTTATGGCCTACATCGGATTCAATGGGATTATTACCAGCCAGCTCGGTCATTTAAATTCAACGGGCCAGGAATTGGTGATCTTGACTACCAATGCCACCTCACTGCAGTCGGGGTATTACCTATTCCTGACATACACCCTGTTGGCGTTATTTTTGCCAGGATTTTTAACCAGAAAACCTCCTGGAGGACAAATTGCCACGCCACCCGTATCCGTCTGATATCTCTCAAGGTCTATTGATTAGGCCGTCAGATGAACAGTGTGGTGCCGGATTCCGATGCTTCGCCCAAGAAGGCCGCCACGCCGCCGATTTCCACTCCATCAATCAGCTCTTCTTTTTTTATGCCCATTACATCCATGGACATCTGGCAAGCAATTAGCTGCGCACCCCCTTCAACTAGGCTTTGAAGCAACTTTCCTGGCGTCTCAACACCCTTATCGTGCATGACCTTGCGGATCATTTTTGCACCTAGACCATGCATGTCCATTTTAGAAATGGTATTGAGGTGATCTACATCGGACGGCAGCATAGTACTGAACATGCGATCCATCATGGGCTTGTTCAAGTGTGGTGCATCCACACGACGAATCACATCCAACCCCCAGAAGGTAAAGAACAAGCTAACTGGTTTACCCATCGCAAGCGCGCCATTGGCGATGATCATGCTAGCCATCACCTTGTCTAGGTCATCCGAAAACACGACCAGCGTAAACTTATCCTTGATTACTGCTGGTGCCGCAACTGCTTCTGGCGAAGGTTTATTTCTGCGTAGTAGGACGATGACCAGTCCTTTTTCGGCTCTGACCGAGAGCACATCGTTGCCGGTTTTTTTTGCCCATGCGCGAATATCACGGCCGAAGGCGGGATCGGAAGCGGTAATCTCCAGCAGCTCTCCCGTGTCCAGCGCCTCCATGGCCTTGTAGGTCTTCATGATTGGCCCCGGACACTGTAGTCCGACTGCATTGAGCGTGTGCATCTGACCGCTGGTGCCAGAGCCAATCAGGGCAGCACTAGCAGGACAACTGCGCTCGGCCTCGATTTCGGCAGGATCACGTCGTTTAATATCTTCGTAATCGAAGATATCTGGATTGGCCTGCTTTTCCACGGCCCATGAGTAGGTCTTGTAACCGCCGGACAAATTGCGAACATTGGTGAATCCATGCTGCTTGAGTATCCGGTAGGCAAGATAGCCGCGCAGACCGATTTGGCAGAACAGCACCAACGGCGCATTGCGATCAAGTTCACCAAGATGTTCACGCAGCAGGTTTACGTCGATATTGCGGGCGGTCGCTATCGAGCCGAATCCGTACTCCTCTGCCGTGCGCACGTCGATCAGTTGCAGTGTCGTATCTTTTTGTTCGAGTTTTTGGTGCAACTCTCTCCACTCAATCATCTCGTGCGATTTGTTCAGCACATTGGTGGCGACATAGCCTGCGATATTGATAGGATCTTTGGCTGATCCGTAAGGCGGCGCATACGCCAGTTCCAGTTCGGCCAAATCCTCCACGGTCAGATTGCCGTGTATCGCGGTCGATATAATGTCGATTCTCTTGTCTGCGCCATCCGCACCTACAGCTTGAGCACCGAGTATTTTTCCTTCAGGACTGAACAGCAGTTTCAGACTGATTTGCTTAGCCCCTGGATAGTAGCTGGCATGCGAACCGCTATGGGTAATGCAGCTCAGGTAAGCTATTCCAGCAGAGATGAGTTGTTTCTCGTTCAGTCCTGTTGTGGCTGCCGCAAGATCAAATGCCTTCAGGATGGAGGTGCCCTGCGTACCTCGGTACTGCTTGTTGTTGCCAAACACGATGTTGTCAGCAGCCATGCGCCCTTGACGATTAGCCGGGCCAGCGAGCGGAATCAGCACCTGAAGTCCACTGATTGACTGGGTAACCTCAATTGCGTCGCCAACGGCGTAGATGTCCGGATCGGAAGTTTGCAAATACTCATTCACCTTAATGCCGCCAGTTGTGCCAAGCACAATTCCGCAAGCGCGAGCTAGTGTGGTTTCTGGACGCACACCGATTGCCAGCACGACAAGGTCGGCCTGTAATCTGCGTCCACTGCCCATATAGACCACTGTGTGATCTAGTTTGTCCTCAAACTGTTCCACCTTATCAGAAAGGTATAACTCGACATTTTTGTCGCGCATGTGCGAATGGACGATTGCTGCCATCTCATAGTCTAGCGGAGTCAGAATTTGGTCTGCGCCCTCTACCAGTGTGGTGAAAATCCCCTTCTCGTGCAGGTTTTCTGCCACTTCGATTCCGATGAATCCGCCGCCAATGACGACGGCGCGGCGCGGCTTATGCTCGTCTAGATAAGCCATGATACGGTCAAGATCAGGTATGTTACGCATGCCAAATATGCGTGGTGAATCTATGCCTTTCAACTTCGGGCGAACTGGTTCGGCTCCGGGGGAGAGCAATAGCTTATCGTAGGACTCGTCGTATTCATCGCCGGTGGATAGATCACGCAGGCGTATGACTTTTGCAGTACGGTCAATTGCGATGGCCTCGGTGCGGCTCCGCACATCGACGCGGTAGCGTTGTTCGAAAGCTGGCTCCGAGGTCACCAGCAGTTGTTCACGTTCGGTTATGGTGCCTGAGATGTGATAAGGCAGTCCACAGTTTGCGAAACTGATGTAAGGACCACGCTCGATCATTATAATTTCGGCATTTTCGTCGTTGCGACGGATGCGGGCTGCCGCTGTTGCACCACCAGCGACTCCTCCTACTATGATGATTTTCATGAATTTTCCTTGATATCTGCGATGTAACAACCAAGAGCGAAAATGCAGATGGGCGAGCGCATAGAACTCGCGTATTTTCGCAGCAAACAGGGGCCTATACAAGCATATTAAAATATGCTTGTATAGGCCCCTGTTTTATCTTTATCAAACTGCGCGTAAAACCTCGCCTTGTGGGCGGGCACTCGACGTTGATGAGTTTGTGCAGCCTTAATTGATTAGAAAAAATATTGCTGAATATATAACTTGCTTCGAAGACCGCACATCAAAAAGCCCGCAATCTCATTGGAGATGCGGGCTTTATATAAATTATTAACAATAATCTATAAGGTAGTTTTTAAAAAGGAATGTCATCATCGAAGTTGTCGAAGCTACTCTTGGCTGGCGCTGCTTTGGCCGCAGGTGCAGGTGACGCGGCACGAGCTGGGGCTGCGCGTTGTGGCTCGCGTGCGGGTTCGCCTTGATCGACCACTTCGAAGCTACCACCGCCTGTGGACTTGCCGCCCAGCATGGTCATTTCGTTGACGATGATTTCAGTGCTGTATTTTTCGACGCCGGCTTTATCTGTGTATTTGCGGGTCTGCAATTTCCCTTCGACATAGATCATCGAGCCCTTTTTCAAGTACTCACCCGCGATCTCGGCCAAGCGGCGATAGAAAACAAGGTTATGCCACTCTGTTTTTTCTTGCTTCTCGCCGGACTTGTCTTTCCAATTCTCGCTGGTCGCCAAGCCTACGTTGGTAACGGCTTCGCCATTGGTCATGTAACGCGTCTCAGGATCTTTGCCCAGACGACCGATCAGTATCACTTTATTCACCGACATGCTTTGCTCCCTTTAAGATTTATTCACTAATTGTTCGACTGCTGCTTCATCAAAACCCACCATATCAACTTTGAGGCAGGCGATCGCTTCGATAGAGACCACCAGCACTTCGCGCACACCGCTCAATTCGCGCAATTTCTGCTGTAACTGGGAGGCCTCAGCCTCACTCAATGGGGACAGATGATACAGCTTGGTGCGGACTGCTGCAGGAGGACGCATGGTGCTGGCCACCAACAGCCAAACTGCCAACAACACCATGCTGAAGATGAATACTGCGTTGCCGCTGACATTCTGCATCAAGATGCCGCCCATCACTGCACCAAAGAAAGCGCCTAGGAATTGCACACTGCTATAAACGCCCATCGCTGTGCCTTTGGCAGACAGCGGTGCGATCTTGCTAATCAAGGATGGCAAGGTTGCTTCCAGTACGTTGAAGGCAGAGAAGAAGATCAACAATGCAGCAGCCACGGCCCACAGGCTGTGCTGACCGAACATCAGCAGTGCTTGCGCACAGAAGGCTAGGAATACAGCCAGCATGAACACTTGCTTCATCTTGCCCTTGGTCTCGGCGATGATGATAGGCGGCACCATCAAAACGAAGGCGACCAACATCACCGGTAGATAGATCTTCCAATGTTCTTCGACCTTCAGACCATTGGACTGCAAGACGAATGGCACTTGCATGAACACCGACATCAGAATGGCATGTAGAGAGAAGATACCAAAGTCCAAACGCAATAGATCCTTGTTGCGCAACACTTCGGCGAACTTGCCGTGGCCCGCCTCAGTGTCACTATGGAAGCGCGTGATCGCTGGGTTGGGAATAACGAATCGCACCAACAGCATCGCCACAAAGGCCAACACGCCGGTCAGCGCGAACAAACCTGGCACACCCATTACGCCATGCAGCAGCGGGGAAATAATCAGCGACAAGGAGAAGGTGATGCCGATGGTAATGCCTATCATCGCCATCGCTTTTGTACGCACTTCTTCACGTGTCAGGTCGGCCGTCAGCGCCATCACAGCAGCGTTGATCGCACCTGCGCCTTGGATGGCACGGCCCAAGATAACGAGGTAGATGTTGTCTGCATAGGCGGCAATGAAACTACCGATGGCAAAGATCACCAAGCCAATATAGATGACAGGTTTGCGACCGTAGCGGTCGGACAACCAGCCAGCCGGAATCTGCAAGATGGCTTGGGTCAGACCATAAGCGCCCAGTGCCAAACCCATCAGCATGTGGTTCTCGCCGCCGGGCAGATGCTCGGCATACAAAGCGAACACCGGCAGGATGATAAAGAGGCCCAACATACGCAGGCCATAGATACCCGCCAAGCCATAGCTGGCGCGTTTTTCAACAGGATTCATTACAGAAGGTGCAGCAGACATAAGCAGACGGAATCGAATTTCAGAAGGCGCGTATCTTAACAGGTCAACCGCTTGCTGTGCCGACCTGTGGGCATTTCAGCCGTCATGCTTTAGTAAACAAAGGTAAGTACCAACATAAGATTTCAAGCCTCTACTGCAAAGACATATACAGCTAAGGGTTGGGTCAGCCCTCAAATTCGCGTATATTCGCAGGTCGTTTTCACCTCGGTCGACCAGCATGGAACTCATCAAAATTCGCGGGGCACGCACCCACAATCTGAAGAACATCAACCTGGATCTGCCACGACACAAACTCGTGGTCATCACTGGTTTGTCCGGCTCGGGTAAGTCTTCACTGGCATTCGACACCTTGTATGCGGAAGGTCAGCGCCGCTATGTGGAATCGCTGTCAGCCTATGCGCGCCAGTTTCTGCAATTGATGGAGAAGCCGGATGTAGACCTGATCGAAGGTCTGTCACCCGCTATCGCCATCGAGCAGAAAGCCACTTCACACAATCCGCGCTCCACGGTCGGTACGGTCACCGAGATACACGACTATCTGCGTTTACTGTTCGCGCGCGCCGGTGATCCTTATTGCCCCGAACACGAGTTGGTGTTGCAGGCGCAATCGGTGGGCCAGATGGTCGACCACGTGCTGGCCTTACCCGAAGGTACTAAGGTGATGATCGTCTCGCCGCTGGTGGTGGAGCGCAAAGGTGAGCAACTGGAGTTGTTCGACGAGTTGCGTGCGCAAGGCTTCACGCGTCTGCGCATCAACGGTGAAGTGCATGAAATCGACCAACTGCCTACCTTGCAGAAGAACAAGAAGCACACCGTAGAAATCGTGGTCGACCGACTGAAGGTCAATGTGGAATCTAAGCAACGTCTGGCCGAATCGTTCGAGACTGCGTTGCGCCATGCCGATGGTCGTGCACTGGCCGTCGAAATGGATAGCGGCAAAGAGCATCTATTCTCGGCCAAGTTCGCCTGCCCGATCTGCAACTACTCGCTGCAAGAATTAGAACCGCGCTTGTTCTCCTTCAACAGCCCCATGGGCGCATGCCCCAAGTGCGACGGTCTGGGCAACATCAGTTTCTTCGATCCCAAGCGTGTGGTGGCCTTCCCTACGCTGTCGCTCAGCAGCGGCGCGATCAAGGGGTGGGATAGGCGCAATCAGTTCTATCACCAACTGTTGGTCAATCTCTCCATGCACTATGGCTTCGACTTGGAGCAGTCATTCGAGCGTCTGAGTGAGGACACACAACAGGTGCTGCTATACGGCAGCGGCAAGGTCGAGATCCCGTTCCAGTACATCAACGAACGCGGCAAGACCACGCTACGCGAACACGCCTTCGAGGGCATCATCAATAATCTTGAACGACGTTATAAAGAGACCGACTCACCGACGGTACGTGAAGAACTGTCGAAGTACCTCAATAACTGCCCCTGCCCAGAATGCAAAGGTACGCGGCTGCGCATCGAAGCGCGCAATGTGCGTGTTGGCGAGAACACCATCTACGAGATCAGCGCACTATCACTGCGCGATGCACTCGCCCTATTTAAGAAATTGACGCTACAAGGCAACAAGGCGGCCATCGCAGAAAAGATCGTCGTCGAGATCGCCAGTCGCTTGAGTTTTCTCAACAACGTGGGGTTGGATTATCTGTCGCTGGAGCGCTCAGCCGAGACCTTGTCTGGTGGCGAGGCGCAACGTATTCGTCTGGCCTCGCAGATCGGCTCAGGTCTGACCGGCGTGATGTATGTACTGGACGAGCCTTCCATAGGTTTGCACCAACGCGACAATGACCGCTTGCTGGACACACTGAAAATGCTGCGCGACATGGGCAACAGCGTGATCGTGGTCGAGCACGACGAGGACGCGATACGCCATGCCGACTATGTGGTGGACATGGGGCCAGGTGCGGGTGAACACGGCGGCTTAGTGGTCGCAGAAGGCACGCCCACCGAGGTCTGCGACAATCCCGCTTCGCTCACGGGGGACTATCTGACTGGACGCCGCAGCATCCCCATGCCCAAGAAGATGCTCAAGCCCGATGCGGAGCGCATGCTCACCATCAAGGGAGCCAGTGGCAACAACCTCAAAGACGTAACACTCAATCTACCGGTCGGATTAATGGTTTGCATCACCGGCGTTTCCGGTTCGGGTAAGTCCACACTCATCAACGACACGCTCTATCCTGCGGTGTCGCAACATCTGTACGCGAGCAACACTGAACCTGCGCCCCATCGCGAGATCACCGGTCTGGAGTTTTTCGACAAGGTCATCAACGTCGATCAGTCACCCATAGGCCGCACACCGCGTTCTAACCCCGCGACCTATACCGGTTTATTCACGCCAATACGCGAGCTTTTCGCCAGCGTGCCGTCCTCACGTGAGCGCGGCTATGGGCCTGGCCGTTTCTCCTTCAACGTCAAAGGCGGACGCTGCGAATCTTGCCAGGGTGACGGGGTGATCAAGGTGGAGATGCACTTCCTACCGGATGTCTACGTACCCTGCGACGTGTGTCACGGCCATCGCTACAACCGCGAGACGCTGGAGATACAGTACAAGGGACAGAACATCCATCAGGTGCTCAACATGACGGTGGAACATGCACATGAGTTCTTTAAGCCTGTGCCGCTCATCGCCCGTAAGCTGCAAACTTTGCTGGATGTGGGATTAGGCTACATCACGTTGGGACAATCTGCGACCACACTGTCTGGTGGCGAGGCGCAGCGTGTGAAACTGTCGCTGGAGTTATCCAAGCGCGACACGGGCCGCACACTCTACATTCTGGATGAACCAACCACGGGCTTGCACTTCCATGACATCGCTCTGTTACTCAAAGTCATCCACAAGCTGCGTGATCAGGGCAATACCGTCGTCGTCATCGAACACAATCTGGACGTCGTCAAAACCGCAGATTGGGTCATCGATCTAGGCCCTGAGGGTGGTATGGGAGGAGGTCGCATCATCGCCGAAGGCTCACCTAAGGATATCGCCAAGAACAAGAAAAGCGTGACAGGCAAATATCTGCAGCAGGTCTTGGATAGATAGGTGAGTCACACGCTTTGTTAGTGATCACTCCCCCACCTCTGCATCCCTGACGCAGAGATCGAATTAAGTGCGATACGCGCTCAAGGTGCAGGTGGACAGAACGTCAACAAGGTCTCGACCGCTATTCATTTACGCTTCGATATCATGGCATCTTCATTGCCAGAGGCTTACAAAGAGAAGCTCATGCTACTAGCGGACAAACGAGTGACGACAGTCGGCGTGATCGTCCTCAAAGCACAGCGTTTCCGCAGCCAGGATAAAAATCGTGAGGATGCACTCACACGCTTGCTATCCATCATCACAGAAGCAAATGCAAAGGTGATCAGGCGCATCGCAACCAAGCCCTCGCGCAGTGCAAAACGCAAACGTGTGGATGAAAAAGCCAAACGCGGTAATCTTAAAGTCTTGCGCGGAAGGATCACTGAATAAACTTGAAAACGAAACAGCCCACTTAGTTAGGTGGGCTGTTTCGCTGCCAAGTCGACAATAACGCTTACGTGATCTCCGTCTACAGTGCTAATCCTTTGTCGTCAAACATGCCATCGAATAATATCGAGCTCAGATAGCGCTCGCCTGAATCAGGCAAAATCACGACGATAGTCTTGCCAGCATTCTCAGGCATCTTAGCCTGACGCACTGCTGCAGCAACAGCCGCACCGCAGGAGATGCCACACAAGATGCCCTCTTCCTTAGCCAAACGGCGTGCGTAATCAACTGCCTCTTCGTTCGTTACCATCTCTACCGCATCAACCATCGCGAGATCTAAATTGTCAGGTACAAACCCCGCACCTATGCCTTGTATCTTGTGTGGGCCTGGCTTGTTGGGCTCACCTGCTAGACGCTGTGAAATCACTGGGCTCGCGCTAGGTTCGACGGCGACCGTTCTGATTGCTTTGTGTTGGGTATTTTTGATGTAACGCGAGATGCCTGTGAGCGTGCCGCCAGTGCCAACACCCGCGACCAATATATCAATATTACCGTCGGTGTCTGACCATATCTCTGGGCCCGTGGTCTTTTCATGTATGGCTGGATTGGAGGAATTTTTAAACTGTTGTAGCAGCACATAGCTGGGATCAGAAGCCGCAATCTCTTCAGCTTTAGCAATCGCGCCAGACATACCTTTGGCGCCCTCCGTCAGCACAAGCTTAGCCCCATAGACAGCGAGCAGTTTGCGACGCTCTACGCTCATGGTATCGGGCATGGTGAGTGTCAATGGAATACCACGTGCAGCTGCGACGAAGGCCAGTGCGATACCCGTATTGCCGCTAGTAGGTTCGACGATTTGTTTGCCTGGTCCCAACAAACCACGCTGCTCTGCATCCCAAATCATCGCGGCACCGATACGGCACTTAACCGAATAAGCAGGGTTACGACCTTCTATCTTGGCCAGCACGGTGGCTTTAGCGCCATCCGTCACACGATTAAGGCGAACAAGCGGTGTCTTACCTATGGATAGAGAATTATCTTCAAACCAGTTAGTCATGGGTCTACTCCGTAAGAATAAATAATGCAGAGTGTAGATTCTACACAAGCATATAGATTTTAAGGACGACTAAAAGCAAAAAGCCGGGTTTCCCCGGCTTTTTGTTTACTGCTGCTAAGACTGATTACTCAGCATCAACAGCTGTCGCATCTGCTGGACGGTCCATCAATTCGATCAGTGCCATAGGAGCGTTGTCGCCCTGACGGAAACCGAATTTGAGAACGCGCAAGTAGCCGCCGTTACGTGCTGCATAGCGTGGACCCAGCTCATCAAACAACTTGGTCACCATTTCACGATCACGCAAACGCGCAAAAGCCAAACGACGATTAGCCAAACTTGGGGTCTTGCCCAGTGTCAGGATAGGTTCTGCAACACGGCGCAGTTCCTTAGCCTTAGGCAACGTTGTTTTGATCAGCTCGTGACGCAACAGGGAAACTGTCATATTGCGAAACATAGCCAAGCGATGGCTGCTGGTACGGTTGAGTTTTCTTAAACCTGAACGGTGACGCATGATTTGCCTTTCTTACTTCTTAAGTTGCCGGTCGTGCTTAAACAGCAGCAACAGGCCAATTTTCCAGCTTCATACCAAGCGACAAATTGTGCTCAGCAAGAACCTGCTTGATTTCGTTAAGCGACTTACGACCCAGATTAGGAGTACGCAACAGATCGTTCTCCGTGTACTGAATCAGATCGCCGATGTAATGGATGCTCTGTGCTTTGAGGCAGTTCGAAGAACGTGGGGTCAATTCCAGATCGTCCACTGGACGCAACAGGATAGGATCGACCTTAGGTGCTTGTGGCTTCTCAACAACTGGTTCTGTGCCTTCCAATGCTGCGAATACAGAGAACTGATCGACCAAGATACGAGCCGCATTGCGAATCGCTTGCTCTGGATCGATCGCACCATTCGTTTCGATGTTCATCACCAACTTATCCAAGTCAGTACGCTGTTCAACACGAGCGCTTTCAACTGCGTAACTCACTCGGCTAACCGGGCTGAACGATGCGTCCAGAGCGATATGACCAACTGCGCGAGTTTCGTTAGGTGTCTGACGAGAGATAGCGGAAACATAACCGCGACCTTGTTCGACCTTGATCTGCATATCCAATTTGCCACCAGCAGTTAGATGTGCGATTACGTGATCAGGATTAACGACTTCAACGTCTGCATTACCGCTGATATCAGCAGCAGTGACCACGCCTTGGCCTTCCTTCTTCAGAGTCAGAACAACTTCTTTGACATTGTGCAAACGCAGCACGATGCCCTTCAGGTTCAATAACAGGTCGACTACGTCTTCTTGCACGCCATCAATAGTGGCATACTCATGCAACACACCAGCCATCTTCACTTCGGTAGGTGCAGCACCTGCCATAGAAGACAACAAGATACGACGCAAGGCATTACCCAATGTGTGGCCATAACCGCGTTCAAAGGGCTCCATCACCACTTTAGCTTGGGTGTCGGAAATTCTTTGCACATCGATGATGCGCGGCTTCAAAAATTCATTCTTAGGCATAAGCTACTCCGCGTGGATTACTTGGAATACAACTCAACAACCAAATGCTCGTTGATGGTTGCAGGCAATTCGGAACGCTGAGGCTTAGCTTTAAAGGTACCTTTAAATGCTTTGGTATCCATCTCAACCCACTCAGGGAAACCGCGTTGCTCAGCTGCAGCCAAAGCTGCTTTGATGCGCAATTGATTCCTTGATTTTTCGTTCACTTCAACCACGTCGCCTGGGCGAACTTGGTATGAAGGGATATTCACACGCTTGCCGTTAACCATCACAGCATTGTGACGAACTACCTGACGCGCTTCGGAGCGTGACGCGCCGAAACCCATACGATATGAAACGTTGTCAAGACGCGACTCAAGTATTTGCAACAAGCTTTCACCTGTGATGCCACGAGAGGCCGCAGCCGCCTTGTATGTCAAACGGAATTGCTTTTCCAGTACGCCGTAAATACGACGAACTTTTTGCTTTTCACGCAACTGTGTGCCGTACTCTGACAGACGGTTATTTTTCTTTTGACCGTGCTGACCAGGTGGGTATGCACGACGCTCAATAGAACATTTGTCGGTAAAACACTTTTCGCCCTTCAGAAACAGCTTCTCACCTTCACGGCGACACTGACGGCATTTTGGATCAAGATTTCTAGCCAAGATTGACTCCCAATAAATTAGATACGACGCTTTTTAGGCGGACGGCAACCGTTGTGCGGCACCGGCGTGATATCGGATATGCTGGTGATCTTAAAACCAGCAGAATTCAATGCACGTACAGCGGACTCACGGCCTGGGCCTGGACCTTTGATACGCACTTCAAGATTTTTAACACCGCATTCAGCAGCGGACTTACCAACCACCTCAGCAGCAACCTGAGCAGCGAAAGGAGTACTCTTGCGAGAACCCTTAAAACCCTGAGCACCACTTGTAGACCATGCCAAAGTATTGCCTTGACGATCCGTGATGGTAACGATGGTGTTGTTAAAAGATGCGTGAACATGAGCAATACCTTCAGCTACGTTCTTTTTAACTTTTTTACGCACTTTCGTGCTTGGCTTAGCCATATCTATTCCTCTAAAGCGTTATAGCGAATTACTTCTTAGCACCGGAGATCGCCTTGCGCGGACCTTTACGGGTACGAGCATTGGTGCGAGTGCGCTGACCACGTGATGGCAAACCACGACGATGGCGTTGACCACGATAGCAACCAAGATCCATCAATCGCTTGATGTTCATGGTAGTTTCACGGCGCAAGTCACCTTCTACAGTGAACTTGGCAACTTCATCGCGCAGTTTTTCAACTTCTGCGTCGGTCAAGTCTTTCATCTTGGTTGTGGTCTTTACGCCAGCCGCAACACAAATGTGTTGTGAACGAGTGCGTCCGATTCCGTAAATTGCTGTTAAAGCAATTACAGCATGTTGATGGTTGGGGATATTCACCCCTGCAATACGTGCCATGCAGCTACCCTATATTTGAAAAACGAAGATTATAACACCCAAAGCTGATTTTACTCAATTAGCCTTGACGTTGCTTATGACGAGGCTCTGTGCAAATCACACGAACCACGCGCTTACGAATAACAATCTTGCAGTTACGGCAGATTTTCTTAACAGATGCTTGAACTCTCATTATTTTCTCCTTACTTGCTTAACTATTTGGCACGGAACACGATTCTTGCCTTGCTCAAATCGTATGGTGTCAATTCAACCGTCACTTTATCGCCAGCTAGGATACGTATGTAGTGCATACGCATCTTGCCGGATATATGTCCCAGTACAACGTGGCCATTTTCCAATTTGATCCGGAACGTCGCATTCGGCAACGATTCCTCGATCTCACCCTGCATTTGAATCACATCTTCTTTAGACATTAGCGTGTAATCCCGGCTTTAAAGTTAGCCTTTTTCAGCAGATTCTCATACTGATGAGTCATCAAGTAGGATTGAACCTGTGCCATAAAGTCCATCGTCACCACTACCAAGATCAGCAATGATGTACCGCCAAAATAGAATGGTACATTCCATTTGACGACCAAAAATTCAGGTAACAAACAAACTGCAGCGATATATACCGCACCAACCAATGTCAAACGCAACATGATCTTTTCTACATACTTCGCCGTCTGCTCTCCCGGACGAATACCTGGCAAGAATGCACCGCTCTTTTTCAGGTTATCCGCAGTTTCTCTAGGGCTAAATACCAAAGCCGTATAGAAGAAACAGAAGAAGAAGATCGCAGCCGCATACACCATCACATAGATAGGCTGACCAGGAGATAATTTCTCACTTACGTCTTTCAACCAACCCATGCCCGTACCTGACCCGAACCAACCAGCAATCGTTGCAGGGAACAAGATGATGCTTGAAGCAAAGATGGGAGGAATCACACCCGCCATATTCAACTTCAAGGGCAAATGTGAACTCTGTCCACCATATACCTTATTACCGACCTGACGCTTAGCATAATTCACCAAGATCTTGCGCTGACCACGTTCAACAAATACCACCAGTGCAGTCACACCAAAAGCAATGATCACAAGGAACAACACTAAAGGTATAGAGAAAGCACCTGTTCTAGCCAATTCCAAAGTACTACCAATCGCATTTGGCAAACCAGCTGCAATACCCGCAAAAATGATCAGCGAAATACCGTTACCCAAACCGCGTTCAGTAATTTGCTCACCAAGCCACATCAAGAACATCGTGCCGGTTACCAAAGTAACCACTGTAGTCATCTGGAACAATGAACCAGGGTTAGGGACCAAACCAGGTTGCGCCTGCAACGCGATCGAGATACCAAAAGCCTGGAACACAGCTAAACCCAGCGTGCCATAACGAGTGTACTGAGTGATCTTGCGACGACCTGCTTCGCCTTCCTTCTTCAGTTGCTCTAAATGCGGAACCGCGATTGCCGCTAATTGCATGATGATAGATGCCGAAATGTACGGCATGATACCCAATGCAAATATCGTAAATCTCGATAGCGCACCACCAGAGAACATGTTAAACATGCCCAAGATGCCGTTCTTTTGTGACTTAAACAGGTCTGCCAGTACAGTAGGATCGATGCCGGGAACAGGGATGTGCGCACCGATACGATACACAACCAATGCACCCAATAGGAACCACAGACGCTGACTCAG
This sequence comes from uncultured beta proteobacterium, assembly GCA_963740305.1. Classification (GTDB taxonomy): domain Bacteria; phylum Pseudomonadota; class Gammaproteobacteria; order Burkholderiales; family Gallionellaceae; genus Gallionella. The sequence continues at coordinate 68,915 of CAVUDR010000011.1, read as the reverse complement.
ATCACCGTACTTACCCTTACTAACCGCCTTACCAGTCGCGCTCATCTGCGACCTTACTCAGCGAGGCTACCACCAGCAGCTTGAACAGCTGCGAGCGCACCCTTGGTCAGCATCAGACCTTGCAATTTAACAGCACGAGTGATTTCACCACACAGAATCACTTTTGCAGACAATGCATTTGCATGAATCACGCCAGCTTGCTTCAGTGACAACAGATCTATAGTCTCTACGGGCATATTCTGCAGGTCAGACAAACGAACTTGAGCTGTGTCATTACGTGTCAGCGACACGAAACCACGCTTAGGCAAACGACGTTGCAAAGGCATTTGACCACCTTCGAAACCAACTTTGTGAAAGCCACCAGCACGAGACTTTTGCCCCTTGTGGCCACGACCACAAGTTTTGCCTAAACCGGAACCGATACCACGGCCCACGCGACGCTTATAGTGCTTTGCACCTGCTGCAGGTTGAATATTATTGAGATTCATCTGTTACGCCTCGCACTTAACCAGGTAAAACACCTTATTGATCATGCCACGCACACTTGGAGTGTCTTCCAACTGTACAGTGTGGTTGATACGACGCAGACCCAGACCGCGAATTGTGTCGCGGTGTGACTGCTTAGTTCCGATCAGACTTTTGATCTGAGTAACTTTGATTGTTTTAGCTTGTGTCATTTATTACCCCAAGATCTCATCAAGTTGCTTGCCGCGCTTGGCAGCAATTTCAGATGGCGCGTTCAGAGCACGAAGACCATTCAGCGTTGCGCGAACAACGTTGTATGGATTGCTTGATCCGATACATTTAGCCAACACGTCTTTAACGCCAACAGCCTCGAAGACAGCGCGCATCGCACCACCAGCGATAATGCCGGTACCTTCAGAAGCCGGCTGCATTAGCACCTTGGCTGCGCCATGGGTGCCTATTACCGTATGGTGCAAAGTACCGTTTTTCAGGTTAACTTTTACCAAGTTACGGCGCGCCTCTTCCATAGCTTTTTGCACAGCAACTGGTACTTCTTTAGATTTACCTTTGCCCATCGCAATACGACCATCGCCATCACCAACTACTGCTAGTGCTGCGAAACCCATGATACGACCACCCTTAACAACCTTGGTGACGCGATTCACGGAGATCATTTTTTCGATCATGCCGTCATCACGCTCTTCCTGTTGCTGATTCTTTCCTTGCGGCTTAGCCATTATTCAACTCCAATTAGAACTGTAAACCATGTTCGCGCGCAGCATCTGCCAACGCTTTGATGCGACCATGATAACGATTACCGGAACGATCGAAAGCCACTTGGGAAACACCCGCAACCTTGGCCTTCTCAGCGATACGCTTACCAACAACTGCAGCAGCAGCCACATTACCACCGTTAGCGATGTCCTTACGTACATCAGCCTCAGCAGAAGATGCACTTGCAAGAATCTTGCTACCACAAGCAGAGATGATTTGCGCATAGATGTGCAAATTAGTTCTGTTGATCGCTAAGCGAATGGTCTTTTTTTCAGCAATGCGTGCACGGGTTTTGCGTGCTCTGCGCTGACGCGCTTCTTTTTTGTTCAACATATCTGCCTCAATTATTTCTTCTTGGTTTCTTTCAGGATCACCACTTCATCGCTATAACGAACCCCCTTGCCCTTATAAGGCTCAGGCGAACGGTATGCACGAATTTCAGAGGCAACCTGACCGATACGCTGCTTGTCAGCGCCCTTCAAAACTATTTCCGTCTGCGTAGGGGTTTCAACCTTCACACCAGCGGGCATCTTGTAAGAAACCGGGTGGGAGAAACCCAAAGTCAGATTCAAAGTATCGCCTGCAGCAGCCGCACGATAACCAACGCCAACTAATGTTAGCTTGCGTTCGAAACCCTTACTAACACCAGCAACCATATTAGCTACCAAAGCACGTACAGTACCGGACATAGCATCTGCCTGCTTGCCACCATTGGCAGCCTTACACAACAACTGATCACCTTCGCGTACCAATACAATGTCGGAGGTCAATGCTTGCTTGATCGTACCGAGAGGACCCTTTACAGAGATCTCGTTAGCAGCAATAACAACTTCTACACCAGCTGGAACGACGACAGGATTTTTAGCAACTCTAGACATGCTTATCTCCTTACGCGACTACGCAGAGCAGCTCGCCACCAATACCATTGGCGCGCGCTTTGCGATCGGTCATCAAACCCTTGGACGTCGAAACAATAGCAATACCTAAGCCATTCATAACCTTAGGGATGTCATTGGAACCCTTGTAAATACGCAGACCTGGACGACTTATACGCTGGATCTTTTCGATCACCGGACGACCACTGTAGTATTTCAATCCGATTTCCAGATTAGCTTTACCACCGTCAGCCTTCACAACGCTGTAACCATCGACATAACCTTCGTCTTTCAATACTTCAGCTATAGCCACCTTCACCTTGGAAGAAGGCATAGTAACTGTTGCTTTTTCCGCCATCTGCGCATTGCGAATGCGAGTCAACATGTCGGAGATTGGATCACTCATACTCATAAATTTCTCCTACCAACTTGCCTTAACGATACCTGGAATCTCACCGCGCATAGCAAATTCGCGAACCTTAATACGACCCAAGCCAAATTTCCTAAATGTTCCGCGTGGGCGACCAGTCAGCGCACAACGATTGCGCAGACGGACCGGACTGGAATCACGTGGAAGAGCCTGTAACTTAGCACGAGCCGCAGCACGCTCTTCGTCGCTCAATTTGAAGTTTTCGATAACTGCTTGCAAAGCTGCGCGCTTAGGTGCGAACTTCGCAACCATTTCACGACGCTTTTGCTCGCGATTGATCAATGCCATCTTAGCCATTAGTCTTCTCTCATTTCTTTAAAGGAAGTTTGAATGCCAACAACAAAGCTTTCGCTTCCTCGTCAGTCTTCGCGGTAGTCGTGATAGTGATATTCATACCACGCAAAGCATCGATTTTTTCGTATTCAATTTCAGGAAAAATAATCTGCTCTTTCACGCCCATATTGTAGTTACCACGGCCATCAAAAGACTTGCCATTGATACCACGGAAGTCACGAATACGAGGAATCGCAACAGAAATCAGGCGATCCAAGAATTCGTACATACGTTCTTTGCGCAATGTAACCTTGCAACCAACTGGATAGCCTTCGCGAATCTTAAAACCAGCGATAGACTTCTTGGACAAAGTAACAACTGGCTTTTGACCTGCAATCTTCTGCATATCACCAACCGCAAAATCCATAACCTTCTTATCTGCAACTGCCTCACCCACACCCATATTCAGGGTGATCTTTTCAATGCGAGGAATTTCCATCACAGACTTGTAACCAAATTGCTTCATCAAATCTTTAGAGACCTGATCTTTGTAAAACGCATGCAAACGTGCCATGTTCTAATACCCCTTAAGCGTCAATTACTTCGCCGTTAGATTTGAACACGCGCACTTTGCGTCCATCTTCCAACGTTTTAATACCAACGCGATCAGCTTTCTTGCTTGCCGCATTGAAAACAGCCACATTAGAAATGTGGATCGGCATTTCCTTCTCGACGATACCGCCAGTCAAACCCTTAACAGGATTAGGCTTCTGATGCTTCTTGACCTTATTGATACCGCCAACCAGCAAATATTCACCCAGCACGCGCAGCACATTGCCACGATTACCTTTGTCTTTACCTGCGATCACGATAACGTCATCGTTTTTCTTAATCTTACGCATGATTTCCCTTTGCCCGATTTCGAATCGCTTAAAGCACTTCTGGTGCCAACGAAACAATCTTCATAAACTTTTCGGTACGCAATTCGCGAGTAACTGGTCCAAAAATACGTGTGCCGATCGGCTCAAGCTTAGCGTTCAACAACACCGCAGCATTACCATCAAACTTAACCAAAGAACCGTCACTGCGACGAACACCCTTGGCAGTACGAACTACGACTGCGTTATAGACCTCACCCTTCTTAACGCGACCACGTGGAGCAGCATCTTTAATACTGACCTTGATCACATCACCAACGGATGCGTAACGACGCTTAGAGCCGCCCAGAACCTTGAAGCACATTACCGAACGTGCACCGGTGTTATCGGCCACGTCTAAAACTGTTTGCATTTGTATCATTATTTAATCTCCAACTTATTCCGCTCACAGCGGCCAGTTTTGGAACCCGTAAGGGTTAGGTCGCCGCGAGCGGCGATGAAACGAAGCCGCGCATTATATGCAAATCTAGGAAAGATGCAAGCAATACTTACAATTAAATTGCAGCACCCTTTACCAGCAGCTTTGAAACGCGCCAGCTCTTAGTTTTAGCCAATGGACGGCACTCTTCGATAGTTACCTGATCGCCAGTGTGGAACTCGTTAGATTCGTCATGTGCGTGGTACTTCTTGGATACGCGAATAATCTTACCCAATAATGGGTGCTTCACTTTGCGTTCGACCAAAACAGTAACTGTCTTGTCCATTTTGTCGCTTACTACCATACCGTTCAAAGTACGCTTGAGTTTAGCTTCGCTCATTTCTGGGCTTCCTTCTGTGTCAATACTGTCTTGATGCGTGCAATCGTACGGCGTACTTTGCGCATCTGGCTTGTATTTGTCATTTGTTGTGTCGCAACTTGCATACGCAGACCGAATTGAGCCTTAGTCAAGGACAACAATTCTGTTTGCAATTCTTCTGCGGACTTAGCTTTAAGTTCAGTCGCCTTCATATTAAGTACCTACCTGTCTAACTACGAATGTTGTGGCCAATGGCAATTTTGCAGAAGCCAACTTGAACGCTTCACGCGCCAAAGTTTCATTAACGCCATCCATTTCGTACAGCATCTTGCCGGGCTGGATCTCTGCTACGTAGTACTCTGGATTGCCCTTACCATTACCCATACGAACTTCCGCTGGCTTTTGTGAGATTGGCTTGTCCGGGAATATACGGATCCAGATACGACCACCACGCTTGATGTGACGTGTCATTGCACGACGTGCAGCTTCGATCTGACGCGCCGTCAAACGACCACGCGCAACCGCTTTAAGACCGAACTCACCGAAACTTACCTGATTGCCGCGAGTCGCCAAGCCAGTATTGCGGCCCTTTTGCTCCTTGCGGTATTTTCTTCTAGCTGGCTGTAGCATGTTTAGCTCCCGACTTTCTTACTTTTTTCTCTGGTTCAGCAGCCATTGGTGCAGCTGCTTCCTGACCGATCTCGCCCTTGAATACCCAAACCTTGACACCGATGATGCCGTAGGTTGTCTTTGCTTCGGAAGTACCGTAGTCAATATCTGCACGCAATGTATGCAATGGCACACGGCCTTCGCGATACCACTCGGAACGAGCGATTTCGATACCGTTCAAGCGACCCGCACTCATGATCTTGATACCCTGAGCACCCAGACGCATCGCATTTTGCATCGCACGCTTCATTGCGCGACGGAACATGATACGTTTTTCCAATTGTGCAGTGATGCTATCAGCAATCAATTGTGCATCGATCTCTGGCTTGCGAACTTCTTCGATTGCCAAATCTACAGACTGAAGACCCATACGCTTACGCAACTCAGTGCGCAAAACTTCGATGTCTTCGCCTTTTTTGCCGATGACCATGCCTGGACGTGCTGTGTAGATAGTTACCTTTGCACTCTTAGCAGGACGTTCTATAACAATCTTGGAGATGCCGGCAGATGCCAACTTCTTCTTCAGATATGCACGAATCTCAATGTCCTTCAACAATAAAGTTGAAAAGTCGTGGCTGTTAGCGAACCACTTGGAATCCCAGTTCTTACGAACGCTCAACCGGAAACCGGTTGGATGAATTTTTTGTCCCATAATTTATCCTTAGTTCCCGACGTGAACAGTGATGTGGCAAGTTTGCTTTTCAATCTTATTGCCACGGCCTTTAGCGCGGGCGATAAAACGCTTCAACGAAGCCGCCTTATCAACATAGATCACTTTGACCTTCAACTCATCGATATCAGCGCCATCGTTGTGCTCAGCATTCGCAATTGCGGAATCTAGAGCCTTTTTGATAATGCCAGCACCCTTTTTAGGACTGAAGTTCAGGATGTTCAGTGCTTGCGCAACTGGCAGACCGCGAATCTGGTCAGCAACCAGACGGCCTTTCTGTGCGGAAAGATGAACGTTTTTTGCAACTGCAATAGTAGTAGTCATCATGCCCCCTTATCTCTTAACTGCTTTTTTATCAGCAGCATGTCCTTTGAAGGTACGTGTCAGAGCGAATTCGCCTAACTTATGACCTACCATGTTCTCGGAAACATAAACCGGAATATGTAACTTGCCGTTATGTACTGCAATCGTCAGACCAACGAACTCAGGCAACACCGTAGAACGGCGAGACCATGTCTTCACTGGGCGCTTGTCATTGGTTGCTCGTACTGTTTCAATCTTCTTGATCAGATGCGCGTCAACGAATGGACCTTTTTTAATGGAACGTGCCATGTGTTCTTACCCCTTAAACCTTAAAGCGACGACGCACGATCATGCTGTCAGTGCGTTTGTTGCGGCGTGTACGGAAGCCCTTAGCCGGAACACCCCATGGACTAACTGGATGACGACCAGCTGCTGTCTTACCCTCACCACCACCGTGTGGGTGATCTACCGGGTTCATGACCACACCGCGAACGGTAGGACGAACACCGCGCCAGCGCATCGCACCAGCCTTACCGATAGAACGCAAGCTATGCTCAGAATTACCCACCTCACCCAAAGTCGCTTTGCAATCGATATGAACCTTGCGGATCTCACCAGAGCGCAATCGCAACTGAGCGTAACTACCTTCACGCGCCAGCAATTGAACAGATGTGCCAGCAGAGCGAGCTAACTGCGCACCCTTACCCGGCATCATCTCGATACAATGAATTGTCGAACCGACTGGAATGTTACGCAATGGCAAAGCATTACCCGGCTTAATAGGCGCTTCAGAACCACTCAGCAATGGAGCGCCAGCGGATACACCTTTAGGAGCAATGATGTAGCGACGCTCACCATCCGCATAGCACAACAGTGCCAGATTTGCGCTACGGTTAGGATCGTATTCCAAGCGCTCAACAGTGGCTGGAATGCCATCCTTATTGCGCTTAAAGTCAACCAAGCGATAGTGCTGCTTGTGACCTCCACCCATGTGACGGATAGTGATATGACCATTATTGTTACGACCTGCAGTCTTGGTCTTCTTTTCCAGCAAAGCAGCTACTGGTTTGCCTTTATGCAGCTCAGGATTGACCACACGCAATACAGCACGCTGGCCAGGAGTAGTTGGTTTTAATTTAATCAATGCCATGATGATTATCCTTGCTCGCTAGCAGCAAAATTGATTTCCTGTCCGGCAGCCAGACATACATAGGCTTTCTTCCAGTTGTTGCGACGGCCAACAAAACGACCCGTACGCTTGACCTTGCCCTTGACGTTAGCAACCTGAACGCTATTGACGTTAACCTTGAACATCATTTCAACGGCAGCCTTAATTTCAGACTTAGTAGCGTCTGTAGCAACACGGAAAACAACTTGTTCATTCTTTTCAGCAACAAAAGTTGCCTTTTCAGAGATTAGCGGAGCGGCCAACACTTTCATCAAACGCTCTTGGCTGAATTGTTGAGTACTCATGCAAACATCTCCTCGATTTGAGCCACCGCATTACGCGTAACAATAACATTGGAGAAACGAATCAGACTGACTGGGTCAGCTTGATTGGCTTCCAACACCAATACGTTAGGCAAATTACGCGAAGACAAATACAGATTTTCATCAACACTGTCCGTGATGATCAGCAGGCGATTAGCAGCAAGGCCCATCCCTTTGATCTTCTCAGCCAATTGCTTAGTCTTAGGAGAATCGACAGTCAGACTATCAACCACCATCAATCGGTCCTCACTAACCAACTTAGACAAAATCGCAGCGATACCCGCGCGATACATCTTACGGTTAACTTTTTGAGTGTAATTCTCTTCCCCAGTGTTAGGGAAAATCTTACCACCACCACGCCACAGAGGACTTGAAGCCTGACCAGCACGCGCACGGCCAGTACCCTTTTGAGCAAAAGGCTTCTTGGTTGACTTGGCGATCTCGCTACGACCCTTCTGCTTGCTATTGCCCGAACGAGCATTAGCCATGTACGCAGTAACTACCTGATGAACCAGATCCTGATTATATTCGCGACCGAACAAATCATCGGAAGCAGAAACACTCTCAGTAGACTGACCCTTATCGTTAATAAGCTTAAGTTCCATTACACACCTACCTTAACTGCTGGACGCACGACGATGCTGCTGTTAATGCAACCAGGCACGGCACCCTTAACCAACAACAATTGACGAGCCACATCGACACGTACAATTTGAAGATTTTGAACGGTACGCTGAACGTCACCCAAGTGACCAGTCATACGCTTACCAGGGAACACTCGACCCGGATCCTGCGCCATACCGATAGAACCCGGTACATTATGAGACTTGGAGTTACCGTGAGAAGCGCGACCAGACTTGAAGTGGTGACGCTTAATAGTACCTGCGTAACCCTTACCCTTAGTCGTACCAGTTACGTCTACCAACTGACCTTCTTTAAAGATCTCGACGCTCACGGCCGCACCCGCTTGCAAACCAGCAAGTTGCTCTGCAGACACTGTGAATTCTTTAAGTACGCTACCAGCTTCGACACCCGCCTTAGCGTAATGACCAGCAGCAGCTTTAGTAACACGACTAGCACGACGCACACCGTGTGCTAATTGCACAGCAGTATAGCCGTCTGTATCAACAGATTTAGTCTGAGTGATACGATTATTGGACACTTCCAGCACTGTTACCGGCAACGATGAACCGTCTTCAGTAAAAACGCGGGTCATGCCAATCTTGCGACCGACAAGTCCTAAGCTCATTTTAATTTCCTCTTGTTAAGGGGCTAACTGCAATTGGTTAGCCGATTATTTACCACAACTACTAAATTTACTTTATTACTGCAACTTAATCTCTACATCAACGCCCGCTGGCAGATCCAACTTCATCAGAGCATCAACAGTCTTATCGGTAGGATCAACGATATCCATCAGACGCAAGTGTGTGCGAATTTCGAATTGATCGCGCGATGTCTTATTCACGTGCGGTGAACGCAACACGTCGAAACGCTCAATCTTGGTTGGCAACGGCACAGGACCATTAACAACAGCACCGGTACGCTTCGCTGTATCAACGATTTGCGCAGCTGATTGATCAATCAAACGATAGTCAAACGCCTTCAGGCGGATGCGAATTTTTTGACTTTGCATATTTTTCTCTTGCATTTACGCGGCATAGCCGCTGGTTTAAAGAACGAAATCGCGTGGTCTGACTAGTGGCCAGACCACGCGAGGGGGCGCATTGTATCTTTACTCTACAATCTTTGCAACAACACCCGCACCAACAGTACGACCACCTTCACGAATCGCGAAACGCAGGCCTTCTTCCATCGCAATCGGGTTGATCAGGTTAACAGTGATGCTGACGTTATCGCCAGGCATAACCATTTCTGTACCTGCTGGCAATTCAACTGCGCCAGTCACGTCGGTTGTACGGAAGTAGAACTGCGGACGGTAACCTTGGAAGAATGGCGTATGACGACCACCTTCATCTTTACCCAACACGTAGATCTCAGCTGTGAACTTGGTGTGAGGCGTAATGGAACCTGGCTTAGCCAAAACTTGACCACGCTCAACTTCTTCACGCTTAGTACCGCGCAACAACACACCCACGTTGTCGCCAGCCATACCTTGATCGAGCAACTTGCGGAACATCTCAACGCCAGTACACGTTGTCTTCAATGTCGGCTTGATACCAACGATTTCGATTTCTTCACCAACCTTAACGATACCGCGCTCAATACGACCAGTCACAACCGTACCGCGACCAGAGATAGAGAATACGTCCTCAACTGGCATCAGGAATGCGCCGTCGATTGCACGCTCTGGTGTTGGAATGTATGAATCCAAGGCTTCAGCCAAACGCAGGATCGCTGGCTCGCCGATTTCAGATTGATCACCCTTAACCGCCAATACAGCCGAACCCTTAATGATAGGCACGTCATCGCCAGGAAAGTCGTACTTGGAAAGCAATTCACGCACTTCCATTTCAACCAATTCCAGCAATTCTTCGTCATCGACCATGTCGCACTTATTCAAGAACACAACGATGTATGGAACGCCAACCTGACGAGCCAACAAGATGTGCTCACGCGTCTGAGGCATAGGGCCGTCAGCAGCAGAGCAAACCAGGATCGCGCCATCCATCTGCGCAGCACCCGTGATCATGTTCTTAACATAGTCAGCGTGACCCGGGCAGTCTACGTGTGCGTAGTGACGCGTAGCCGTTTCGTATTCAACGTGTGCAGTATTGATGGTAATACCACGCGCTTTTTCCTCTGGAGCCGCGTCGATATCCGCATAACCCTTAGCTTCGCCACCGAACTTTTTGGACAAAACCATCGTTATGGCAGCGGTTAAGGTAGTTTTACCATGATCCACGTGACCAATCGTACCAACGTTTACGTGGGGTTTTGTGCGTTCAAATTTACTCTTTGCCATGTTTTCGCTCTCTTAATCTAAAATTATTTTTTACTCATGATCGCTTCAGCGACGCTCTTCGGTGCTTCAGAATAGTGCTTGAATTCCATAGTGTATGTTGCACGACCTTGAGTCGCAGAACGCAACGAAGTGGAATATCCGAACATTTCAGCCAGTGGCACTTCAGCCTTAATAGACTTTCCGCCACCAACCATATCATCCATACCTTGAACCATACCGCGGCGCGAGGACAAGTCACCCATTACCGTACCCGCATAATCTTCAGGCGTTTCAACTTCAACCGACATCATCGGCTCAAGCAACACTGGACTTGCTTTGCGCATACCATCTTTGAAGCCCATAGAAGCAGCCATTTTAAAGGCGTTTTCATTGGAGTCGACTTCATGATAGGAGCCATCGAATAATGTCACCTTGACATCAACAACCGGGAATCCAGCCAACACACCGTTAGGCAATGTTTCACGCAAACCTTTTTCCACAGCAGGAATGAATTCCCGAGGAACAGAGCCACCCTTAATCGCATCGATAAATTCAAAGCCCTTACCTGTTTCATTAGGCTCCATCTTCAACATCACACGACCAAACTGACCTTTACCACCAGACTGCTTGACGAATTTACCTTCGACTTCAACCATCTTACGGATAGCTTCACGATACGCCACTTGAGGCGCGCCCACATTAGCCTCGACACCGAACTCACGCTTCATGCGATCAACCAAGATCTCGAGGTGCAACTCACCCATGCCAGACATGATGGTCTGACCAGACTCCTCATCAGTACGCACACGGAAAGAAGGATCTTCTGCAGCCAAACGACCCAAAGCCAAACCCATTTTCTCTTGGTCAGCCTTAGTCTTAGGTTCAACCGCAACGTGAATTACCGGCTCAGGGAATATCATGCGCTCAAGAATGATGGGGTCGTCCAAATTAGACAAAGAGTCACCCGTAGTCACGTCTTTCAAGCCGATACAAGCAGCGATATCGCCCGCAAGAATCTCCTCAACTTCAATACGCTCGTTCGCGTGCATCTGAACGATACGACCGATACGTTCTTTTTTACCCTTTACAGAGTTATAGACCGTATCACCTTTCTTCAGAACACCCGAATAGACGCGCACGAAAGTCAACTGACCAACGAAAGGATCTGTCATCAACTTGAAGGCTAATGCAGAAAACTTCTCGCTATCATCAGCCTTGCGAGACATTGGCTCACCGCCTTCAGACTCACCAGTCACATCAGGAATATCAACCGGTGATGGCAGATACATAATAACCGCATCCAACATGCGCTGAACACCCTTATTCTTGAAGGCCGAACCACACAGCATAGGCTGAATCTCGCAAGCGATGGTGCGCGTACGTATACCCAAAACGATTTGCTCTTCCGTCAAATCGCCATTTTCCAAATAAGTATTCATCAACTCTTCAGAAGCTTCGGCCGCAGACTCAACCATCTTTTCGCGCCACTCGGCAGCTTGATCAACCAGCTCAGCAGGAATTTCACGGTAATCGAACTTCATACCCTGAGATGCCTCATCCCAGTAGATTGCCTTCATCTTAACCAGATCGACAACGCCTTCGAATTTATCTTCAGCGCCGATAGGAATAACCATCGCAACAGGGTGCGCACGAAGGCGCGTCGTCATCTGCTCATAAACCTTGAAGAAGTTGGCACCTTGGCGATCCATCTTATTTACGAATGCCAAACGAGGGACTTTGTACTTATTAGCCTGACGCCAAACAGTTTCAGACTGAGGCTGAACACCACCCACAGCGCAATAGACCATGCAAGCACCGTCCAAAACACGCATAGAGCGCTCAACTTCGATCGTGAAATCCACGTGACCAGGGGTATCAATGATATTGAAGCGATGATTCTCGAACTGACCCTCCATACCCTTCCAGAAACAGGTTGTCGCAGCAGAAGTAATGGTGATACCACGCTCCTGCTCTTGCTCCATCCAATCCATGGTAGCCGCACCATCATGAACCTCACCGATTTTATGATTAATACCGGTGTAGAACAAAATACGCTCTGTTGTTGTTGTCTTGCCTGCGTCAATATGCGCACTAATGCCGATATTGCGGTACAGCTGTATGGGTGTTTTACGTGCCACGATGAATACCTAACTTAAGTCTTGATTAGAAACGGAAATGCGAGAATGCTTTGTTTGCTTCAGCCATACGGTGAACTTCTTCACGCTTCTTAACCGCACCACCGCGACCTTCAGATGCATCGATCAACTCACCCGCCAAACGCATACCCATGGATTTCTCACCACGCTTGCGTGCAGCCTCCTTCAACCAGCGCATAGACAAAGCCATACGACGTGATGGACGAACCTCAACTGGGACCTGATAGTTAGCACCACCTACACGGCGACTCTTAACTTCAACCTGAGGCTTAGCATTATTCAATGCCAAAGTGAAGACCTCAATCGCATCCTTACCAGTCTTCTTGCCAACCTGCTCCAGCGCACCATACAAAATACGCTCCGCAACAGACTTTTTACCAGCCGTCATCAATACATTTACAAACTTGGACAAATCCTGGTTGCCGAACTTTGGATCAGGCAGGACTTCGCGTTTGGGGACTTCTCTACGTCTTGGCATATCAACCTCGAATTAATTACTTATAAAATACAACTTGCGAATCGATTACTTCTTCGCGCGCTTAGAACCATACTTTGAACGGGATTGCTTACGATCCTTAACACCGGCCGTATCCAAACTACCGCGAACCATGTGGTAACGAACACCCGGCAAATCCTTTACACGACCACCACGCAACAACACAACACTGTGCTCTTGCAGGTTATGGCCTTCACCGCCGATGTAGCTAATAACCTCAAAACCATTGGTCAGACGCACTTTAGCGACTTTACGCAACGCAGAGTTAGGCTTCTTTGGAGTAGTGGTGTACACACGAGTACAAACACCGCGCTTTTGAGGAGAACCTTCCAAGGCCGGAACCTTGCTTTTTTCTACGAGGGCAACACGCGGCTTGCGAATCAACTGGTTAATGGTTGGCATTATCTACACATCCTAATAAATTCTAAATTTCGTTAAAAAACAAATTATTGACAAAAAACACCGTCACAGCGAATTGAAAATTATCCGCTGTGACGGGAAAAAGGTTGCGAATTCTATTGAGAAACCTCGGTGGTGTCAAGCATATCGCCTGATCCAGCCATATCACTCACTTGGATATCACGCCCATCTGCTGCATCCAGACCTAAACGCTGCCTACGACGTGTCGTGTGGTAAGCCAATCCCGTACCTGCTGGAATCAATCGGCCAACGATTACGTTCTCTTTCAAGCCACGCAAATCATCCTTCTTGCCCATGATGGCCGCTTCTGTCAAGACACGAGTTGTCTCTTGGAAAGACGCTGCCGAGATAAAGGAGTCGGTAGACAAAGATGCTTTAGTAATACCCAGCAACATGAACTGGAATGTCGCAGGATTCTTGCCAGCAGCAATCATGCGTTCATTCTCGATCAACAGATCAGCACGTTCAACCTGCTCACCAACAATAAAGCGAGTGTCACCAACATCAAGTATCTGTACACGACGCAGCATCTGGCGCACGATTACTTCAATGTGCTTGTCACTGATTTTAACGCCTTGCAAACGATAGACTTCCTGAACTTCATCGGTGATGTAACGTGCTAATCTAGCAACACCCAACAGACGCAAAATATCGTGCGGATCCGCCGGGCCATCCACAATCATCTCACCCTGATTCACGACTTGTCCATCATGTGCAAGCACATGCTTCTCTTTAGGAATCAGGAATTCATTAGCGATACCGTCTACATCTGTGATGACCAGACGCTGCTTACCCTTGGTATCCTTACCAAAAGATACCGTACCGGTGCATTCAGCCAGCATACCGGCATCCTTAGGCACACGCGCCTCGAACAACTCAGCGACACGTGGCAGACCACCGGTAATATCACGCGTCTTAGAGCTTTCCTGAGGCATACGTGCCAGCACATCACCCACACCTACCATCTGGCCGTCTTCTACAGTGATGATCGCGCCTGTTTGGAAGGTCACACTCACTGCAGTTTCAGTGCCATGCAATTTAACATCCTGACCGGCATCATCGAACAGTCGGACCATAGGGCGTACACCCTTGCCCTGCGTACCGGCGCGTTGTTTAGGATCGATCACGACAAGCGTAGACAAACCTGTCACTTCGTCGATCTGTTTAGCGACAGTCACGCCCTCTTCCACGTTCTGGAAACTAATCTTACCTGCGTATTCAGTAACGATTGGACGGGTATGCGGATCCCATGTCGCCAGTACTGTACCTGCGCGCACTGCGCCGTCCAATTTAACTGTCAACATTGCACCATAAGGTACTTTATGACGTTCACGTTCACGACCGTTGTCATCCGCGATGATCACTTCCGCACTACGTGCAACCACAATGATCTCACCGCGCACTGTCGTCACGACACGCATATTCGCGCTGTAATTCAATACACCGTTAGATTTACTTTCGATCTGGCTTGCGACCACATTACGAGAAGCTGCACCACCAACGTGGAAGGTACGCATAGTCAACTGCGTTCCTGGCTCACCGATAGACTGCGCAGCGATCACGCCGACCGCCTCACCGACGTTCACCATACCGCCGCGACCCAGGTCACGACCGTAACACTTGGCACACAGACCGAAGCGTGTCTCGCAAGTCAACGGGGTACGTACGAACACTTCGTCCACACCCATGGATTCAATACGCTCCACTGCTGACTCATCCAGCAAAGTACCGGCTTCATATACAGTCTCACCCGTTTCTGGGTTGACCACGTCTGCATTTGCAACACGACCCAATATGCGCTCGCGCAGCGCCTCGATCACCTCACCACCTTCAACGATGGCCTTCATCGCTGCGCCATTCTCCGTACCGCAATCGTCTTCGATCACGACCAAATCTTGGGTCACGTCGACCAAGCGACGAGTCAGGTAACCAGAGTTCGCTGTCTTCAACGCAGTATCAGCCAGACCCTTACGTGCACCGTGGGTCGAGATGAAGTACTGCAACATACTCAAACCTTCGCGGAAGTTCGCAGTGATCGGTGTTTCGATGATGGAGCCATCCGGCTTAGCCATCAGACCACGCATACCAGCCAATTGGCGGATCTGCGCAGCAGAACCACGCGCACCTGAATCAGCCATCATATAGATCGCATTGAACGATTCCTGCATCACTGGCTTGCCATTGGCATCCATACGTGTCGCATTGGTTGCGCGGTCGATAACTGTTTCGCTACCCAACTGTTCCATCATCGCCTTAGCAACGATGTCAGCAGTACGGCCCCAGATATCGACTACTTTGTTGTAGCGCTCGCCGTCAGTCACCAGACCAGATGTGTACTGTGTGTATATCTCACGCACTTCCTTTTCGGCAGCGTTGATCATGTCGTTCTTTTGCGGTGGAACCAGCATGTCATCCAAAGCAATGGAGATACCGGAACGTGTCGCGTAAGTAAAGCCCGTGTACATCAACTTATCGGCCATGATGACCGTGTCGCGCAGACCACACTGACGGAAACTCGCGTTGATCAGCTTGGAGATCTCTTTCTTTTTCAGCGTTTTGTTGACCAATGCAAAAGGCAAGCCGGCAGGCAGCACTTCGGACAATAGCGCACGACCTACAGTCGTTTCATAACGGTTCAGTTTTTCCTGTGCCTGGCCTTGCTCATCTTTGAAAGATTCTTTCAGACGCACGATGATCTTGGCCTGCAGATCGACTTCACGCGTCTCATATGCACGAGACACTTCGCCGATATTGGCAAACATAGAGCCTTCGCCCAAAGCGCCGACTTTCTCGCGCGTCATGTAGTACAAGCCCAAAACGATATCCTGTGAAGGAACGATGATAGGCTCGCCGTTCGCTGGAGACAGTACGTTATTGGATGCCAGCAACAGTGTGCGGCATTCCATTTGCGCTTCCAGAGACAAAGGTACGTGTACTGCCATCTGGTCACCGTCGAAGTCGGCGTTGAACGCAGTACAGACCAATGGGTGCAACTGGATCGCCTTACCTTCGATCAGGATAGGTTCGAAAGCCTGGATACCTAAACGGTGCAATGTAGGCGCACGGTTCAGCATCACCGGATGTTCACGGATGACCTCTTCCAAGATATCCCATACGACTGGCTCTTCCGCATCGACCATGCGTTTACTTGCCTTGATGGTCGTAGCCAGACCCATCGCTTCCAAGCGACTGAAGATGAATGGCTTGAACAATTCCAGCGCCATCTTCTTAGGCAGACCACACTGATGCAGCTTCAGCTGAGGACCAACCACAATGACTGAACGACCAGAATAGTCGACACGCTTACCCAACAAGTTTTGACGGAAACGACCACTCTTACCCTTGATCATATCAGCCAAGGACTTCAGTTGACGCTTGTTAGCGCCCGTCATCGCCTTACCGCGACGACCATTGTCCAGTAATGAATCTACCGCTTCTTGCAACATGCGTTTTTCGTTACGCACGATGATCTCAGGCGCCTTCAGTTCCAGCAGGCGACGCAGACGGTTGTTACGATTGATTACACGGCGATACAGATCATTCAGGTCGGAAGTTGCGAAACGACCACCATCCAGTGGTACCAATGGACGCAGTTCAGGTGGCAACACCGGCAACACTTCCATCACCATCCACTGCGGCTTGATGCCTGACAACTGGAATGCTTCCAGCACTTTCAAACGCTTGGCGTATTTTTTGATCTTGGTTTCGGAACCTGTTGCGGCCAACTCAGCACGGATGTTCTCGATCTCTTGCGCCACATCCAGATTACTCAACAGCGCACGAATACCCTCAGCGCCCATCAAAGCGGTGAATTCATCACCGTATTCTTCAGTCTTAGCCAGATAGTCTTCATCTGACAACAACTGAGCGCGTGTCAGAGGCGTCATGCCAGGTTCAGTGACGACATAGGCTTCGAAGTACAACACGCGTTCGATATCGCGCAGTGTCATGTCCAGCACCATACCCAGACGGGATGGAAGTGACTTCAAAAACCAGATGTGTGCAACTGGGGATGCCAAGTCGATATGACCCATGCGCTCACGACGCACTTTGGACAATGTGACTTCAACGCCGCATTTTTCGCAGATCACGCCACGATGTTTTAGACGCTTGTATTTACCGCACAAGCATTCGTAATCCTTGACCGGACCGAATACCTTGGCACAGAACAGACCATCGCGCTCAGGCTTAAAGGTACGGTAGTTAATAGTCTCAGGCTTCTTAACTTCACCATAAGACCATGAACGGATCTTCTCTGGAGATGCCAGACCGATCTTGATCGAATCGAATTCTTCTTTTTGAGTGACTTGTTTGAACAAATCTAACAATGTTTTCATGTGTGACTCCGAGTAGTTAAAGGCTGTCGTTGGTCGCCACATCTCGCCAGAGGCGGGAGGGCGACTATTTCACGACTAGCAACTAGTGACGTTCCAGATCCATATCGATCGCCAGAGAACGAATCTCCTTGATGACCACGTTGAAGGATTCCGGCATGCCGGCATCGATCTTGTGATCGCCCTTGACGATGCTCTCATAGACCTTGGTACGTCCGGTCACGTCATCAGACTTGACCGTCAGCATCTCTTGCAAGGTGTATGCCGCGCCGTATGCTTCCAGAGCCCAGACTTCCATTTCACCGAAGCGCTGACCACCGAACTGTGCCTTACCACCCAACGGCTGTTGTGTAACCAAGCTGTATGGACCAGTAGAACGAGCGTGCATCTTGTCATCGACCAAGTGATGCAACTTCAGTACGTGCTTGTAACCCACAGTGACCTTGCGGTCGAATGCCTCACCCGTACGACCATCATGCAAAGTAGTCTGACCGGAAGTTGGTAGATCAGCCAACTCCAACATGTACTTGATCTCTTCTTCGCTTGCACCGTCGAAAACCGGCGTTGCGAATGTCACACCCTTACGCAGGTTGCGGCACAACTCAATAATCTCATCGTCACTATATGCCTCAAGATCCACAGTCTGACCGTTGTGGTGGTTGTAGATCTTGTTAAGGAACTTACGAACTTCAGTGATCTTGGCATTGGCTTGCAACATGTCATCGATCTTCTTACCCAAGCCCTTTGCAGCCCAACCCAAGTGTGTCTCCAGAATCTGGCCGATGTTCATACGAGAAGGAACGCCCAATGGGTTCAGTACCACGTCAACTGGCGTACCGTCTGCCATGTATGGCATATCTTCCACAGGAACTATGCGCGAGACCACACCCTTGTTACCGTGACGACCAGCCATCTTGTCACCAGGTTGCAAACGACGTTTAACCGCCACATACACCTTGACCATCTTCTGTACACCGGCTTGCAACTCATCGCCCTGTGTCAGCTTCTTCTTCTTCAACTCAAAAGCAGCATCGAATTCAATACGCTTCTGTGCCAAACCTTCTTTGACCTGCTCCAATTGAGCTGCGATCTCGTCATCTGCCACACGGATGTCGAACCAATGGTAATGCTCAATGCTGTGCAAGTACTCCTTAGACAGCTTGGTGCCTTTGGCCAGCTTCTTAGGACCGCCGTTAGCAACCTTGTTGTGCAACAACTTTTCCAAACGCGCATAAACGTCTGCTTCAACGATACGCATCTGGTCAGCCAGATCTTTCTTATAACGTGCCAATTCATCGTCGACGATCTGCTGTGCACGAGCATCGCGTTGCAGCCCTTCGCGAGTGAACACTTGCACGTCAATGACCGTACCAGTGCTACCAGCAGGAACGCGCAAACTGGTGTCTTTAACATCGGAAGCTTTTTCACCGAAAATTGCACGAAGCAACTTCTCTTCAGGTGTCAGTTGCGTCTCACCTTTAGGGGTGACCTTACCGACCAGTACGTCACCAACCGCCACTTCCGCGCCGATGTGCACGATACCGCAGTCGTCCAGACGCCCCAGTTGCACTTCTGATAAGTTCGGGATGTCACGAGTAATTTCTTCAGCACCCAACTTCGTATCACGAGCGACGACTGTCAGCTCTTCGATATGGATGGAAGTGAAGCGATCCGTAGACAACACGCGCTCGGAGATCAGGATCGAATCCTCGTAGTTGTAACCGTTCCAAGGCATAAATGCGACCAGCATGTTCTGCCCCAGCGCCAATTCACCCATATCTGTAGATGCACCGTCAGCAATCACGTCACCGCGAGCCAGCACATCACCTATGACAACTAAAGGACGCTGATTAATGTTGGTGTTCTGGTTAGAACGCGTGTACTTGGTGAGGTTGTAGATATCCACGCCCGCTTCACCTGGTGTCGTTTCATCGTCGTTGACACGAACCACAATACGCGCTGCGTCAACATAATCGACACGACCACCACGCCAAGCTTGCACTGTCGTACCGGAGTCGACCGCAACAGTGCGCTCGATGCCAGTACCCACTAACGGCTTCTCAGCACGCAAGCAAGGAACAGCTTGACGTTGCATGTTTGCACCCATCAACGCACGGTTCGCATCATCGTGTTCCAAGAATGGAATCAATGAAGCCGCAACAGATACCACCTGTGAAGGCGAAACGTCCATGTATTCCAGCTTGTCAGGTGTAGACAGCACGAATTCATTATGCTGACGCGCAGAAATAATATCGTTAGTAAAATGACCCTTCTTATCCAACTCAGCATTCGCCTGAGCGATGGTGTACTTGCTTTCCTCGATGGCAGACAGATAGTCAACTTGGTCCGTTGTCTTACTATTCTCGACCTTAAGGTAAGGTGTCTCGATGAATCCATACTCATTGGTACGCGCATACAGAGCCAAGGAGTTGATCAGGCCAATATTCGGACCTTCAGGTGTTTCGATAGGACACATACGGCCATAGTGGGTAGCGTGTACGTCACGCACTTCGAAGCCTGCGCGCTCACGCGTCAGACCGCCTGGGCCTAATGCAGAGATACGACGCTTGTGGGTCACTTCGGACAATGGATTGGTTTGATCCATAAACTGTGACAACTGACTGGAACCGAAGAACTCCTTGATCGCAGCAGAGATAGGCTTGGCGTTGATCAGATCATGAGGCATCAGATTGTCAGCTTCAGCTTGACCCAAGCGCTCCTTGACTGCGCGTTCTACACGAGCCAAGCCAGCACGGAATTGGTTTTCTGCCAACTCACCTACTGCACGAATACGACGATTACCCAAGTGATCAATATCGTCGATCTCACCGCGCCCATTGCGCAGTTCAGCCAATATCTTTACGACAGCAACGATGTCCTCGTTAGACAAGATAGGAGAACCTACCAGCTCATCGCGACCTACGCGGCGATTGAACTTCATACGTCCAACAACTGATAGGTCGTAACGCTCTTCACTAAAGAACAAACCATTGAACAGGCCTTCTACGGCTTCTTCAGTAGGTGGCTCTCCAGGACGCATCATGCGATAGATCGCTACGCGTGCTGTCCATTGATCTACAGTCTCATCTGTACGCAGAGTCTGGGAAATGAAAGCACCGTGATCCAAATCATTGGTGTACAAGGTGTTGATTTTGGTGATGCCAGCTTCTTGCAACTTAAGCAACAGCGCTTCTGTGATCTCTTCGTTGGCATTGGCAATGATCTCACCGCTGTCTTTATCCACAACATTGGTTGCCAATACGCGACCGATCAAGAAGTCTTCTGAAACTGCCAATTTCTTGATGTCATCAGCCTGCATCTCGCGGATGTGACGTACAGTGATGCGCTTGTCTTTGGCGACAATCACTTTCCCAGCCTTATTCAAGATATCAAAACGTGCGACATCACCACGCAAGCGGTCTGCAACGACTTCGAATTGGATACCCTTTTTGCTCAGCTGGAATGCATCGAACTCAAAGAACATCTTGAGGATATCTTCATTGTTAAAACCAAGAGAACGCAACAAGATTGTGACTGGCATCTTGCGGCGACGGTCGATACGGAAATAGACATAGTCTTTTGCATCGAACTCAAAATCCAACCATGAGCCACGGTAGGGAATGATACGCGCAGAGAACAACAGTTTGCCTGAGGAATGAGTCTTGCCACGGTCATGCTCGAAGAACACACCTGGAGAACGATGCAACTGAGACACGATAACGCGCTCAGTACCATTGATTACAAATGAACCAGTGTTAGTCATCAAAGGCATCTCGCCCATGTAGACTTCCTGTTCTTTGACTTCTTTGACGGTAGGCTTGGATGCTTCCTTATCCAAGATTGTCAGACGTACGCGAGCGCGCAAAGGCGATGCATAGGTCAAACCACGCTGCTGACATTCTTTAACATCGAACGGAGGCATACCCAATGTGTAACTGACAAAATCCAGTCGCGCATATTTGTTATGACTTTCGATAGGAAAGATGCCGTTGAATGCGGCTTGTAAGCCGGAATTCTTACGCTGGTCGGGCGGTGTGTAAGCTTGCAAAAAGTCGGCAAAGGATTCCAGCTGAGTAGACAGCAGGAACGGAACCGGCAGTGCGCCGACTCGCTTGGCAAAACTTTTACGAATACGTTTTTTTTCAGTAAAAGAGTAGCTCATATAATCTCCACGATTAAGGGAAAACGAAGTTTCATCACAGTCCAACTTTGCAGTTGAGCTACGACTAAAAGACAGGGGACAAGAAATACGAATCCGGAATTCTTGACCGCTAGCTTCTACAAGCGGCAAAAGGCTGGCGGTTTCCCGTCAGCCTTTTTACATCACAACGACTTACTTGATTTCAGCAGTTGCGCCAGCTTCGATCAGTTGCTTAGCTACCGCATCAGCATCAGCCTTGGATACGCCTTCCTTAACAGCTTTAGGTGCGCCATCAACCAGATCCTTAGCTTCTTTCAAGCCCAGACCAGTAATTGCACGAACCGCCTTAATCACGTTAACCTTGCTGTCGCCAGCGCCAGTCAACATCACAGTGAACTCAGATTGTTCAACAGCTGCTGCAGCAGCACCAGCAGCAGGACCAGCTACTGCAACTGCAGCAGCGGATACGCCGAATTTTTCTTCCATTTGTTTGATCAGATCAGACAGTTCCAGCACAGTCATGCCAGCGATTGCGTCCATCAAGTCAGCATTAGTTACAGCCATTTTGTTCTCCTAAAATACAATTATTCAAAAATTAAGCAGCGACAGTTTCTTTGCTATCACGAACAGCAGCCAGAGTACGTACGAACTTCGCAGTCGTCGCATTCATAGTCGCCATCAACATAGCAATCAGCTCATCACGACTTGGTGTAGCAGCCAACACAGCAACTTGTTCCGCAGTCATCACGGAACCAGCCATAGAGCCTGCCTTGATCACCAACTTGTCATTCGTCTTAGCGAAATCAAACACAACCTTAGCTGCAGCAACAGCATCCGCACTCATGCTATACACGAGCGGGCCTACCATCTTTTCAGCCAGTGGTTCGAAAGGAGTACCCTGAACCGCACGACGCGCCAATGAGTTTTTCAACACATGGAAATACACACCAGCTTTACGTGCATTTGCACGCAAAGTAGTGATATCAGCGACTGCGATGCCACGGAACTCTGCCAAGACGATAGTTTGAGACTGTGCAACTTGCGCACTGACTTCCGCCACTACCGCTTGTTTTTCTTGCAGATTGAGACTCAAGTCTTCCTCCATTATCCAGGATGCATACAACACACACCCCATCGTTCACAACAGCGACCTTGAGCTAGGAGAACTTTCGATTCCTGCTCGCGGGCACACCATCTACGCGGGCACCCCAATCAATCGGGGAATTAAGCACTAGGTTAACTACCCCCTTTGCACCAGCGGTCTCGGATGCTGCATACACGCCAGCACTCCAAAACTTGCGCCAACCTAACTTTCGCTAGTTCGGCAATTCCTTACTTATGCAGACAAACTACCTTGCTCAACACGAATACCTGCACCCATGGTGCTAGATACCGAGATCTTCTTCAGGTATACACCCTTAGAAGTAGCTGGCTTAGCCTTGTTCAGCGCATCGATCAAGGCCAATAAGTTTTCACGCAGCGCTTCCGGCGCGAAAGATGCACGACCGATAGTGCACTGAATGATACCGTTCTTGTCCGTACGATACTGAACTTGACCCGCTTTAGCATTCTTAACCGCACCCGCAACGTCAGCAGATACCGTGCCAACCTTAGGGTTAGGCATCAAACCGCGTGGACCCAAGATTTGACCCAACTGACCAACCAGACGCATCGCGTCAGGGCTTGCGATCAGCACGTCAAAATCCATCTTGCCGCTCTTGATGGTTTCAGCCAGATCTTCAAAACCAACGATATCCGCACCCGCCGCTTTAGCATCTTCCGCCTTGGCACCCTGTGCAAACACAGCCACACGAACGGTCTTACCCGTACCCTTAGGCAACACAACAGAACCACGTACCAACTGGTCTGACTTACGCGCATCGATGCCCAAGTTCACAGCCACGTCGATAGATTCGTCAAACTTAGCAACAGCTGTTTCTTTAGCCAATGCCAGAGCATCGTTCACAGCGTACAGCTTGTTACGGTCGATCTTCGCCGCGATAGCCTTATAACGTTTAGACATATTAGATACCCTCCACAGTGATACCCATACTGCGGGCACTTCCAGCGATAGTACGCACAGCAGCGTCCATATCAGCAGCAGTCAGATCAGGCATCTTAGTGGTAGCGATCGCCTCAGCTTGCGCGCGAGTCAACTTACCAACCTTGTCTGTATGAGGAGTCTTACTACCTTTTTGGATACCAGCAGCCTTCTTGATCAGAATGGTTGCAGGTGGTGTCTTCATGATAAAGGTGAAGCTCTTATCCGCAAACGCAGTGATCACCACTGGGATAGGCAGACCTGGCTCTACACCTTGAGTCTGCGCATTGAATGCCTTACAGAACTCCATGATATTCAAACCGCGTTGACCCAGTGCTGGACCAATCGGTGGACTTGGGTTTGCTTTACCAGCCGGTACTTGCAGCTTGATATAGCCTATGACTTTTTTTGCCATGCTACTTACTCCTAACTAAACGGGTTTAACGAAGCTGTAAGCCTCTCCCCAACATGGGAAATGTAACTGGGAAACAGCTTCTGCAAAAATTGCAGAACGCGTTCCCCAGTTACATTTCCCGCTTTTCAGGCCTTTTCTACTTGACCAAAATCCAACTCAACAGGCGTAGAGCGACCAAAGATGGTCACAGCCACACGTATCTTATTCTTGTCGTAATTAACCTCTTCAACAGAACCATTGAAGTCAGTGAATGGGCCGTCTTTAACGCGAACCGACTCACCCACCTCAAAGAGCACCTTAGGCCTAGGCTTCTCAACACCAGCCTGCATCTGATCCATGATATTCTGCACTTCTTTGGCAGTGATAGGGGTTGGCTTCATCGCCGACCCACCCAAGAAGCCAGTCACCTTAGCAGTACTCTTCACCAAGTGCCAAGTCTCATCAGTCATCTCCATCTCCACCAGCACATAGCCAGGAAAGAATTTACGCTCACTGATACTCTTTTGACCACCCTTTAGCTCGACAACCTCTTCCACAGGAACAAGTATCTGACCGAACTGCTCTTGCATACCCTCACGCGCGATACGCTCAGTAAGCGCACGCTGAACACTCTTCTCGAACTGTGAGTACGTATGAACAACATACCAGTGCTTAGCCATCAATCGCCCCGTCCCATCAGTTTATTAACCATCACCATCAGACTCGCGTCGACAGCCCACAAGAACAAAGCCATGGTGATCGCGAACAGGATCACAATACCAGTGGTCTGATACGTCTCCTTCCAAGTCGGCCAAACTACACGCTTCGCCTCCGCAATAGAATCTTGCGCAAACGCAAAGAATTGCTTACCCGGCACAGTCATCCATGCCACCAGACCAGCCGCAGCCAAGCCCAACAACACCGACGCCAACCTCAACACCGCCGCACTATCTTGCAAATAGTAATAGCCGGCAATACCGGCTACCACCAACAAGAAGGAGACAAGCAATTTAATTTTATCTGCCATGTACAACCATTCCGATCAACTTTTACTGACTAATTTGGCAGGCCAGGAGGGTCTCGAACCCCCAACCCTCGGTTTTGGAGACCGATACTCTACCAATTGAGCTACTGGCCTAGAGAAACAACAATCAATAATGGGTGATTTGCGATAATTCGCCAATCACCCATTATTAACTTAAAACCTTACTCCACAATCTTTGCAACAACACCCGCACCAACAGTACGACCACCCTCACGAATCGCGAAACGCAGACCTTCTTCCATCGCAATCGGGTTGATCAGGTTAACAGTGATGCTGACGTTATCGCCAGGCATAACCATTTCTGTACCTGCTGGCAATTCAACTGCGCCAGTCACGTCGGTTGTACGGAAGTAGAACTGCGGACGGTAACCTTGGAAGAATGGCGTATGACGACCACCTTCATCTTTACCCAACACGTAGATCTCAGCTGTGAACTTGGTGTGAGGCGTAATGGAACCTGGCTTAGCCAAAACTTGACCACGCTCAACTTCTTCACGCTTAGTACCGCGCAACAACACACCCACGTTGTCGCCAGCCATACCTTGATCGAGCAACTTGCGGAACATCTCAACGCCAGTACACGTTGTCTTCAATGTCGGCTTGATACCAACGATTTCGATTTCTTCACCAACCTTAACGATACCGCGCTCAATACGACCAGTCACAACCGTACCGCGACCAGAGATAGAGAATACGTCTTCAACGGGCATCAGGAATGCGCCGTCGATTGCGCGCTCCGGTGTTGGAATATAGGTGTCCAATGCTTCAGCCAAATGCAGGATCGCTGGCTCGCCGATTTCAGATTGATCACCTTTAATTGCCAATACCGCAGAACCCTTAATGATCGGCACGTCGTCGCCAGGAAAATCGTACTTGGAAAGCAATTCACGCACTTCCATTTCAACCAATTCCAGCAATTCTTCGTCATCGACCATGTCGCACTTATTCAAGAACACAACGATGTATGGAACGCCAACCTGACGAGCCAACAAGATGTGCTCACGCGTCTGAGGCATAGGGCCGTCAGCAGCAGAGCAAACCAAGATCGCGCCATCCATCTGCGCAGCACCCGTAATCATGTTCTTAACATAATCAGCGTGACCTGGGCAGTCTACGTGTGCGTAATGACGTGTAGCCGTTTCGTATTCAACGTGCGCAGTGTTGATGGTAATACCGCGCGCTTTTTCTTCTGGCGCCGCATCAATCTGGTCGTAAGCCTTAGCTTCACCACCAAACTTCTTCGCCAACACCATCGTGATAGCAGCAGTTAAGGTAGTCTTACCATGATCCACGTGACCAATCGTACCAACGTTTACGTGGGGTTTTGTGCGTTCAAATTTACTTTTTGCCATGATTATTCCTTATCATTGCCAAACGTTAATAACAAAAACAAAACTATGGTGCCCATGGCGAGAATCGGACTCGCGACCTCTCCCTTACCAAGGGAGTGCTCTACCACTGAGCCACATGGGCAGGTATTCAAACTGGAGCGGGTGAAGGGGATCGAACCCTCGTCGTAAGTTTGGAAAACTTCTGCTCTACCATTGAGCTACACCCGCAGCTTTCCGCCCAACGACCCATAACAAGCCATTGAATCTAAGCTTGATACAACTAAAATTTGGTGGAGAGGGAAGGATTCGAACCTTCGTACTCTGAGAGAACGGATTTACAGTCCGTCGCCTTTAACCACTCGGCCACCTCTCCAAACAGCCCAGCATTATGCCGATGAGACACTTTACTGTCAAACAGATTTTTGACGAATTTCAGCGAAAATCTATTTATTTTAAAAATACTTCTCAATTGCCGATTAGCTCAGCCCACTCTATACAATGCGGACTGCGCATGAGCTTGCAAACCCTCGCCAAAAGCCAAAGTGGAAGCAATCGCACCTAGCTTTTTGGCACCATGAGGTGACACTTGTATCAGGCTACTGCGCTTTTGAAAGTCATACACACCCAGCGGCGAGGAAAAACGTGCCGTACCCGAAGTAGGCAGTACATGATTGGGGCCAGCACAATAGTCCCCCAAGGCTTCTGAAGTGTAGCGTCCCATAAAGATAGCACCCGCATGTTTAAGCTGTGGCAACCAAGCTTTTGGATTTTCTACCGACATCTCAAGATGCTCTGGGGCGATGCGATTGCTGATCACACAAGCTTCTGCCAGATCAGCTACATGTATCAAAGCACCCCGATTCTCAAGGGCTGTCCGTATGATTTGGCGTCTAGGCATCTGTTCCAACAGCTTGTTTGCACTTAGCGCGACCGCATCGAGGAAGGCTGCATCCGGCGAAATCAAGATTGCTTGTGCCAATTCGTCATGCTCAGCCTGGGAGAATAAGTCCATCGCAATCCAGTCCGGATCGGTCTTACCATCGCAGATGACCAATATCTCGGATGGGCCCGCAACCATGTCAATACCACACACGCCGAACACGCGACGCTTGGCCGATGCCACATAAGCATTACCTGGACCAACAATCTTATCTACCTTGGGGATAGTGGCTGTGCCATAGGCTAACGCAGCAACAGCCTGCGCACCGCCTATGGTGTAAACACGATCCACGCCTGACAGATAAGCTGCAGCCAACACAAGTTGATTCTTTACACCGTCAGGGGTGGGAACGACCATAACCAATTCCGCTACGCCTGCAACTTTAGCAGGCAAAGCATTCATCAATACCGAGGACGGGTAGGCCGCTTTACCACCAGGCACATAGAGGCCCACGCGATCCAGCGGTGTGACCTGCTGCCCTAGCAAGGTGCCATCTGCATCGGTATAACTCCATGACGCCTGAACCTGCTTCTTATGATATTCGGTCACACGAGCCGCAGCAGCTTCCAAAGCCTGACGCTGATTGGCAGGCAAACCTTCAAAAGCGATGCGCAATTCATCGCGCGACAATTCCATCGCTGCCGCATTTGCCAATGGAAGGCGATCGAATTTGGCGGTGTACTCCAATACCGCTGCATCACCACGCTTACGCACATCTTTGAGGATAGTTGCCACAGTAGCTTCCAATACGTCATCTGCGCTTTCCTCGAAGGCCAACAACTTGGTCAGATCTTCATTGAAATTCGCATCACGACTATAGAATTTTCTGATCTTCATTTGGATATAGCTCCGGCAAAAGCATCCAGCATCGGCTGGATAGAATCACGTTTCAACTTAAGTGCGGCCTGATTGACCACCAAGCGCGAAGAAATATCCGCAATATGTTCAACCGCCTTGAGATGATTGGCCTTGAGCGTATTTCCACTGCTAACCAGATCAACGATAGCATCAGAAAGGCCTACCAAAGGGCCCAGCTCCATAGAGCCATATAACTTAATTAAGTCCACATGCACACCCTTTGCGGCGAAATGTTCGCGTGCAGTCTGTACGTATTTGGTCGCCACACGCAGACGCGCGCCCTGACGCACCGCTGCTTCGTAATCAAAATCGTCGCGCACCGCGACCATCATGCGACAACGCGCGATATTCAGATCCAGCGGTTGGTATAGGCCCGCGCCACCATGCTCATGCAACACATCCTTACCCGCCACGCCAATGTCGGCTGCACCATATTGCACATAGGTCGGCACATCAGAGGCACGTACGATGATTAGACGGACATCATCACGATTGGTGGACAGAATTAGCTTGCGCGAGGATTCAGGATCCTCGGCCGCAGTGATACCAGCCGCTTTCAGCAGTGGCAAAGTTTCTTCAAAAATGCGTCCCTTGGACAGCGCGATGGTAATCATATTTAACTCGCTATTATTTAAGACGGCGTATCTGCGCACCCAGCGCGGACAATTTGGCTTCTATATGTTCATAACCGCGATCTAGATGATAGATGCGGTCGACGACGGTCTCACCCTGCGCAACCAAGCCAGCGATTACCAAGCAAGCCGAAGCTCGCAAGTCAGTCGCCATGATGGTTGCACCTTCCAATTGCGCGCAGCCTTTGATGATAGCGGTATTACCCTCGACTTCGATCTGAGCCCCTAAACGGCGCAACTCCTGTACGTGCATGAAACGGTTCTCGAAGATGGTCTCAACCACCACTGAGCTACCTTCCGCGATAGTATTCAAAGCCATGAATTGCGCCTGCATGTCGGTCGGGAATGCGGGGTACGGCGCGGTTCGCACATTGACCGCCTTGGGCCTGCCCAACATCTCCAAAGTTATATGGCTATCAGATACAACAATGGATGCACCCGCTTCACGCAACTTATCCAACACATTCTCAAGGATGTCAGCACGTGCTTCGCTGAGCGTGATCTTGCCGCCCGCTGCAGCTGCGGCGACTAGGAATGTGCCGCTCTCGATACGATCTGGCATCACACGGTATTGTGCGCCATGCAAGCTGGACACCCCCTGTATGGTGATGGTGTCACTACCCGCACCGCTGATCTTCGCGCCCATCGCGATCAGGCAGTTCGCTAAATCGACAACTTCTGGCTCGCGAGCCGCGTTCTCCAGTGTTGTCACACCGTCGGCCAATGTTGCTGCCATCATCAGATTCTCGGTGCCTGTCACACTGACCAGATCGAAACTGATGCGCACACCCTTCAATTTCTTCGCAGTGGCATGTATATAGCCATGCTCGATGTGTATCTCTGCACCCATGGCTTGCAAGCCTTTGATGTGAAGATCAACTGGACGCGAACCGATGGCGCAGCCGCCCGGCAGTGAAACGCGCGCCTCACCAAACCGAGTTAACAAAGGCCCCAACACCAAAATCGCCGCACGCATGGTCTTCACCATGTCATACGGCGCTTCCAACTTATCGACATGACCCGCATTGAAAGTCGCACCCTGAGCAGCTGCCGATATGCGCACCCCCATCTGCCGCAACAATTTCTCCATCGTCGCCACATCGTGCATATCTGGCAGGTTGCTCAGATGTAAGTCTTCCGCACTCAGCAGACTCGCACACATGATAGGTAAGGCAGCATTTTTAGCGCCCGATATACGAACCTCACCATTGAGTCGTGCGCCGCCTTGTATCGCTAATTTTTGCATAGATATTTCAATTGCCAGTCGTTAGTAGTTACTTGCTTTAGGGTATTGTTTCTTCAGTTTTACTGACCACTTAAAGTCTAGTGATTGCCAACTGCTGCTCCCACTCTTGCGGCGTAAATGTCTTCATCGACAGCGCATGGATCTCCGCTCGCATACGATCACCCAAAGTCTGGTAGACCAATTGGTGGCGCTGCACACGACTCTTGCCGGCAAAGGCCTCACTGACTACGACTGCCTCGAAATGTTGGCCGTCTCCGATTACCGTTAGGTGTGTGGTCGCCATGCCTTGTGCGATATTGAGTTGGATACTATCTGGAGTGACTATCATCGATGACTCTACTGGATGCGCTTAACGCCAACGCATCGTCGGCAACCAAAAAAAACGCATCACTTTATAAAAAGGATGCGCATGATACTAAAAAATTAGGCCTAATGTGCGAGGCAGCTCGGCCATTAGGCCTAGAAAATCACTGAACCTGTACGGGCAACATCTCCGCAACACCATATAAACCAGCCAGAGTAGTCAGACTATCAGGCAGGCTGATCACCTTTATTTCGTGCTTGCTCTGCTGGGCTACGCGCATCCAACCCAACAACAAGCTGACGGCGGAAGAGTCGATATCATCGACGCCGGACAAATCCAACACCACATTACTCTTGGTCAGATAAGTCAGTCCTTCGGCATACATGGCTGGCACGGTATCCATGGTCAACCCGCCACTCACCTTCAAACGATCTCCATCCACAGTAATCACTTCGCTGCCGCCTTTTCGCTATCAGAATTCAAATTCTTACCTGACAGAGAGCTGATCAGACCATCAATACCATTGTCCTCTATCTCCTTAGCAAAAGTGCTGCGGTAGGTTTGCACCAAGCCCGCGCCTTCTATGGATAAATCGAACACCTTCCAACTGTCACCCGACTTTTCCAACTCATAATTCACTGAAACTGAAGGTGCGCCAGGCTTGGTAATAGAGGTTCTAATCGTAACTTCTGTATCACCCGCAACCATCTTGGCTGGCTTAACGGTAATCAGTTGATCGCGATAACCAGTGAATGCCTTGGTGTAGGTGCGCACTAACATGGAACGAAACTCTTTAACCAGCGCCTGCTTCTGCTCATCACTCGCCCTGCGCCAGTATTTACCGACGGACAACTGGGTCATGCGCTGAAAGTCAAAATGAGGCAAAACCTTTGCATCGACCAGTGCCAGCAACTTCTCCTTATTGCCCGCTTGAAGTTCCTTATCCTGTTTGACGACAGACAGAACCTCGTCCACGGTATTTTGTATCATGGCATCCGGCGCGACATCTGCTTGCGCAGTCGCGATAACAGCCATCAATGTCGCAGCTAAAAGTAGTTTTTGTATTGCGCTCATCTTTACTTCTCCTGATTATTTTTCAGCGCTATCCGCTTTGCTATAGATGAACTTGCCTATCAAGTCCTCTAACACCATCGCCGATTGCGTCTTCTTGATCTGATCACCAGTCTTCAGCATCTCGGAATCTCCACCCGGAGACAAGCCGATATATTGCTCTCCCAACAAACCTGAAGTCAGAATGTTTGCGAATGTATCTTTGGGGAACTGGTAACGCTTATCCAAACTCATACTCACTTTCGCCTCATAGCGGTCGGTATCGAGTGAGATACTTGTCACGCGCCCTACCAATACACCCGCACTACGTATAGAAGCTTTGGGCTTCAAACCGCCAATATTCGTGAAGTAAGCCTGAACTTGGTATGTCTCGGACATGTTGTATGTGCTCAGGTTCCCTACTTTTAACGCGAGCATCACTAGGGCGGCGATACCAGTCACCACGAACATGCCCACCCACAGATCTAATTTAGTACGTTCCATCAATCACTACCTCCAAACATCATCGCAGTTAATACAAAGTCCAGCATCAAAATAGCCAGTGATGAAGTCACCACCGTACGGGTGGTTGCACCCGACACGCCTTCGGCAGTCGGCGGCGCATCATACCCTTCGAACAAGGCGATGACAGTCACCACCACGCCGAACACAAAACTTTTCAAGACACCATTCATGATGTCGTGTCTAAAATCTACAGCGGCTTGCATCTGCGACCAGAATGAACCTTCATCAACACCTATCTGCACTACACCGACGAAGTAACCACCAAAAATACCCGCCGCACTAAACATCGCTGCCAGCAAGGGCATAGAAATCACGCCGGCCCAGAACCTAGGTGCCACGATACGAGCGATCGGGTTGACCGCCATCAACTCCATCGCTGATATCTGCTCAGTGGCTTTCATCAAACCGATCTCCGCCGTCATCGCGGAACCAGCACGACTTGCGAACAGCAGAGCTGCAACCACGGGCCCCAGTTCGCGCACCAACCCCAAGGCCACCATCACACCTAGTGCTGATTCTGAGCCAAAGCGTTTGAGGGTCTCATAGCCCTGCAGGCCCAACACCATACCAACAAACAAGCCCGCCACGATGATAATGATCAACGACATCACGCCAGTAGAAAACAACTCTTTCTTAATCAAGCCGAAACGACGGAAGCCGCTGCCCGAATGTGTCAGGATCAGGGCAAAAAAACGAGCAGCGATACCGATACGCCAGACTGCATTGACGACACGATGTCCAACTCCGGTGATGGATTTAATGATAGGCATAATATTCAGGCTCACAGACTCAGATCTTGGCGGTAATCACCACCGGGATAGTGAAATGGCACAGGACCATCCATCTCACCATGTACAAATTGATGTACGAACGCCTTATCGGAAGCACGGATCTCGTCCGGCGTTCCTTCAGCAACAATCACACCGCCGGCCATGAAATAAACATAATCAACGATTTTTAAAGACTCTTGCACATCATGCGTGACAATCACGGAAGTTGCGCCCAGTGCATCATTCAAACGACGTATCAAATCACCGACCACGGTCAATGAGATTGGATCCAGCCCTGCGAAGGGCTCGTCATACATGATCAACATCGGATCCAATGCGACAGTGCGTGCCAAAGCGACGCGACGCGCCATACCACCTGACAACTCCGCAGGCATCAAATCATGTGTGCCTCGCAATCCTACGGAGTTGAGTTTCATCATCACTAGATCATGAATCAGATCTTCCGGTAGATTTGTATGCTCACGCATCTGGAAAGCCACGTTGTCGTAAACGGACATATCAGTAAACAAGGCGCCAAACTGGAACAACATACCCATCTTGCGACGCATCTGATACATACCCTCTGTATCAAGCTCATGCATAATCTTGCCATCTACCTTCACATGTCCTTTGGTGGGCTTGAGTGCCCCACCTATGTGGCGTAACAAGGTGGTCTTACCGCAACCGCTGGAACCCATGATAGCTATGCACTTCCCTTTATGGAAAGTCATGTTGATACCTTGCAGGACTGCTCGCTTATCGTAAGAGAAGTTCAGATCGCGAATTTCAACTAAAGCTGGATGGGACAAAATTAGGAATCCATTAAATGGGTGGCGCATTCTAACGACCCGCACCACATTCATCAACCACAGCGCAGTTGACACCAAGCTGTCACATCAAAACCAACTCACACCAGACCAGTGATACGCAACAAAGTTCTATCGTGACATAGTCACAACACAACTTAGGCACTAGACGCTAGAATCCACATACTCTCTGTATACCCATCGTTGCATGCATCTAGATACCTCAGTTATAGACACCAATGCCGGCATGAGCCCCAAAGCGTGGTACCACCTTGCGGGACATGCCGCCGAATTCGTACAGGATGAAGCGCAAAGTGCCGCAATCGAGGCGCTGGATTCACTCTGGCATCAACTCATCGACTTCAAGTCCAAACGTAACCATTTTTTGGGACGCAGCCTGCTCAGTCCCGATGTACCCAAGGGGCTGTACATTTGGGGCGGCGTGGGGCGCGGCAAGACCTTTTTGATGGATGGCTTCTATGCCTGTGTGCCTTATAAGCGCAAGCGCCGTATCCACTTCCATAACTTCATGGCAGAAGTGCATCAGCGCATGAAGCAACTAGCTAACCATGATGACCCGCTGATTGCCCTGTCGGACAGTATCGCTGAATCGACTCGACTGCTGTGCCTAGACGAGTTCCATGTCGACGACATCGCCGATGCGATGATTTTGGGACGCTTGGTTGCAGCCTTGCTCGAACGCGGTGTGGTACTCATCACCACCTCTAACTACCCACCCTCTGGTCTATATCCACATGGCTTGCAGCGTCAGAACTTCTTACCCGCGATCGCGTTACTGGAACGCGAACTAAAAATATTAAGTCTTGGGACGGGCAACGATTACCGCATGTTGTCGGGAGAAAAAGAAATGCGTTACATCGTCCCAGCCGATGCACTTAGTGAAGCCCATATGCTTGCGATGTTCGAGCGCCTGCATCCCGATTCCGCCGAAGATGGCACTTCCATACCCGCCAAGCGTATCGCATACGATGCGATCTGGTTCGACTTCAAGGAATTGTGCGGAAGAGCACATGGGCAATCCGACTATCTTTCCATCGCACACCGTTACCACACAGTTTATCTATCCGGCATCCCTCAATTGACTGCGGAGCATTCCGCAGAGGCAAGGCGTCTGACTTGGCTGATCGATGTGTTTTACGACAATCATGTGCAGCTGGTGGTATCGGCAGCGACTTCGCCCGAACAGCTATACACCCAAGGTGTGGGATCTGGCGAATTCGCTCGTACCGCAAGTCGCTTGGTGGAGATGCAGTCTAAACGCTATATGCAACTGCACCATCACCATCACAACATCACCCTATAAAGGTCTCTAGCAAAAAACCAAGTTTGCTGAAAATATAAGGTTCACTCTTTCCACTTAAAGAGAGCCGCGACTCTGGCATTCAGCGCTGAACGCCAAATATGATAGACACGATAGACCTCTGTTGCATGGATATAGGCTTTCACGCCCTCCTTCCAAGCAGAGAACTTCTCAAAACCGTACGCAAACCATGCGATGCTCATCAGCTTGGTTTTGCTAATGGCAAACAATCGCGCCGCTAAAAAAGTCCCACTCGCCTTGGCAGACAGAAACATGAATAACCCCTCTAAAGGGTGGCCATGCGCGATGAGCCACACGCCTGCGAACTTGAACGGCAACATCATCAACACGGGAATAAGGAACAAGGTAAGACACAAGACTGGCGAGCGGGCCGCGACGAAGTTCTCCATTTTCCTCACCAGCTCAAAGCGCGCCAGCAGTCCAGATAAAACTTCAAATATGGTCCAGAACGCCTCTTCAAAGATGATTATGACGAACATCAATAGGGTGAAGATGTATTTCAACACAGCGCGTTTCCTATCTATTTAAAGCTTGTTTGAGCAGGACAGCACGATACTACAAACCCACTGTACGCTTCGGCAGAAGAGTCCGGCTCTTGTGTATAATCCCGCGCCATTCTCAATCACAGCACTTATAAGTTCACTATGACATACGACATCTCCGCACCCTTACTCGGCACACCACTCAGCCCATCCGCCACTCGCGTCATGCTGTTGGGCAGTGGCGAATTGGGCAAGGAGGTCATCATCGCGCTGCAACGCTTGGGCGTAGAGACCATCGCGGTAGATAGATACGCCGATGCGCCAGGTCATCAAGTCGCACATCGTGCCTATGTCCTCAGCATGACTGATGGCGCTGCCCTGCGTGCCCTGATAGAAACAGAAAAACCCGACCTGATCGTGCCCGAAATCGAAGCCATCGCCACCGACATGCTGGAGCAGATCGAGCAAGCTGGTTTGGCGCGTGTCGTACCGACCGCCCGTGCCACACGCTTGACCATGAACCGCGAAGGTATACGTCGTCTGGCTGCCGAGACTTTAGGCCTGCCGACTTCCCCCTATCGTTTCGCCGATAGTTTGGAAGAGATGCGTGCAGCCGCAGAACACATAGGCTATCCCTGCATCATTAAGCCGGTGATGTCATCTTCCGGCAAAGGCCAGTCTAAAGTGGACACACCTGCCGAAATCGACGCCGCATGGGAATATGCTGCCAGTGGTAGTCGCGTAAACCAAGGTCGCGTCATCGTCGAAGGCCTGATTCGATTCGATTACGAGATTACCCTACTCACCGTGCGTGCCATGGACGCTGACGGCAAGATCGAGACACACTTTTGCGACCCTATTGGCCATGTGCAAGTACAGGGCGATTACGTAGAGAGTTGGCAACCGCAAGTTATGCCTTCCTTGGCCTTGCAACGAGCACGCGAGATCGCTAAGGCGGTTACCGACGACCTAGGCGGACTTGGTTTGTTCGGCGTGGAATTATTCGTCAAGGGCGACGATGTTTGGTTCAGCGAAGTCAGCCCGCGTCCCCATGACACCGGTATGGTGACAATGTGCTCACAAGTGCAGAGCGAGTTCGACATCCATGCTCGCGCCATACTCGGCTTACCAGTCAACACTGCTCTGCGCGCACCGGGGGCGAGTGCTGTGATTTATGGCCAGCATGAGGCTAAAGGCATCGCGTTCAAACATGTGGCCGAAGCTATGCGCGTACCTGATAGCGATATCCGTTTGTTTGGCAAACCCGAATCCTTCGCCCGCAGACGCATGGGAGTCGCACTGGCTACCGGCAAGGATACCGACGAAGCCCGCAGTCGCGCAAAACAGGCCGCGAGCATTGTCCAACCCGTTAAGGCTTAACTCAGCGTGATGCGTACGCTATCGCGTGCACTCATACGGTCGAACCAGGCTGCAAGGTTGGGATGTACACCACGCCAATCACGCTCGGCCTGACGCAGATCCAAATAGACTAAAGCACTCACCAAAGCCAGATCGGCCAAGGTGATGCTGTTTCCCACCCACCACTGACGCTCACCTAATTCGGATGCCACATGCGCCAAGGCGCGACTGATGGCATCGTTGTGACGTGTGATGGTCGCGGCATCTTGTGCGCTTGCAGGGCGCAACACTTCGTTACGTACCACCACTGCAGAATCCATGATGCCATCGGCAAGCGCTTCACCACGCTTGACCAACATACGCGCGTTGGCATCGTTGCGCGGAATCAGTATCGGCGTGTCATTGAGTGTATCCGCGTAATCGGTGATGACTGCAGAGTCGAACACGCAGCTCTCATCATCCAAAATCAGTGCAGGAATGCGCGCAAGAGGATTGGCCCTCACGACTTGGCTACCCGGCTCGCGCGGTGCATCGACTAGATAAGTGTGCGGTATGTTTTTTTCCAGTAACACCAAACGTACCTTACGCACATAGGGGCTGGTATTGGTTCCGAGTAATTTCATTTGCTGCTCCTGAGTAATTATTCAAGGACGCGGATTGTTACACACCCAATTATGCTCAGTGCAAAAAAAGAGGGCATCCCTAGAGACGCCCTTGAACTGAGGGAAGCATGCAAGGATAGGACAGGAGTCCCGGAGGTCTTGCTGGTTAAACTTCGATTCGGATTATTACAGCGAAATATTACATCTTGATGACACGCGCGACTCAACTGCAAGTTGCGCAATAACTGCTAAAGTACGCGTCATTCAATCTACCTCAGCTACCATGTCCTTCCATCACTTCCTCATCATGCTCATCCCTGCACTGGTTGCTCTCGCTGGTGGTGTGCTGGCATCCTACTGGAAGCCCACGCATCAAGCCCGTAGCCTGATTCAACATTACGCCGCAGGCGTTGTGCTAGCAGCACTGGCAGTGGAACTATTACCTGAGATCGAACGCGAACACGCGAGCGCATGGGTGCTCATCGCATCCTTTGCAGCAGGCAGCCTATTCATGTATGGCATGAAACTTTGGACGCTGCATATGGAAGGTCAGGCTGATGCAGCCAATGTTGTTGAAGGTTTAAGCATAGGTTTACTGCTGGCCACCTTCATCGACGTGGCGACCGATGGCTTCATCATAGGCGCAGGTTTTGCGGCCGGTGGCACTACTGGCACCATATTGGCATTAGGACTATCCGTAGAATTACTATTCCTAGGCTTGGCACTTACCTCGGCCGCCACCCAGGGCTGGCGCATCATCGCCATCTGTGGCGCACTCGGTAGCACGGTATTAATATTCGCGCTAGCAGGCAGCTATCTTTTGGCTGGTGCAAGTGGCACCGTAATAGGCGGAGCCTTAGCTTTCAGTGCTGCAGCACTGCTTTATCTGGTGACGGAAGAATTATTAGTAGAAGCGCATGAGGTCGAAGAGAGACCAATCTCTACGCTGGTGCTATTCGGTGGCTTTCTGACATTCTGGAGCATACAACTGATTGGTATCTAAGTCCGGCGCATCAATGCTTACCGTAGCCCAACACCGCCATCGCCAAACGTATCAAGGCATAGCTAACGCGTGATAGCCAGAGCGTGTGCCAAGCTGAGCTTTGCAAATCAGACAGGAGTATCTGTTTCCCATCCTGGACGATGGCTGATTGCAGTTGAGTTTTTAACGCTAATGCAAAACCTTGATCTTGCACGGCAAGATTAGCCTCTCGCGCTAACAATAAACTCAAGGGATCAAGATTAGATGAGCCCACCGTGAGCCATTGCTCATCTACCACTGCCACCTTGGCATGCATATAACTAGCTTGGTATTCGTATATTTCGATACCGGCCTGCAATAGCTGCTCATAGAGTGCGCGAGTTGCATAGTGTTGCAACCTATATTCAACCCTACCCTGCAGGAGTAATTTCACTTTTACGCCCCGTTGAGATGCATGCGTTAAAGCACGTCTAAAGACACGACCTGGTAAGAAATAAGCATTGGCTAAGATGATTTCCTGTTGCGCCTGATTGATACGTTGCAAATATGCCCGCTCGATTTCACGCCTATGCCGCAAGTTATCTCTAAGCAACAGTGTCACCGCTTGCGGTTGTTGTATTTTGTAGAAAAGTGCAACGATTTCACGCTCCCTTCTACGCAGCTGAGTCCAAGAAATCATATTCCAAAGCCGCACCATCACTGACTGTATCTGCAAGGCGATCTCACCTTGCATGCGAACTGCGAAGTCCAATCGTGGTGCCTCGAAAGTATGTCCTTCCTCTATATCGTCGATAATATTGATACCGCCTAAATAAGCAGTCTGCGCATCAATCACCGCCATCTTACGATGCAGGCGCCTCAAGCGATTACGCTTCAACGTGAAGGGACTGATATCTCGTCTGAACCACAACACTTGCACACCTGAACTGCGCATCTCGTCTAACCATGCATCTGGTAACTGCGCCGAGCCAAATCCGTCCAATAGTAGATGCACCTTAACACCGCGTTGTGCGGCTGCTCTCAGAGCGTTCGCAACCAACTGTCCTGTCCTGTCGGCAGCAAAAATATAGGTTTCTAGGTAGATTGCCTTACGTGCCGAATCGATGTCAGCACACAATTCGGGGAAAAACTCCACGCCGTTCTGCAACAGCCTCAATTGATTTCCCGCTATGGTATGCGACACCGTCATATCACAATCAATCGTGCGGACAAGGCAGCATGGTCTGAGATACGGCGCCAGTTTGTCCCTGAATGCACATGACTTTGCTGCACTGAAAATCCTCGCACATAGATACGATCTAGCCTCAGCATAGGCCATGCTGCCGGGAAGCTGCGGGCCAACTTTCCGCCGTGTAATTGAAAGGCGTCATACATTCCCAACTCACTGCCCAAAGTATGGCCCATAAAATCACGCCAATCGTTGAAATCGCCTGCAATAATCAGGGGGGCATCACTAGGGATATGCTCGGTCACGTAATCGATGAGTGCCTGAGTCTGAGTACGCCTACCTTTAGCGAACAAACCAAAATGCGCACATAGGCAATGCACCGAAGTACCGTTCGCTAAGGTGATCTCACTATGCAATAAGCCCCGACTCTCGTATTTGTGGGCGGAGATATCATTATTACTAGAACTAACTATGGGATAACGACTGAGTATCGCGTTGCCGTGATGTCCAGCTTCGTAGATAGAGTTCTTACCGTATGCTGAATGCGGCCAGATTTCTTCGGCGATAAATTCGTGCTGCGGCATATCGGGATAGTTGTGATGGCGCAGTCCGTGTACCTTGTGCTCACCCTGCACCTCTTGCAGAAACACGATGTCCGCATCCAACTCACGCAATCGCTCACGTAATTCATGCACCACCACGCGCCGATTGAATTGCGAGAAGCCCTTGTGGATATTATAAGTTGCGATGTGCAGGTCTGACATGTTTAGCATTCTACCCAATACAGTCTGTCAACAGGCCCTATACACATACTTGGCGCCAAATTCCGACACACACATCTTGTGCCTAGAATCACCACCTTGCCTGCAAACCCAATAAATTAGGGCGGTCACACTGTTTTATTATTTTCGAATTACCCTATAATCTACACGCATCAGAGCTGTCATATACAGAACAAGGATCATGGATCAAAAATTACTCAGCATCCTAGGAGGCAGTACAGAGCACTACCCCTATGCACTGGAGCGCAAGTATCCTCGGATATTCTCCACTCTGATGCTACTTTGGGACTCGCCGGAGATCGAACCATATTTCGTCAAGCTAATGGTCAATGAACGATTTGACCGTGAGGGCTTCCCCTCTGATGTCGCTGCCGAGATCGTACATCTCAGTTTGATTCACGCCTCCCAAAGTCGCCAAGTCGAGAAGAAGCCCGATGTGTGGAGCGCTGATGCGCGCATGTTCACCAACTTCGGTCCGAACAGCTCAGGCCGTTATGATGTGGGCTGGCCAAAGATCTCCCATGAGACCACATTAGCCATCCAAGAGACTGGTGTGCCCTGCAACAAGGAAGGCTATTTCAAAGCAGCCAGCACGGGGAATGTGACCGCCTTACGTTTGTTTTTGGAATCCGGCGTACATCTAGATATGCGCAATGAAGAAGGATGGACCATACTCATGTTCGTGGTCTACCACGATTTTAGCGAACTGGCTAAGTTACTCATACAAAAAGGAGCTAGGGTCGATACCAGTGAGCATGGCGGCAACACCCCCCTACATTGGGCAGCTTTCGCAGGTCACGCTGAGTGCTGCAAGATTTTGGTTGAAGCAGGTGCCGATGTGGATGCCCGTAGCAACTTCGGCTGGACGCCCTTATATCAGGCAGTTGCACGCAATCACTTGGTTGTTGCGGCTTATCTGATTGCGCACCGTGCAGATATCAACGCCTCCGCAAAAGACGGTCAGACACCCTTGCATAAAGCCGCCGCAACAGGTGCTGTTGAAGTAGTGAAACTATTGTTGAGCCACGATGCCGACCCCAGTCGCAAGAACGCGTTGGGTGAAACACCTCTTGCAGTTGCAATCAAGAACAATCAAGACGAAGTCATCGCCCTGCTAAGTGTGCTCTAAACGATAACTTCAGGCGTTGCCTATGCCACGCGTAGGTAACTTAATCATCTGAGCAAAATCTAACATGCGTTGTATTGGTTTGACTGCCCTCGGTATGACGGCAGCATCTACATGTATCTCGTTGTTACCCTTTTCCAACACCTCGGCCAAATTGATCAACCCGTTCATTGCCATCCATGGACAATGGCTGCATGACTTGCAAGTTGCCCCTTTACCCGCTGTTGGCGCTTCCAAAAATAGTTTATCCGGACACAACGTGCGCATCTTGTGCAGTATGCCGTTATCGGTTGCCACGATGAAAATCAGCGCAGTAGACTGCTGAGCCGCCTTGATGAGTTGACTGGTCGAACCTACGACATCCGCCAGTTGCACTACCGCGCGTGGTGATTCTGGATGTACTAGCACCAAGGCATGTGGATGTGCAGCCTTCAGCGCCACCAGTTCCTGCGCTTTATATTCGTCATGCACGATGCACGACCCTTGCCACAGCAACATATCTGCACCAGTCTTATCCTGAATATAACCGCCGAGGTGTCGGTCCGGCGCCCACAATATCTTCTCACCACGCTCTTTTAGGTGCTGAACGATAGGCAGCGCAATGGAACTGGTCACCATCCAATCGGCGCGCGCTTTGACTGCAGCGCTCGTGTTGGCATATACGACCACTGTGCGATCGGGATGCGCATCACAAAACGTGTTGAATTCGTCCGCAGGACAACCCAAATCCAGCGAGCACTCCGCAGCCAAATCGGGCATCAACACTCGCTTCTCAGGATTCAATATCTTTGCCGTTTCACCCATAAATCTCACGCCAGCCACCACGATGGTCTTGGCGGGGTGTTGATGACTGAAGTTGGCCATGTCCAATGAGTCGGACACGATGCCCCCTGTGGCTTCAGCCAGATCCTGTAAATCAGGATGGACGTAGTAGTGAGACACCAATACGGCATCTTGCTCCTTGAGCATACGTTTGATGTTAGTGATTAGTGCCACCTTCTCTTCGGGCTCAGGCTCACGTGGCCGCTTAGCCGACGCGTGAGCAGTACTGCAACCGGTTTGAGTCGCATCCGGATGATCGTATGCGATAGAGATAGTCGATCTGGAATTCATCAATTTGCGCCTTCTATCAAAAGATTTCCCACCATAGTGACGGTGGTGCGTAGACGTTTAGCCTGCACACGCACGAAAGCCTCTGCGAATTCGACACGTATCATCAGATCAGCATCATCCAAACAGGCAGGATTGAATTGCAACAACTCGCAATTGGTACGGGCGACAATCGTCGCGCTACGTGCGGGTGCATCTCCCGATAGATAAGCGAGTTCGCCAAAAGGTTCCCCAGGCTGCAATAACTGTATCACCCGCTTGCCTTTGATCAAGCCTAACTTGCCAGTCACAATGACATAGAAGGTGATGTCAGTGTGCCCTTCCTCGACCACAATTTCGCCTGCCTTCACTTCTCTCCACTCGGCCCAAGACAACAGCTGTGCTAAGTCTGAGTTGCGGAATTTCTTAAAGAAATCTAGCCCGCGTATCTGGTGATAATGTGGATGAGTCTGGAACATCTCGTCCGCAAGCTGCTCCTCCCGGACCTGCACTTGCACCGTCTCGTCGAGCGGTTCACTCTTCTGCTCTATGGTGTCTTGCATATATTGGAAGTCGTTATGCATCACCTTAAGCGCATATTCCATATATTCCTTCTTCGCCTGACTAGCTTGCGTCTTGCCCGACAACATAGCCAGCTGCGCCTGCTGTTCAAGGATACGCACTTCCATACCCCGCTTGTATAACAAAACCTGTTCCTTGAGCGTCTCGTACTTGCTCATCACATAATTCAAGTGGGCGCTGGTTTGATTGACTCTAGCTTGTGTCTCAGCCAAGTCCTGCTCCAATTCCAGACGCCGTTCAATCTCGATCTCAACCAGCACAAGCATGTCCTTATTAAACTTCTGGATAGATATCATCGCCTCTTTGACTTTTTCGGAGGGTATGCGGCCCAGATGCTTGATAGGCA
Organism: uncultured beta proteobacterium; assembly: GCA_963740305.1. Taxonomy (GTDB): domain Bacteria; phylum Pseudomonadota; class Gammaproteobacteria; order Burkholderiales; family Gallionellaceae; genus Gallionella. The sequence goes on along the minus strand of CAVUDR010000011.1, from coordinate 25,036 downwards.
CAATCGCTGCGGTATTACCAACAACTGATATGAAACGATCACGCAATAGGTATTCAAATTTCTCATCTATGTGCGGTCGTACGCTAGGGGGAATCTTCTTGCTGATGGCATCGACACTGGCAGCGCCATCTACCAGCAACATTACACGTTTCTCATCTCCAGCTATCTTGCCATTCGCTCGTACCAATTCGGCATCACCCGTTTCGGTCCGAGCATATATCTTCGATTCAGGCATTACTACTCCTCATGTCGCCCTCCACATGGCTCGATATACTTATTTGCGCAATCTGCAATATCGCTTCGCGATTGCTAGGTGAAAAGACTAACCCAGCCGCATCTTGGTACGGCAACCAACGGTAATTCAAGTGTTCACGGGGCGAAATACTGACTGCTATCTGATGGGGCAAGCACAAGGTAAATACATGTTCGGTATTCTGTGTAACGCTGGGCGCATAACGATGTCGCCATTCTGGGTATATTTCGTATTGATTCTGCTGATGCAAATCCCGCAACTGGAAGTTTTTCACCGCGATGCCGGTCTCTTCAAACACTTCGCGTGCAGCCGTTTCAGCATAAGTTTCACCAGCCTCGCAACTACCGGTCACCGATTGCCAATAGCCTCCATGATCGGCTCGCTCCAGCAACAATACTTCGTATGCAGCGGTATAGATCACCACTAAAACTGAAACAGGCTGCTTGTATGTGGTCATCTACGCGTAAAAGATCCAGAACGGTTTGTTGCGCTGCTGCCAATACAGTACCGTGTCTGCAAAGATATCTTCAGCGATTTCTCTATCATTCGCAGACATTCCCAAACTCTCTTTAGCATTGCGTAATAGCAAGACATATCCGACTGCGGAAGCATCCGGTTTATCACTCCAAGACAGATCGCAGAGTGCATCCGCCAATGCATCCCAGTTCATGCCGAACTCAGCAGGCAGATGTGCGGCTAGCGCTAGGGCAGCAAGGAAATTCTGCTTGCCTTTCACACCCTGCAACTGCGCCTCATATATAACCAAGCCAGCTTCACGTGCGCAATTGCGTAACTCCGCCTCACTACATGCAAGCCTGTAACTACCCGAGTCAGCATTATTCTTGAGTTGATCTGCCCATGTATCCATCGCTACTCCCGTATGCGTTTGAAAGTTTGGTAATGATCATTCGTGTAGTAGTACTCGCTCGCCTGACCACTGATGATGCGACGCGCACCACGACTACGAACCTTGGGTGTCTTGACGGTGTATTCGTGATAATAGCCGCGCGACTGCTTAGGTAAGATGCGTTCGAAGTTACCAAACACCACGCCATCTCGGTCATAAGCATATGGCCCACCGCGTTTGATCGCCTGCAAAGTTGCACGCGCTTCTTGCGGAAGCTCATCTACCGTGATGCTGCCCACGATGTTCGCTTGCGACTGCTGCGTATGGCTGTGCCATTGGAATGCTTGCGCACTCTGCCCACCGACAAACAACAATACCAGCCAGAACAGTCGCAGTGCCTGTAACACTTTTATTCCTTAGGCGCTTCTGCCACAACAGATTGGCGCAAACGGATATGCAGTTCACGCAACTGTTTTTCGTCCACAGCACTTGGCGCTTGGGTCAACAAGCATTGCGCGCGTTGTGTCTTGGGGAAGGCAATTACGTCACGGATAGATTCCGCGCCGGTCATCATAGTGACGATACGATCCAGACCGAAAGCCAGACCACCGTGAGGTGGCGCACCGTATTGCAACGCGTCGAGCAAGAAGCCGAATTTGAGTTGCGCTTCTTCTGCGTCGATGTTCAACGCGCGGAACACTTGCGATTGTACTTCTTCTTTGTGGATACGCACCGAGCCTCCGCCCAATTCCCAGCCATTCAAAGCCAAGTCGTAAGCCTTCGCCAAGCACTTGCCTGGATCCGTCTCCAACAATGCCAAGTGTTCATCTTTAGGTGCGGTGAAGGGATGGTGACAGGCATTCCAACGCTTGCCTTCTTCGTCGTATTCGAACATTGGGAAATCCACCACCCACAATGGTTTCCACTTATCGCCCGTCACATGTTTTTTCTCGTGACCGATCTTGCTACGCAACGCACCGATGGCATCATTGACGATCTTTTCTTTATCCGCCCCGAAGAAAATGATGTCGCCGTTCTGAGCGCCAGTACGTTCGATGATAGTTTTCAACGCAGCTTCGTGTATGTTCTTCACAATAGGCGATTGCAAACCGGTTTCATTCAATTGCGTGATGTCGTTGACCTTGATGTAAGCCAATCCCTTCGCACCGTAGATACCAACGAACTTGGTGTACTCATCGATCTCACCGCGAGTAAATGCTGCACCGCCGGGTACGCGCAAGGCTGCAACGCGACCATTAACTGAGTTCGCCACACCTGCGAACACCTTGAAGGCTACGTCTTTAACTGCGTCGGTGACTTCGGTCAATTCCAGCGTCACACGCAAGTCCGGCTTGTCCGAACCAAAACGCGCCATCGCTTCCGCATACGACATACGTGGGAATGGGTTGGGAAGATCGACTTCCATGGCTTCTTTGAAGACAGTACGGATTAACTCTTCCGTCAGCGCTGTTATCTGTGTCTCGTTCAAGAAGGAAGTCTCGATATCAACCTGGGTGAATTCAGGTTGGCGGTCGGCACGCAAGTCTTCATCACGGAAACACTTGGTGATTTGGTAGTAACGATCAAAACCCGCCACCATCAACATCTGCTTGAACAACTGAGGGGACTGCGGCAAAGCAAAGAACTCACCTGCATGTACACGTGAAGGTACCAGATAGTCACGCGCACCTTCGGGGGTGGATTTGGTCAACATCGGCGTCTCGATATCGATAAAACCACGGCTATCCAAGAAGCGGCGGAATGCCATGGATACCTTGTAGCGCAACATCATATTCTTTTGCATTTGCGGACGGCGCAAATCAATCACGCGATGGGTCAGACGCACGTTTTCGGAGATATTTTCATCATCCAGCTGGAAGGGTGGCGTCACTGCGGTATTCAACACTTCGATCTCATGACAGAGAATCTCTATCTCACCACTGGTGATATTTGCATTCGTGGTGCCACCAGGACGACGGCGAACTTTGCCTGTGATGCGCAGTACGAATTCGCTACGCACAGACTCGGCGATCTTGAACATATCGGCGCGATCAGGATCGCAAACCACTTGTGCCAAGCCTTCGCGGTCGCGTAGGTCGATGAAGATCACCCCGCCGTGGTCACGGCGACGATGTGCCCAACCGCAAATGCTCACGGTCTGGTCTAATTGATCGGTATTAAGTAAACCGCAGTAATGTGTACGCATGTCTTGATGATGAAAGAAAAATTATTAAGTATTTGAAATGAATGCTTTGTGCATGGCTGTGTCGGCACCTGCCGCAACACCCATAGACACGATAGAGCGCAAAGCTACGTCCACCGTCATATCCAACTCTATGGTATCTGCCTTACGCACGAAGAAATAAAAACCGTTCACTGGGCTAGGTGTGGTGGGAATAAATACCGCAACATATTGCTCATCGAATTTCGTCACCACCTCGCCAGGCACGCTGGTCTGAAACGCTAGCGACCAAGCTTCGGGGTGCGGATAGCGGACCAGCAACACCTTGCGAAAGGAGTTTCCATTACCCGAGAGCAGCGTGTCGCTGACTTGCTTAACCCCCCTGTAGATGGTATTAACGAAGGGGATACGCAACAACACACCCTCCCAATAGCGCAATATGATCTGGCCCAACACATTGCGCATCAACAGGCCAGTGATACCGACCACCGCCAGCGTCAGAATGACACCTAGGCCGGGTATATGGAAAGGCAACATATTGTCTGGCTGCCAACTATGCGGCAACAGCAACAGCGTCTGATCCATCGTTGAGATGGTCAGGTTCAACACCCAGACCGTGATGCCCAGCGGCACCCAAACCAACAGACCTGTAATGAAATACTTTTTCATGCGGGGCGCTTAGCCTGCGACCGGGCAAGAACCCGATGAGGCGCAAGGTGGGCATGCCGGCTTGGAGCTGCTACTGTTCTTAAAATCGGTCACGTAATATCCATTACCCTTCAGTTGAAAGCCCGCAGCAGTGACCTGCTTGGCAAAAGTCTCCCTGCCGCACTCAGGACAAGCCGTAAGTGGTGCATCACTCATCTTTTGCATCACATCCTTTTGTGCGCCGCAACTCGTGCAGCCATATGCATAAATAGGCATAGCGCCCCCTGCTAGTTAAATTCAAAGGGGCGCATTATACCTGAGCACGCGCAGATAGCGGAGCGTTGCAGCAACGCCTCATGATATGCGACCCACCTTAATTGTTACCTAGTCCACATCCGTACCGACACCCAGACCCGACACTACTTTTAAGCTTGCCAAGATGCGCTGCACATATACAGGTATAATGCACCACCCTGCGCACTCCAATCAGCGTAGCGGCCCGTTATAATCTAACTTATTAAACTTATTCGTCTGTCTCGATTGGTGCCGCATCCGCAGCAGACCGTCGCAGGAGTAGCCTTTGTCACCAGTATCCCCAGTTCCTCAAGAAATGACTTTTGCCAGCTTAAATCTGGCAGCCCCTTTATTGCGTGCCATCAGCGAAGCTGGTTACACCACCCCTACCCCGGTACAGGCTCAAGCCATACCTTTGGTTCTAGCTGGTGGGGACCTGCTTGCAGGCGCACAGACAGGCACTGGCAAGACCGCAGGCTTTACCCTGCCCATCTTGCACCGCCTCAATGAAAAGCCAGCTGCAAATCCGCGTCCCGGCAAACCGCGCTGCCTGATCCTGACTCCCACACGTGAACTCGCTGCCCAAGTGGAAGAGTCAGTACAGACTTACGGCAAACATATGCCATTCAAATCGATGTGTATGTTTGGCGGCGTGAATGTCAACCCGCAAATCAAAGCGCTACGCAGCCAAGTCGATATATTGGTCGCGACACCAGGACGCTTGCTTGACCATATAGGTCAAAAGACGCTGGACTTATCCGGCGTGGAGATATTCGTATTAGATGAAGCAGATCGCATGTTGGACATGGGCTTCATCCGTGACATCCGCAAAATCCTAGCCCTATTGCCCAAGCAACGCCAAAACCTGTTGTTCTCGGCCACCTTCTCAGACGAGATTAAAACACTGGCAGACGGCTTGCTACATAACCCAGGCTTCGTCGAGGTTGCACGTCGCAACACGACATCAGAGTTGGTATCACAAAGTGTGCACATGATTCCGCAAAAGCTGAAGAGTCATTTACTATCCCACTTGATCAAACACAACGATTGGAAGCAGGTGTTGGTGTTCACTCGCACCAAACACGGCGCTAACCGTTTGGCTGAAAAGCTGGTAGGTGATGGCATACCAGCAGCAGCAATCCACGGAAATAAGAGTCAATCTGCACGCACCAAGGCGTTGGCGCAGTTTAAGGACGGTAGCTTACCCGTGCTGGTCGCAACTGACATCGCCGCACGTGGTTTGGACATCGACATGCTGCCCCACGTGGTCAATTTCGAATTACCCAATGTACCTGAGGATTATGTCCATCGTATCGGTCGTACTGGACGTGCGGGTAGCAATGGCGCAGCAATCTCACTGGTAGACAATGAAGAGGCCTTACATCTGAAGAATATCGAACGTCTGATCAAGATGCAGATTCCACGTGTGAGCATCGAGAGTTTCGTCGCACCTACACACATCCCTGCTGAAGCACCCCGCGCACCGCGCCCTCCGCAAGGTCAACGTCGTGGCGGCAGCAATACTGGCAAACCGACAGCACGCACAGGCCAATCCGCCAGTAGGAATGGCCAGCCTGAGGCCAAACCTCGCCCACCCCGCGATACTCAACTAAATCGCTCTGGTCAGTCACCAAGCAAACCCCACCAGCCTGCTAAAACACCAGTAGATAACAAGCACCTTTCCGAAGCAGCACGTCATCAAGCCATGCCGCAACCGGCACTATTCTCTCCCAAGAAAAACGTGCATCGAGGTCGTTAAAGCAGCCAATAAAAGACCCGCTTAGGCGGGTTTTTTATTGGCTGCACAAATGGCGTTAGCGATTACCGATAATTGAACCGTGTTTCATGGCTCGAATACATGGGTATAAGTAGTTTCCTCTCCACTATCGGTGATAAGTAACTTTCCATCTAAATAGCGGTATGGCAGTATCTGTGTAACTTTTTTCTTACTAATCTGTATGGTACCTTGCGCGATGGCACAGTAACTCTTACGTCCCTTGTATACTATCGTTCCATTACTATGGAAAGTCACATCCCCCGCAGCGCTGGTCCAGGTCCCCAATAATTTGGCAAGGTGTTTATTCAATATAACGGTCGGCTTTTCCGTCCGCGCATAAATCTCCAGCGCATAGCTTGCAGAGAACACTGCGAACACCATCAGCATCACACGTAAAGTTTTCATCTTAGACTCACTTTCTCAAAAGTATGGCGGACAAAGTATGTTTCATACTGACTTTTGTCAACGAAATAAACACTTATAGTTGATCCATACGCCACTGCCCCAACTCTAAATCGTCTAGAGACCATTCACCGATTCGATAGCGTACCAAACGTAGGGTAGGAAAACCGACTGCTGCCGTCATACGTCGCACTTGCCGGTTACGGCCTTCTCTTATTGTCAGCGCGAGCCAGCTGGTAGGTATCGCTTTACGTTCACGTATAGGCGGATCGCGTGGCCACATTTGCGCAGGTTCAGAGATCAATTCCGCTTCTGCTGGCAACGTCATGCCGTCCTTTAGCATCACTCCTTTACGTAATTTTTCCAGCGCCGACGGACCAGGCACCCCTTCCACTTGCACCCAGTAGGTCTTGGCCAATTTATGCTTAGGGTCAGTGATACTGTGTTGCAACATTCCATCATCGGTCAACACCAACAGACCTTCGCTGTCTGTATCGAGCCGCCCGGCAGGATAAAACTCGGGAAGCGCGATATAATCAGCGAGCGTTGGATGTAAGCCATCACGACTGAATTGGCAGATAACGCCAAACGGTTTATTGAACAGCAATAGACTTCCCATACGATTCCAAATTCGAGATTGAGCGGTGATATTACCGCGACTGCCCCTGACCGCGTACACACTTAGAGAGAAAGCACATGAAAAGTCATAAGATCATATACACCATGGTTGATGAAGCGCCAGCATTAGCCACTTATTCTTTGCTGCCCATCATCCAAGCCTTTACCAAAGCAGCTGGTGTCAGTGTTGAAACACGCGACATCTCTCTGGCAGGTCGTATTTTGGCGAATTTTCCAGACAAGCTCAGTGCGCAACAAAAGATTGCCGATGAATTGACCGAGTTGGGCGGATTGACACTACTGCCTGAAGCCAACATCATCAAACTCCCCAACATCAGCGCCACACCCCCGCAACTGAAAGCGGCAATCAAAGAATTGCAATCGCAAGGATATGACATCCCCGACTATCCGGACGACCCGCAAAATGATACAGATAAGGCAATCAAGTCGCGCTATGCCAAGGTACTAGGTAGCGCCGTGAACCCAGTATTACGCGAAGGCAATTCTGATCGCCGTGCGGCTCTTGCTGTCAAACAATATGCTCGCAACAATCCTCACAAGATGGGCGCTTGGAGCAGCGATTCCAAGACCCACGTCGCCCACATGAATGCACAGGATTTCTATGGCAGTGAGAGATCTACCACTGTCGCGACTGCGACGACTGCACGTATTGAGTTTGTTGCCGCAGACGGTAAGACCTCCGTGCTTAAAGAAAAGATCACTTTGCAAGCAGGCGAAGTCATAGATGCATGCGTGATGAGCCGCAATGCTTTGCGCAATTTCTTAGAAGATCAGATGCAAGCTGCTAAGCAGCAAGGCGTACTGCTATCCTTGCACCTCAAAGCGACCATGATGAAAGTGTCTGACCCTATTATGTTCGGTTATGCAGTGACGGTGTATTACAAGGATGTGTTTGAAAAGCATGCAGCTGTGATTGCAGAACTAGGCGTCAACGTCAACAATGGCTTGGGTGACCTCTATGCCAAAATCGCGAAACTACCCGAATCTCAACGCTTAGAGATCGAAGCGGATATACAAGCGACTTATCAAAAGCGCCCCGAGCTGGCGATGGTGAATTCCGACAAAGGCATCACCAATCTGCATGTACCGAGTGACATCATCGTCGATGCTTCTATGCCTGCGATGATTCGCGACTCAGGCAAGATGTGGGGGACTGATGGCAAGTTGCATGACACAAAAGCGCTGATCCCTGATCGTTGCTATGCACGCATCTACCAAGTCACCATAGACGATTGTAAGAAGCACGGCGCATTCGATCCCAAGACCATGGGTTCAGTACCCAATGTGGGATTGATGGCACAACAAGCCGAGGAGTACGGTTCACACGACAAGACATTCCAATCTAGCGCTAAGGGCACGATACGCGTGCTGGATGCAAACGGCCACACCTTGCTGGAACAGCAGGTCGAACAAGGTGACATCTTCCGCATGTGTCAGGCAAAAGATGCTCCGATACAAGATTGGGTCAAACTTGCCGTTTCACGTGTACGCCTCACTGGCACCCCTGCGATCTTCTGGCTCGATAAAGAGCGCGCACATGATGCCCAACTGATCGCCAAAGTTGAGCACTATCTTAAAGATTACGACACCAAGGGCATGAACATCAGCATCATGTCTCCCGAGGCTGCGATAAAGGTGTCCTTGGAACGCATACGCGCAGGGTTAGACACCATTTCCGTAACGGGTAACGTGTTGCGCGACTACTTAACCGACCTGTTCCCTATCTTGGAGTTAGGTACTAGCGCCAAGATGTTATCCATCGTACCGTTGATGAATGGTGGCGGTCTGTTCGAAACCGGCGCGGGTGGCTCTGCACCTAAACACGTGCAACAGTTCCAACAGGAGGGCTACCTGCGTTGGGATTCATTAGGAGAGTTCTTGGCTTTAGGTGCTTCACTGGAGCACTTAGGTGAGAAGTTTAATAATCCACAAGCGCAGGTTCTGGCTGAAACGCTGGACATCGCTAACGGCAGGATTTTGGAGAAAAATCGCTCTCCGGCACGTAAGGTAGGTGAAATTGACAACCGTGGGAGTCATTTCTACCTAGCTTTGTATTGGGCACAAGCACTTGCTGCACAAACCAAAGACAAGACCATACAAGCACGCTTCATTGCCTTGGCTCAAACACTTACGGATAGCGAAGCGCAAATCAATGCTGAACTAATCGCAGCTCAAGGAAAGCCTGTGGATATGGGGGGTTATTATCACCCAGACTTTGCCAAAACATCCCAAGCGATGCGCCCTAGCTCGACATTCAATGCTGCGCTAGCAAAAATCAACTAATCTATCAGCTAAAAATGAAAAGCCCCGCTGGATATCATCGGGGCTTTATTTATCTACGCTTGATGATTTTCAAATGACCCGTCCTAAAATAAGTTGACACTTTTTGTAATGACGAAAGGAGTGTCAAATGGAAGCAAGGGAAAGAAGGAGTCAACGCGACTACACGCTAGCCTTTAAATTAAGCGTGGTTGATCAAGTAGAAAAAGGCGAGATGACCTACAAACAGGCTCAACATCGCTATGGCATACAGGGTCAATCGACCGTATTGATTTGGTTGCGCAAGCATGGTCGGTTAGACTGGCATCATCACTCCCCCATCCTGCACAAGGATAGCCAAATGAATGATTCAACGTTACCCCAGACGCCAGATCAACGAATCAAGGAACTAGAAGTTCAACTCAAGGACGCCCATCAGAAAGCACGTCTGTTCGAAGCCATGCTTGATGTAATCAGGGACGAGTATGGGATTCGTATCCCAAAAAAGCCTTTAGGCGGGTCATCGAGCAAGGTAAAGTTGAAAGCTTGAGCATCTCGGCAGCCTGCCGCCATTACGGCATTAGCAGACAAGCGTATTACAAGCAACTAAGCAGTGCGCAACAACAACTTGAGCAAGCAGATATGGTGGTTGGACTGGTACAACAAAGGCGGTTGCAGCAGCCAAGGATAGGCACCCGCAAGCTGCATTACCTCTTGCGCGGGTCATTTGCGGATTGTGGCATCAAGCTAGGTCGAGACGGCCTGTTTGACGTATTAAGGGAAGCACGTCTACTCGTCCCGACAAGGCGCGCTTATCACAAGACGACGAATAGCCATCACCGCTTCCACAAGCATCCCAACCTACTTAAGGATGGGCCGAACAAAGTCATTGTAAGTAGACCGGAGGAAGTTTGGGTAGCAGATATCACCTACGTTCCGACCCATGAGAAGTTCGTCTACCTAAGCCTGATCACGGATGCTTACTCGAGGCGCATCTTGGGATATCACGTGCATGACAGCCTACAAACAGAAGCAGTAAGTATGGCACTGAAGATGGCGATCAAAGACCGCAAGACTGATGCTCGGTTGATCCATCACTCTGATAGAGGGATACAGTATTGCGCCAACTTCTACCAACAGATCCATGAGAAACATCAGATCACGTGCTCAATGACTGATGGATATGACTGTTATCAGAACGCATTGGCTGAAAGGATAAATGGAATTCTGAAGAATGAGTTTCTGCTACAGACACCGAAGAACTTGGCAGAAGCGACAAAGATGATTAAGGAGTCTATCCACATCTACAACCATGAACGCCCGCATCTGGCGCTAAAATACAAAACGCCTGATGCAGTCCACCAGGCGTCTTTAGCTACTTACCTGAATAAGGTTAAAAACAACAGTTTTACTGTCAACCTAGTTTAGGACGGGTCAAAAGCAAAAGTATGGGCGATAAAAAAGCCCACCACATACGCGGCGGGCTCTAAGCTAACAGTAGTCCTATTAAGGAGCTTGGATGTTAGAAGCTTGCTTACCCTTAGGGCCTTGTACAACTTCAAAGGTCACTTTCTGACCTTCTTTGAGTGATTTGAACCCGCTCATGTTGATCGCAGAAAAGTGAGCAAACAAATCTTCGCTACCATCATCAGGAGTGATGAAACCGAAGCCTTTTGCATCGTTGAACCATTTAACTGTACCAGTTGCCATGTGATTACTTCCTTACTATAAAAACGGAGAAAACCCCCGCGAAACTGTTTGAGTCTAAGATCGCACACGGCAAGACCAGTACTGCAGATACTTTGATTCAAACACCAGGCTACTTTTTACCTTGGTTAGACGCAACTCGTCAAGCAGTAAATTCAAATTTACTCGCCCCTTGAAAAAATCTCCACCACCCCCATAACTGCATAATAACTAGGCTGATTAGAGAATCTCATGACAACCAAACACCAAAGTAGTAACGTTTTAGCACCAGAGCGGGCAAAATCTAAGCCGCCAAAAATGTATAAAGTGATTTTATTCAATGACGATTACACTACTATGGAATTCGTCATTGAGGTGCTACAAAAATTCTTTGCGATGAATCTTGAACGAGCGCAGGAAGTGATGTTCAAAGTACATAACGAAGGCTCTGCGACATGCGGGGTCTATACTAGAGATGTAGCCGATACAAAGATTACTCAAGTCACGGAGTTTGCTAAACAGCATGAGCATCCGCTACGATGCGGCATGGAGGAAAATTGAAATGATCGCCCAAGAATTAGAAGTCAGTTTGCACATGGCTTTTGTCTCTGCCAGACAAAAGCGCCATGAGTTCATCACGGTCGAACATTTGCTGTTAGCGATGCTTGATAACGCATCTGCTGCACATATTTTACGTGCCTGCAAAGTGGACATCGAGGAACTACGCACCGTAGTCAATGAGTTCATCTACAGTCATACGCCAGTCGTTCCTGGCAACGGCGAAGCCGATACACAACCCACAGTAGGCTTTCAGCGCGTGATACAGCGCGCCATACTGCACGTACAATCAGCAAACAAAAAAGAGGTGTCTGGTGCAAATATCCTTGCTGCGATATTTGGCGAGAAAGATTCTCATGCCGTGCACTTCCTGACTGAGCGTGGCGTCAATCGTTTGAATGTCATTAATCTTTTGGTAAATGGCAGCAACGCAGACGAGCAAGCTGCAACAACTACCCCTACCGAGACCCCAGTCCCAAGTTCGGATGATAGTGCGCTAAAGAATTACACACTGGACCTGAATGCACATGCCCTAGCAGGCAAGATAGATCCGCTGATAGGCCGTGATGTGGAACTTGAGCGTGTCATCCAAACATTATGCCGCCGTCGCAAAAACAATCCTTTGCTGGTAGGTGAGGCTGGCGTAGGTAAAACTGCGATTGCTGAAGGTTTAGCACGTCGTATCGTAGAGGACGAAGTACCTGACATCTTAAAAGATGCACGCGTGTACTCCCTAGATATGGGTTCATTGCTGGCCGGCACCAAGTATCGAGGCGATTTCGAACAGCGCCTGAAAGCCGTGCTGAAAGAACTCAATGACATGCCGGGCGCAATCCTATTCATAGATGAGATACATACTATGATAGGCGCCGGTGCTGCTTCAGGTGGGACAATGGATGCATCCAATCTACTCAAGCCTGCCTTATCCAACGGCACGCTGAAATGCATAGGTGCAACTACTTACCAAGAATACAGAGGCATCTTCGAAAAGGATCATGCACTGTCACGTCGCTTCCAAAAGGTAGATGTACCTGAGCCTAGTGTGGAACAGACCATTGCTATTCTGAAAGGACTCAAGTCGCGTTTCGAAGAACATCACAGTGTGAAATTTAGTGCCGCTGCAATCACCAGTGCGGCCGAACTCTCCGCACGCTACATCACCGACAGACATCTACCTGACAAGGCGATAGACGTACTGGATGAAGCAGGTGCTGCGCAACGTATATTACCTAAATCCAAGCAGAAGAAGCTGATAGGCAAGCACGAGATTGAGGAGATTATCTCCAAGATTGCACGCATCCCACCTCGAACTGTCTCCAGTGATGATCGCAATACACTCAAAACTCTGGATCGCGATTTGAAGGCTGTGGTGTTCGGCCAGAACAAGGCGATAGATGCCTTGGCGACGGCAATCAAAATGTCTCGTAGTGGGTTGGGCAACCCGCAAAAACCTATTGGTAGTTTCTTATTCTCAGGCCCTACGGGTGTCGGCAAGACTGAGGTTGCACGTCAATTGGCATATAGCATGGGTATGCCGCTGCATCGCTTTGATATGTCCGAATACATGGAGCGTCATGCCGTGTCGCGCTTAATTGGTGCGCCACCCGGCTATGTGGGATTTGACCAAGGTGGCCTGCTAACGGAAGCGATCAGCAAACAACCACACTCTGTTTTGTTGTTGGATGAAATCGAAAAGGCACATCCTGATATTTTTAATATTTTGCTGCAAGTTATGGATCACGGCACGCTCACCGACAATAATGGTCGCAAGGCTGACTTCCGTAATGTAGTCATCATCATGACCACCAACGCAGGCGCGGAAGCCTTGAACAAAAGTAATATGGGCTTCACGCAAAACAGCACCAGCGGCGATGAGATGGCTGACATCAAACGCACTTTCACACCCGAATTCCGTAATCGTCTAGATGCGGTGATTTCCTTCGCACCGTTGGATCACGAAGTCATTCTGAGAGTGGTCGACAAATTCCTAATGCAACTAGAAGAACAATTACATGACAAAAAGGTCGACGCGGTCTTTACGGATGCACTCAAGGATTATCTAGGCAAACATGGCTTTGACCCCAAGATGGGTGCACGTCCGATGTCGCGCTTGATACAAGACACCATACGCTCTGCGTTGGCAGATGAACTGCTGTTCGGCAAGTTGGCGAACGGCGGTAAAGTCACAGTTGACATCAAGGACGGTAAGGTTGAGCTTTCATTTGAAGAAGAACCTATCCCCGCCTAATCAGCTTTATAGGGGGCGCTTTGCCCCCTCTCCAACTGGCCCATTACACTTTGGATCGCTCGTAACCGCCTTAGGCAGCTACTTGGATGCCAAGGCTAATATCGGTGTTTGGCTAGTCCGCATGGAAGACCTAGATACCCCGCGATGCTCCGTAGTGGCTGCAGATGACATCCTGCGCACACTGGATATCTATGGCTTGCATAGCGATGAGTCGGTAATCTATCAAAGTCAGCGCACCTCGGCCTATGAAGAGGCTTTGCATGTTTTGCAGTTAAACCGCGTGGTGTATCCCTGCAGTTGCACACGCAAAGAGATCGCTGATTCAGCATTGCTTGGCATTGATGGGCTAGTCTATCTCGGCACATGCCGCGACGGCATACCGGCAGGCCGTGATGCTAGGGCTTGGCGAGTTCGCACACATCAAGATGCGATTAGTTTTACAGATGCAATCCAAGGTGATATCAGTCAGGACTTAGAGCACGAGGTCGGTGATTTCGTCGTTAAGCGAGCGGATGGATATTTCGCTTATCAGTTGGCAGTCGTCGTGGATGATGCATATCAACACCTCAACCACATCGTGCGTGGTGCTGATCTATTACTCTCCACACCCCGTCAGATACATCTGCAAAGACTATTGGGATTAACCATCCCTAGCTATATGCATCTACCGGTCGTCACCAATAGCCAAGGCGAGAAGCTCAGTAAGCAAACACTAGCCACCGCTATCAGCAAGAACAATGCCTCATCTACCTTATGCGAAGCCCTGATATTCTTGAGACAGCAACCCCCAGTGGAATTGAGAACATACTCGGTAAATGAGATATTGGCGTGGGCGGTCGCGCACTGGCGACCACTAGCCTTGTTGAATTAAATCGCTGCGACTTTGCGAACTACTTCTGCGATATCTTGTGCGGATTTCTGCACCAACACACCGTCCTCACCTTCAACCATCACCCGCAGTAATGGCTCAGTGCCAGAAGGACGCAACAACACCCTGCCGCGTCCATTCAAGACTCGCTCTGCTTCAGCCACAGCCATTTTAATCTGTTCGCTTGTCAACAATGTAGCGGCTTTTTCGACGCGGATATTGATGAGTACTTGCGGATACATCACCAGTGCTTGTGATGCTTGTGCAAGTGACTGATTGCTACTGCGCAAAGCGTTGAGCACTTGTAGTGCCGAGACAATGCCATCTCCTGTGCTGTGCTTATCCAGACACAAGATATGACCGGAATTTTCCCCACCTAACTGCCAACCTTCTTTTTGCAATACTTCCATGACATAGCGGTCACCCACTTTGGCACGTTTGAAAGGTATTCCCAGCTTTTGCATCGCATGTTCAAAAGCGAGATTGGTCATCAAAGTGCCCACCACGCCACCGTACATCTTGCCGTTCTGTTGGCGATGTTTAGCGATGATGTAGAGCAACTGGTCACCGTCGTACAACTTACCTTCAGCATCCACCATGATAAGGCGATCTGCATCCCCATCTAGCGCGATACCGATGTCAGCTTGATGTTCGACCACGGCCTTTTGAAGATTCTGCGGTTTAGTAGCGCCATACCCATCGTTTATGTTCTTACCATCTGGTTGCGCACCAATTGCAATCACATCAGCACCCAATTCATGGAATACATTGCGCGCAATGTGATAAGCGGCACCATGTGCGCTATCGACCACAATTTTTAATCCGCGAAGATTCATCTCCGAAGGAAAAGTGCTTTTGCAAAACTCAATATAACGACCGACGGCATCATCCAAGCGTTTAGCTTTGCCCAAACCCGCTGACTCATTACTTTGCATAGCTTGGTCCAGCTCAGCTTCAATCGCCATCTCTGTTTCATCTGGCAACTTAGTGCCGCTGGCTGAGAAAAATTTTATGCCATTGTCTTCATAGGGATTATGTGAGGCGGAGATCACCACACCAGCATGCAAACGCAAAGCGCGTGTTAGATAGGCCACAGCTGGGGTTGGGATAGGGCCTGCTAGATAGACATCGATGCCGGCAGCGATGAGTCCTGCCTCGAGTGCAGATTCCAACATATAGCCTGATATCCGCGTGTCCTTGCCTATCAGCACACCAGGACGCTCACCACTTGAGTGTTCGGCACTGGCCAAGACCTTACCAGCTGCGTAACCCAAGTGCATCACAAACTGGGGCGTAATGGGATAGACACCCACACGACCGCGCACACCATCCGTACCGAAATACTTCCTGCTCATACCAAACTCCGTTCCAATTTCGCTTATTGTTCTATGCCATTGACCGCATTCCATACTTTCAGAGCATCCACAGTTGCTTGTACGTCATGCACTCGTACGATTGCTGCTCCGCGTTGCACGGCGATCAATGCAGCCGCCACACTCGCTGACAAACGCTGATCGACTTCGCGTCCAGTGACCGCCCCCAGCATGGATTTGCGCGATATCCCGGCCAAGACCGGTACGCCTAATTCCGCAAAGGATGACAGATTGGCCAACATGGAAAAATTGTGAGTGACACTCTTGCCAAAGCCAAATCCGGGATCTACCAACATGCGCTCATAGGCTATGCCGGCTGCTTCGGCGGCAACAATACGTGCCTCTAGGAATGCCGTCACTTCTGACATCACATTGATGTACCTTGGCTTGGCTTGCATCGTGAGTGGATCACCTTGCTTATGCATCAAACATATTGCGACATCACTATCAGCAATAACACCCATCGCTGCTTCATCTTGTAACGCATTCACGTCATTGACCATGCTACATCCGGCTGAAATCGCTGCACGCATGACTTCTGGTTTGAAAGTATCGATAGAGATCGGAACGCCGATACTGCGCAATCCTTCGATGACTGGTATGACTCGATCTAATTCTTGCTGCAAAGATATCGCTTGCGCGCCCGGACGCGTCGATTCCCCGCCTACATCTATAAGGTCCGCACCTTCCCATACGAGTTGCTGCGCATGTGCGATTGCCGCATCAAGTGAGGCGTGCAAGCCACCATCAGAGAAGGAGTCTGGCGTGACATTGACAATGCCCATCACCAAAGGCTTGGACAAACTGAGCTGGTATGAGCCGCAATAAAGCATGGGGAATTAGAAGTAAAAGGTTGAAGGGGCTGGCTGTGAGCCTTTCCTCTTCAACCTGCACGCTTCCATATTTATGTTTCTTGAGTCGTTGTAGTTGCTACAGGCGCCGTCGGAGGTACATCCTTAGGCGGAACAACTGTTGACTGACTAGGCTTAGGTGGGCGTGGAGGCTCACCTGCCATGATGTCATTAATCTGATCGGCGTCTATGGTTTCCCACTCCAGCAAAGCTGCTGTCATGGCTTCGATCTTGTCCCGATTAGTCTCGATAAGATTGCGAGCCAAGTTGTACTGCTGATCGATGATAGCGCGTATCTCGGCATCCACTTGTTGCAGCGTCGCTTCTGAAATATTGCGTGAGTTGATTAGACGACCAGAATAAGCATCACCCTCTTCTTCGGCATAGACCATAGTTCCTAAACTATCAGACATCCCCCATTGAGTGACCATACGGCGTGCCATCGATGTAGCGCGTTCGAAGTCATTAGAAGCCCCCGTAGTCATCTGGTTCATGAACAACTCTTCGGCGATACGTCCACCGAACAGGACTGCGATGGTATCAAGTATGCGATTCTTGTCCATACTATAGCGATCTTCTGAAGGCAGCTGCATAGTCAGTCCCAAAGCGCGACCACGTGGAATGATAGTCACTTTATGTACTGGATCAGTCTTAGGCAACAGCTTAGCAACCACGGCATGACCAGATTCATGATATGCAGTATTGCGACGCTCTTCCTCAGGCATAACCATGGAACGACGCTCGGTGCCCATCATGATTTTATCTTTGGCACGTTCGAAGTCATCCATTTCGACGAAACGCTTATTACTGCGAGCAGCGAACAATGCCGCTTCGTTGACCAAATTAGCGAGATCAGCACCCGAGAAGCCCGGCGTCCCCCTAGCCAATATTTCAGCTTTCACATCGTTGCCCATAGGGATCTTGCGCATATGCACCAGCAATATCTGCTCACGACCACGGATATCCGGCAAGCTGACTACCACTTGGCGATCGAAACGACCTGGGCGTAGCAGCGCTGCATCTAATACATCGGGACGGTTGGTAGCCGCGATAACGATCACACCAGAGGCGCCTTCGAAACCATCCATCTCCACCAACAGTTGGTTCAGTGTCTGTTCACGCTCATCGTTACCGCCGCCCATGCCTGCACCGCGATGACGACCCACTGCATCAATCTCATCAATAAAGATGATGCAAGGAGCTTGCTTCTTGGCTTGCTCGAACATATCACGTACACGTGACGCGCCCACACCCACGAACATCTCTACAAAATCAGAACCGGAGATTGAGAAGAATGGCACCTTTGCTTCACCAGCGATCGCTTTGGCTAACAATGTCTTACCTGTACCCGGATTGCCTACCAATAAAACGCCACGAGGGATGCGGCCACCAAGGGCTTGGAACTTGGAAGGATCTCTCAGGAAGTCAACCAGCTCTGAAACTTCTTCTTTGGCTTCATCGCAACCGGCGACGTCAGCAAAAGTTACACGTTCTTTAGTTTCATCCATCAGTTTGGCCTTACTTTTGCCGAACGAGAATGCACCGCCTTTTCCACCGCCCTGCATCTGACGCATAAAAAACACCCACACACCTATCAGTAGGAGCATAGGGAACCAAGAAACAAAAATACTCATCAGGAAGGATTGCTCCTCTTCGGGCTTGGCTTCGATTTTCACGCCATTCTTCAGCAGGTCCGAGACCATCCAGAGATCGCTAGGCGCATAACTGGTGATGCGCTTTCCATCTACGGTCGTCGCCTTCAACGTGCGCCCTTCTATGGTCACTTTGGAGATATGACCCAACTTCACTTCATCCAAAAATTGTGAATAGTCGAGCTGCGCCTGAGCAGATTGCTGCTGGTGGCTGTTAAACTGATTAAATACGGTCATCAGCACCAAAGCTACGACCAACCAAATTGCGACACTCTTAAAATTATTCACGATTCTTCCTCAATCAGCCTTGGCTATACAACAAGGGACTAGCATTAGACTATGGTTTACTTGATTACTCAAGAGAACGACTAAACTTTACCAAGCAGGTATAACTCACTACTACGATCACGCGAAGCCTTGGGCTTTCTAGTTACAACCTTGCTAAAACTGCTGCGCATCAACTTTAAATACTCCTCAAAACCTGCACCCTGGAATACTTTGACCAAGAAGTAACCTCCTTCTTCCAAATGTTGGATGGCAAATTCCATCGCAAGTTCAGCAAGATAAAGGGCGCGAGCCAAATCAGCATTTAGCACACCACTCATATTGGGGGCCATATCTGAAATTACAAGCCCTACTGGCCTGCCTGCCAACAATTCCTGCAACTGAGTCAACACAGCATCCTCCCTAAAGTCGCCTAGGATGAAGTCCACACCAGGAATAGGATCCAAGGGGAGAAGATCCAGCCCGATGACTTTGCCATTACGACCAACCTCGCGTGCCGCGATCTGCGACCAACCGCCCGGCGTCGCGCCTAGGTCCACGACTACCATGCCAGGTTTGAATAAGTGGTCTTTTTCGTTGATCTCCAATAATTTATAAGCGGCACGAGAGCGATAGCCATCTTTTTGCGCCATCTGCACATAAGGATCATTGACATGCTCGCGCATCCATTGTTTGCTGGTTTTAGAAGGCTTCATCGTTTAGAATCCGTTCCTTAATTTTTGAAAGTCATTATGCTCACGCTCACCGTATCTGAACGCCTAGCCTTGAAAAGTCGCGCGCACGCCCTAAATCCAACTGTGATGATCGGTAATGCAGGACTGACAGAGTCAGTATTGAAAGAAATCGCCGTAAACTTATTACACCATGAACTGATCAAAATACGTGTCATGGGTGATGATCGTGAAGCTCGTGTCACTATTTATGATGCGATATGCACGCAACTTGATGCAGCCCCTGTGCAACATATTGGCAAGATGTTAGTAGTCTACAAACCCAACCCAGAGGCCAATCTCATTCCCATCAAGAAAATGCCACGCCACAAAGGAAAAAAGCCCCTCACTAAAAAACAGCTCGGAAGTAAAAGCTAATTCTAAGTGCCGCTCGCCGGACGCTAGTGATAGAAAACCAACTAACGTCAGCGAACCAAAGTTCTAGATATACTGCACCTGAACCACTTCGTACTCACGCACACCACCAGGCGCCTGCACCTCAGCGATATCGCCTTGGTATTTACCGATCAAGGCTCGCGCGATCGGTGAACTGATTGAAACCTTGCGTTCACGTATGTTCGCCTCATCTTCGCCCACGATCTGATAAGTCACCACATCACCATTATTCACATCTTCAAGAATAACGGTCGATGCAAAAACGCAACGTCCATCTGCGTTGATAGTTCTCGGATCTATAATTTGAGCACTACCCAATTTACTTTCCAACTCTTGGATACGACCTTCAACAAAAGCTTGACGCTCTTTAGCTGCATCGTATTCGGCATTCTCGGATAGATCACCTTGAGCGCGCGCTTCAGAGATTGCGTTAATCACTGAAGGACGTTGTACCGTCTTGAGGTTATGTAGCTCTTGACGCATTTTTTCTGCGCCTATCTGTGTTAATGGGACTTTACTCATTATTCATACCACTTATAAAATTTACTTCAAGCGTTGATGCTGACTCTGCAAATCATAGACTTGAAGATCAGCAAGATGTTGCATACCCACACAGGCGGCACGTGCACCCGCCAGAGTAGTGTAATAGGTGACTCGGCCCTGCAATGCCGCATGACGAATCGAGTACGAGTCACGCATCACCGATGGCTTGCTCTCTACCGTGTTGACGATCAAATGAACTTCATTGTTCTTGATCATATCTACGATGTGCGGGCGACCTTCGCCAACTTTGTTCACAATCTGCACTGCGACATTAGCCTCTGCGATAGCGGTAGCTGTTCCACGTGTGGCAATGATAGTGAAACCTAGTTGCGACAAGGAGCGTGCCACTTCTACCGCACCAACTTTGTCGGCATCCCGCACGCTGACAAACACCTTACCGCTCTTGGGCATCTTGACACTCGCCGCAAGCTGCGATTTTACAAAGGCTTCAGCGAAAGTATCGCCCACCCCCATCACCTCACCAGTAGATTTCATTTCTGGACCCAAGATCACATCAACACCTGGGAACTTAATGAAGGGAAATACTGCTTCTTTGACAGAGTAGAACGGCGGAATAACTTCCTTAGTTACGCCCTGCTCAGCCAGAGATTGGCCTGCCATACAACGTGCTGCAATTTTAGCCAATGACATGCCCGTTGCCTTTGAAACGAAAGGGACTGTACGCGATGCACGCGGATTCACTTCCAACACATAAACAGTTTCGCCTTGGATCGCAAACTGCACATTCATCAGACCTACCACATTCAATGATTTCGCCATCGCGACGGTCTGTCGGCGCAACTCATTTTGCATATCTTGAGACAAGGAAAATGGCGGCAAGGAGCATGCAGAGTCACCCGAATGGACACCAGCTTCTTCGATGTGCTCCATGATGCCACCTATGATAACTTGCTTACCATCGGATACCGCATCCACATCCACCTCGATAGCATCGTTCAAGAAGCGATCCAACAAGATGGGCATGTACTCTGGATATGTCTTTGCCATTTGCTCGGCATTGCTCATATACCGCTTGAGATCAGCCTGCTCATGAATAATCTCCATTGCACGCCCTCCCAAAACATTTGAGGGACGCATAACCAATGGGTATCCTATTTCATCAACAACCTCGAGGGCGCCCTTAACGGTGCGAGCAGTTCGATTAGGAGGTTGCTTGAGACCCAGATCACGCAACATTGCTTGGAAGCGCGCTCTATCCTCAGCCATATCTATCATGTCGGGCGTTGTGCCTATGATGGGCACACCATTTTTCGCCAAGCCATGAGCTAGCTTTAAAGGCGTCTGGCCACCGTACTGCACGATGACACCAATAGGTTTTTCAACCGCAATAACTTCCAACACATCTTCCAGCGTCAAGGGCTCGAAATACAATCGATCTGAAGTATCGTAGTCAGTCGATACAGTCTCTGGATTACAATTGACCATAATGGTTTCGTAACCATCTTCACGCATTGCAAGCGCAGCATGAACGCAACAATAATCGAACTCGATACCCTGTCCGATACGATTAGGGCCACCGCCCAACACCATGATCTTTTTGTTATTGGTCGGCTGCGACTCACACTCCTCCTCATAGGTTGAGTACATGTATGCGGTATCAGTTGAGAATTCAGCTGCACAAGTGTCGACACGCTTATACACCGGACGAACTTTAAGGGCATGGCGGTAAGCACGTACCGCTGCATCATCTGTTTCCAGCAAAGCAGCAAGTCTCGCATCAGCGAAACCGCTACGTTTCAACACACGTAATTCTTCAGCCGTGATACTAGCCAAAGTACGACCCAACAAAGCCTGCTCTTGCTTGATCAGGTCTTCAATCTGCACTAGGAACCAACGGTCAATCTTACTGACATTGAACACCTCTTCGACACTCATACCGAGGCGGAAAGCATCACCCACAGCCCAGATACGATCCGGTCCAGGATTTCCCATTTCAGCGCAGATCGCCTCCCGATCTGTGTATTTCACATCCAGACCATTCACGCCGACTTCCAGTCCGCGCAAAGCTTTTTGGAAAGACTCTTGGAAGGTGCGTCCTATAGCCATTACCTCCCCCACAGACTTCATCTGGGTGGTTAAGCGATCATTGGCTTGAGGGAATTTCTCAAATGCGAAGCGTGGAATCTTGGTAACCACGTAATCAATAGTAGGTTCGAACGATGCAGGGGTAGCGCCACCAGTGATATCGTTCTTCAATTCATCTAGCGTGTAACCGACAGCCAACTTAGCGGCGACCTTTGCGATTGGGAAACCCGTTGCTTTAGATGCCAGTGCTGATGAGCGCGATACGCGCGGGTTCATCTCAATAACGACCATACGACCGTCATCAGGATTGATAGAGAACTGGACGTTAGAACCACCAGTCTCAACACCGATCTCGCGCAATACAGCCAAAGATGCGTCACGCAGAATCTGATATTCCTTATCAGTCAATGTCTGTGCGGGTGCAACTGTTATAGAGTCACCGGTATGTACGCCCATAGGGTCCAGATTCTCGATAGAGCAGATGATGATGCAGTTGTCGTTGCGATCACGCACGACTTCCATCTCGTACTCTTTCCAGCCCAGCAGCGACTCTTCAATCAATAACTCTTTAGTAGGTGATGCTTCCAGACCGCGCTCGCATATCTCCATGAACTCTTCACGGTTATACGCGATACCGCCACCACTGCCACCCATAGTGAATGATGGACGTATGATGGTTGGGAACCCCATGGCCAACTGAACTTGCAATGCCTCTTCCATACTATGCGCAATCGATGAACGCGCTGAGGCAAGACCAATACGCGTCATCGCTTGTTTGAATTTTTCACGATCCTCAGCCATATCGATGGCATCTCGCGAAGCACCTATCATCTCTACATCATATTTTTCGAGCACACCGTGTTTGGCCAGATCCAACGCACAATTCAATGCAGTTTGACCACCCATGGTAGGTAGGATGGCATCTGGGCGCTCTTTAGCAATGATCTTTTCGACCATTTGCCAAGTGATAGGCTCGATGTAGGTCGCATCAGCCATATTGGGATCCGTCATGATCGTGGCTGGGTTGGAGTTTACCAAGATGACGCGGTAGCCCTCTTCACGCAATGCTTTGCAGGCTTGTGCGCCCGAATAATCGAACTCACAGGCTTGCCCGATGACAATAGGGCCCGCGCCGATGATCAAGATACTTTTTAGGTCAATTCGTTTTGGCATTTTTCATATCCATTACTCGCTAGAGGATAGCTTCTTGTTGGCGCAATCACTCGCAGCCTTACTGATTACTAACACACAGCGCCTAACGATTTTTCTCCATCATTTCAACAAATTTATCGAACAATCCATCCACATCATGAGGGCCGGGACTGGCTTCAGGATGCCCCTGGAAACAGAAAGCAGGCTTATCAGTTAGCTCAAAACCTTGAAGCGTCCCATCGAATAGCGATGTATGAGTTACGCGCGCATTCGTAGGCAAAGAAGCAGCATCAACCGCAAAACCATGATTCTGACTAGTGATCATCACCCTCTTAGTTTGAATGTCTTGAACTGGATGGTTCGCTCCGCGATGACCAAATTTCATCTTGATGGTTTTTGCACCACTCGCCAGTCCTAATATTTGATGCCCAAGACAGATACCAAACAACGGCACCCCCACATCCAAAAACCTCTTCGTAGCGGCGATTGCATAATCGCATGGCTCTGGATCTCCTGGGCCGTTAGACAGAAAAACACCATCAGGCTTCAGCGCCAAAACATCTGCAGCGGGTGTTTTAGCTGGAACAACGGTAATACGACAGCCACGCTCCGCCAGCATACGCAAGATATTGCGCTTGACACCGAAGTCATAAGCAACAACATGATATGTATCATCCACTACATCGCTGTAACCGACACCGAGCTTCCATTGCTTTTGCTTCCAAGGGTATGACTTCTCACAACTTACGACTTGCGCTAGATCCATGCCCGCCAACCCCGCAAATCCGCGCGCCGCAACCAACGCGGCTTCGACATCATCACCGGTGGCGATACAGCCATTTTGCGCGCCTTTGCTGCGCAAAATACGCGTCAACTTGCGCGTATCTATACCTGCAATTGCGACTACATTATTAGCTTTAAGATAGTCAGGCAAAGACTGCGCACTACGAAAGTTGCTCACCGTCATGGACAGATCGCGAATAATAAGACCGCTGGCAAATACTTGGCTTGACTCCACATCTTCCTCATTGCAACCCACATTGCCGATGTGCGGGTAAGTCAAAGTGACGATTTGCTTGCAATAAGATGGGTCAGTCAGAATCTCTTGATAGCCAGTCATTGAGGTATTGAAAACCACCTCGCCGACGCTGCTACCCAAAGCACCAATAGCAATACCGCGAAATACCGTCCCATCGGCAAGTACAAGAATGGCAGGGTTAGTTAGCGACACCGGATACTCCCTAGATAGACATAAAGAAGCGGGACGAACATCTGTTCATCCCGCTGTTAGTAGCTTTCATTATAGCCGATTAGAGCATGCGCATCAATGACACAGGCTGCCTTAATTATGCATACCGTTTTAAGCG
>CAVUDR010000010.1:0-437607 GCA_963740305.1 uncultured beta proteobacterium | reverse complement strand
GGGTGTCCTGAATTTTGTGTAAACGGAATTTCATTATTGCTGCGGCATCCGGTCATCGAAGCGGATAGTAAACTGGTTTAGCGCGGCTTTCCAATCTCGGATTGGCATCGTCCATTTTTTGCTGATGTTGTTGATTGCCAGATAGAACAATTTCAGCAGCGAGTCATCGTTAGGGAACGAGCCGCGATTCTTGGTGATCTTCCTCAAGCTCATGTTCACCGACTCGATCGCATTGGTGGTGTAAATCACTTTGCGTATCTCTGGCGGATAGTCGAAGAACGGGATGATGCGTGCCCAGTTGCTACGCCATGATTTGACGATAGCGGGATAGTCTCCGCCCCATTTCTCATCGAACTCATCCAGTCGCATTAGGGCTTCATCCACCGTGCTGGCGGTGTAAATGGCACGTAGGTCTGCTGCCACTTCCTTACGTAGCTTCCAGCCCACATAATTCAAGCTGTAGCGCACCATATGCACGATGCACAGTTGTACTGCCGTCTTCGGATACACCGATTCAATCGCATCAGGAAATCCCTTCAGACCATCCACGCAAGCAATGAAGATGTCTTGCACGCCACGGTTCTTCAGCTCAGTCACCACTTGCAACCAGAACTTAGCGCCTTCGGTTTGGGCAATCCAGATGCCTAGCAATTCCTTCTCGCCCGATAGATTGATGCCGAGTGCGAGATACACCGCCTTAGCGCGCACCGTACCGCTGTCGCGGACTTTGACGTGGATGCAGTCCATGTACACAATCGGATACAGCGCATCGAGTGGGCGTGATTGCCAGGCTTTGACTTCGTCGATGACGGCATCGGTCACAGAGGAAATCAAGCTCGGCGAGACTTCCGTGCCATACATCTCTTGTAGGTGACCTTGTATCTCGCGCACTGTCATGCCGCGTGCGTAAAGTGACAGGATCTTGTCGTCGAAGCCTGCCCAACGGGTTTGGTGTTTGGGGATGAGCTGTGGCTCGAAACTGCCGTGACGGTCACGCGGTATCTCGATGGGCAGTTCGCCGAATTCGCCTTTGAGTGTCTTACGGCTTTTGCCATTGCGAGTATTGCCAACAGGGTTGGTCACCGATTCGTTCTTGCTGTGCCCAAGATGAGATTCCATCTCAGCTTGCAAGGCGCGCTCAACAAGTATCTTGGTGAGTTGCTTGAGCAGGCCGTTTTCGCCAATCAGGTCTTCAGGTTTTTTATAGTCAGATAACAGGCTGTCGATCAGGTCTGTGGGTATTGCTTTTGCTACGGTCATTGCAACTCCTTTTAAAGTGGCGGCAGTTTCCTGCCAAATGACCGTTTACACAAAATTTCTTACACCCTCCCGCACTCACAAAGCGGCGAGCATCTTAGCAATTAATGACAAGGCAGTTTTTTCAACTCGCTGCCAGGAAAGTCCTTTTGCATGACACCCAGCTTGCTTACTGTCTGTGCATCTATGCCGTTGAAGACGAAGATGGTCGCTCTAAGTTTACTAGCGCGTTCGCCGATCTTAGCGCTATGTACATCTTTGCCAGACAAGCTCTCCAGAAACTTTTGCGCTGCATCTTCGGACTTGAATACCCCCAGCGAGATTGCGTGTTGCCATTCACCAGCCTCCTGCACGATAAAATATTCCTCTATGCCACGCGCCTTCAGTTGTGCAATCTTGCTATTGATTGCCGCCTTATCTTTCATGGGTGGGATATAAACCCAATAGCCGATGTTGTACTCGATGGGACGTTGCGAAAGCTTACTACCCAGCGCCATCGTCGCCAATGCTTCACTTACTCGTTTCAAATCAGTGCCAGAAAAATCGCTCCACTCCATACAGACAGGCACGGAAGTATCCGCTGTCTCAACGGTTATTGCTGGAGGTGGCGATTTCTCCACAGGATCTGCCGGAGCTTCCTGCGCCAACATACGCACTTTGTCTGCATTCAACTCTGGCTGCGCCACGACTACTTTTCCATCTTTTAACAGATCAGTCTGCATCAACACCAACAGGCTTATATTCGCCACCAGAAATAACCAGAATACTTTCTTCATCACTTACCTGCCTCCACTGCAATCAACTTAATCCCGAGTAATACTAGATCCTCTACCAGTCTTACCGGCAACCTTAAATATCCTTGTACTAAATCCGCTGCACCACCACCCAACAACACCGTCGCGCTGGGATCGACCAATAATGCATATTGCCGCTCTATCGCCCCCGCTGTTGCTTGCAGTGCGCCACTATAGATCGCATCAGCGGTAGCGGTGGGAAAGTCCGCATAATGCCCTGTGGGTGAACGCAGTTGTGCGGTATTGCGATATAGACTGTCTTGCATCAACGTGATGCCAGGCAAAATCAGCCCCCCCATGAACACACCCTTTGCAGACAAGGCATCTATGGTGGTTGCAGTACCACAAGTCACCACTAACGAAGCCCTAGCTGAGAACTGACGTGCAGCAATCAATGCCGCCCAACGGTCACTCCCCAATCTATCTGGCGACTGATAGCTATTACTGACCCCGCATTGTTGCGTCTGTGCACTAATGAAATGGACGGGCCAAGACCTCAGCTCACATGCAGCATGAATATGTGCTTTCACTTCCTCACCCGCGACATTGCTGACCCAAACGCTGTCTACCTCGGGCAGCTCCCTCACCAAGGCTGCCAAGGTATCTGCCTGCTCGCGGCTCACATGAGGCAATGCAGTCCAAGCTTCGCCTTGCTGCAGCGCCCACTTGATACGCGTATTACCGGCATCGATCAGCAGTCTCTTCACACGCCCACCTCTCCGGAATTAAAGTTGCGTATACCCTGTGGTGTCTCGACTCGCAACTCACCGTTATCCGTCACCCCTCTGGCGATACCGTCAACTACGCTACCGTCAGGCATATGCAAACGCAGTGCTCGATCCTGTCGAGCATGATAGCTTTGCCATTCGTCGCGCATAGGAGTGAATCCATGCACCGCGAAATCATCTAAGACCCTCGCTAACTCCCGTAACAGGCTGGCCAGCAATTCGTTGCGGTCCACCACGTGTACGCAAATTTGGTCCAGCGCGCTGGCTGGCTGATCTATGCGCTGCTCCAAATGCAAAGGAAGTGTGCAGTTGATACCAATGCCGATCACCACCGCGCAGGGACCCAACATATCGCCTTGCGCCTCGATCAGCACGCCGCCCAATTTGCCATGTGCAGACAGGATATCGTTGGGCCATTTCAGACTCACTTGTTGCGTTGCGATAGCCTGCAAGGCGCGCACGATAGCCAATCCGACTGCTAAACTCAAACCCGATAATGCATTCAAGCCGCGATCAAAACGCCAAAGCAAGGAAAAGGTCAGCGCATTACCCAAGCCCGTATGCCAAGTGCGCCCTAAGCGACCACGTCCTGCCGTCTGCAATTCAACCGCCAATACCGCACCACTAGCCTCTCCTTGTGCGGCACGGAGCAACAACACCGCATTGGATGAATTCGCTTGCGCCATCACTTCCACATTAAAGCGAGGGGCAGCCTCACCCAGATGATGCCGTATCTGCTCGACTTGCAAAGCTTGCCATGGATGACTCAAGCGGTATCCTCTACCTCGCACACGCTGTAGGGTTATACCGAATTCTTCGATACTGGTAAGCAGATTGAACACCGTGGCGCGTGAGACTTGTAAGCGCTGTGCCAGTAACTCTCCGGAGTGAAAGGTTCCGTCAGACAATAGCGACAACAAGTGCCAATCGCGTTCATTCAAGACAGCACTCACTATGATTCCCCTGGGTCCTTGCAAGTTGGCAAGCCGATAAATTCCAATATCTCATCGCGCCTAGCCATAGCATCTCGGTAACCTAGATCGATCACGGCAGAGCAATATTTCTTCTCTGAGAGCAGATAACTGAGCAAAGAGGTGCCGCTTTGTTGACGTACGCCGACTAGTCTTAGCAACACTCTGATGGTCCACGGCAAATCGCTCGCATGATGTTCCGCCAGCCGCTCTAGGGATTCGCTAGGTGAGATAGACAACACATCAATCGCCCTAAAATTCGAGCGCTCGCGTTGTTCTTCCGTCATCGCATTCACCAATTGATTGATCTGGTTCACACGCTCCAGATCGACCTCCATGCTATCCAGAAAGATGCTATTCAAAGCATGGCCACCGATGTGCGCCAATGAAGGATAGCTACCGATATTCATCCGCTTGGTGGTATCGTAATCGTCGTCATGACTGACCCCCACCACCAATATCCGTGTCGCCCCCATATGTAATGCTGAACTGACCGGCGCAATCTGACGCATAGAGCCATCACCAAAATACTCGCGGTTGATCTTGGTTGCGGGAAAGATGAAAGGGATGGCAGACGAAGCCAACAAATGTTCTAGCTGTATCTTGGTGGGCACACCCACGCGACGGGTACGTTTCCACGGCATGATCTCATTCACGCCTTGATAAAAGGTCACAGACTGCCCCGAACCATAACCCGATGCAGTGACACTCAAGGCGTACAACAGACCTGCATCGATACTGTCTTGTATCTTCTCGCAAGGCAGTACTTGGTACAGCAACTCGACCAAAGGCGAGTTATCCAATAACGATACTTGCCTAGGCATACGAAAACCCAAGCTACCCATGACCAGCGCGGACAACCACAAAATGCTGTTGTTGAACACGCCGATCACATCGGTGCGATAGACTTGATTAGCATGGAAGTTACGCCAGATAGCATCTATATACCGAACGCCCTTACGGAAACTAACAGCATTCACCGCCAACGCAGTGGCATTCAATGCCCCCGCAGAAGTGCCACAGATAATGGGAAAGGGATTGTGCGCACGGCGCGGCATAGATTCAGCGATCGCTTTGAGCACACCTACTTGATACGCCGCACGTGCGCCGCCACCAGTCAGGATCAAGCCTAAGCGTTGCTTCATATGCTTTACCCTTTAAACACCACGCACCGAAGTCAAGGCGTCTTGCAAAGTCTCTTCGGAAAGACTATTCAGGCCTTCAGACAACTCATCCGCTGCCATCACAGCCTCATCTGACATCTTATCTGGGTCGCTGTGGGCAATGAAAATTGCGGCTGCACCAACCACTTTAAGCAGATTCGTCCGCTCCGCCATCAACATCTCAACCTGCTCACCCAACAACGCGATTTCATCTTTGTTCATTTATTTTTCCTAAGGGTCTGTAAGTAAAAATTCCAACGCCTAAACTTGACGTGATACATGCCACTGCGTCACGCCGCATCGTGATGGCGTTTGAAATCTTAATGTGTCTTCACACCAGCAACTGCCAGTGCACTCATGTTCACGATGCGCCTTACCGTCGCACTCGACGTCAATATATGTGCCGAACGGTTTGCTCCCAGCAATATGGAACCTATCGCTACGCCGTTGCCTGCTGTCATCTTGAGTAGATTGTAGGCGATGTTGGCGGCATCCAAATTGGGCATTACAAGGAGATTTGCTGCCCCTTTCAAACGCGATCGAGGGAATATCTCATTGCGCATAGCTTCGGACAGCGCAGCATCGCCGTGCATCTCACCCTCCACTTCCAACTCGGGAGCCAGTCTTTCCAATATCTCGCGCGCCCTACTCATCTTGCGTGCCGACTCATCCTCGTGACTACCGAAGTTCGAATGCGACAGCAGCGCGACCTTCGGTGTCAGTCCGAAACGGCGTATCTCATCAGCGGCCAACAGGGTTATCTCAGCGATCTGTTCGGCGGTTGGGTCGTTATTGACATGCGTATCGCAGATGAATAGCGTGTGCTGAGGTAACAGCAAAACATTCATCGCCGCATACACACTGCTTCCTGGTCGATGACCGATCACTTGATCTATATATAAAAGATGCATCAGCGGTTGGAATATCGTGCCGCACAACATGGCATCGGCCGCACCCATATGAACCAACATCGATGCAATTAGGGTACTACGTCTGCGCATCTCGCGCTTAGCGGTATCCAGCGTCACACCTTTGCGTTCCACCAATTGATGGTAGGCCGCGCAGTATTCACGGTAACGCGGATCACTCTCGGGATTCACCACTTCAAAATCTACGCCGGCACGTATGCGCAGCCCATGTTTTTGGATACGTTTTTCGATCACTGCGGGTCTACCTACCAAAATAGGTCTTGCCAAACCTTCATCCACCACAGTCTGTACCGCGTGCAATACACGCCAATCTTCACCCTCGGCGTAGACCAAGCGTTGCGGGTCTTTCTTGGCCGCATCGAACACTGGCTTCATGATCATGTTGGAGTGATAGACGAAACCGGACAATTGCTGACGGTAAGCATCCATATCTGTGATGGGGCGCTCCGCCACACCGCTATCCATCGCCGCCTGAGCCACCGCCGGTGCGATACGCATGATGAGACGCGGATCGAAGGGTTTGGGGATCAGGTGTTCCGCACCAAAGGTTAGATTTTCGTCACCATAGACCAGCGCAACCTCATCTGATTGTTCTGCTTCAGCCAAGGCCGCGATGGCATAGACCGCAGCGCGCTTCATCTCCTCATTGATGGTGCGTGCACCCACATCGAGTGCACCACGGAAAATATAAGGGAAGCACAGCGCGTTGTTTACTTGATTAGGATAGTCGGAGCGCCCAGTCGCCAAGATGGCATCGGGTCGCGCCGCCTTAGCCAATTCGGGGAGGATCTCGGGCGTGGGGTTGGCCAGCGCGAAAATCAAAGGACGATCGGCCATTTGTTTGACCATCTCTGATTTCAATACGCCGCCCGCAGACAAACCCAGGAATACATCTGCACCTGCGATCACCTCGCCCAATGTGCGCGCATCAGTCTTGATCGCATAACGTGATTTATTGTCATCCATCTCCTCGACGCGACCCTGATATACCACGCCATGTATATCTGTCACGGTGATGTTCTGCATGCGCACGCCCAGACCAACCAACATGTCCAGACAAGCCAATGCTGCTGCACCCGCACCAGATGCGACTAATTTAATCTCTGAAATGTCTTTGCCGACGACCTTCAGTCCATTGAGCAGTGCCGCCCCCACGATGATGGAGGTGCCGTGTTGGTCATCATGGAAGACCGGGATCTTCATACGCTCGCGTAACTTGCGCTCAATATAGAAACACTCCGGTGCTTTGATGTCCTCAAGATTAATACCGCCAAAGGTAGGCTCTAGTGCAGCGATGATATCCACCAGCTTGTCTGGATCACGTTCATCTATCTCCAGATCGAACACATCTATACCTGCGAATTTCTTGAACAGTACGCCTTTACCTTCCATCACCGGCTTAGACGCCAGCGGACCGATCGCCCCTAATCCCAACACCGCCGTGCCATTGCTGATGACCGCCACCAGATTGCCGCGTGCAGTGAGGTTACGTGCTTCACTCGGATCATCGACGATGGCCTCACAAGCTGCCGCCACACCTGGCGAATAGGCCAAAGCCAAATCACGCTGAGTGATCATAGGTTTGGTCGCATTCACGGAGATCTTACCGGCGGGAGCCAAGCGATGGTATTGCAGTGCAGCTTCGCGCAATTGCTTATCCATGTGTGTCTCAGACTATCAAAATAGAGAGCAGAGATTATAGCCCAGTGAATGTGTACGCTGATATTCCTTGAGCATGCTGAAAGCACGATAACGACGCCTTTCACCTACACATAGAACAGTACAACTTATGTTCCTCCGCCCATGCTGCGCTCTGATAAGATGATGTCATTCGATACTTACGCTGTTCTATGCATCCTTTACATCTTGATGGTGGCGAGCACGCAGTGCTGCTGTTGCACGGTCTGCAAAGCAGTCCTGCTGAATTGCAACCGCTCGCCAAACGCTTGAACCAAGCTGGCTACACAGTCCATGTGCCGCACATCCGCGGATATGGCTTCATCCATGGAGACACCCCACGCTCTGTCACTCACTGGCAAGAATGGCACACCCTCGCAACAGCCGAATTCCTTGCTCTGAAGAAGCAATACAAGACGGTCTCTATGGGTGGCTTATGTATAGGTGCTGTGTTGTCGTTGAGTGTCGCCTCAGAACAAGGCGATGAGGTCGCCGCACTGACATTGCTAGCGACCACCTTTTGGTATGACGGTTGGAGTATCCCTTGGTATAGATTCCTGCGTTATGTCGGTTACTACTCACCAGCACGATACATCTACAGTTACCGCGAGCGGGAACCCTTCGGTCTTAAGAATGAGCAATTGCGCAAATGGATCGCCCGTGAGATGAGCCACAAAGACTCATCCATCGTCGGCGCCTCAAAACTCAATCTCCCCGCGATACAAGAGGCAGAGCGCATGATAGCGTCGGTTAAGAAAAATCTGTCCAAGGTTACTGCGCCAGCTATTGTGATACACGCACAGGAAGATGATGTCTCTTCACCCCGCAACGCACATTATGTACATCTTCATTTAGGTTCTAAGACCAAGGAGTTGGTGATATTGCACAATAGTTACCACATGATCACAGTGGATAACGACAGGGAACAAGTTGCCAACGACACCATACGATTCTTTGCAGACAACCGAGGTAACGCTGTAATTTAATTAAAAAATCCGCTGCGGCATTCTGATACAATCCGCGCGTTTTCAACATAAGGGGTGCTCAAATGAGCTCGCTAGCAACCATACAACGCATGATGGTCGAACAATTCGATCTCAAGATCGAAGATCTCACGCCAGACGCCGAACTCGAAAAATTGGGCATAGATTCGCTTTCTGTGATCGAATTCATGTTCACACTGGAAGACGAGCTGAAGATAAAATTATCGAATGAACATGTCGAACTCAAGACCATACAAGATGTGGCGAACGCAATCGACAAACTGATCGCCGAACAAAAAAGCGCCACCTGATACACACCATGTCACGCCGCGTCGTCATCACAGGTCTGGGCATACTTTCACCTGTCGGCAATGATACCCAGTCGTTCTTTAGCAACCTCATGGAGGGACGCTCAGGTATCCAACGCCTAGACGTCCCTTTCATTGAAAGTCTAAACACACGTATAGGCGCTCCAGTTAAAGGGTTTGTACCCACCGAGCACTTCACCAAGATGCAGCTGACCAGCATGGAGCGTTTTAGCCAGCTGGCATTAGTCGCCGCTGCTCAAGCAGTAGCTGATGCTCAGTTGGAATTAAGTAGCGATGAACTGTCACGTGCTGGTGTGGTGATGGGTTCTTGCTTAGGTGGTGCAAGCTCTTTGGAAGAAGGCTACGTGGAGATCTTCAAGTGCGATATACCACGCGTCAAACCCTTGTCTGTGTTACTAAGCATGAACAACGCAGCGGCCTCGCATATCTCAATCAAATACGGTTTACAAGGTCCTAACATCACTTACGCAACGGCCTGCTCCTCCTCTGCCATCGCCATAGGTGAGGCCTACCGCCAGATCAAGCACGCTTATTGTGACGTGATGCTGGCAGGCGGTGCTGAAGCGATGCTTACTTTGGGTGCAATAAAAGCCTGGGAGGCACTACGCACTTTAGCCAACGAAGATGAGCATGACGCTGGCGCTTCATGCAAACCCTTCTCCAAAGACCGCAGTGGTCTGGTGTTGGGTGAAGGCGCGGCTGTGCTGGTGCTTGAAGATGCCGAACGCGCCGTCAAGCGCGGCGCAAAAATCTACGCGGAATTAGTCGGCTACGATTGCTCGTCCGATGCCAGCCACATCACCAAACCAGATGCCGTTGGACAAAGTCGCACCATCATCAAAGCCTTGCGAGAAGCTAACTTGCGACCACAGGACATCGGCTACATCAATGCACACGGTACAGCTACACTCGCTGGCGATGTACAGGAAACGATGGCCATTAAGAATGTGTTCGGCGAGCACGCAAAAAATATCCCTGTGAGTTCCACCAAGTCCATGCACGGACATCTGATGGGCGCGACTGGCGCGGTGGAATTCATGGCCGCTATCTTGGCACTTGAACACAACGCTATCCCGCCCACCATCAATCTGCATCATCCGGATCCCGAGTGTGATCTCGATTACGTACCCAATCACGGACGCACTGATCTAAAGTTAGATGCCGTCATGTCCAATTCCTTCGCATTCGGCGGCAGTAACGCAGTTCTCATCGCTAAGCGCTACCGTTAAACTTCCAAAGTACCTAGCTATGGTGTTACCCTCGGCACTCATGTAAAGAGGGACTACGACTATGCGTAAGCAGGAGCAAAACGAACAAGGCATCTTGTATGCGCCATGGGAGCGTGCATTCAACAAAGTGCTCACGCCCTTCGAGCAATTCATCAACAGACAAACCACCAGCGGCATGCTGCTAATGGCAACCGCCATCCTCGCACTGATACTGGCCAACAGTTTTCTAGCACCCGCCTATCTGCATATGCTGCACGCACCGACCGGCATACACATAGGCACATGGGGCATAGAGATGAGTCTGCACCACTGGGTCAACGACGGTCTCATGACCTTGTTCTTCTTCGTGGTGGGTATGGAACTGAAGCGCGAGATATTAGTGGGTGAACTGGCTGATCTGCGTCAAGCCGCTCTGCCCATCATCGCGGCAATAGGCGGCATGTTGGTACCCGCGCTGATTTACTTGGCGTTCAATCAGTCGGGTGATGCCGCACGCGGCTGGGGCATCCCTATGGCGACCGACATCGCTTTTGCGGTCGGTGCATTAGTCCTGCTCGCTAGACGCGTACCCAAATCCCTCATCACCTTTCTGGTGGCACTCGCCATTGTGGACGACTTGGGTGCAGTGTTGGTTATTGCCGTCTTTTATACCCAGCAATTGAGTCTGCAATGGTTAGCAATTGCAGGTGGACTCGTCATCATTCTGGTATTACTCAACTTAATGGGCGTGCGCCGCATCTTGCCCTACTTCGGCGTGGGACTTCTACTCTGGTATGCAGTGCTGCAATCAGGCGTACATGCGACCTTGGCAGGCATCTTATGCGCCTTCGCGGTACCTGCACTCGGTCGTTATGATCCGGCACAATTCAGTGTGCGCATCAAGGAACTGCTGTCACGTTACGATGCCAGCATCCAAGCCGGCAGTAACATCATGACCAATGAGTCTTTGCATGGCGTGGTACAAACCTTGGAGAGCGGGGTGCGGGGTGTACAAACGCCCTTACAAAGACTCGAGCATAGCTGGCATCTACCGGTGGCCTTTTTAGTCATTCCTATCTTTGCTTTATTCAATGCAGGCATACCTTTGACCTTTGGTGACATGGGTGCAACGCTTTCACATCCTGTCATGCTGGGCGTGATGTTGGGGCTAGTGTTGGGTAAATTCCTAGGCATCACCGGTGCATGCTGGCTAGCGCTGCGCTTGGGCGTGGGACAATTGCCCACTGGCACACGTTTCTCACAAATTGCGGCCGTCTCGGTGCTTGGGGGCATAGGCTTCACCATGTCTATCTTCATCGCCGAACTAGGATTTGCCGATCAAGAGGACTATCTGCTGATGGCCAAGACTGGCGTATTAGCAGCCTCCTTATTTGCGGGCCTACTAGGCTATCTATGGCTGTGGTATCTGGGTCGCGAGCACTAGCCCAGTCGGTTGTCGGCAGGATGGTAGGTAGGATCTTCCAACACGTTCACTTCTATCATGCCGCGAGCTTTATCCAACAACTCCAGACAGTCTGGGCTTAGGTGACGCAAATGCAATTTTTTGTCTAACTGGGTATAGCGGTCTGCCAACATATCGATGGCTTCTATCGCGGAGTGATCGATAACGCGTGCCTGTTTGAAATCGATTACCACTTCCGCAGGGTCAGTTGCGGGCGCAAAAGCACCCAGGAAATTTTGCGTGGAAGCGA
Source organism: uncultured beta proteobacterium (assembly GCA_963740305.1). GTDB lineage: Bacteria > Pseudomonadota > Gammaproteobacteria > Burkholderiales > Gallionellaceae > Gallionella. The sequence goes on along the minus strand of CAVUDR010000010.1, from coordinate 425,856 downwards.
AGAACAATGAGCCCTTGAGTTCATAAACCTTCCAGCCATGCTCCTCAGTCGTCACGTTTACCGAGATGGTCTTGGCATGCTGCCAAGCAAACACCAAGGCAGAAATAATCACACCAACCATCACCGCGATAGCCAGATCGGTCAACACCGTCACCACCGCGACCGTAACGACCACCAAGGCGTCCGCCGCAGGGACTTTGCCGAAAAGTCGCAAGCTTCCCCAAGCGAAGGTCTTTTGTGACACCACGAACATCAAGCCTATCAAGGCAGCCAGTGGAATCATCTCTATCCATTGCGAAGCGAACAGGATGAAACTTAAAAGGAACAGCGCGGCCGCAATACCGGAGAGATTCTTCACCGCACCGTTGGTCACGTTGATCATGCTCTGACCTATCATCGCGCAGCCACCCATGCCGCCGAAGAAGCCCGTCACGATATTGGCCACGCCTTGTCCTATGCTGGCGCGATTCGGCATGCCGCGTGTCTGGGTCATGTCGTCTATCAAGTTCAGCGTCAGTAATGACTCGATCAAGCCTATGCCGGCAAGTATCAAGCTATAAGGAAATACGATTTTTAGCGTCTCCCAATCCAAAGGTACATCGGGAAAATGGAATGACGGCAAACCACCCTTGATGGAAGCTAAGTCACCCACAGTCTTGGTGTCTATGCCGCTAAAGATCACCACTGCTGAAACCGTGGCGATGGCCGCCAAGGTAGACGGAATGACATTGGTCAGACGTGGCAAAAGGTAGATGATGGCCATGGTCAGTGCAATCAATGCCAACATGGTGTAGAGCTGCGCGCCTTGCATCCAGACCATAGTGCCGTCCGCTGCCGCAGTCTTGAAGTGCCCCATTTGTGCGAGGAAAATCACAATGGCCAAACCATTGACGAAGCCCAGCATCACTGGGTGCGGCACCATGCGAATGAACTTACCAAACTTTGCTAAACCGAACAGGACTTGCAACACGCCCATCAACACGACGGTGGCAAACAGATACTCCACACCATGCTGCACCACCAAAGCCACCATCACCACCGCCAATGCGCCGGTCGCACCCGAGATCATGCCAGGACGTCCTCCTATCAGAGAAGTAATCAAACTTACCATGAAGGCCGCATACAAACCCACCAGCGGATGTACATGTGCGACGAAGGCAAAGGCGATGGCTTCAGGCACCAAAGCCAAAGCTACGGTAAGTCCGCTGAGCAGATTGGTCTTGTGTTCGGTATATGCGGATAGATTCATGTGTTGCTCCAAAAAGTAAGACACGCAGCCAGATTGCGCTGCGTGACTGTTGTTCGTTGAGACTGGGAATGCTAAACCAACTTGAGCGTACTCAGCGTCCTGTTACGCACCTGATGCAGCAGCTCAACATCTTCGTCTAGCGAGACACCATAGGATGGGATCATCTGTTTGAGCTTGGCCTGCCACTCAGCACTTGCCATGCGCGCCGGATAGCAGCGTTGCAACACTTCCAACATCGCTTGTACCGAAGTCGACGCACCCGGCGAAGCGCCCAACAAGGTCGCGATGGTACCGTCTTGTGCTGTCACGATCTCAGTACCGAACTCCAACTTGCCACCCTTGTTGTCGCACTGTTTGATGATCTGCACGCGTTGCCCAGCTGAGGCCAACACCCAATCTTCCTCACGCGCTTCGGGATAGAAGTTGCGCAATGCAGTGACGCGCTGTTTGTGCGTCGCAAGTGCCTCACCTATGAGGTAGCGCATCAAATCCAGATTATCTTTAGCGACCGCCAACATGGGCTTGAGATTGCCGCTCTTGAGCGAGCCCAGGATGTCGAACATCGATCCCTCTTTGAGGAACTTGCCAGTGATGCTGGCGAAGGGTCCGAACAATAAACAAGCTTGCCCATCGATGATGCGCGCATCCAGATGTGGCACCGACATCGGCGGTGCTCCCACGGGTGCTTTGCCATAGACCTTGGTCTTGTGACGCTTCACAATCTCCGGATTATTGCAGATCAGCCACTGGCCGCTGATCGGGAATCCGCCGTAGCCATTTGCCTCATCTATCTTGGATTGCTGCAACAACGGCAGTGCACCACCGCCCGCGCCCAAGAACACGAAACCCGCATTGACACTGCGTACGGTGTCATCATGATTGTTCTTCACGCGCACACGCCAGCGCCCATTGGGCATCTGTTTCATGCCATCTATGCTGTGGTTCAAACGCAGCTCGAAATTACCCTTGTCGTGCAAGGACTTCACCAGACTGCGCGTCAAATGACCAAAGTCCACATCCGAACCATGCTTGACCTGAGTCGCAGCGACCTTTTGCTTGGCGTCACGGTTATCCATCACCAGCGGCATCCACTCGCGCAACACCGCTGGGTCTTCGCTGTACTCCATCTCTTCGAAAAGATGATGCTTGCTGAGTTGCTCATAACGGCTGCGCAAGAATGCTACATCATCACCCCATACCAGACTTTGATGGAAGATAGGATTGATGAAGTATTCAGGTGTAGGTAGTTGATGCTGTTCGACTAGATAGGACCAGAACTGTAGCGACTCCTCGAATGCCGCATTGATCTGCAATGCCTTGTCTATGACCACGCTGCCATCCGCTTTCTGCGGGGTGTAGTTCAATTCACAATAGCCTGCGTGACCTGTACCGGCATTATTTAAACCATGTGAACTTTCGTGGGCGACTTTATTAAGACGCTCGACCATCAATATTTTCAGGGACGGGTCGAGTTGCGCCAACAGCGTACCCAGTGTGGCGCTCATCACACCCGCACCGACTAACAACACATCGACTTTATTGATATTCCGCATGGTTCCGATTTTCCTGATTCTTATGGTCGCGATTTTACTCGCCCTAGTTACGTATTCCCGCCAACATTTTCTCTAATCTTTTAACCGACACGATGACCGGTGTCTTCAATTCCTGCGCAAACAAGGACACTCGCAACTCCTGCATCATCCAGGCGAACTCCTCTACCCGTAGCTCGTTTTTATAAGTCTGCCTAAGCTTTTGCAATGCCTGCGACAGCGGCTGTATTTGAGCCATGCATTGCGCGTCACGCGCAGGGTTTGCACGCAGTTTCTCGATGCGCAGGTTCACCGCCTTGAGATATCGCGGCAGATGCTGCAATCGTTCATATGGCGTGCTATCGATAAAGCGCTTGTGTATCAATGCTTCTAACTGGGTGCGTATATCCTGTGCAGCCTGTGCATGAGACTTTATGGTGGGCAGACTCTTATGCAACGCATGATACTCAGTGAGAATACTGAAGGTAAGGCGTGCAATCTCCTGCGCTATAAGCAACAAGCGGTTCTTAGCTTCCTTGCCGCGTGATACGAACTCTGCCTCGTTAGTCGGCAGGGGGTCGTTCAGACAGCAGCGCTCGAAGGTCATCGCCAAGATCTGTTGCTGCAGCTCCTGCGGCGTACCCAATGGCATATACAACATGCCCAGCTTTTGCGCATCGGGGAGATTCTTCTCCATGTACTTCACCTGCTCTTTGAGTAGCAGCATGAACAAACGTCGCAAGCCGCTGCGATGCGCAGACTGCGCAACATCGCGCGTATCAAATGCACGCAAGATCACCGCGTCGTTATCATCGACTAAGGCATTAAACAAAGTGACATTCTGCCCCGCGCGTTGTACCACACGCGTCTCGGAAAACTCGCCAAAACTCCAAGACGTGCAACGCTGCTCGCTGACCGGCGCGATTTTTTCCTTGGTCGCCGCAACGATGACTGGTGCGGCTCGTGGTGCGAGTTCTGTATGCAGCTGCGGGAAGTTACGCGACATCCCCAACTGTCTACCGTGTTCATCCAACACTCTAAAGTTCATCAACAAGTGCTGCGGCAACTGTTCCAGACGGAAGGCGTCCAAGGGCACATCGAGTTGCGTCTTTTCACGAATATAGCGTGCCAGTGCAGGTAACAGCGGCACGTTGCCCGCAGGAACATCGCGACAGAAAGTGGCTGAAAACTCGGGCACAGGCACTAAATTACGGCGTATCTTCTGCGGCAAAGTCTTAATGAGTTGCTGCACCTTCTCGGCGAGTATGCCCGGTATCAGCCATTCACAGCGCGCGGGTGAAACCTGATTAATCAAGGCCAGCGGCACAGTGAGCGTGATGCCATCGTCACTCTTGCTGGGTGAGAAGTTGTAGCTTAGCGCGAAGCTGACATTGTCTATCTTGAGTTGAGGTGGGAATTGATCAGTAGTAATGCCCGCTGCCTCATGGCGCATCAAATCGTCCTTTTTCAGATACAACAATTTCGCATCTGTGCGCTCGGCTTCCTTGCGCCAAGCTTCAAAGGCCGCACCGTTATGTAGTTGCGCAGGCAAACGTTGATCATAGAAGGCGAAGATCAATTCATCGTCCACCAGTACATCGGGACGGCGCGCCTTGTGTTCTAGGGCTTCGATGTCTGCTATGAGTTTCTGGTTGTGTAGGAAGAACGGCGCACGAGTATCAAACTCGCCACCCACTAGCGCCTGACGTATGAACACCTCACGAGACTCTGCCACATTCATCGGTCCGTAGTGCACGCGCTTCTTGGCGTTGAGCAGCAAGCCATGCAAGGTGCTGCGCTCATAGGCGGTGACTTGCGCAGTCTTCTTCTCCCAATGCGGATCGAAGTAATGACGCTTGATCAGATGCGCGCCGACTTCTTCTAACCACTCTGGTTCTATGCGTGCCATGGTGCGTGCGAACAAGCGATGTGTCTCGACCAGTTCCCCCGCCATTACCCACTTAGTGCCTTTCTTAGCCAACACCGAGTTGGAAGCGATGACAAACTTGATACCGCGCGCGCCCAGATAATCATTACTCTCCACCGTTTTCATGCCGATGTTGCCTAACAATCCACACAGCAGCGCTTTATGAATGTGCTCATAACTGGCAGGCTGCTCGTTGGCACGCATGCCCATCTCTGCAACCTGCCCATGCAACTGCTGATGCAACTCTCGCCATTCACGCAGACGTAAAGGCGAAAGGAAATTTTTGCGGCACTCCTCTGCTAGCAAACGATTAGATTGTTTGTGCGCAACAGCCTGTTCGAACCAAGCCCATATCTTGATATATGCAAGGAAATCAGAACGCTCATCGGCAAAGCGCTTGTGTGCAGCATCCGCAGCTTCTTGCCTTTCCTGCGGACGCTCGCGGGGATCTTGTACCGATAAGGCACTGGCAATGATTAGGATCTCTGTAAGGCAGTGATACTGCCTACCCGCCAGCAGTAGGCGCGAAATTTTAGGGTCCAGTGGCAGCTTGGCCAGTTCATGTCCCAGCTTGGTCAGATTGCGCGCTTCGTCTATCGCACCTAACTCACCTAGCAATTGATAGCCATCGGCGATCATGCGCGGTGTGGGCGGCTCTATAAAAGGGAACTCGGCGACTTCACCCAGATTCAAAGCGCTCATGCGCAGAATGACGGTGGCTAAAGAGACGCGGAATATCTCCGGATCGGTAAACTCGTCGCGTTGTATGAATTCAGACTCTTCATACAAGCGCACACAGATGCCGCTCATCACACGACCGCATCGTCCTGCGCGCTGATTGGCTGCCGCACGTGAAATCTTCTCGATGTGCAACTGCTCGACCTTCTGGCGGATGCTGTAGCGATTGACACGCGCCAAACCACAATCAATCACATAGCCGATATTGGGCACAGTCAGCGAGGTCTCGGCCACATTGGTTGCGAGCACCACACGCCGCTGTCCGCCAGTCTTGAACACCTTGTCCTGCTCGGCTACTGATAAACGTGAATACAGCGGCAACACCTCTATACCCTTAGGATGATGTTTACGCAGCACTTCAGCGGTGTCGCGTATCTCGCGCTCACCCGGCAGGAACACCAGCACATCCCCTCTTAAACCGCCTGCGGCCAATTCATCGAGCGCACTACTAATGGCTTGCGGCACATCCTGCGCCTCACCTTCTTCGCTGATTTGCAAAGGTCGATAGCGCGTCTCTACTGGGTAGCTGCGTCCAGACACCTCCACCACCGTCGCACCAAAATGTTTGGCGAAACGATCTGCGTCCAAGGTCGCCGAGGTAATGATAAGTTTGAGGTCAGGGCGACGCGGCAATAGTTGCTTGAGATAACCGAGCAGGAAATCGATATTGAGCGAGCGCTCGTGCGCCTCATCGATGATGAGTGTGTCATATCTCCTGAGCATAGGATCGCTGTGTATTTCTGCCAGCAAAATCCCGTCGGTCATCAACTTGATGCTGGTATCCGCCGACACCTTGTCGTGGAAGCGCACCTTGTAACCGACCACACCACCCAACTCGGTCTTCAATTCCACCGCGATACGGTTTGCCACAGTGCGCGCCGCAACTCGACGCGGCTGGGTATGACCTATGCAACCCAACACACCACGTCCCAACGTCAGACAGATCTTGGGTAGCTGCGTGGTCTTGCCTGAGCCGGTCTCACCACAGACGATGACGACCTGATGCTGTTGTATCGCGCACGCCAAGTCCTCGCGCTTGCCGACTACCGGCAAATCTGCGGGAAACTCTATGGCAGACAGACTTTCCAGTCTCGCCTTGCGCTTTTGCGCGCTCGCTGACAAAACAACTTCCACTTACGCCTCACAAAGGAAAAGGCTCGCATCACTGCGAGCCTTTTTGTTGGTGGGTCCGGTCGGACTTGAACCGACGACCAAAGGATTATGAGTCCTCTGCTCTAACCAACTGAGCTACAGACCCGAAACTATCAAACTATTTTAACTTTATTTTTCACCATCCAAGAAGCTCTTTAGCTTTTCGGAACGTGAAGGATGACGCAATTTACGTAAAGCCTTGGCTTCGATCTGACGGATACGCTCGCGCGTCACATCGAACTGTTTGCCAACTTCCTCTAAGGTGTGATCTGTATTCATCTCGATACCGAAACGCATACGCAAAACTTTCGCTTCACGCTGAGTCAGACTATCCAAGATATCAGATGTCGCACCACGCAGACTCTCATATACCGCAGCATCGATCGGCACAGTGGTGTTGGAGTCCTCAATGAAATCACCGAGGTGAGAATCATCGTCATCACCCACAGGCGTCTCCATAGAGATCGGTTCTTTGGCGATCTTCAGGATCTTGTGGATCTTGTCTTCCGACATCTCCATCTTGATTGCCAAAGTCGCCGCATCTGGCTCCAGACCTGTCTCTTGCAATATCTGACGCGATATACGATTCATCTTATTGATGGTCTCTATCATGTGCACCGGTATACGAATGGTGCGCGCCTGATCCGCGATGGAACGCGTGATGGCCTGACGTATCCACCAAGTTGCATAAGTCGAGAACTTGTAACCACGACGATATTCAAATTTATCCACGGCCTTCATCAGACCGATGTTACCTTCTTGGATCAAATCCAAGAATTGCAAACCACGGTTGGTGTATTTCTTGGCAATTGAGATCACCAGACGCAAGTTCGCCTCTATCATGTCGCGTTTTGCGCGACGTGCTTTGGCTTCTCCATTGGTCATCTGCTTGTTAATATCTTTCAAATCCTTAATCGGGATACCAACACGTTGTTGCAGATCAATCAGATATTGTTGCTGCTCGACAATGGCGTAATCCAAACGAGACAAGGCTTCGGTATAAGGTTTTTTGGTTTGCAGCTCCTGCTTAATCCAGTCCAGGTTGACTTCATTACCCAAAAACACCTTAATAAAATGTGGGCGTGGCATTCTAGCCTTATTCACACATAGATCTTGGATCGCACGCTCGCAACGGCGCACTTCTTCCACTAGACCGCGCATGGTGTCACACAAGGCATCCACCTGTTTCGCTGAGAAACGGAAGTTCATCAGCATCTCGGAGATACCAGATTGTAACTTGTCGTACTGCTTACTGCGGTAGCCATACTTTTCGTAGGCCTTACCCATTTTATTGAACATATCCGCAATGATTGCGAAACGTTCCAGTGCATCTGCTTTGAGTTGTGCAAGGTTGGCGGCGACAGCAGCAGCGGAAGCAGCTTCGTCTTCCTCTTCCTCCTCATCATCTTCACCATCACTCTCTTGACTAGAGTCAGGCTCTAGTGCGGCAGAGATGGTGGCGGCAGCAGCAGCCGCTTCGGCTTCGGCTTCCTGATCGACGAAACCATCAATCAAGTCATCCACCTTGAGCTCGTCTCGTTCAATCTTTGCAGCTAAAGCCAGGATCTCGGCGATGGTCGCAGGACAGGCGGAGATCGCCTGTATCATGTGCTTGAGACCTTCTTCGATACGCTTTGCGATCTCAATCTCTTTTTCACGCGTGAGCAAATCCACCGTACCCATTTCGCGCATATACATGCGCACAGGATCAGTGGTTCGACCGAATTCGGAATCTACCGTAGAGAGTGCAGCCTCAGCTTCTTCAGCAGCATCTTCATCTGCCACCGCTGGTGCAGCATCACTCATAATCATGGCTTCAGCATCTGGTGCGACATCGCACACTTTGATACCCATGTCGTTGATCATGCTCGCCACACTTTCGATCTGCTCGACCTCGAGCATATCGGGCAGGTGGTCGTTGATCTCTGCGTACGTAAGGTAGCCGCGCTCCTTACCCAAAACAATCAGGGCTTTTAAGCGGGTACGGCGCGCCTCCAAATCGAGTTGGGGATCGACCGTTACCGCTACAACCGCGACGGGAGTTTTTTTGTCTAGTTTTTTCTTGTCTTTAGGCGTTGCCATATTTATTTCCTGTACATGTGAACGCGGAAAAGCGGCGGATTATACTCGAAACTTGCTCCGATATCCTAGCCTCTCCTTGCTTTATCTAATTCGGTTAAATGCTTACATACGATAGATGCACTACTAAGACCTGCGCAACAACTGCATATACTCATCCACTTCTTCTTTACTTAGACTAGACAATCCAGATTGTGTGATCTTCTCCTGCAGCCTAGCGAATCGCTCACGACGCGAGGTCTCAGAAAATTTATTTAACAAGCCTGAAAACTCGCCATCCACATCGAATTGATCGCCCCAGCTCATCATCTCGGTCTGCGCCGCAGTGATCGCTTTCTCATGCTCCGTACCTTGAAAAATCTGCGTCAACACTGCGCTACTCACCACAAAATCATTTTCCCTCAGCATTGCCAACAAGGCTTGCAATAGTGCATCTTCCGCTACCGAGTCATGCCAGGCTTGTGGAATGTCGCGCGCCAATTCTGGCTTGGCCAACAAGCACTGCAACATACGTTGCTGCAGACTTGCGGTCGGCGCACGACTGCTCTTTTGCATCACGGGTCGAGGCGCTCTTGCGACAGGACTCACTTGATACAAGGCCTCCAACTCCGCCTGACTCACACCCGCCAATATCGCGACTTCTTTGCGCAACAATAAAGCGGTGGTCGGCGCAGTAATCGCAGTTAGCAAGGGCTTGGCATTCTGCAACAACTGATTGCGTCCTTCTTGCGTGCGCAGATCCAACTCAGAAGATATTTCTCGTAGCAAATAGCTAGACAAAGGCATCGCCTCTTGCACATATCGCTCAAAGGCATCATGACCAAACTCGCGTATAAAACTATCAGGATCATGTTCCACGGGCAAAAATAAATAACTAATACGTTTGCCGTCTTGCAAATGCGGTAGGGCATTTTCTAACGCGCGCCAAGCTGCTTTTTGACCGGCCCTGTCTCCATCAAAGCTGAAGATGATGTGATCCGAGAGCCGCAATAACTTTTGCACGTGATGGGGAGTGGTCGCGGTGCCTAGTGTCGCGACTGCATAATCAACGCCATGCTGTGCCAGCGCCACCACATCCATATAGCCTTCAACGACCAGCACACGTTGCAGATTGCGTATCGACTTCTGTGCCTGAAACAGACCATACAACTCATGGCCTTTTTCGAACAGCGGGGTCTCGGGTGAGTTCAGGTATTTGGGTTCACCCTTGTCAAGTATGCGTCCACCAAAACCTATGCACTGACCACGCACATTGATGATGGGGAACATGACACGATCACGAAATCTGTCGTAACGCTTGCCTTCTTCGTTGCTAATGACCAAGCCCGTCTGTGTCAACGTCGTTTCGTTGTAATTGGGAAATGCCGCCGCTAGATTCTGCCAGCCATCCGGCGCATAACCGATACCGAAACGCGCGGCGATCTCACCGCTCAGCCCACGTCCCTTCAAATAATCTATCGCCCGAGTAGAGGATTTCAATTGCTCACGGTAATAGCGCGTCGCTGATTGCATCACCTCGTACAAATCAGACGCGACTTTGTGCTGCGTCTCTGTATTGGCATTGCGCTCATGCGGCACTTCCATACCCACACTGCGTGCCAATTCTTCTATGGCATCTACGTAACCCAGACCAGCGAATTCCATAATAAAACTGATGGCCGTGCCATGCGCACCACAGCCAAAGCAGTGGTAGAACTGCTTGCTCTGGCTGACGGTGAAAGACGGTGATTTTTCGTTATGGAAAGGACAACATGCGGCGTAATTCGCGCCAGCTTTTTTCAACTGTACGTAGCGCTCCACCACATCGACGATATCGACGCGATTGAGTAAGTCTTGTATGAAACTCTTTGGAATCACAGTCGTCCGCCCTTTCCAAGCTGAGTGGTACGCCTATGTTACGGAGGATTACTTGGAGAGTTGCGCCTTGATCAGGGCTGACACTTTGCCCATATCAGCCTTGCCAGCCAGCTTGGCTTTGAGCACGCCCATCACCTTACCCATATCTTGGGGTCCAGTGGCACTGACCTCGGCAATGGCAGCCACTACAGCCGCAACAACCTCTGCTTCAGAGAGTTGTTGCGGCATGTAGTTGGCCAACACAGTCATCTCAAATTTCTCAACTTCTGCCAGATCCTGACGACCTGCCGCTTCGTATTGACTAATGGAGTCACGGCGCTGTTTGTTCATCTTTTCGATGATGGCAACCACATCCGCATCCGACAATTCGATACGCTCATCCACCTCACGCTGCTTCATCGCCGCGAGCAATAGACGAATAGCACCCAGGCGCCCAGCTTCCTTGGCGCGCATGGCTGCTTTCATATCATCAGTGATTTGTTGCTTAAGAGTCATCTTGGCATCGCGCCTCGCAGCGGCGATAAGGAACGCTTAGTACAACTTAGGAGGCAGAGTCTGACTCATGATGCGTTTGTAATGACGCTTCACAGCAGCAGCCAGCTTGCGCTTGCGCTCAGCTGTTGGCTTTTCGTAAAACTCACGTGCGCGCAAGTCTGTCAACAGACCTGTCTTTTCTACGGAACGCTTGAAACGACGCATTGCTACTTCAAACGGCTCATTCTCTTTTACACGTACTGTTGTCATGAACAAACTACCTTCTACCAAAAATTCGAGGGCGCGATTCTAGCAAAAGCCTTAGCCCGCCACAACCGATATTTAAATATGTGCTTAATTAATCGTGATACGGGCGAATTTACGCTTGCCTACCTGCGCGACGACGACCGTGCCTGCCATAAGTTTCAAAGCTTTATCGCTGACTTTGTCGCCATCGAGCTTAACCGCATCCTGATCTATCATGCGCATCGCCTCGGAAGTACTGGCAACTAGATTGGCCTGCTTGAGCAAATGTGCGATGCCGATCTGACCATCTGTACTACTTACGCTCAGTTCAGGCATATCATCCGGCAATACACCTTTCTGGAAACGCGCCTCGAATTCGGCCAACGCTGCTTCGGCTGCTTGTTTACTATGGAAGCGCGCGACGATTTCTTGCGCCAATGCAACCTTGATGTCACGTGGATTACGACCACCCTCGACTTCGGTACGCCATGCCGCGATCTCTGACAAGCTGCGGAAAGACAATAACTCCAGATAGCGCCACATCAAGACATCTGAAATGGACATCAACTTGCCGAACATATCTTGTGGCGTATCGGTGATACCCACATAGTTACCTAAAGACTTGGACATCTTATTGACGCCATCCAAGCCCTCCAACAAAGGCATGGTCAACACGCATTGGGGTGCTTGACCAAAGTGTTTCTGTAATTCGCGCCCCATCAGCAGATTGAATTTCTGGTCGGTACCACCCAACTCCATATCTGCCTTCAAAGCGACCGAATCATAGCCTTGCACCAAGGGATAGATGAACTCATGGATGGCGATCGGCTGGTTGCCTTTATAGCGCTTGGAGAAATCATCGCGCTCCAGCATCTGCGCCACAGTATGTGTCGCCGCCAGCTTGATCAAATCGACCGCGCTGAATTTATCCATCCAAGTGGAATTAAATACCACCTCGGTTTTATCGGGGTCCAAGACCTTAAATACTTGCTCACGATAACTTTCCGCATTGGCTAGCACTTGCTCACGCGTCAACGGCGGGCGAGTTGCATTCTTACCAGTGGGATCACCTATCATGCCAGTGAAGTCACCAATCAGGAATAAAGCATGGTGACCCATATCTTGAAGCTGACGCATCTTGTTGAGAAGCACGGTGTGGCCCAGGTGCAGATCGGGTGCAGTCGGATCAAAACCCGCCTTGATACGCAGCGGGCGCGACTGTGCCAACTTCTTGATCAGCTCCGCTTCTATAAGTAATTCATCCGCGCCGCGCTTAATAACCGACAGCGCCTGTTGTTGTTCTATTTCATCCATATTTCTTTATTTAATTCAGCGTCGCTGATAAATGCGACCGTTTATGTGTAAATTTATGCCGCTCATCAGAACTGAGCTGCCACTCGATTCTTCTGTTTGCCGCATATCTGTTGGGTTTTGCTGCACCCAGCCTTTCTGGTAAAGTGCGCACCTATTCAAAAATGCAGCATGTTGTCTATATATGTATAGGCAACTTCAGGAGGCGCGAATGTTAACCCAAAACCTACTCAGCCAAGAACGCAAAATGAAATTGCGCTGGTTTGTCACCTTATCCACCATGCCTTTGTTGGGTGTTGTGACTGCTTTTGGCTTAGTCCCTCAAAGCGAGATCGGTCTGAACACGACCCAAGTCACGGTACAAGAAATTCCTTTACATCTCGTTCCCGACGCAACTACAACTGCGGCTAGTTTCTGGCGTAATGAGCGCGTACAACGTGGCGATACGGTTGCAGAAGAATTGCGCCGCATGAACATAGATGATGCTGCAGCGAGCAATTACCTACGTACCGCCAGTGAGGCCGAATCATTTCGCAAGCTTGCCGTAGGTAAGGAAGTGCAAGCCGAACGCAGCGACAACGGCAGCCTAATCAGCTTGCGCTACTTGAATGACAATGGTGACCAAGTCACCATCACCAAGCAGGATACAGGCTACAAACTCAAGACCGAAACAGCCCAACTAGAGAAGCGCTTGTTCGTGCGCACCGGCGAAATCAAGACTAGCTTGTATGCCGCAACGGATGCAGCCGGCATGCCTGATGCTGCAGCGCGTCAATTGACTGAATTGTTTAGTGGTGATATCGACTTCCATCACGATTTGCGTCGCGGCGACAAATTCACCGCAGTCTATGAAATGGAATATAAGAACGGCGCCTTGGTTCGTACTGGACGCATACAGGCTGCCGAGTTCGTCAATCAGGGTCACACTTACCGCGCAGTATATTTCCAGAGTGATGCCAACCATGGTGATTACTACACCCCCGAAGGCAAGAGTGTACGCAAGGCATTCTTGCGCTCACCTATCGAATTCTCCCGTGTCAGCTCTGGATTCACCACCTCACGCTTCCATCCGGTGTTGAATAAGTGGCGCGCGCACAAAGGCGTGGACTTTGCCGCACCTACAGGTACTGGTGTTAAATCCACAGCAGATGGCGTAATTGCCTTGGTCGGCAAACAAAATGGTTATGGCAATGTAATCATGGTGAATCACCAAGGTCACTACACCACTGTCTATGGTCACCTATCACGCTTCGCCAAAGGCCTGCATAAGGGGGAGCATGTTGCTCAAGGCGAGATCATCGGTTATGTCGGCATGACAGGCTTGGCCACTGGCCCACACCTACATTATGAATTCCGTGTCGATGGCCAACAGCACGATCCTTTGCGTGTCGCTTTGCCAGATGCCAAACCCATCAGCAATGCGCAGTACGCAGCTTTCAAACCTGTAGCCGATAGTTTTGTTGCGCGCTTGGAACTTTTACGCAACACCAACTTGGCCAAACTAGACTAATCCTCTCGTGCAGCAGTATTACATCGGCCTGATGTCGGGAACCAGCTTGGACGGCGTAGATGCCGTCCTTGTTGATCTAAGCTCCGACACCCCCCTTTTACTAGCTCAACATTACCTTCCCTTTGCAGATGCGTTACGCGCAGAACTGCTGGCACTACATCTACCCTCCGACAATGAATTACATCGCTGCCAGCTGGCTGGCAATGAGCTGGCACATCTATACGCAGACAGCATCACTCCTTTATTAGCGCATACAGGCATCAATACTCAGCAGATACGTGCGATAGGCTGCCATGGCCAGACCATACGTCACAGGCCGGAAAGCGCTTACACACTGCAGATAGGCAACGCCTCACTGCTCGCCGAACTTTCCAACATCTGTGTGATAAATGATTTCCGCAGCCGCGATATCGCAGCAGGGGGGCAAGGCGCCCCCTTAGTTCCAGCATTCCATGACCGCCTGTTACGCCACCCTAATTTCCATAGAGTGATCCTCAATATTGGCGGCATCAGCAATGTGACCAACCTTTCCCCGCTCTCGCCGACCTCAGGCTTCGATTGCGGTCCCGGCAACCTGCTCATGGATGCTTGGTGCTTACAACATCAGGGCAAGTCTTACGATGCCAGCGGTGCTTGGGCGGCGAGCGGCAGCGTATTGCCAAAACTCTTGGGACAAATGTTGGCTGAGTCTTATTTTGCCGAGCTGCCGCCCAAAAGTTGCGGGCGCGATTTGTTCAACATGGGCTGGTTCAACAAACTCTTACAAGGTCATGAGCGGCCCGAAGACGTACAGGCCACATTGCTTGAACTGAGCTGCTACAGCATCGCTCAAAGCGTAATGAAATATTGCTCCGGCGCGCAAGAGATCTACCTGTGTGGCGGGGGAGCGCACAACCACACATTAAGTTCCAGACTGCAACAGTTATTGCCCACCGTACAAATCGCAACGACTGAAAAGCTTGGGGTAGATGGTGACTATCTAGAGGCGATTGCCTTCGCTTGGCTGGCACAGCAAACAATATCCGGACTGCCCGGCAATCTACCAAATGTCACCGGCGCTAGGCACAGCTGCATACTGGGTGCAATCCATCAGGCATGAAAAAGGGGCGCTGAGCGCCCCTCTTCTTTACTACAGATGCTAGCTAGACTTATACCGAGAAAGATGAGCCGCAACCGCAAGTGGTGGTCGCATTCGGGTTCTTGATGACGAACTGCGAACCTTCCAGACCTTCCTGATAATCGATCTCGGCTCCGACCAAATATTGGAAGCTCATAGGATCAATCAGCAACTGCACACCGTTCTTATCTAACACAGTGTCATCTTCATTGGTCACTTCGTCGAAAGTGAAACCGTATTGAAAACCAGAGCAACCACCACCACTGACGAATACACGCAGCTTTAAATCACTATTGCCTTCTTCGGTAATCAGCTCTTTTACTTTATTTGCCGCGTTGTCTGTGAATACCAACGGGTCTTGCATTTCTGTCATTGCATTCATGTTCTGCTCCTTAAAAAATCATCCTGCTTTGTTGTTTGACTTCAAAGCAATCACTTTGTCTTGTTCGGCATTGGCGATATGTAGCAAACGACCATCGACGACTGCACCCAACTGTATTTCTATTGTATGGTAATTCACATCACCGACAACCTTGGCTTTACTTTGTAACTCTAAGTACTCGCTCGCGGTAACCGCACCATTGATTAAACCATTAGCAACCAGATGCGTAACATGCACGTTACCATTGATTTGAGCTTGTTCACTCAAAACCAAGGTACTGGGTTTGCCCGGTGTCGCAACAACGTTGCCATTGACCTTACCATCGATACGCATACCGCCACTAAAGTTCAAATCGCCCTCGATGATGGTACCCGAACCGATCAATGAGTCGATGCGATTCTGTGGCTTGCTGTGTTTGGAAGAAAACATCAGGTACTCCTTATCAAATATTTTTATGTTGGTGCGACACTCTGTCTGACCTTAGGTTCACGCGCACCAGAATTATCAAATACTCTAACTTGCACGCTTTCAAGTTGAGCATTTACCGGTATGTGCAGACTCTGCTCGATACGCTGATAATACTTGAAATCCAGTTTGAATTGAGCACTATCCGCTTGATTTTCAGGAAAGACCACATTAGATCGCTGGCCATTTTCAACGATGGTCGCAACCAATTGATAAGTCCCTATGAACGCCTTTGCTCGCTGCCCACCTTGCACCAAAAGGAAACGCGCACGGTACTCACCCACCATGGGATCAGGATCCAAACGCAAACGATGTATGCCTAATTCACCAACTTTACCCTTAGCTTCGGTTAGATTCTGGAAGAAAGCCAAATCCTCTTGCAGATGCGCATTATCATCGTTCAAGGCCTTCAACTGCTTAGCAGTCTCTGCATTACTGGCATGATCTATCTCAATCTGCTGCTCATACTGGGCGACTTTACTATTGAGCAAAGCATTCTCCTGAGTCAGCGTATCGACCTTGGTGTGTAACTCTTCCAACTCTTGTCTGGTTTGACCTCTATGAAAACCGGCAAACTCCAAGCCACTGTCATATGCCCACCATGCCATGGCTATAGCTGCCAACACGAATGGGATGTAAATAGACCAGCGTACATACCAAGCAACATGAGGGCGCACTGATAACTGAGTAGCATCAATGCTGAACTTACGTTTTATCTTGCGGTACATCATGGCAGCAAGGGAACGATATTCAGCGCAGTGGTCTCGGGCAGATCAAACATGATGTTCATATTCTGCACTGCTTGACCCGCTGCACCTTTGACCAGATTGTCGATGACAGACAGAACCACCACCGTGTCACCACCCTGCGGCCTATGTACCGCGATACGGCAACGATTTGAACCGCGCACCGAACGTGTTTCAGGATGACTACCTGCTGGCATCACATCGACGAAAGCCTCATCCTTATAACGCTGCTCGAACAATGCCTGCAAATCCACATCGCGATTCAAGCGACCATACAGCGTGGCATGGATACCGCGTATCAGCGGTGTCAGATGAGGAACGAAGGTCAAACCGACTTCAGTGTTTTTCACACGCGCCAAGCCCTGCTTGATCTCTGGCAAGTGACGGTGACCAGCCACACCATAAGCCTTGAAACTATCGGCAGACTCCGCGAACAAGGTAGCAATTTCTGCCTTACGCCCCGCACCCGATACACCTGATTTTGCATCGGCAATCAGATTACCGGCATCGATCACACCGGCTTCCAACAAAGGAATGAATCCCAGTTGTACCGCTGTAGGGTAACAACCAGGATTTGCGACCAAACGTGCTGTTTTGATCTGCGCACGATTGACTTCTGGCAAACCATAAACGGCTTCGGCGACCAAATCTGGACAGGCGTGCGTCATGCCATACCACTTTTCCCAAACTGCGATGTCTTGAATGCGGAAATCTGCAGCCAGATCGATTACTTTCACACCAGCATCCAACAACTCGCGCACTTGCTGCATGGCAATACCGTTAGGCGTCGCGAAGAACACCAAATCACATTTCTCAAGATGGGCTTGGTCGGGATGTGTAAAAGGCAGATCCACATAACCACGCAAGCTCGGGAACATCTGACTCACCAGTGAGCCCGCGTCTGCGCGCGAGGTAATCACTTGCAAAGAGACTAGCGGATGCACCGCCAACAGACGTAGCAACTCCACGCCGGTATAACCTGTTCCACCTACGATACCCACTTTGATCATCGTCATTCCTTATTCAATCGCCTCAGTTTTGAGGCGGCGCACAGCATACCTGAACAGCATTACAAATACACTGCACACCAAGCAAACCCAAAATGCAAAAACCGCCCGAAGGCGGCTTTTGTCCCATCCAAACCGCCCTTCGGCAAGCTCGTATAGATTAACGCTTGGAGAATTGCTTCCTGCGGCGAGCTTTACGCAGACCGACTTTCTTACGCTCAACTTCACGTGCATCACGAGTCACCAGACCTGCGCTCTTCAATACTGGCTTCAAGTCAGCGTTGTAGTCGATCAGCGCACGAGTGATACCGTGACGAACAGCACCCGCTTGACCTGATTCGCCGCCGCCGCTTACGTTAACCATGATGTCGAACTTGCCGAGCATCTCAGTCAATTCCAACGGTTGACGAACAATCATACGACCTGTCTCACGTGAGAAGAAAACGTCAACTGGCTTATCATTGACAATGATGTCGCCTTTACCAGCCTTAAGAAACACACGAGCGACAGCGCTCTTGCGACGACCCGTACCGTAGTTATAAGTTACGCTCATGATTACGCCTTCAACAAGTTAACTGGTTTTGGTTGCTGCGCTTCGTGAGGATGCGCTGCACCGGAATACACCTTCATCTTACGCAACATCGCATAGCCCAAAGGACCTTTAGGCAACATACCCTTAACAGCCTTTTCCAGAACACGGCTAGGGTGACGCGCTTGCATTTTTGTGAAGTTGGTTGTGTACAAGCCGCCTGGGTAACCAGTATGGCGATGGTACAACTTGGCTTCAGCCTTGTTGCCAGTCACGCGCAGCTTGTCCGCATTGACGACCACGACGAAATCGCCAGTGTCCACGTGCGGTGTATAGATCGCTTTGTGCTTACCGCGCAAACGGGAAGCGATTTGTGCGGCCAAGCGGCCTAGCACTTGGTCTGCTGCGTCAACCAGAAGCCAGTCGTGCTGGACATCTTGGGCTTTAGCGGAAAATGTTTTCATAGCCACAATTCCTAAAAATTCTATAAGTAAACCTCGAAGGGCGCGCATTCTAGGCCAGCCTCATCGGATGTGTCAAACTCTTTTTGGCTTTCCTTCATCTGAATCACCACAAGCCGCGCTGATATTGGCCTGCAATTCCTTTACTATTAGGGATCACTCACGTTATGCACAAAGCAAATGTCTTGGTCTGTTATCAATCTGCTTGCCGCGCTATTCATGCCACCGCTATTTTTCCTGATCCTGCTGGCAATTGCTATTCACCAGTTTCACCGCAAGCCCAAGTTTGCCCGAGCACTGCTATTCCTAATTTTCGGACTGCTCTATCTTGCCGCCACGCCATACTGCTCCGAGGCTATGCTGCATACCCTTGAAGATCAACATCGTGCTCTACAGGCGCCCTATCCTGATGCCGATGTCATCGTCGTGCTCGGCGGTGGAAGCTATCTAGACGCTCCTGAATACAGCCATATCGACACCGTCAGTGATGCCACCTTGGTACGCTTACGTTACGCCGCGAGCCTGCAACGCGCGACCGGCAAACCCATTTTGGTGAGCGGTGGATGCCCCCTAGGCAATCAAAGCAGCGAAGCCGCGCAAATGAAGTCTGTTCTAGAGCAAGACTTCGGCGTGCCCGTGCGATGGACTGAAGACGCCTCCAATAACACCTATGAAAATGCCCTTTACAGCTATGTCACACTGCACCCGCAAGGCTTGAACACCATCTATCTGGTCACCCACGCATCGCATATGCCGCGCGCCGTCATAAGCTTCCAGCAGGCTGGCTTCAAGGTGATTGCTGCACCGACTACTTACACACATCGCAATCACTTGGGCGTGCTAGCCTTCGTTCCTGATGCGGAATCTTTGCGGGACAGCAAATTTTTTATCCACGAGATGATAGGAATCCTCTGGTATCGCATAAAATCAGCGACCAACTAAATATTAAAGGCCAGCAAATGAAAGCACGCGTCAAATGGGTGGAACAAGTCGCCTTCCTAGGTGAAACTGAAAGCGGTCATGGCGTCTTGATGGACGGCGCACCCGCTGGTGGCGGTCGTAATCTGGGCCCGCGCCCCATGGAGATGCTCTTGATCGGCGCAGGCGGATGCACCAGCTATGACGTCATCACCATCCTCAAAAAAAGTCGTCAGGACGTCACGGATTGCTATGTAGAAATGAGCGCAGAACGCGCCGAGACCGACCCTAAAGTGTTTACCAGCATCCACATGCACTTCGTCGTCCAAGGTCGCAACATCAAGCCAGAAGTGGTCGAAAAGGCCATCAAACTGTCAGCGGAAAAGTATTGCTCGGCTTCTATCATGCTGGGCGCGACCGCCAAGGTAACGCATGATTTTGAAGTGGTACAAGAATAGTCGTAAGACGTAAGTTAGAAGACGTAAGCTAAATCAAAAACTCGCAAGCTCCACGACTTACGACTTACGACTTACGACTTACGACTTACGACTTACGACCACATCAAACGTAATAAACCGTATTCGTCATCAGTTTGCCATTGAGCTGCATCGCGACCTGCACGGGCGCAGGTAAAGGCGCACCGCCCAACTCCATTGCCATATTGGCATGCGCAGTCTCGTCCACATACATCTGCTGCACGATGGCGCGACTCTTCTCATCTTGCGGTGGCAACTTCTCCAGATGGCTTTGCAGATGCTGGCCGACTTGATGCTCGGTCTCTGCCAGAAAACCCAGATTCCATTTATCACCCAATAAGCCAGCCACCGCCCCCATCGCCAATGAGCCGCTATACCAGAGCGGATTCAGCACGCTTAGATGGCCGCCCAGCTCGTGTACGCGCTTGGCCGTCCATGCCAGATGCTCGGTCTCCTCCTGAGCGGCTTGTTGCAGCTTGTGCTGCACCTGCGGATCGCGCGCTGTGAGGGCTTGACCTTGATAGAGCGCTTGGGCACAGATCTCGCCAGTGTGATTGACGCGCATCAGCGCCGCTGCATGCTTCTTCTCGGCCTCATCAAGGGGTGCATCAGCCAAGCCCGCATCTGGGTAGCTGCGCGCGCTATGCGCCTCGCTGAACAAGGTACGTAAGCCCTTATCGAACTGCACAATCAAACGATCAACACTCAACATTGCGTACTCCACTGATAAATTCAGAGTGCGCAATGTAGAGAATTCATCTGCCAGCGTCAATAAAAAACGGGACACCGAAGTGTCCCGTTCCTATATCAAACTAATGTTGCGGTAAGCGAGCGTACTCGCCTAAAGCGTTATTAGAAGGACATGACCATACCAGCGCCGAATGCAGACTGTGTAGAACCCAGAGCTGGACCGTATGTAGTGCCAGCGCTGAAGCCGTAAGTACCACCTGTGCCAGCAACAGTCACTGCATCATTCTTCAGATTGGTGTAAGCCAAAAAGCCTTCAACTTTCTTAGAGAAGTTGTGACCCAGTTTCAGAGAAACTTGAGTTGCGCCAGTGTTAGCAACGTTAGTCTTACCTGCCTTAGCGTAGCTCAGACCAATGAAGTTTGCGTCGAAGTTGTACTGGCCAGCCAATTCCATGATGTTTTGTGTGTAGCTAGCATTCAATGCAGTATTGGTCTTGATGCTTTCTACTGTTGCACCAATCCATGCTGTACCCAAATCATACTTACCAGTCAAACGTAATGCACTATCAGTAGTACCAGCAACTGTTTGGTCTGCGCGTGACTCATAGCCCAAACCTGCATAGATACCGTCTTGATCGAAAGCGCCAGACAAAGCAATAATCTGCTTGTTAGTGCCTGCAACTGCGCCAACAGCAGCTGTAGGAGCCGCGTCAGGAGCAATCATCAAGGCTGCTTGGAAACCGCTCATCTTAGGAGTCCAGTATTGGATCATAGAAGATTGACGATTGTTGTAGTTCTTGCCGCCAGCAGTACGACCGACTACGTTAGTTGCGCTAAATACAGATGCGTTGTCAAACAATTCAACCTTGTTGTGTACAACCTTGTAA
Organism: uncultured beta proteobacterium; assembly: GCA_963740305.1. Taxonomy (GTDB): domain Bacteria; phylum Pseudomonadota; class Gammaproteobacteria; order Burkholderiales; family Gallionellaceae; genus Gallionella. The sequence continues at coordinate 404,107 of CAVUDR010000010.1, read as the reverse complement.
GGAGAATCCCAACGACCGATGATAACTTTACCGAAATCGCCTTCCATACCAACACCACTATTACGTGTGCCGTTACCTAAACCGTTAGCGCCAACACCGTTAGCGTCCATTTGTACTTCGTATTGGAAGATAGCTTTCAGGTTGTCGCCCAAATCTTCGCTACCTTTAACGCCCAAACGTGAAGCGTTAGTTGCAACGCGCATTGCGCTTGACTTACCGTTTGCAACGGTTGGAGCGGTATTTTTGTCATTGCTAACGTTTTCAACGTCCAAAAATGCTTTGCCGTAAACAGTCACGTCAGCCATAGCCAACGCTGGTGTAGTCAGAGCAGCAGCAACAGCCAGTGCGATCAGTTTCTTTTGCATGTAAAACTCCTAAATGGTTATGTTCTAAAGTCGATGGCCGATGCCACCAACGATTACAAGAAAGTTCCGATACGGAAACTTCGGGGCGGATTATCTACTATGAAATATTTCACGCAAGCCTCTGTCACAGGTTTTAACAAAAAGTTCATATAACTGTTGTTTTTTTACCACAAGGCATCGCAAAAATCACTTAAACAGCCACTCGACTACCCCGCTAGTCCCTTTATTTATAAGGGTATAGCTTCAATCGAACACACGTGACAACTCTGCGCCAGGGTCGTCTGCGCGCATGAAAGTTTCGCCCACCAAGAAGGTGTGTACTTCATGATCACGCATGCGCTGCACATCTTGTGCGGTGACGATACCGCTCTCGGTGACGACGATACGGTTAGCAGGAATACGCACCAGCAAATCCAAAGTTGTTTGCAAGCTAACCTCGAAGGTACGTAGATTGCGATTATTAATGCCTATTAGTGGGGTGCTCAATTGCAGCGCAGCATCAAGCTCGGCTTCGTTGTGCACTTCGACCAACACGGCCATGCCCAACTTATGCGCCAGCTCTTCGAAACGGCGCATCTCGGCGGTCAGCAAGGCGGCGGCAATCAACAAGATAGCATCTGCACCCATCGCTCTAGCTTGATATATCTGATACTCATCAACGATGAAATCCTTGCGTAACACCGGCAGTTCGCATGCTGCACGCGCCTGCTTGAGATAGTCGGCGCTGCCTTGAAAAAACTGCTCATCTGTCAGTACAGACAAACAGGCCGCGCCATGTTGCGCATAGCTGACAGCAATCTGATCTGGATGAAAGTCGGCGCGTATCACACCTTTACTGGGGCTGGCCTTCTTAATCTCGGCGATCACGGCAGATTTACCCGCAGCAATCTTGGCGCGTATCGCGCCGACGAAATCGCGGTTAGTTGGTGCCTGCAGCGCTTCCATGCGCATCAAGGCAAGTGGGTTGCGACTCTTAGCGGCCGAGACTTCTTGTGCTTTGACCGCGAGTATCTTATTTAGGATGTCTGACATTGCTACGCTTAGATATAACTTGGGGCGCGCATTCTAGCACTTGAGGTAAAATGCGCCCTTTGCAAAAACACGCATACAAGCATGAGTGATATCAAAACCTATATGCAGGGCGTCGGTGTGGCAGCACGTGCCGCAGCACGACAGATGGCGCAAGCCGATACAGCTACCAAGAACAAGGCTTTGCTGGCTATCGCCGATGCGATCTTGAGCGCCAGCGCACATCTCATTGCCGAGAATGCCAAGGACGTCGCTGCTGCGCGTAGCCACGGCTTGGATGACGCCTCCATAGACAGACTGACACTGACCGAAAAATCCGTGCGCGGCATGGCAGAAGGCCTGCAGCAAATTGCCACGCTGCCCGATCTGATAGGCGGCATCACCGACCTGAGCTATCGACCTTCTGGCATACAAGTCGGCAAGATGCGCGTGCCACTGGGCGTGATCGGCATCATCTACGAGTCGCGTCCCAATGTGACCGCAGATGCTGCAGGCCTGTGTTTGAAATCGGGTAACGCTGCGATCTTGCGCGGCGGTTCTGAAGCGATACATTCCAATCAAGCGATCGCAGCCTGTGTACATGCGGGTCTGCAAGTAGCCGGCCTGCCTGCGAATGCGGTGCAGGTAATAAGCACCACAGACCGCGCCGCAGTAGGCGAACTCATCACGATGAAAGACTATGTGGACGTGATCGTGCCACGTGGCGGCAAGGGTCTGATAGAACGCATCAGCAATGAGGCGCGTATCCCTGTCATCAAACATCTGCACGGTGTCTGCCATGTCTATATAGACAGCGAGGCGGATCTAGACAAGGCGATACGCATCGCCGACAACGCCAAGACCCATCGCTATGGCGTGTGCAATGCGATGGAGACCTTGCTGGTACATAGCGATGTCGCTGCTCAGGTGCTACCTAAACTTTGCAAGATCTATCTGGACAAGGGTGTGGCGTTACGTGGCGACGATGCAGCTTGCAAACTGGTCGCACAAATGAGCGCCGCGACCGAGGAAGATTGGCATACCGAATATCTCGCGCCTATCTTGAGTATACGTGTGGTCGCCGATCTGGACGGCGCAATGGATCACATCGCTCGCTACGGTTCACAACACACCGAGAGCATCGTCACCGAGAATTACAGCAAGGCGATGCGCTTCTTGCGTGAAGTCGATTCCAGCAGCGTGATGGTGAACGCCTCCACCCGTTTCGCGGATGGCTTCGAATATGGCTTGGGTGCTGAGATCGGCATCTCCACAGACAAGATCCATGCACGCGGCCCAGTCGGATTAGAAGGCCTGACCTCGCAGAAGTATGTGGTATTGGGCAACGGACAGATTAGAGTTTAGTACCGATATGCCTCCCCCTTCCAAGGGGGAGGGCCTAAGCGAGGGGGCAACTAGGTGGGGGATGGGTTTGGTGTGCAGCTAAATGCTACCCATCCCCACCCTAACCCTCCCCTTGAAGGGGAGGGAACACAAAAAGCATTTTGAATAAAATCGCTGGATTCCCGCTTACGCGGGAATGACAGCACAACAAATGGAGAGACACATGAGTTCAACTTTAGCAGTCAGCGTACCGGACATCGGCGATTTTAAAGATGTCGCCATCATCGAAGTGTTCGTCAAAGTCGGCGACACCGTTGAAAAAGAACAATCTCTGATCACCATAGAGACCGACAAGGCTGCGATGGAAGTGCCCGCACCTGCTGCGGGCGTGGTGAAAGCTATCGCCATCAAGGTCGGCGATAAAGTCTCTGAAGGCACGATCATCCTGACATTGGAAACCACTGCTGCAACCAGCAAACCTGCTGCGCCAGCAGCTGCCCAAGCGCCAGCCGCACCACAAGTTGCACCTAAAGCGGCTGCAGCCGTAGCTAAGGGTGACCTGCATGCAGAAGTTGTCGTATTGGGCGCAGGCCCTGGCGGCTACACCGCTGCCTTCCGCGCGGCTGACCTAGGCAAAAATGTCATCTTGATAGAGAAGCACGCATCCTTGGGTGGCGTATGTCTGAACGTAGGTTGCATCCCCTCCAAAGCCCTGCTGCATGTAGCCAAAGTCATCAGTGAAGCCGAAGAAGTCTCACATCACGGCGTAACGTTTGCCAAACCCAAGATCGACATCAATGCGATACGCACTTGGAAGGAAAGCGTCATCGGGAAATTGACCGGGGGCTTGGGCGCGCTAGCGAAACAGCGCAAGGTGAACGTCGTTAATGGTCTCGCAAAATTCACTTCGCCCAACAGCATCTCAGTGCAAACGGCGGACGGCGAGAAAGTCATCACTTTCGATAACGCTATCGTCGCTGCTGGTTCTAGCGTCGCACGCATCCCCGGCTTCCCTTACGACGACCCACGCATCATCGACTCGACCGGCGCACTGGCCTTGCAAGATATACCTAAACGTATGCTGGTCATCGGCGGCGGCATCATCGGTCTGGAAATGGCGACGGTGTATGACGCGCTGGGCAGCAAGATCTCAGTCGTCGAACTGATGGACCAACTCATGCCAGGTGCCGACAAAGACATGGTCAAGCCGCTGCACACGCGTATCGCCAAGCGTTACGAAGCCATCATGTTGAAGACCAAGGTCACCAAGATCGAAGCCAAAAAAGAAGGTCTGTTGGTCACTTTCGAAGGCGATCAAGCACCTGCTGAACCACAGTTGTTCGACCGCGTGCTGATGGCAGTCGGTCGCCGTCCGAATGGACGCGAGATCGGTGCAGATGCTGCCGGCCTCATCGTCAACGAACGCGGTTTCATCCCCGTCGATAAACAACAGCGTACCAACGTTGCCAACATCTACGCAATCGGCGACATCGTCGGCGATCCGATGCTGGCACATAAAGCCGTGCACGAAGGCAAGGTCGCAGCGGAAAACATCGCAGGACACAAAGCATACTTCGAACCTATGACCATTCCATCCGTCGCTTACACCGACCCAGAGATCGCTTGGATGGGCCTGACTGAGACTCAAGCCAAAGCACAGGGCATTGCTTACGAGAAAGGTGCTTTCCCTTGGGCTGCTTCCGGTCGTGCGCTGTCAGTAGCACGCGAAGAAGGCATGACCAAAGTGCTGCTAGATCCTAAGACACGCCGCATCTTGGGCGCAGGTATCGTGGGCGTGAATGCGGGTGAGTTGATTGCCGAAGCCGTACTGGCACTGGAGATGGGCGCAGACATGGAGGACATCGGTCTAACCATACATCCACACCCCACGCTGTCGGAGACTTTTTGCTTTGCAGCAGAGATGGCTGAAGGCACCATCACCGACTTGATGCCACCTAAGAAACGTTAATAAAGTCGCTGGTCGCCTTCACCACATAGTGAGTAACGGCGACTGCTCTCTAATGTCCACGTCGAAATCCAAGGAAACATCATGCTGAAAAAATCCGCCGTATTATTGACTTTGGTTTTCGCTCAGTCCGCATGTGCATTCAGTCTCAACGACCTCAAAGGCAAGCTCAACAGTGCCCTGCCGCAACAGGTCGCCGCACCTCAAGCTGCGCCACCTACAGCACAGCCGAGTAGCAATCCCTTGGCTGGCATCAGCAACAAGGACCAGATCGGCAGCTTGAAGCAAGCACTAGATCAAGGCGTGCAGACCGCTGTTGCCAGTCTGTCCAAGACTGACGGTTATCTGGGCAATCCAAAAGTGCGCATCCCCCTCCCCGAGAACCTGCAAAAGCTAGATAACGGTCTGCGCAGGCTGGGCATGGGTAAATATGCTGATGAGCTGAACGTCTCCATGAATCGTGCCGCTGAAGCCGCAGTGCCTGAAGCCAAGGCATTGCTGGTGAGCGCGGTGAAAAATATGAGTGTGACCGATGCTAAGAACATCTTGATGGGGCCAGATAATGCCGCAACGCAATATTTCCGCACCAACACCGAGACGGCTTTGAGCGGCAAGTTTCAGCCTATCGTCGTGAACGCGATGCAAAAGGTTCAGTTGGCGCAGAAGTATGACCAGTTCGCGGGCAAAGGCGTACAACTCGGCTTAGTCGATGCTAAAAATGCCAATCTGGAAAGTTACATCACCCAGAAAGCACTCGACGGTCTGTTCGTGATGATGGCTGAGCAGGAAAAATCCATCCGCGCGAACCCTCTGGAAGCAACGAGCAGCCTAGTAAAAAAAGTTTTTTCAGCCATCAAGTTCTAAGACAAGGCACATATTTCGCAAGGACTTTTAGAAAGTCGAAATACTAAGTGAGTAACGCCGCATCTCAACGCAGTTTGAATTTCTAGAAGCGCCCTAATGACCGAGTCAGCGAGCCTCCTATCCCTCTTCATCAGCAGCCTGCTGGGTGCAACGTTATTACCCGGCGGTTCGGAAGCTGTGCTGTTCGCCGTACTCAAAACCTATCCCGACACACTCTGGCTCGCCTTACTGGTCGCCACGCTAGGCAACACCCTAGGCGGCATGATCTCTTATGGCATGGGGCGTATGCTGCCCTTGACGCAAAAACTCAAACATGTGGAAAAGGTGAGGCATTACGGCACGCCTGCGTTGTTGCTGGCATGGACACCCTTGCTGGGCGACGCACTTTGTTTGGCTGCGGGTTGGTTGCGACTCAACCCCTGGCAAGCAGCTGTATTCATGGCACTCGGTAAGTTCGCCCGCTACTGGGTGATTGCCGTGTTGCTTGTATGACGCGCAAACGAAAAAGCCCGGCACTTGCGTGCCGGGCTTTTAACTATCCTAGTGCTTATTAAGCAGCTTGGATGTTAGATGCTTGCTTGCCCTTAGGACCTTGAGTCACTTCAAAAGTAACTTTTTGACCTTCTTGCAATGATTTGAAACCGTTCATGTTGATCGCTGAGAAGTGTGCGAACAAATCTTCGCTACCATCATCAGGAGTTACGAAACCGAAACCTTTTGCGTCATTGAACCACTTTACGATGCCTGTTGCCATGTTATTACTTCCTTAATAAAAAACGGGAAACTTCCCGAAAAACTATTTGAAACCAGGATCGCACATGGAAACTACTGCACTGCAAACACTTTGAATCAAATAACTGCCAGCGTTTTACGCTGATAATTGAAATGAGTCAAAGCAATTTTTAAAAACCTTGTAATTATTTGCACTTTGCTTGCGTCAAACTTACGAATAGTCGGGTAATTACAAGAATTCCACCTCCGTTGAGACGAACCACATTCCCAAGGCCAAGCCATACAAAACGCCAAGCACACCACATACCAACAATGACATGTACAGCCACTTAGGGAAAAAATTAGGTTTTTGATTCAACAACCAGCGTATACATCCTGACATCTTGCCCTCCAAACTATTTAGACTTTCAAACGATAAGGTCACCTTCGATGGCATACGTGAATACGAAAGATTTGGCCAAATTATAGACCTTTAGAAAACGACGCTTAAGAACTGCTCACAGTATGTGAGCCATCGCAGAGCCTTGGGCAGGCTCGCGGATTGGGCATCAACACCCGTAACCGTCTACTATTCGAAAGGTCTGCATCAGACTGAATATAGTGGAATTGTGCTAGCATTGCGCCCTCAAAAAATCTCGGAATGCCGCGATTATAAGGGTTACACCATGCGCCAATATCTAGACTTAATGCAGCACGTACTGAGTAACGGTACCAAGAAATCTGACCGCACGGGCACAGGTACGACCAGCGTGTTCGGTCATCAGATGCGTTTCGACCTCGCGCTGGGTTTCCCTCTAGTGACCACCAAAAAGTGTCATTTAAAATCCATCATCCATGAATTGCTGTGGTTCTTGCAGGGCGACACCAACATCACATATCTCAAAGAGCATGGCGTGAGAATCTGGGATGAATGGGCGGATGAGAGCGGCAACCTAGGTCCGGTATATGGCAAACAATGGCGCTCTTGGGCGACGGTAGATGGCCGCGTCATCGACCAGATCAAGATCGCCGTCGAACAACTCAAAAATAATCCAGACTCACGACGCATCATCGTTTCCGCTTGGAACGTAGGTGAGTTGGATCAGATGGCTTTGGCACCCTGCCACGCTTTCTTCCAGTTCTATGTGGCCCCTTCGACAGGCTCAGGACAGGCGGGAAAATTGTCCTGCCAGTTATATCAACGCAGCGCCGACATCTTCCTCGGTGTGCCATTCAACATCGCCAGCTATGCACTGCTCACCATGATGATGGCGCAAGTATGCGGCTTGCAGTACGGCGACTTCGTACACACTTTTGGAGATGCACATTTGTACTCCAACCACATGGAACAAACCGCTTTGCAGTTATCTCGGGAGCCGCGTGCCCTGCCGACCATGCAGATTAATCCTGAAGTGAAAGACATACTTGGTTTCAAATTCGAGGACTTCACCCTGGAAGGATATGACCCTCACCCAGCCATCAAGGCCCCTGTAGCGATATGAGCAAGCTCGCCATCATCGTCGCCATGGCGAAGAATCGCACCATAGGTATAAACAACACCTTGCCTTGGCGTTGCCCTGAAGACCTCAAGCACTTCAAGACGCTGACCATGGGGCATCACATGATCATGGGGCGCAAGACCTTTGATTCAATAGGTAAGGCATTGCCAGGACGCATCACGGTGGTGGTCACACGCAACTCCGATTTGCACATAGAAGGATGTATCACGGCGAACTCGCTGAATGCCGCTATCTCCGCATGCAAGAGCGATGAACGCATCTTTGTCGTCGGTGGGGGCGAAATGTATACGCAGGCTTTGTACTTGGCAGACACGCTCTACATCACCGAGATCCAACAAGATGTGGAAGGTGATGCTCACTTCCCCGAGTTTGATATCACACAATGGCAAGAGGTCGCACGCTCGCCGCGTAGTCAAGACTCCCCCCAACCACTGAGTTATCACTTCGTCGAATATCGTCGACGCTAATATGAAATATATAAAATCAGAATGGCCGATTGCGGCCGCACTCTTAATACTGGTACTGGGCTTCGCGTTCGAACATAGTGCGATCACCCACGGCGGAGGGCTGTTGTGGGGCACGTTATTGGTGATACTGGTAGGAATCATCGCCGTGGCCTTTCGCATCGCCCATCATGCAGAGGTCATGGCGATACGCTTGGGTGAGCCTTACGGCACCTTGATTCTGACACTGGCGGCAGTATCGGTCGAAGTCGTTATCTTGGTGGTGTTGTTACAGGGCAACCCCGACCCCACGCTGGCACGCGATACAGTGTTCTCCGCCATCATGTTCGACATCAACGGCATCTTGGGATTAGCCGCCATCGTGGGTGGTCTCAAGCACGGCAATCCAAAATATAATCTGGACTCCGCCAACTCTTTCATCGCGATGCTGCTGGTCGCAATCGGCATAGGCATGTTCATACCTGAATTCGTGCCGGAAGCAAAATGGCACATCTATTCGATCTTCTCAATCGGCATCATGGCCATCATGTATCTGGCATTTTTGCGCTTACAAACTGTGGAGCACCGCACCTTCTTCGAATACAGCAGCGAAATGGATGACGAGGTACATGACGCGGCACACAGCCCCAATATGCTGCACCTAGGCATAATGCTGGGCGCGATCATACTGGTCGGTCTGCTCTCCGAAGTCTTGTCCGCTTTATTAGATGCTGGACTGGCCGGCAGCGACTTACCTAAAACCATTCCTGCTGTGCTAGTGGCATTGATTTCAGCCAGTCCAGAGATATTGACCGCACTCAAGGCCGCGCAACAGGATCGCATGCAGACCACGGTCAACATCGCGCTAGGGGCTTCTTTAGCTACTGTGCTGCTGACGCTGCCAGTCATTGAAGCTATCGCATTATTCAACGGTGAACGCATCATCATGGCGCTCACCCCGGTCCAAGCTGGCATGTTGTTACTGACCTTCGCTACGGTGATGAACAATCTGCATGACGGCGAAACCAACGCCATAGAAGGTATCAGCCACTTTGCCCTATTCGGTGCGTTCATCGCACTGGTGATGGTCGGGGTAATTTAATCATCATGACAGATCACACCAACAAACTAGAACTCCTCGCTCCTGCCAAGACCGCTGCCATCGGTCGCGATGCCATTCTGCATGGTGCCGATGCTGTATATATAGGTGGACCCGCCTTTGGCGCACGCGACAAAGCGGGTAACAGCATCGCCGACATCGCTGAACTAGTGAAATACGCGCATCGTTTTCACGCGCGCATCTTCGTCACGCTCAACACCATCTTGCACGACGCGGAGTTGGAGGCCGCACGACAACTGGCATACGACTGCTACAACGCAGGCGTGGATGCGCTCATCGTGCAGGACATGGGTTTGGTGGAGATGGACCTCCCCCCTATTGATCTGCATGCTTCCACACAGTGCGACATACGCACGCCCGAGAAGGCGCGCTTCCTCGCCGATGTGGGTTTCTCACAGATCGTCTTGGCACGCGAACTGACCATCAAAGAGATCGCCAATGTACGCAACGCGCTGCCCGCCGACACCATCGTCGAGCACTTCATCCACGGCGCGCTGTGCGTGGCTTACTCGGGACAGTGCAACATCAGTCATGCGCATACTGGGCGCTCGGCGAACCGCGGCGATTGCTCGCAAGCCTGCCGCTTACCCTATAACTTGGAAGACGCTCAAGGACGTGTGGTGGCTTATGACAAGCATCTACTTTCAGTGAAAGACAACAACCAGAGCGACAACCTGAGTGCTTTGATCGCTGCAGGCGTACGCAGCTTCAAGATCGAGGGCCGCTACAAAGACGCTGGCTATGTAAAGAACATCACCGGCCACTATCGCCAGCTACTCGACGAGATCCTTGCTGAGCGTAGTGACTTGCGCGCTGCCTCCAGTGGCAAGACCACGCTGCTGTTCACGCCAGATCCAAACAAGACCTTTCATAGAGGGGCGACCGACTATTTCTCGAATGGCCGTAAAGACGATATAGGCGCGTTCGACACGCCGACCTTCGTTGGCTTGGAGCTCGGTCATGTCACGCAGGTCGGCGACAAATGGTTCGAAATCGCTACGCATGACTCACTCGCCAATAGCGATGGCTTGAATTATCAGTACAAGCGCGTGGTACATGGACTGCAAGCGAACGTGGTGGAACGTAAACACGACACCGAGGACGGCACTATCTGGCGCATCCATCCCAACGAGGCCATGCATACCTTGGAAGGATTGCGCGCAGGCATAGCCATCAGCCGCAACCGTGACCATGCTTGGGAACATGCACTGACCAGGAAGTCTGCCGAACGTCGCATAGGTGTATCCGCGCGATTCGCCGAGACCGGGCAAGGCTACATGCTCAGCCTAGTAGATGAAGACGGCATCAGCGCGACAGCCGATATCACGTTCGAGAAGCAAGTTGCACAACATCCCGAAGAAGCCGAAGCGAGCGTGCGTGAACAACTTGGGCGCTTCGGCAGCTCCGACTTCGAGTTAGGCACACTGGACATCGTTTGGGCACAAGCTAGATTCATTGCCAGTTCTGCATTGAACAAACTACGCCGTGATGCAGTCGGCAAATTGGAAGCGGCACGTTTACTTGCCTACCCACAACTGACTCGCAAAGAAGCCGTTCAACCGCCCGCCCACTATCCCGAAGAAACGCTGTCCTTCTTAGCCAACGTATACAACGAAGCCGCGCGTAGCTTCTATGCACAACATGGCGTGAAGCTCATTGAAGCTGCCTACGAGGCGCATGAGGAGACTGACGAGGTATCATTGATGGTAACCCGTCACTGCATACGTTATTCACTGAGTTTGTGCCCCAAGCAAGCCAAAGGTGTGGTCGGCGTACAGGGCCAAGTACGTGCAGAGCCTATGACGCTGATCAACGGCAGTGAAAGACTGACCTTAAAGTTCGATTGCAAACCCTGCGAGATGCATGTGATGGGTAAGATGAAGAAGAATATCCTCAAGACCGCACCGCCTTCCATCATCCCCATCACCTTCCACAAGAGCAGACCACATCATTAAGTGCCGAGTACACACCAGATACGGGTGAGTCGTGATACCCTCGGCACCCGCTAGAACTGACATGCAAGTATTCATATTGGAAGCAAGTAATGCCTACACCTAACATCACCTCGCAAATCGTCTATCTGTCTGTCATTTTCATCCTACTAGTGATTCCAAAGGCGATGCAGCGATATCGCATTCCCGCACCACTGACCTGCTTCGGCCTAGGCATACTGACCGCCTTACTGGTAGCCGACTACACCAATGACTCGACCTTGAGCCTGTTAGCCGCACTGGGCATCTCTTCACTGTTCCTGTTCGCGGGTTTGGAAGTCAATGCGCATGAGTTGCGCAAGAATGCACTCCCCTTGCTAAGTCACTTGGCCTTACGTTGCATCGCGTTGTTGTCGTGCGTACTGTTTGTGATGTTCATGTTCAAATTCAGCTGGCAAATCGCCAGTTTGATTGCATTGGCCATCCTCACGCCCTCTACCGGCTTTATTTTAGAATCGCTGCCCAGATTGGGGCTAGATGACAATGAACGCTACTGGGTCACCAACAAGGCCATCGTTAACGAACTACTGGCACTGTTCCTGCTATTCATCATCCTCAAATCTGATTCTGCTTCCTCGTTGCTCATCTCCTCCGGCGTATTACTAGCAATCGCTTTCGGATTGCCAGTGCTACTTGTAGTACTGGGACGCATCGTGATCCCCCATGCGCCTGGTTCTGAGTTCTCACTACTGGTGATGGTGGGATTGATCGCGGCTTACCTTACCAAGCAAATTGGCGTCTACTATCTTGTCGGGGCCTTCTTGACTGGATTTGCGGCACGCCAGTTGCGGGAGAAGATGCCTACGCTGGCCTCGAATGAGAATCTGCATGCAGTCAAACTGTTCGCTTCCTTCTTCGTGCCCTTCTATTTCTTCTACAGTGGCATGCGGGTCACAGAGGAAACCTTGCAATGGGAGTCTCTGTGGATAGGCTTGAGCATCTCTGCCCTGATATTGCCACTGCGCATCGCGACAACCACCGCGCAAAGGTTCTGGGTGCACAAAGACAGCCTGCAGAGCAGCTTCGATGTTTCTATCGCCTTGGCACCCACCTTGATCTTCACCATGGTCTTGGCAGACATTCTGCATGAGCGCTATAACATCAGTGACCAATTATTCGGCGGCCTGCTAGTCTATGCTGCAATCTCAACCATCCTGCCCTCCTTCGTGCTGAACAAACCTGTCACCTTGAACATAGACCACACCATGTTTGGCAAACCGCCTCGTCCCGACTGACATTAACAGCGACTTATTTTTCAACGCACCGAGTACATGCAATAATCAGAGAAAGTAAATCAATAATGGCGTAAGTACTTTCCAAGGGAGGGTTGATCATGAGCTGGTTGAAATCGATATTTGGTGTAAACGACAAAGAAGTCGAAGCAATCAAAGAGGACACAAACGAAGAAGTCAGCGGCTTGAATTTCAAGACAGCCCTTGAGGCCCACATCAAATGGAAGATACGTCTGCAAGGTGTGATAGACGGCACAAGCACCGAGGTGTTAGACCCACGCATCGTTTCTGTCGACAACCAGTGTGCGCTTGGTCAGTGGATCTATGGCACAGGTTCACACGATTTCGGCGACAATCCTGAGTTCAAGGCTTTGATCACTTCACACACCCATTTCCACAAATGTGCCGGCCACACGCTGGCGCTAGCCCTTGAAGGTAAGACTGCAGAGGCTCAATCCCAGATCGATGGCGGTGATTACGCCAAGGCATCCTTGGGTGTATCTCGCCAATTGATGCGCTTATGGCGTTCTATCGGCATCTAGATGTAATCCCAGGCCAATAAAAGAGGGCGGTATCACCGCCCTCTTTTACGTCTATCGCGTCATATTTATGCCACGCAATCCACATAGTAACGTTTCTGGCCATCGACCATCTCCGCCACCAGACCATGCACATCAGTCTCAAAGCCAGGGAAACGCAAGTTGAAGTCGCGCGCGAATTTCACATAATCGACAATGATCTTGTTGAATATCTCACCGGGGATGAGCAGCGGAATGCCCGGCGGATAAGGCGTCAACAAGACTGCTGTGATACGACCTTCCAGATGATCTATCTCGACCCGCTCGATCTCGTCGTGCGCCATCTTGGCAAAAGCATCAGATGGCTTCATCGCAGGCTGCATGTCCGACAGATACATCTCTGTGGTCATGCGAGCGACGTTGTGAGACTTGTAGGCTTCATGTATCTGCTGACACAGATCACGCAGTCCAACACGCTCATAGCGCGGATGTGCCGCAGCGAATTCAGGCAGGATGCGCCACATCGGTTGGTTCTTGTCGTAGTCATCCTTGAATTGCTGCAAGGCGGTCAATAGCGTGTTCCAACGTCCCTTAGTGATACCGATGGTGAACATGATGAAGAAGGAGTACAGACCGCACTTCTCCACGATGACACCATGCTCGGCCAGATATTTAGTGACCATCGCCGCCGGAATGCCATCATCCGAAAAACCTCCATCCACATCCAAACCTGGCGTGATGATGGTCGCTTTGATCGGATCGAGCATATTGAAGCCTTCGGCCAAATTGCCAAAGCCATGCCATTTGTCGTCGGCATGTAACACCCAGTCTTCACGCGTACCGATGCCCTCTTCGGCGATATCACTGGGCCCCCAAACCTTGAACCACCAGTCGCTTTCATACTCTTCGTCGACCTTGCGCATGGCACGGCGAAAATCCAGTGCTTCGGCGATAGACTCTTCCACCAAGGCGGTCCCACCGGGTGCCTCCATCATCGCAGCTGCTACGTCGCAAGACGCGATGATGGCGTACTGAGGCGAAGTCGAGGTGTGCATGAGATATGCCTCGTTGAACATGTGATTATTCAGTTTGCGCGTTTCGGATTCGCGCACCAATATCTGCGATGCCTGAGATAGACCCGCCAGTAGTTTATGTGTGGATTGGGTAGCGAAAATCATGGAAGTCTTCGCACGAGGGCGGTTGCGACCAATAGCGTGCATGTCTTGGTAAAAAGGATGGAAAGCCGCGTGCGGCAACCATGCTTCATCGAAATGCAGAGTATCGATCTTGCCGTCCAACATCTCCTTGAGCATCTCTACGTTGTAGACCACGCCATCATAGGTACTCTGCGTGATGGTCAGGATACGTGGGCGCTTGGTCTTGTCCTTGATGAAGGGGTTAGCGTCTATCTTGCGCTGTATGCTCCTCATATCGAACTCGGACTTAGGGATAGGTCCGATGATCCCATAGTGGTTACGTGTCGGTGTCAGGAACACCGGTACTGCGCCCGTCATCATGATGGAGTGCAATATAGACTTATGGCAGTTTCTATCCACCACCACGATGTCATCAGGAGCGACGGTTGAGTGCCACACGATCTTATTGGATGTGGATGTACCGTTGGTAACAAAGAACAGATGATCCGAATTGAAGATACGTGCAGCATTGCGCTCAGAGGCTGCAACTGGACCGGTGTGATCTAACAACTGGCCCAACTCTTCCACTGCGTTACACACGTCAGCACGCAGCATGTTCTCACCGAAGAACTGGTGGAACATCTGCCCTACAGGCGACTTCAAGAAAGCCACACCGCCGGAGTGACCGGGGCAGTGCCAAGAGTAGGAACCATCTTGTGCGTAATGCAACAAAGCGCGAAAGAATGGGGGTGCCAAGGCATCCAGATAGGATTTCGCCTCACGGATGATGTGACGCGCGACGAATTCAGGCGTGTCCTCATGCATATGGATGAAACCATGTAGTTCGC
This sequence comes from uncultured beta proteobacterium, assembly GCA_963740305.1. Taxonomy (GTDB): domain Bacteria; phylum Pseudomonadota; class Gammaproteobacteria; order Burkholderiales; family Gallionellaceae; genus Gallionella. The sequence goes on along the minus strand of CAVUDR010000010.1, from coordinate 389,041 downwards.
GCAGGATATTGTTGGGGATGTGGCGCGAAGTACGCGTCTCACCATACAGATAGATAGGGATATCGGCGTTTTTGAAGCGAATCTCCTCAACGAAAGCCTGCAAGCTCTTCAAAGCATGTTGAGTATCTTCCTTGCTACCCGAACCGAATTCCTCATCGTCGATGGACAACAAAAAAGCCGAGGCGCGACTCTGTTGCTGCGCAAATGAAGTCAGGTCGCCATAACTGGTCACCCCCAACACTTCCATCCCTTCTTTGACGAGGGCATCCGCTAGCGCACGTATCCCCAGACCGCTGGCGTTCTCGGAACGAAAGTCTTCGTCGATAATAATGATAGGAAAGCGAAACTTCATTTTTCAGTACCTCAAAGATAATGCGTGACATACCACACAAGGTGCGCCGACCAACCCAAATGCGGAGTTGAGCTTCAGTGCAGACTCATATCGCGTATTGTGCGATGCGATGTCGGAGCTAAAACGAAATTTCATTGAACTACTCCCAATGGTATTAAGGGTTAATGGCTAGATAAGGCGCGGATTGTCGCAGATTTAATATTTTGCGTGGCAAGGAATTTATGACACCAAGATGACTAATCTTGAGGTGGATAAGGATTATCCAAAGAGACGATAAGCTCGGCCAGAACAGCACGCACTTGAGCTTCGTCGCAGCCCATTAGCACCGCGTCTTCCAGCGCGTCTTGGCAGACCTGACGAATCTCTTCCAGATTCTCCGCCATCACCTTATTCTTCTCCACGCAGGCGATGACTTCGCCTTTGGGGGAACGCCAGATGATCTTTGTGTCCATCACTTATCCTGCAGTGTTGTGTATGTATTCAGTGCGTTAGCTTGCATCACATCTTGGGCAGCGTCACGCCTTGCTGCCCCTGATACTTGCCGCCTCGGTCCTTGTAGGAAGTCTCACACACTTCATCGCTCTCGAAGAACAGCACTTGTGCGATGCCTTCGTTGGCATAGATCTTGGCAGGCAAAGGCGTGGTGTTGGAAAACTCCAGCGTCACATAGCCTTCCCATTCAGGCTCGAAAGGCGTGACGTTGACGATGATGCCGCAACGCGCATAGGTAGATTTACCCAAACACACAGTCAGCACGCTGCGCGGGATACGGAAATATTCCACGGTGCGCGCCAGTGCAAAGGAGTTAGGGGGAATGATGCAATAGTCCGCCGTAACTTCGACGAACGAATTTGGATCAAAATTTTTCGGATCAACGATGGTGCTGTTGATATTGGTGAACAGCTTGAATTCATTAGAGCAGCGAATATCGTAGCCATAGCTGGACGTGCCGTAAGAGACAATCTTCTGACCGTTCACTTCCTTGACCTGATTAGGCTCGAACGGCTCTATCATGCCGTGTTGCTCTGCCATGCGTCGTATCCACTTGTCTGACTTGATGCTCATCGCTGCTTCCTTCATAAAAATCTGTGCGGGCGAGATTTTAACCAATTAGCGGTTCAGGTGCATGGTGAATCACCTCAGCGCCCAATTTGAATTCGCCGTTATAGCGTCCGATTTGCTAAAATCCCCGCCTTTATCGAATATTAAACAAAAGCGAGCGAGACGGATGCAATGCAAGGCGCACGGCGCGCAGAAACCGGAATGCACAATTGTGCATGAGGATTTCGAGCACCGCGCAACGCCGCAGTGCGCCGTCGCAGCCGCTTTTAAGGAATCCAATGGCTCGCAAAATCCTCGTCACCTCCGCCCTCCCTTACGCAAACGGCAGCATCCACCTCGGTCATCTGGTCGAATATATACAGACCGACATCTGGGTGCGCTTTCAAAAGATGCAGGGCAACGATGTGCATTACGTGTGCGCAGACGACACTCACGGCACGCCCATCATGCTGCGCGCACAGAACGAGGGCATCACACCCGAGCAATTGATAGACCGTGTATGGCATGAACACAAAGCCGATTTCGACGGATTCCATGTCGCGTTCGATCACTACGGCAGTACCAATAGCGCGGAGACCAAACATTATGCGCAGGATATCTATCGCAAGTTACGTTCGAACGACTTGATCGAGACCAAGTCAGTCGAACAATTCTACGACCCCGTCAAAGAAATGTTTTTGCCGGATCGTTTCATCAAGGGTGAGTGTCCCAAGTGCCACGCCAAGGACCAGTACGGTGACAACTGTGAAGCCTGCGGTGCGACCTACGCGCCCATAGAGCTTATCAACCCCTATTCAGCGGTATCTGGTGCTCAGCCTGAACGTCGTAGCTCCGAACATTATTTCTTCAAGCTATCGGATACACGCTGCCAAGAATTCCTCAGTGCATGGACGCAAGGCACACAGTCCGAGCAGACCATCGCGCCTTTACAAGCTGAGGCGGCAAACAAGATGCGTGAATGGTTCGAAGCAGGTTTGTCGAACTGGGACATCTCACGTGACGCACCCTACTTTGGCTTTGAGATCCCCGATGCACCGGGCAAGTTCTTCTATGTTTGGCTGGATGCACCCGTTGGCTACATGGGCAGCTTCAAGAGGTTTTGCGAGCTAAAGGGTTTGGATTTTGATGAGTATTGGAACAAGGATAGCAAGACCGAGCTATATCACTTCATCGGCAAGGACATCTTGTATTTCCATTCTCTATTCTGGCCTGCGATGCTGCGTTTCTCCGGCTTGCGCACACCGACACAAATCTACGCACACGGATTCTTGACCGTAAACGGCGAGAAGATGAGCAAGTCGCGTGGCACCTTCATCACTGCGGACAGCTTCCTCAAACAAGGCTTGAACCCTGAGCATCTGCGTTATTACTACGCGGCGAAGCTCAACGGCACGATGGAAGATATCGACCTGAATCTGGAAGATTTCGTCGCACGCGTGAACTCCGATCTAGTCGGGAAATACGTCAATATCGCCAGTCGTACAGCGGGTTTCATCAGCAAGAAATTCGGCGGTCAAGTCGCCAGTGCTGAGCAACTCGCAGGCTGCGACGGCGCGGCACTGATGGGCGATTTCCTTGCCATGTCAGAACAGATCGCTACTGCCTATACACAACGCGACTTCGGTCGTGCAATACGCGAGATCATGAAGTTGGCCGACCGTGCCAATGAATACGTCGCGCAGCAAGCGCCTTGGGCACTGTCCAAACAGGAAGGACAAGAGGCCAAGCTGCACGAGGTATGCACCATCAGCATTAATATGTTCCGTTTGCTGACTTTGTATCTCAAGCCCATCCTGCCTAAGTTGGCAGAGCAAGTGGAGCAGTTCCTTAATATCACTCCACTTTCATGGTCGGATGCAGCCACACCTTTGAGCGGCAAGATCAATGACTACTCACATCTGATGACTCGCATAGAACCTAAGAATATCGAAGCCATGGTAGAAGCCAACAAACAAACCCTCACACCAGCAGCAGAAACTGCCGTCGCCAAACCTACTATCTCACCCATTGCCGAAACCATCAGCATCGATGATTTCAATAAGGTCGATCTACGTGTCGCACATATCGTGAATGCCGAGCATGTAGAAGGTGCGGAGAAATTATTGAAGCTGACACTGGACATCGGCGAAGCGCAACCACGCACTGTTTTCGCCGGCATCAAGTCGGCATACGACCCAGAGAAACTCAAAGGCCGCATGACCGTGATGGTTGCCAATCTCGCACCACGCAAGATGAAGTTCGGCATGTCTGAAGGCATGGTACTTGCAGCATCAGGCGACACACCCGGATTGTTCGTACTGTCACCAGACAGCGGCGCACAACCCGGCATGCGCATCAAATAATTCCAAGACACGGTAAACCAAGTGAACTACGACATTCTCATCATCGGTTCTGGCCCTGCGGGTCAGCATGCAGCTTGGCAGGCAGCACGTATGGGTAAGCGTGCTGCAATCATAGAGCGCAAGCCAAAAATTGGTGGTGCAGGTTTACAGACGGGTACGATCCCCAGCAAAGCGATGCGCGAAGTGGCGTATCAACTCTCCCGCTCAGGCGGGATGCGCCAAGCCGTGATACCGGATGTACGTAATCGCCATAGCCTGCTTTCGGATGCAATCAGGCGCAAAGAAGCTGTGATCGCGCAACAGGAGTCCGTCATCCTGCAACGTCTGCTCAGCAACGGCGTGGCGTTGATCCCAGGAGAAGCGTCTTTCGTCGATGCGCATACGCTGCAAGTCACAGATGCCAACGGCAAGACACGGCAACTTTCCGCCGATGTCATTTTGCTCGCCACAGGTTCGCGTCCGCGTCGCCCGGCGAATATCCCCTTTGATAAAAAGACCGTTCTGGATTCGACCTCCATACTCAATCTGCACCATCTTCCCAATAGTCTTTTAGTCGTTGGGGGCGGTGTGATCGCTTGCGAGTTCGTGTCCATTTTCGCCTCATTGGGGGTGACTGTGGATGTCGTGGATAGCCACGCGCAATTGCTCACCTATCTAAGTAAAGATGTCGTCGATGTGCTGGCCGATAGTTTCTTGAACATGGGCGTGACCTTCCATATGCAGCAGCGCATCGCTGCTATACGCCGTGAAGAACACTGCACCGTAACCACCCTAGAAAGCGGCAAGGAATTTCGCACCGATGCGGTGTTGTTCGCACAAGGTCGCGAACCCAACAGTGGTGGATTGAATCTGGCACAAGCTGGCATCGCGAGCAAAGACGGCTGGATAGAAGTGGATAGGGATTTTAGAACCAGTGTCCCACACATCTACGCCGTCGGTGATCTGATAGGCCGCCCTGCGTTGGCCTCTACAGGCATGGAACAAGGCAGAGCGGCCGTGTTGTGCGCCTTTGATGGCGACCAACATGTACTCGCGGCCAACCTCCCCATGGCGGTCTACACCATCCCTGAGATCTCGTATGTGGGCATGACGGAAAACGAAGTACAACAACAGAACATCCCTTATGTGATTGGTCGTGCGCACTTCAAGGACAGCGCTAGAGGCCAGATCATCGGCGATACACATGGCCTACTCAAACTATTGATGGACACTCGCAATCAGCGTTTACTGGGTGTGCACATCGTCGGTGAACAGGCCAGCGAGTTGATCCATATCGGTCAATTGGTGATGAACCTAAATGGCACAGTGGCTGACCTAATCCGCAATGTATTCAATTACCCGACCCTCGCCGAGTGCTATAAACTTGCCGCGCTAGACTGCGTGCATCAACTCAAACATTGATGGCCGCACTGCCTATAACCAAACATCAGGAGGTGCTGACACAGCGACCATGAACAAAGAAATTTTGAAAAAACTCTCGCAGTATTTTCGTCCCCGCCTCATCGATGCCCTGCACGGCTACGACAAATCTAGATTCAGTACTGATATCACCGCCGGCATCACTGTCGGCATCATCGCCCTGCCCTTAGCCATCGCCTTCGCCATCGCCTCCGGTGCCAAACCTGAAGCAGGTATCTTCACTGCCATCATCGCTGGCTTCATCATCTCCGCACTGGGTGGCTCCAAGGTGCAGATAGGCGGACCGACGGGTGCTTTCATCGTCATCGTCTACGGCATCATCGCGCAGTATGGATACGCCAATCTGCTGATCTGTACCATCATGGCAGGCGTGATGTTGTTATTGATGGGGGCTTTCCAACTAGGCAGTTTGATCAAATATTTTCCACGCCCGTTGATTACCGGTTTCACCAACGGCATTGCGGTATTGATCGCACTCAGTGAGATCAAAGACTTTCTAGGCTTGCAGACTAAGGAGCTACCGGCTGAGTTCTTCGCCAAAATTTCTGCACTTTGGCATGCCCTACCCAGCTTCGATGCGCTCACCTTTGTGATTGCAACCCTGAGCGCCCTCATGATCTGGTTCTACCCCAAAAGATGGGCGCAACATTTCCCATCCCCCATCGTAGCGCTGATTCTAGGCACGCTAATTGTGACTGTGTTCAACTTACCTGTAGACACCATAGGCACGCGTTTCGGCGGCATCCCCCAAGGCTTGCCTGACTTCACCATGCCGGATTTTTCCATAGGTGCACTGCGACACCTCATCATGCCGGCCTTCACCATCGCCTTATTGGGCGCGATCGAATCGCTGCTCTCAGCAGCTGTGGCGGATGGCATGATAGATGACAAGCACGACCCTAATCAGGAACTGATGGCACAAGGTATCGCCAACATCGTCACGCCATTCTTCGGCGGTATCCCCGCAACTGGCGCGATTGCACGCACCGCAACAAATGTGCGTGCCGGCGCTTCAAGTCCGATCTCCGGTATCGTGCATGCGCTGACTTTGCTCATCATCATCCTCATCGCCGCGCCTTGGGCGCAATACATCCCGCTCGCTTCGTTGGCTGCCATCTTGCTGATTGTTGCAATCAATATGGGTGAGTGGGAAGTGTTGCACAGACTCAAGGGTTACCCCAGAAGCGATCTGGTCGTGATGGGCGTCACTTTTTTGTTCACCGTGATTTTTGGTTTAACGGTTGCGGTTCAGGTCGGCTTGCTGCTCTCGGCAATCTTTTTCATACGTAAAATGACCGAGCTTTCTGATGTAAGACTCTCAGAAGAACACACCCCTATGCCGGATGACGGCGAAGCAACGCGGGCACGTAAAATGGCGCCTCCCGGCGTGTTGATCTACCGCTTGTATGGTGCGTTGTTTTTTGGTGTAGCCGACAAATTAGAGAATGTATTACATCAACAACACACTGAACCCGAGGTACTAGTACTTAATATGAGCGAAGTCATCAGCATGGATGCCAGCACCCTGCATGTGCTAGAAACATTGCATGGCAAACTACTCAAGCGCGGCAAACACCTGATTTTGTGCGGCCCGCACACCCAACCGTACTTCTTGATGCATCAGGCGGGCTTCTTCAACAAGCTGGGTATGGGGAATGTATCGGCCAATTTGGAAGATGCCTTGATACGTGCCAAAGACCTGCTTGCTCACCAAGGGTGATCCTTATGCCAAGAGACGTAAGATACTGATCTTATCCTCGCTATATATGCCAAAGCACGTCTAAAGCCATGCATCCTTCACAATTACACAAGCTAGAAGACATCCCCAACATAGGCACATCCATCGCCGCCGACCTACGTGCATTGGGCATCAATACGCCGACAGAACTCGCAGCCCAAGATCCACTTACGACTTATTTGGCTCTTGCGAAATACATGGGAGTCAGGCATGACCCCTGCGTGCTATACACCTTGATGGCGGCTAGACACTTTTTAGACACTGGGGAGAAGCTGCCTTGGTGGCATTTCACGGCTCAAGGAAAACATATATTGAGCGAGTTGGGTTAACGGACTAACGACGCTCAGTCCACCACAGCATAGTCACCCCTATCATCAGGTACGCCACTGTCATAGCACTGGCACTCATCAGTGGTTGCCAGTTATTCAATGCGCCTAGGCTGGCAAATAGGCGTCCAAAGAAGTGGAAGGACAGGCCCAACACAATACCTAAGAATATCTTGCCGCCTATACCGCCGGAGCGATGCTGGTGACCCGCGAAGGGTAGCGCCAAAATCATCATCACCCATACCGCCAATGGATAAGTCAGCTTGTTCCACATGGAAATCTCGTAGCGCGCACTCTGCTGATGGTTGTCACGTAGATGCTCTACATACTGATAAAGATTCCATGCCGACATCTGCTCAGGCACAACCAGCAACACACTGAGCAGACTAGGGTTAAGTGACGAGCGCCACTGCTGACTATCATGTGCATCGACCTTGGTCGTGCCATCTACGAACAAGGTCTCCACAGTATTATCGAGTTGCCAAATACCTGACTCTATGAAGCTCCCATGCTTGGCCTTGATGATCGAAATTAAATGATATTGGTCATCAAAGTGATAGATCGAAATATCGTTCAGACTGGTGTCAGGCATGACATTTTTCACATTGACAAAGCTCTGCTCGTCTTTCACCCAGACGCCTGAGCGGAACTCTTTCAAAGTCACGGATGTGTTGCGTGCCTGCATCCTGAGTTGTTGCGCCATATGCTCACTGGGAGGCGCAATGAACTCGCCAAAGATCAAGCTCAAAATCACCAGCGGCAAAGCAATCTTGAACAAGGCATAGACCATCTGCACCAAGGAAGCACCTGAAGCACGGTAAACGGTCAACTCGGAGTTGGCCGACATTTGTACCAAGGCCAATATAGCCCCCACCAATACCGCCACCGGGAATAACTCATAGATGTGGCCAGGGATGGTTAGCGCAACATAGAGCAGCACATAAGGCAAACGATAATCGCCTTGCCCTAGGTCATTTAGTTCATTCACGAAATCCAAGAATGCAAACAGCAAAATCAGTCCGCTAAATACTAAGGCGACACTGCCATAAATTTGCTTCGCTAAATAGCGCGTCAAGGTCTTCATCGTTTGAATATCCTACGCACTGTGAATAACGACATACGCCAATACATCAAGGCTACCGCGATTGCGAACATCAAGCCGTGCAAACCCAGCAAACCGAGCATGGGAGAAATTTTCTGTTGTCCCACCCAAGTGTTCGTCACGCTGATCATATTGGTGTACAGCATGTACAACACCAGTGCGATGATTAGATTGTAAGAACGTCCTGCGCGGTGGTTCACGTAGCTCAACGGTATCGCCAATAAAGCCAGTATCGCCGCACTCAGCGGCAGTCCTATACGCCACTCCAACATCGCCATATTCCAAGGAGTAGGCTCGTTGATTAGCTCTAGTGTAGATTTGGCGTTTTGATTAGTCATGCCCTGCTTAACTGGCACACTATCAATACGCATTGCATAGCGGTCAAATTCAACCACCCGATAATCGAGCTGACCTGGTACACCTTCATAGCGGGTGCCTTTCAACAGCACTAGGAAGCGATCACCGTTAGGCTTAGTCTCTTGCAAGCCTTGCTTCGCCATCATGGTGCCCAACTTACCGTTCTGCTCCGACTGCACGAAGATATTGCCCACCCGGTTGGAACCCAACTCTGCGTTATCAACAAAGTAGACACGATCAGCCTGTTTCGATTCACGGAAAGTGCCTGGTGTCGCGGCCGTCACATCGTCGCGACTTTCCAAGGTGTGCTTATACTCTTCGGCTTTATGTAAAGACCACGGCGATAACAGCAAACTTAACAAAGCAATAACTGCCGCCACAGGCAGCGCGTAGGACAGCACTGGACGCACCCAATAGCTCAGCGAGATACCCGAGCCGAACCACACTACCATCTCGCTGTCACGATAGGCGCGCGACAAGGTCAGTAAAATAGAAAGGAAAAGACTAATTGAAAGCACAACTGGCAGATAATTCATCGCGCTGAACGCCAGCATCGCCAATACGCCATCTACCGCCAACCGTCCGCTGACCGCTTCACCCAAGAATCGTATAAGCTGACTGATGACGATGATGCCCAGCAGCACAGAGAACAACAACATTCCGTTGTTGGCAAACTCTCGCACCAAGGCACGCTGAAAAACGCCTCTGCGTGGTTGTTTTGACTTTATAGCTTGAGTTTGCGGATAATCGGACATTAGAACGGTGTAATTAATTTGAGGAGCAGCGCGTGGAATTTAGCATAAAACAAAGCAATCCGGAAAAACAGCGCAGTGCTTGCGTGGTCGTAGGTGTGTATTCACGAGGCAAACTCACTGCCGCAGGTCAATCCTTGGATCGCGCCGCACAGAATCATCTCAGCGATGTGATCGCTCAAGGCGATATGGAAGGCAAGCTAGGCAGCACCCTGACTCTACAACGTGTACCCGGCATCGCCGCTGAACGCGTGCTACTGGTAGGCTTGGGTAAGGCTGCCGATTTCGGCGCCAAGCAATTTCTGGAGGCAGTGCGTGCGTGCATGGCCGCTTTGCTCAAGACAGCGAGCAAAGATGCAGCCCTCTACTTCACCGACTTGAGCGTGAAAGATCGCGACGAAGCTTGGAAAATAAAACAGTGTGTGCTATTGGCTTCAGAGTCTGTATTCCGCTGCGACCAAATGAAGAGCGAACCGGCTTCGGCAGCAACATTACGGAAATTGATGCTCGGCTGTACAGAGAAACCCAGCACCAGCGCCTCAACCGTATTAGAGCAAGCAAGTGCGACAGCCAGCGGTATGGCATTGACCAAAACGCTAGGTAATTTACCAGGCAACATCTGCACGCCCACCTATCTTGCCGAACAAGCCAAAGAGATGGCCAAGAAATACAAGCTCAAAGTCACCGTCCTAGAAGAAAAGGACATGGAAAAACTGGGCATGCATTCCCTGCTCTCTGTCTCGCACGGCAGTCGCCAACCTGCCAAGCTCATCACTTTAGAATATCAAGGTGCTGACAAAAAACAAAAACCCGTCGTGCTGGTCGGCAAAGGTATCACTTTCGACTCAGGTGGCATCTCGCTCAAGCCCGGCGCCGAAATGGATGAGATGAAATACGACATGTGTGGTGCAGCCAGTGTGCTGGGTACCATGCAAGCAATCGCTGAAATGAAGCTGAAGCTGAATGTCGTGATTGTCATCCCTAGCAGCGAGAACTTGCCTGACGGTTCCGCCAGCAAGCCCGGCGACATCGTCAAGAGCATGTCTGGTCAGACTATAGAAATACTCAACACAGATGCCGAAGGGCGTTTGGTACTGTGTGATGCGCTGACCTACTCGGCTCGTTTTAATCCCGATACAGTCATCGACATCGCTACGCTTACGGGTGCCTGCATCATCGCGCTGGGCCATGTAGCCAGCGGCTTGTTCAGCAATGAAGACTCGCTAGCCCAAGAACTGCTCAAGGCTGGCGACGCTGCGCATGACCGTGCGTGGCATATGCCTATGTGGGACGACTACCAACAACAGCTCGACAGCAACTTTGCCGACATGCAGAACATCGGCGGGAGGGCGGGTGGCAGTATCACCGCAGCCTGCTTCTTGTCACGCTTCACCAAGGATTTCCGCTGGGCACATTTGGATATCGCAGGTACGGCTTGGAAATCAGGCAAAGATAAAGGCGCGACTGGTAGGCCCGTACCGTTGCTGGCCCAATACCTTATCGATCGCGCATCATCCAAGTAGTTTAGGATGGGTTGAAAGTAATGATATCCATCAGTTATCAAAAGATATGTATCAAGCCCCTCAACTCAAAGTAGTGTTTATTTTGACTAGCTGGTTTCATTACAATGACTAAAGTCGATTTCTATACAGGTTGTGAAGACAAGCTACGCACCGCTTGTCAGCTCAGCCAAAAAGCATTGCAGAACGGCATGCGTGTCGTCATCGGCACACCTGATGACACAAGCTACAAGACATTGGATCAGATGCTATGGCACTACCCGCCAACCGCCTTCATCCCGCACTGCGGCGCGGCTGCAGACGAGGCATCAGACACACCCGTTCTACTTGCACAAACTGAAGATAAGTTTCCGCATCATGAGCTATACATCAGTTTGCATGCGGAGACACCGGGATACTTCAGCCGCTTCGAACGTGTCATAGAGTTGGTCAGTCGTGACGAGCAAGATAGCCTGCGCGGTAGAGCTCGCTATAAATTTTATCGTGATCGTGGCTACGAGTTGCGCCACTTCGACCTGAGTGCCTAAGCATGAGTCCCACAACCAATCCCGAAGACCTGCCTCTGCTCACCGATATTGTCAGAGCAGATGACACGCCGTTGGACTTCCCTATGCTCACCGAAATCGTGGCGCCAGCAGAAGCAAGTTCAACTGAGACGATTCCCGAACGAGTGACGCCTGAGGTAAGCGAACATGTGAACTTCGAACCCTACTCCATCGCGCATTTGGCCTCTGAGTTGATCTGGAATGCGAATCCAGTAGCAGAGTCCACCGAAGCTCCCGCCACACCTGATACGATGCCTGCACCTTCAAGTATCGCCACGACTTCCTCATTCACTCCAGAGCCTATCGTAGAACCTCGCATCAGCGAAGAGGAAATGCAGCAACTGCTTACGCACTTTGAAAGTAGACTTGAAACCATCTTCACCGAGAAACTCAATCGTCATTTCGAGCATCTGCATCATCAAGCCGTCAAGCTCGCCATCTCGGAACTGAAAGACGAATTACCCGAATTATTGAAAGAAGTACTCAAAAACTAGCGCTGAGGTTAGCTGATCTGGCGAAAATCCATGCTTCGCTCAGTCCTCAATCCTGAATCCCGCCGCCTAACTACCCCATCCTGCTTTATAATTCCGCCCCTTTCGACCCGCGCTTAATCGCGCGATGCAGCCCTCGGACATTTGATCATGGAACAAGCAAAAAACAACGAGCTCGCCAAGAGCTTTGACCCCAAGCACGTAGAAGCTCATTGGTATCCCAAGTGGGAACAGGCTGGCTATTTCAAAGCGGGTCTGGATACCAATAAGCAAGAATCATTCTGCATCCAGTTGCCGCCACCTAATGTGACCGGCACACTGCACATGGGTCATGGCTTCAATCAGACACTGATGGACACGTTGACGCGTTATCACCGCATGAAGGGGGACAACACCTTATGGCAACCCGGTACAGACCATGCGGGTATCGCCACGCAGATCGTAGTCGAGCGCCAGCTTGATGCCCAAGGCATCTCACGACATGACCTGGGTCGCGAAAAATTCATTGAAAAGGTGTGGGAGTGGAAGGAGTATTCCGGTAATACCATCACCAAGCAGATGCGCCGTCTGGGCACTTCGCCGGACTGGTCACGAGAACGCTTCACCATGGACGAAGGTCTATCTCAGTCAGTCACCCAAACTTTCGTACGCCTTTTTAACGAAGGCTTGATCTATCGCGGCAAGCGTTTGGTCAACTGGGATCCTAAACTACACACTGCCGTGTCTGACCTAGAAGTCGTGCAGGAAGAAGAAGACGGCTTTATGTACCACATCCGCTATCCGCTGGCAGACGGCTCTGGGGATCTGGTGGTTGCGACTACCCGTCCCGAGACCATGTTGGGCGACGTGGCTGTGATGGTGCATCCCGAAGATGAGCGCTACAAACACCTGATTGGCAAGCAAGTGACGCTGCCGCTATGCGACCGCACCATCCCCGTCATCGCTGACGATTACGTGGACAAAGAATTCGGTACTGGCGTGGTCAAGGTCACGCCAGCACATGACTTCAACGACTATGCAGTAGGTCAACGTCACAAGCTGGAAATGATCTCCATCCTCACCTTGGATGCGAAGATCAATGAACACGCACCCGAGAAATATCGCGGCATGGACAGATTCGATGCCCGCAAACAGATCGTTGTTGATTTGGAAGCCGCAGGCGTATTCGTCAAAGCAGACAAACACAAACTTAAAGTCCCGCGTGGCGATCGCACCGGCGTGGTGATCGAACCCATGCTCACCGACCAGTGGTTCGTGGCAATGAGCAAGCCCGGTGACGGCGGCAAGAGCATCACCGAACAGGCACTGGAGTGCGTGTCCAGCGGTGAGATCAAGTTCCATCCTGAAAACTGGGTGAACACTTACAACCAATGGCTGAACAACATTCAGGATTGGTGTATCTCACGCCAGTTGTGGTGGGGTCACCAGATACCAGCTTGGTATGGCGTGAACGGTGAAGTTTTCGTCGCACACGACGAGGTCGAAGCGAGACGCTTGGCTGACAAAGCCGGTTACGCGGGGCAGCTGGATAGAGACAACGACGTACTCGACACATGGTTCTCATCGGCACTGTGGCCGTTCTCCACGCTGGATTGGACGGGCGATGCAGCCAAGGATGCGCAGAATCCTTTTGTACAGCAATACCTGCCGTCTTCTGTACTGGTCACCGGCTTCGACATCATCTTCTTTTGGGTGGCGCGTATGGTGATGATGACCAAGCACATCACTGGGAAAATTCCGTTCAAGGATGTCTATGTGCACGGCCTGATCCGCGATGCGGAAGGTCAGAAGATGTCAAAATCCAAAGGCAACGTGCTCGACCCTATCGACCTCATCGACGGCATCGATCTCGCCTCGCTGATTAAAAAACGCACCACGGGATTGATGAATCCCAAAGATGCGGAGAAGATCGAAAAACGCACACGCAAAGAATTCCCTGAAGGCATCGCAGCCTTCGGTACCGATGCGTTGCGCTTCACCTTCGCCTCGCTTGCCTCACCCGGTCGAGATATCAAATTCGATATGCAGCGCTGTGAAGGCTATCGTAACTTCTGCAACAAGCTATGGAATGCCTCACGTTTCGTGTTGATGAATTGCGAAGGTAAGGACGTGGGGCTGGATGCATCACTGCCTATCGAACTCTCAGCGGCTGATCATTGGATGAATAGTCTGTTGCAACAAGCTGAATCTGAGTTGGCAACACACTTTGCCGACTACCGCTTCGACATGGCGGCGCGTACTGTTTATGAGCTGGTTTGGAACACTTACTGCGACTGGTATGTAGAGTTAGCCAAAGTGCAGATGGCGAACGGCAACGAAGCACAACAACGCGGTACACGCCGCAACGTGGTGCGCGTGCTTGAGGTCATGTTGCGCTTGGCACACCCCATCATCCCTTTCATCACCGAAGAACTGTGGCAGACCGTTGCACCGCTTGCTGGCAAGACTGGTGACAGCATCATGATGCAAACCTATCCCAAGGCTGATGCAAGCAAGATCGATGCGGTCGCCACCGCCCAGATCACACTGCTGCAAGAGATTATTAACGCATGCCGCAGCCTGCGCAGTGAGATGAATCTATCACCTGCAGCACGCGTACCGCTAATTGCAGCAGGTGATGCAGATGTGCTGAAAGCGTTAGCACCCTACATCAGCAGTCTTGCCAAGTTGAGCGAAGTTCAAATCGTCGCGGAGTTGCCAGAAGGTGATGCGGCAATCGCAATCGTCGGTGGCTACAAGCTGATGCTTAAGGTAGAAATTGATGTCGCAGTCGAATGTGAACGCTTAGACAAAGAGATCACCCGTTTGAGCAACGAAATTAACAAAGCACAAGCCAAGTTAGGCAACGAAAGCTTCGTCGCCCGAGCACCTGCTGCCGTAGTGGAGCAAGAAAAGAAACGTATGGAAGAGTTCGGGACTACGCTTGCGCAGTTGCAAGCTCAGCGCAACAAGTTGGGTTGATGGTATAGCCACGCTAGCCATCGTGGCTGAGCTTAACGTCGACGTATAGTAAAAACAAACACGCCTTCTTGATTTGTATTGGAAGACAGCAAAGCATTGCCGGTCTGACGACAAAACACCTCGAAGTCTTGAGGGGCATCTTTATCGGTTGCCAACACCTTCAGCACTTGTCCGCTGCTCATCATGGATAAAGAACGTTTGGCACGCAAGATGGGCAGTGGGCAGGTTAACTGCCGAACATCCAGTTCGATATCGATTTCGTTCATGCAATCGGCAAACCTGCAGCATGCCATGCTGTGATGCCACCTTGCAGGTTATAAACCTCAGTGAATCCGCTGGCTGCTGCAAAGGCTGCGGCTTGTGCGGAACGACCGCCCATCTGGCAATAGAACACCGTCGTGGCATTCTTATCGAGTTCATTGATGCGCAACGGAATCAGATGTAGGGGCAGGGAGTCGCCCTGCGGAATCTTGCCACGCGCGACTTCAGCATCGGTACGCACATCGATTAGACGTGGTGGCTTGCTTTGCAGCATCTTCTGTAAATCTGCAACGGTAATATCTTTGTAATTAGACATGATAGTTTCTAGTGGTGCATATAAATGAGGCGCGAATTCTGCGCAATTTGGAGTCTGATGTCTAGCCTAGACTGCAGTGCCCCCTCCAAACGATAGGTTTTGTTACAAAGAATCATCCGGTCTACCCCGATTCATCAGTAATGCAACCCGAATAGCATTATCATATCCGCCATGAAAAAATTGACTCTCGCCCTCCTACTTTGCTGGCCACCCTTTGCATACAGCGAAGGATTGCCTGATTTAGGTGATATCTCTTCAAGCACACTATCACCCGTACAGGAACGTCAGATTGGCCAGCAAAGCATGTTACAGATACGTGCCAGCCGTAAATTTTTAGATGATGCCGAGGTGAATGACTACTTGAACCAGATAGGCTCGAAGTTGGTTTCAAACAGCACGGAACCTTCACTGGAATTTGAGTTCTTCGCGATGAATGACGAGACGGTTAACGCCTTCGCCATCCCTGGTGGCTATATCGGTGTGAACACGGGTTTATTACTTACCACACAAAGCGAATCAGAATTAGCATCCGTATTGAGTCATGAAATTGCGCACGTCACACAACATCATTACGCGCGCCTGTTAAGCGGGACTCAAGGTGACAGCCTGACTTCAATGGCTGCCATCGCAGTCGCCATCCTCGCCGCTCGTAACAGCCCGCAAGCTTCGCAGGCGGCCATCGTAGGCGCACAAGCCAGATCGGTTCAGAAACAGTTGGACTTCACCCGCTTGCATGAACAGGAAGCGGATCGCATCGGCTTGGACATACTCGAAAAATCCGGCTTCAATGCACATGCCATGCCTGAATTCCTTGAAAGACTACAGCGTGCGACTCGCTTACTGGAGGGCAATGCGCCCAACTATCTGCGCACCCACCCCATCACTAGTGAACGTATCGCAGATATCGAGAACCGCGTCAGCAAGCAACCTTATACCCTGATGCAGGATAGTCTTGATTTTCAATTGGTCCGCACCCGCTTGATCGCCGCACAAAAATCTACCCCCGAGGCGCTGAGCTATTTTGATGATGCACTGTATATCAAGAAATTTGGCAACCCAGTTGCACAGCGTTATGGCTTGATCTTAGCCTTATTACGTATCAATGATATTGCTCGTGCAGATCAGGAAATGAAGCTGTTGCCAAATCAAGCGAATGATAATGCGATGGTGACCACTCTTGCAGGTCAGTTGAAGGTGGCTAACAAGAATGAAGCCGAAACGCTCGCTTTTTACAAAACGGCAATAGACAAGTTTCCCCAGCATCGGGCTTTGGTCTACGACTATGCGCAAGTACTACTTCAAGCTAATCAAGCAGAGACTGCCATCAAGCTGTTGGGAGACAATATCGCCAAGCATCCTGACGACACCAAGCTATATCAATTACAAGCACGTTGCTATGAGCACTTAGGCAAAGGTTTGGAACAACATCAAGCACTGGCATACAGTTATGCTTGGCAAGGCAACCCACGAGCCGCGATGGAGCAACTGGAACTAGCAAAGCAGGCCGGTGGGAGTTTCTACCAAATGTCCATCATCGAAAGCGATTTGCGTGAGCTACGCAACATGTTGGATGCTTCCGTCAAGAAATAAATCCCACCGTTTTGGCATGCTATCTGCTCTTGCTTACTGGCAAGCCTGTGGCAGAATATTTTTTGGCAAACCAGTGGCATCATTGGCTATTGCCACAACACCCGATGCTATGGGCTGCGCATCTGTCAGAGTGGCATCACCGTTTGCACAGCTCCAACTACTATCTACCGTGTTATAAAACATGTGGACACTGGCCCCGACGCCTGCAGAGTTAAGCAATCTATTACTCACTCCAGTACTTTTATAAGTCGCCACCAAAGATGTCTTATCTGCTGGTGCAGCATTAATCGAACTGGTTGAGACCACTCTGGCTACATAACGACCCGATGTCACTGAACCTTGTACGCCCGAAGCTCCGCCTATCAAAAAGATACCTGTATTAACGTATTGTTCAGCCATTGGAACCTTTAACCCGTCCAACATTGTGAATGCATCTGCCGCTTGCGCTCGTGCCGAATAGTCTTGATAGGAAGGAATCGCAACTGCTGCCAAGATGCCGATTATAGCCACGACTATCATCAACTCGATCAATGTAAAACCTTTTTGCATGCGCTTCATGTTGTAACTCCTAATCTGAACATCATCAATTGCTTTCCTAAATCACTGAGTAGCCACTTAGGAAAAAAATCGAAACTATCCCACTTAAGAAAAACCCCTCTTACGAGGGGTTTCATTTTGTATATTTATCCAGAAGCTGGAAGTTACAAAATTATTGGCAAGACTT
Source organism: uncultured beta proteobacterium (assembly GCA_963740305.1). Taxonomy (GTDB): domain Bacteria; phylum Pseudomonadota; class Gammaproteobacteria; order Burkholderiales; family Gallionellaceae; genus Gallionella. The sequence goes on along the minus strand of CAVUDR010000010.1, from coordinate 371,183 downwards.
AGGCAAAATCGCTGTTGCCAAAATATTTGAGCCCACTACTGCTACTGCACTTGAAGCTACTCCCGTAGCAACAGCCTCAGTACCCAGACCATTCGCGCATGACCAAGAACCATTTACAGCGTTATAGAACATATGCACACTTGCTCCAGTTGCACCAGCACCATTAACTGTAAGCTTCTTGCTCACGCCTACAGTACGAAATGTAGCATTCAAAGTATTAGCACCTGCAGCGGTATTTGGAGAAGCAGCATTAGTACCACCAACAACCGTAGCAACATACTTGCCACTAGAAACACCAGTAACGTCACTAGCCGCGCCAGTATTGAAGTAAAAGTCACCAGTGCTTGTGTATTGCTCTGTCAACGGAGTCTTCAAACCATCCATCAGTGTGAAGGCTTCAGCTGCTTGTGCACGTGCTGTGTAATCACCGTATGCTGGGATTGCAACAGCTGCCAAGATACCGATGATCGCAACCACGATCATCAATTCGATCAATGTAAAACCTTTTTGAATTGTATTCATGTAAAGCTCCTTAAGTTAGATAATTTCGTTTAGCTGACAGTAATGAAAATGATTTAATTCCCTACTACTGACTAACACACTAGGTGTGCCACTCTAGTGAAGCAAATGCCGTGCCAATCAAACATCTCTTTGTATATTCTGAATTAATTCAATACAACCACTTTTTTCGTTGCTTCCCCCTTTCGAATCCCGTCAATCAAGTGACAGTTTTCGTCACTTTAACCTCAAGACTGCACACCCGGAATCATAGTCAGATCCACTTCATCTATCTGCTCTGATGACAGAAATCTATGGGCATAATCCAAATACACCTTCTCTCGGATAAAGACATCAAACAGATCCGGATCGATGTGACCATTAAGTTTGAATTTCCCCAAGATGGTCAAAGACTCCGTAAGTGTCTTGCCGGATTTGTACGGCCTGTCCTTGGCTGTCAAAGCTTCAAAGATGTCAGCAATGCCCATCACTCTAGCTTGCACAGACATATCTTCCCGCTTCAGCCCCCTAGGGTATCCTTTACCATCCATGCGCTCGTGGTGCCCACCCGCATACTCGGGTACGTTCTTCAAGTGATTTGGCCAAGGCAGAGCCTCCAACATTTTGATTGTCACAACGATATGGTGATTGATAATTTTACGCTCTGCCTCAGTCAGCGTACCTGATCTTATGGTCAAGTTTTGCAGTTCATTTTCAGTCAAAAAGTTAACTTCTTGGCCCTCAGCGTTGTGATATTGGTAAGCTGCGATGTCTCTAACTCTTTGCTGATCTTGTTCCGACATCAATTCGCTGCCGATGTTACAAAACCGCAAAAACTCCCTGTCGCTCTCTAATTGACGCGTACGTACTTCATGCTTGTCTCTGATAGTAGACTTCATATTTTCGCCAGCCTCTCCTGCAGCCAGCAATTCTCTTAACATCCGTATCTCGCTATCCCGCTTCAACACCTCAAATCTATCATCGATCAGCTCTATCCTATCCAATAGCGTGTGTAACTTTGTAGCCTTATCCACTATATGTACTGGGGTCGTTATTTTTCCGCAATCATGCAACAACCCTGCGATTCTGAGCTCGTATCTATCCCTCTCGGTCATCACAAAGTCTTTGAGCGGCCCCTGCTTGGTCCTAGTCACCGCCTCCGCCAACATCATAGTTAGAACCGGAACTCGCTCACAGTGCCCACCTGTATAAGGAGACTTATCATCCAAGGCTGTATTGATGAGTTTGATGAATGACTCAAACAACTCTTCCATCTGCGCGATTAGCCGTCGATTGGTCAATGCGATTGCAGCCTGCGAAGCGAGCGACTCCAACAGCTGCTGATCATCACTGGAAAATGGAACGATAGACCCGTCCTCTCGGCTCTGTGCATTGATGAGTTGCAACACACCGATTACTTCACCTTCATGATTGCGCATCGGCACTGCCAGAAAAGATTGCGAGCGATAGCCTGTCTTCTGATCAAATTTTTGTGTGCCAGAGAAATCGTACCCCTCAGCCTCATAGGCATCAGGAATATTGACTGTTTCACCGGAGAGCGCCGAGTGGCTAACCACCATAGCGTGGTTGGGGTGACCAAACGCGTCATACAAATGTATAGGATAGTAGGTGATAGGTTCACCACTCGTACCGCCCATGACTATCTTCAAACTGTCATTGCGCAATATTTCAAAGCGCAACACCTTCTGCTCATATTCATGCAAATACAATGTACCTGCATCTGCATTCGTGATGCGCTTGGCTGCCTCTAGTATCGTCTCCAACAGACTATTGATATCCAGAGACTTAGACAACGCAATACCGATTTCATTGAGTTCCTTTAAACGATCCCTAAGATTCGGTGCGGATGACATATCGTTACTTAATACAAACGGCACGGACTTGATGCATATCAGTGATCCCTTGTAGGACCTTCTCTATCCCGTCCTGCTTCAGCGTGCGCATTCCGTCTTCCAAGGCTAAGGCCAACAGCTCTGCAACACGTGCATGTTCCTGTATACCCTTCTTGATGATATCCGAACCTATGAGCAATTCATGTAAGCCAACGCGCCCCCTATAACCTGTGCCTGAGCACTTATCACAGCCGACTGGCTCATAAATCATAATCTGTCCTTTTTCGTCACCAAAAGCTTTGACCCATTCTGCATATATCGCTTTCATAGATGCAGCGGGATCCTTCTTCCACGTCTCTGTGTTTGCCAACTCAAGACTAAACTCATTCAGTATCGCTTTGATTTCATCTGGGCTAGCAACATGTGGTTTTTTACAATCTGCACATAAGCGCTTAGCCAAACGCTGAGCAAGGATGCCCAAGAGCGCATCAGCAAAGTTAAACGGATCCATACCCATGTCTAGCAAACGGAGTATGGACTCTGGTGCACTGTTGGTATGCAAGGTCGCAAAAACCAAGTGGCCAGTTAAAGACGCTTCGATACCAATAGAAACGGTCTCTTTGTCGCGCATTTCACCAACCATAATCACATCTGGATCGGCCCGTAAGAAAGCGCGCATGATGGTGGGGAAATCCAATCCTGCCTTCTTATTGATCTGAACCTGACGCAAACCCTTTTGGGTTATTTCGACTGGATCTTCGGCAGTCCAAATCTTGGTCTCAGGCGTATTGATGTATTTCAAAATGGAATGCAGTGTTGTCGTTTTACCTGAACCAGTAGGACCGCACACAAAGAACAAACCATACGGCTTGCTGACTGTTGACTTGATGAGTTCGTTGTTGCGCGCCGAAAAACCCATCTTTTCCAACGGCAAAGGTTCGCCTGATGCCAAAATACGCATCACCACATCTTCTACCCCCCCCTGAGAGGGAATGGTTGCTACACGCAGCTCTATATCCAAAGGCCCGAATTTTCGGAACTTGATTTTGCCATCCTGTGGTTTGCGTTTCTCAGAGATATCTAAATCGCACATGATCTTGAGGCGAGTCACCAAGGCATTGCGGTATGTTGCGGGTATCTCGATCAAGTTCATCAAAGTGCCATCTTTGCGGACACGTATCTGCGTCTTACCTTTGCCAGGCAATGGCTCAATATGGATATCAGATGCGCCCATACGATAAGCATCGACGATGATCTTATTGACGAGTTTAACCAACTCGTTATCGGCAGCAGCACTTACATCATCTTGGGTCGCACCAATCTCTTCCTCATCTCCGCCCAGATTGGAGAGCAAATCGTCCATGGAGGATTCATCTGCCAGGAAGTTACCTGTTCCATCAATACTGGAGCGACCGCCGTAGAATGCATCGAGTGTTTGTCGAAATTCTCTTTGCGAACAAACTTTGTATACCAATTTATGACGCGAGAAAATATTATTAACGATACGCGATGCCTGTATCCGCTCTGGGTCCGTTGTGAGGATGATCAAGCCATCTTGATTTTCCTCGATAGGCAACCAGTGGCTGCTTTCCACATATTCGCGCTTGAGGTTGCGCAACAGGTCTGATGGCTTGATACGATCTGCTTTGAAGGGTTCGTAATCGACACCGAAGAAGCTGGACAGCGCCTTGCCCAAAATAGGGACGCCAACTTGAAACTCATCTATCAAGACTTCTTCTACATCTATCCCTTTGCGCCTAGCCGTACGTGTCGCCAACTCAAATTCAGCCGCTGACAACACCGCATCGCTAACCAGAAAGTCATATTTTGTTTTGACCGTATTGGTTTTTTGTCTTTGACGCAGGGCCACCGCCATGCTCTGTGCTAACTCTTGCAAACCTTCTTCCACCATGGAAGAGAAAGGAAGCCCTGCTTTATTATTGATGACCTGAATCACACCTACCAAACCATTATCCTGATCAAGGATAGGCACTATGAGCATTTGCTTGGTACGATAGCCAGTTCGCTTATCTACTTCCTGCAAAAAACGTAAATGATTGCTGTGGCCCGCCAGCTCTTCTTCGTCGTAAACATCTTTGATGTTGAGTGTTTTCTTGTGTACACCTACATAGCCAGCGACACTCTGCTCCGCAATAGGTAGCTTCAGGTCTTTGAAGGAATTCAGCCCTGTTTTGACTTTAGAAATAAGCGAGGCGCCGTCCTCACCCACTACGTAGATCGTGAGTCTGTCTGCATTAAATGATGTACATATATCCTTACTCACATCGAGCATGATTTCGTCGATATTGTTCGCGGCATGAACCTTGTTAATCACATCGTTCAAGCTTTTAGTGAACGACAATTGGCCGCTCACCCCACCTGTATTTTCATCAATACTCATTACCCGTCCCTTACTAATTTGTTATTGCGTTACTGCAGACTCAGACCACAATCCACCATCCAATACTTCAACATCGTATCCTGCCTGCGCCAAAATAAATGCTGCCGCTGCACTACGACGACCACTTTGGCAATAGGCTATGTACTTCTTATCTTTATCCAAAACACCGATTGCGCTGCGTATATCATTCAAAGGCACATTGATTGCACCAGGTAATCTGTCATAACGGTATTCAGGGGGGTGCCTGACATCTAACCAGACAGCGCCATGCTCGACGTTTTTTTTTGCATCGGTAAAATTCACCTTATGCAGCAAAGGCTCCTGTAGTAAATTTAAAAAGTCCTGACGACCTAGGCGCAGCAACACGCCATTTGTCATCATCGTGACCGTCGCATTGCGTTTTGCATCTGAGACTAACGCTTCTTCACCAAACACATCACCTGCTTTAAGATCAGCCAACACAATATTCACGCCGCCAACCAGTCTTGTAACTTGCGCGCGTCCTGTGTCGATCAGATAATAATAGTCTCCCTCTTCGCCCTCCCGTATGATGACTTCGTCTGCCCATACCGCGATCGTCTCGATACGATTAAGCAATTGCCCGATGTTCGCTGTAGGCAAGTGAGCCAAAGGTCCATTGCGCAGACTTTCAGCACTAAACATCCCAGAGTTCAACAAATGTTTTTTACTGTCACTCACCGCCTGTTTTTCTGGGCTCGATAGATCATGGCCGGAAAGTTGATCCCATGTCACCATTCGATCCAGCAATTCGTCCTCGATACGCAGCAACTGACTATCTTCCAGTGCCATTGCACTAACAATATTCGGCTGACGCTTACCCAAAGGATGTTTTGCCCATTCGGATTGCGCGCTCACAACCACACGATTGCCATCCTGATAAATCAGTTCAATCTCACCCCGCACTAGGTACACAGACTGACCACTCAGTCCGTGGCGTTTGAATGGATCCGTTCCCTTGGCGATATTCTCTGTATGACAATAATCCAATAACTCGCGCAGACGGGCGGCACTAAATGCAGCGATGGGTTCCAAACTTGCTAATACTCTGATGTCCAGTGCATAGCTCATCTTCGTAGCTCTAGAAAGTAAATATTTGATTATTTAGCAACATCTTGGGGCGTAATCTTTGTGCGGTCTGGTCGATTTCACGCATAATTAATTCAACTTCACCGGGTTTAAGATGAGTGATGTAAATCTGTGCATCACCTTGAAACTTCTCCAACTCCTCAGCCAGCAAGCTCGGGCACAGATGCTTAGATAGAATTGCCATCTCTATTTCACTGTTCGAGAATGCAGTCTCAATAATGATGTGTCGCAGATTCTTAATTTTGTTGGCGATGTCCCACAGTGCATCGTTGGTTGTTGTGTCTCCACTGAACAGCAGACTTGCGACACCGCTATCCAAATGATAGCCAACAGCAGGGACAACATGGTTCGCAGGTATCGCTGTTATTTTACGGCCCTGCAATACAACTTCCTCACCCAGCTCTATCGTCTGATAACGCATGATGGGCTTTTGCATGTTGGGAATCTCGCTAAAATCCGGCCAAATCTTCCAATTGAAGATATGTTGCTTAAGAATATCTAGCGTCTCGGCAGTCGCATATATCGTGATAGGACGCTCACGCATAAAACCAACGCTATCTAACAACAAAGGGATGCAGGCAATATGATCAAGGTGAGAATGCGTCACGAAGATATGGTCTATCACACTCAATTCAGTCAAGCTGAGCTCGTTCAATCCGGTACCCGCATCTATCAATACATCATGATCGAGCAAGAACGAAGTGGTGTGCAGATTGCCACCTATTCCCCCACTGCATCCCAAAACTCTGAGTTTCATTATCAATATTCCTGGTTATTTGGCCTGAAACACATATACACCATCCCAATCGCTTGGTGGAGGGCTCTTCCTAAAATGAGCTATGCGCTCCATATAGATTCCATAAAGTTCAGTTTCAGGTGAAATGCGCTGCAGATTCATCAATTGAAGCTCTGCTTGCTCCCAATTCTGTTTGAGATAGAGTCGACGCATCTCGTGGAACAGTTTTAACTCTTCTAGAGTCGATTTATCAACCTCAGATTGCAAACCCAATGGCTCATAAATGACAATGGGCTTATCTTTACCTTTTACCCTCACATGGTCAAGTTCGCGATACACGAAATCGCTCACCATATTGCGCGTATTCTCACCCACGATGATACCGACGCCGTATTGTTTGGTTATGCCTTCCAGACGCGATGCCAGATTAACCTCATCGCCCATCACCGTATACGCAACACGTACTTCTGAACCCATATTTCCTACACTGACTCTACCTGTGTTGATGCCCACCCCGATCTTGATCGGAGGCCAACCGCGCTCTTTGAAGTGTGCTTGCAGTTTTTTTAGCGTTAACTGCATCTCTAGACCTGCAACGATTGCATTCTTTGCATGATTTCCATCCGGCAGTGGAGCCCCCCAGAATGCCATGATGCAATCACCCATATACTTATCTATCGTTCCTCTGTGTTTGTAAACGACGCGCGACAAAGGCGTGAGGAATTCATTCATCAGCAGAGAGAGCTCTTTCGGATCTAGACCTTCAGAGATCGTCGTGAATCCGCGCACATCCGAAAACAACACTGTCATCTCACGGCTCTCGCCCACCATGGAGACACTATCAGGATGCTTACTCATTTCGTCGACCAATTCGCTGGGTACGTACTGACCGAACAGATTCGTGATCTGTCGCTTGGTGCGCGATTCGACGAAATAGCCGTAAGACATATTCAAGGCGAATAACAGCGCCACCATCACCAAACTATTTGCAATGGGCATGACCAAGTCAGCGTATTGCCAGATACCTAATGTCAACGCTTGACTCAATGCAAACACAAATACTGATGCCAATATGGCGCGCATCGGGGTAAGCAAAGGCAGAATAACGCTTAATGAAATACCAATCAGCAGCAACCACAAAACCTCTGCTCCTAACATGTATGCAGGTTGTTGCTTCAGATTTTGATCTAGGATGCCAGCAATCATATTGGCATGCACCTCCACCCCAGGATATACCTCTGAGACTGGTGTGGAACGCATATCCAATAATCCAGGAGCGGTTGTACCCACTAGGATAATCTTGCCCCTGAGCGCTTCCGCATCGACGCGCCCGTGCAACACATCTGAGATAGATATATAACGGAAACTTCCTTGACGACCACGGTAGGGAATGAAACTCGCAACATCCTGATCAACAGGTATCTTGTAAGTTCGATCCCCTGCAAACAGCTCCAACCACTCCAAGCCAGCGTATCCGCTATTTTTACCCTCAGCCATACCCATAACTATTTTAGACTGACCCAACACTGCCTGTACCATCGCTAAGGACAACGATGGGTAGTAACCACCTTTGCATTCGACCAACATTGGCACGCGCCTCACCACGCCATCACTATCGACCAATGGATTGAAGTGGCCGCCACTGTAGGCCGCAGACTGCAGTTCGGGCAGGTTTGCACCATAGCCATTCCAAGTGGTGAAAGCCACCAAACTGCCCTTGAATGCACCAGCGGGAAATGCGGGCGGTGGCAACATGCCTGATTCACTTTGGCTCTTCTGATTGGTCAGGTAATAACCTAAGACGACCTTGCGGCCTTTGATTTTTTCAGCAAACAGTTGGTCGTATTCAAGTTGTGGTGCGATCTGCTCCAGAGCTGATTGGAACGCTTTATCCGACTTGAGTTGATCTTGCCCAAGTTTTTGCAGCACATCTAAACCCGAACTATTGTCACGTTCGGCAAACACCACGTCAAAGCCCACCACATCAACCTTGTATCGATCGAACAATTGATCCATCAGCGTTGCTAAGTGATTGCGACTCCAAGGCCAACGCCCTTCTTCCTTGAGGCTTTTTTCGTCTATATCGAGGATGACGATACGATCATCAACCGTTCGCGGCATACTGATGCGCAAACGATAATCGTATACGATGGCTGAAAGTCGGTCGACAAAACTCAAACGATAAAAGTTGGCTGCATTGCCTACGAAAAGCAATACCAACATTAAACCAAGCGCGATGAGTATTGCATTCTTTTTCAAGCGGACCCCTTAGAGAACGTCCGAAACCAGATGAGAGGTCGGTATAAGGAGTTCAAATCATCTATCCTAACTCTTGAAGTAGAACTCCATCTTCACACCCGCCAAATCTATCAGATCATGATCATTAAGTTGATGCGGCTGCTCATTCAAGTCTTTGCCGTTCACAGCAGGGAAACTAGCACCTTCTACATGAGTGATGAAATAACCATGGGGGCGTTTTGCCAATACTGCAACCTGCACACCAGGCTTACCCAAGGTGGTCAGATTCTTCACCAATTCAAGCTCTTTACCAGCGTTAGGTCCAGACAGTATCTGCACAACAGCTATCTGGCTGATCGGTACAGGCGCATCTAACTTATCGGTCTTATCCGCTGCCGTCGCTGCCGGTGTCTTATTCGCTAGAATTTGAGTCTGAGTGAATCCAGCGGTAGGTTCAGCAATCTCCACAGGCGCTGCCGCCTCCATCTTGACAGGGCCGCGCATCACCATCGTCTTCTCGAACTCAGCAGCACTAGTCTTACTCACTTGATCATTCATATATTTCAACGAGTGCTTACCGATCTCGATTAAATCATTGTTCTGCAAGAAGTGCTTCTTAGTCGCTACGCCGTTGACTACCAGACCATTGGTGCTATTCAAATCTTCAAGGAACGAGTCATTCAATATGGTGATGATGGCAGCATGCTCACCACTCACCGCTAGGTTATCGATCACGATATCGTTGCTGGACTTACGCCCGATGGTCATACGCTCTTTGCTTAACGGGATTTCTTTTACGTGTATCCCATCCATGCTCAATATCACTTTTGCGGCCATAGCATTACCTCTTACACAGTTATTTTTTAAACCAATTCATAATCCTTGATGACAAGCTGCGTGGCACAGCATAATCCTCAAGTATCTTTACCAGCATGACAGAAACGTTATCACGTCCGCCATTGTCATTCGCCATCTGTATCAACTGCTCTGCAGCCAAGGGTAGATTCCCCTGCATAGCGAACAATGCAGATTCGATATCCGCATCCTCCACCATATCGTTTAGCCCATCCGAGCACAGCAAATAAATATCCCCAAGTTGAACATCATAGACATGTACATCGGGTAAAACTTTTTCATCTATACCTACTGCACGCGTCACTAGATTTTTGTTCTTGGAGAACCGCGCATCTTCAAGACTGATGAGTCCGCTGTCGATCTGCTCCTGCAATAACGAGTGATCCCTAGTCATAGTGCTCAGCGTTTCTCCGCGCAGCCGATACATGCGTGAATCGCCCACATGCGCTACTGCAACACGGTTGTCATAGAATAGGCCCGCGACTATGGTCGTACCCATCCCCGCATACTGCGGCTGACTCTGCGAAGCTTGGTAGATGGAAGTATTCGCTTTGCAAATATTATTCCTCAACAAAGTCACCGCTAACTCTTCGTAGCTTTCCGTATCTATATCTGTGGGGTTAGCATGTTGTAAACGCTGTGCGATCTCACTTGCCGTAACCGAGACCGCAATACCGCTCGCTACTTCGCCGGCATTATAACCACCCATACCATCTGCCAGAACGGCCAGTCCGCATGCGGCTTCTACGCCCACGCTATCTTCGTTATGTGTACGCACCATCCCTGGATGGGTCAAACTAACGATTTGCAACGCCTCTGCAATCTTCATCGTTTTTATCCTATATGCTTGCTGCACATGATCTCAAAGCTTCCGCCACCTCAGCACCGCTCGCAAAACGATCTTCTATCTTCTTTTCCAACATCTTCTCAATTATAGTTGCCAAGCAAATCGGTAAATTTGGATTTACACTCAATATATTTGTTGGTGGATCATTGGCGATATGGAACATCAGTTGCGCCATGGAGTCACCTTCGAACGGGAGCTTACCACAAGCCAATTGATACAAGCTCACGCCCAATGAGAACAGGTCCGAACTCCCTTGTATCTTTTTACCTGCGAGCTGCTCTGGCGACATGAACGACGGCGTACCCAACACCATTCCAGTTTTAGTTTTACTTGAATCTGTAATACGTGCAATACCAAAATCCGTCACTTTGGGCGTATCACTGTCTGGGTCATACATAATGTTCGCGGGCTTGATGTCGCGGTGCACCACGTTTTGCTTGTGCGCATAATCCAGTGCATCAGCAACTCTGATGATGATGCTCATCACAGTCTTTAGCGGGAGCAAATTATCGGGCTTGGTATAAGGCACCAGATCCTTGCCCTTGAGGAATTCCATCGCGATGTATGCCAGATCATGCTCATCACCAGCGTCGTAGATTGCGACGATATTTGGATGATTGAGTCGGCCAGCAGTTTCAGCCTCACGAAAGAATCGCTCTTTGACATCTGCCAATTCATCGGCCTCAAATTCTTGCGATAATGCGACAGTCTTTATTGCCACCACACGTCCAATCTTGGGGTCTTTACCGTAATAAACCACCCCCATCGCACCCTTACCCAGCTCCCTCTCTATCTCATAGCGACCCAACATGGGCTTGGACACACCCGACCTACCCAACACCAAGGTACTAGCATTGCCGCGCGTAGCCCCCCCCCCAAGAACGACGGTCTCAGCCATCTCGTGTGCCTGATTCAACCGTTGTGACAAATCACGGAACTTAGGATTGAACTCAACCATGTATTTGAATACCGACTCTGCTTTATTGAACTGACGCTTGCGTTCGTAATCCAGCCCCAAGTTGTACAACACCTCCATCAAGCTTGCATCCAGAGGCACTTTGCGAAATTTGTCGAATGCCATATCCAGTTGACCTTGCCCCTGGAATGCCAAACCCAGCATACGATTACTTTCTGCAGACTCGGCATCCGACTTTTGCTTGCCTTTCTCAGTAAGCAGATAGCGTTTGGTCGTTAATAACAAATGCCCCACCAGTAACAAGGTCGCGGGCAACATCAGTTGTAGCCACATCGCCTGCTTGGTCATCAGGAAAAAATGCGAGGCCAGTAGTGCCGCGAACAAGCTGGCAGTCACCAAGGCACCGACGCCTGCACCCAACCTAGGCAGTAACAGTATCAAATACAACGCAATCACCCCATACACCACCAACTCGGCCAGCGAAGCCCAAGGTGGTGTGACAAAGTAATCGCCCTGCAAAATACTTGAGACCGAGTGCGCCAAGATCAGAACAGGTGCCATCGCAGGCGAGATCGGGGTCACCTGCATGGAACCCACCCCAGCTGCTGAGGCACCTATCAAGACAATCTTATCGCGATATTTGTCGGCAGATATCTTGCCGCTGTAGACATCGTAGAAAGAATCCACAGGAAAAGCAGGGCGACCGTCGTTATCCTTATAAAAGAAGCTATGCATCTGCATTGCGGCATCAGTGGCCACCTTCTGTTTACCAAGTAAGACACTTTCACCCAAATTCACAGCAATATCTTTGTTCTCCAGATTCAAGCTCTTGGCGGCAATCATCAGAGATAGCGATGGGAAGTACTGATCGTAATAGCTGATTACCAGCGGCTCGGTACGTACCGCACCATCTACATCGGGAATGCTATTCAAGTGTCCCATAGATACTGCATGCTCCCCCAACAATGGGATAGGAGCTAACACACTACGTGCAGGTAAAGGCAAAGCAGGAGCAGCTGTACCCATTTGTACATTGGGCAAATCTTGGCGCGCCACATATTCGGGTAGAGTTTGATCAGGCTTACCTTGAGGCTCACCCAATTCAAAATAGGTGCCCAACAACACGTCGTTCGCTCTAGCCATGCTGTCACTGAGCTTCTGATCGTTATTTAGATTTTTTACAGCATCCAGTAATAATTCATTTAATGCGGGCGCATCTGGACTTTGCTGTACGGAAGAGCTGGCCACCAGATCAGCGATCTTATATATATAGCTCAAACCTGCATCTACCTGCGGCTCGAAGAAAAACACCGTATAAGCGATAACTTTGGCATGTCCAGCGTTCAACACATCTATCATCTTGGCGTGTATCTCACGCGGCCATGGCCAGCGTCCTAGATTCGCGATACTCTGATCGTCGATGGCGATCACTGCGATCTTGTCACTAGGAATGCGATTAGTGGCTTTCACCCCCAAGTCATAAGCTTTGCGCTCTAAACTTTGCATCAGGTCGGTATTCATCGCGAGCAGCAATGCGAGCGAAACCAATATCCCGACAAACCAATCTTGCTTCAAGAACGACCAGTTTTTCATCTCCACTCCCCGCTTAATGATCGTGTTTAGTGTGAGCCATACTAATGTATTTCATAAAAACACACCACAAAGCCATTGATTCAACGACAACTATCTAGTTAATTCGGCGTAAGCAATTGATCACTTAAGTACCAAAACAGGACACTCGGCTAAGTGCAATACCTTACTAACTACCGAACCTAGTAACCAAGATTGCAAGCCGCCCTGCCCCTGCTTACTCATGGCAATCTGATCTATCTCATGTTCCCTTGCATATTTCACGATGGCTTCCGCTGGCGTACCGATACTAATGTGATACTCATAGGCAACACCAGCCGCATCTAAAAGCGCTTTAGCACCTGCCAACTCGGCCAAACCCTGCTCGCGGTAATAATCGTTGATCGTATCATTGTTGATGAACAACTTTACATTGCCTGTCGCCACTTTCCATTGCACGTTGAGTAAATATATCTGCGGAGGCTGCTGTAGCCATACGCTGCTATTCAATACATATTTAATTACATGGTTCGCGCTGTCAGAGCCGTCCACTGGTATCAATATCTTCATCGCACTCTCCGTTTACTTCCCGTCCACTTTGGCATCGAGCAGATCGACTACTCTACCCGCACCAGCTTTGCGAACCGCCAACCATCTGCCCAGTGCCAATACCAACAGTGCACATGCAACAGGAGCAGCCAGATGAAGCAGATGATAAGACTCGATCAAATTAGCAAACAATGCTTCACTGACCAACATTTCACCCGCGACATAACCTAACAAGGCTCCACCCACATAGATCACCATAGGGAAACGATCTATTAACTTGAGAACCAACTGGCTGCTCCAAGCGATCAAAGGAATGCTAATTAACAGACCGAACACCAGCAATGATGCATTGCCCTTGGCAGCAGCGGCCACGCCGAGCACGTTATCTAAGCTCATCACGAAGTCGGCAATGATGATAGTTTTCACTGCACCGAACAAACGCGTGTCCGCTTTGATATTGTCTTCACCGTGTTCGTCTTCAGGCAACAGTAACTTCACACCTATCCAGATTAGCAAGATTGCCCCGACCAGTTTTAGATAAGGCAGGGAAAGCAGGCTGACAGCGAAAAAGGTCAGCACCACACGTAAAAGTATGGCACCTAGCACACCCAATAGTATGCCCTTCTTGCGTTGCTCCAAAGGAAGATTACGACAGGCCAAAGCAATGACCACGGCATTATCACCGCTCAGCAAGATATCAATCATGATGATCTTGAATACATCCACCCAAAATGGGGGGCTAAGCAACATCTCTAACATATGAACGACCTTAAGATATATGACGCGTCATCAAGTACGCAGTCGGAGTGAGCCCAGCTCAGCCTTTAAGAATTTTTTGCATCAAACGCCCCATCTCAGCAGGATTGCGAGTGATATGAATACCACATTCCTCCATCACTTCCAGCTTGGTGTCAGCACCCCCCTGTCCGCCCGAGATGATCGCGCCAGCATGACCCATGCGCTTTCCGGGTGGCGCAGTGACGCCGGCGATAAAACCGACTACAGGCTTCTTCATATTGTCTTTGATCCAGCGAGCACACTCTTCCTCGTCACTCCCGCCAATCTCACCAACCATGATCACCGCATCGGTGTCAGCATCGTCATTGAACAATTTGAGCACATCAATATGCTTCATACCATTGATAGGGTCACCACCAATACCAACACAGGAAGACTGCCCCAAGCCCAACGCGCTGAGCTGACCGACCGCCTCATAGGTCAGCGTCCCAGAACGCGACACAACACCAATACGGCCTTTACGATGGATATGACCAGGCATGATGCCGATCTTGATTTCGTCAGGCGTGATCAGACCAGGACAATTGGGCCCTATGAGCAAAGTGCGCTTGCCCTTCATCTTGAAGCGGGTCTTGAGCATATCGTGGACGGGGATGCCTTCGGTGATACAGATCACTAGATCCAGATCAGCTTCCACTGCTTCATCGATAGCGGCAGCAGCATAAGGAGGCGGCACATAAATGACGGACACGGTCGCGCCAGTCTGCTGCTTCGCTTCCAGTACGCTGTTGTAGATAGGCACGCCTTCAAAATTCTGCCCGCCCTTATTAGGCGTAACACCAGCCACGAAGCAATTCTTGCCATTGGCATAGGCGATGCAATTGGTGGTGTGGAATTGACCGACCTTGCCAGTCATCCCTTGTGTCATCACGCGGGTATTCTTATCAATGAGTATAGACATTATTTATTCCTCGCTGCAGCAACGACCTTCTGTGCGGCATCTGCCATGTCAGCCCCTGAGATGATGGGAAGGCCAGAGTCAGCCAATATCTTCTTACCCAGGTCCACATTCGTGCCTTCCAAGCGCACAACCAAAGGTACCGTCAGATGCACTTCTTTTGCAGCGGCAACCACGCCCTCAGCAATCACATCACACCTCATGATGCCGCCGAAGATATTCACCAGGATGGCCTTGAGATTGGGGTTCTTGAGCATCAACTTAAACGCCTCAGTAACCTTCTCGGTAGTTGCACCACCGCCGACATCCAAGAAATTGGCAGGGCTACCACCATACAACTTGATGATATCCATGGTCGCCATTGCCAGACCTGCTCCATTCACCAGACAACCTATGTCGCCATCCAAAGAGATATAGGACAAATCGAACTTCGAAGCCTCGATCTCAGCCGCATCCTCTTCATCCAAATCGCGATAAGCCAAGACTTCTGGGTGACGATACAGTGCGTTGCTATCGAAATTAAATTTTGCATCCAGTGCGATGACGCGATTCGCAGCGGTCAACACCAACGGATTGATCTCAGCCAGCATCGCATCCTTTTCAACGAAGGCTCGATATAGACCTTGCAACACCAACACTGTCTCGGCGACAGCAGCATCTGGTATGCCGATCTTTTTGGCTACTGCACCCGCTTCTGCAGGAACTAGGCCAGCTGCGGGATCGATGAATATCTTGTGTATCTTTTCGGGTTGGTGTGCGGCGACCTCTTCGATCTCCATACCACCTTCGCTAGAGGCCAGCAGTACCACGCGCTGCGTACCTCGATCGACCACCATACCGAGATAGAATTCTTTAGCGATCTGCGCACCCTCTTCGATCAACAGGCGACGTACCACTTGGCCGTCCTTACCTGTCTGATGCGTGACCAGATGCATACCCAGTATCTGTTGTGCCGCACTACGCACCTCGTCCAGCGATTTGGCGACTTTCACACCACCGCCCTTGCCGCGACCACCTGCATGGATCTGCGCTTTCACCACCCATACTGCGCCACCCAGTTGCTTCGCTGCTGCCACAGCCTCATCTACAGTGAAACATGCAGTACCGCGAGGGGTAGGAACACCGAACTGTCGTAGTATCTCTTTGCCTTGATATTCGTGAATTTTCATATTGAATGATCGCCGGATTGAAATGCGCGCCACGGATAGGCGCGCATGCTGAATCTTACCTAAGAATGACCTAGACCGCGCCTAAATTATCGCAACACCTGCCATGTTAGTCTTCCCCCATGACTGCACTAGATTCACAGCCCGCTCAAGGCCTTGATGTGCTGCATGGCGCTACGCCCTAAAGAGTGCAACTCATAACCACCTTCCAACATCGAGACGATGCGCCCCGCGCAACACTGTTCTGCAACAGCCTTGAGCTGCTCAGTCACCCAAGCGTAATCGCTATCCATGAATCGCAAGGACGACATATCGTCATCTCTATGTGCATCGAAGCCCGCCGAAATCAGTAACAACTGCGGCTGAAAAGCTTGCAGAGCGGGCAACCAGACATCCGTTACTGCTGCACGAAACTCCGCGCTACCTGCTCCCGCCGCAAGCGGCACGTTGAGCATATGTTGATTGCCGCTATCCGCTCCGCAATAGGGGTAGAAGGGATGCTGAAAAGTAGAACACATCAACACACGTGGATCTTCATGGAAGAAGTGTTCAGTGCCATTCCCATGATGCACATCGAAATCTATGATGGCGATGCGTTGCAGACCGTGATGCGATAATGCATGCGCCGCCGCAATTGCGATGTTATTGAAGATACAAAAACCCATCGCCTGCCCACGCTCGGCATGATGTCCTGGCGGACGGATATTACAGAAGGCGTTCTCGACCTCACCCGCCATCACCGTATCCACTGCCAGTATTGCAGCACCTGCTGCGCGTAATGCAGCAGGCAGCGTGTAAGGGTTCATGGAGGTATCACCATCCAATTCCACCATGCCTTGCCTGGGAGAAGTCGCAAAAACCTGTTCCACATATCGCGCGTCATGTACACGCTGCAACTGTTCGCGTGTCGCTTCAGGTGCATCGTAATGGCGCAAATAACTCAACAACCCTGACGCGATCAACTGATCTTCTATGGCACTGATACGCGCGGGCGTCTCTGGATGATGCGCTCCCATATCATGTTTGAGGCACAACGGATGTGAAATATAAGCTGACTGCATGTAAGGTTTTATCATCTCTAAACTGTTAATATCAACGTTACTCTAACAATCAGTGAACATCATGGGCAAGCATTACCTCAATACACTCTTTGCACCTACTTCTGTGGCCGTATTCGGCGCCAGTGACAGACCCGACGCAGTCGGCCAGATCGTATTCCAGAATATGCTTGAGAGCGGCTACAAAGGTGCGCTCTATCCTATCAATGCCAAGAATGCCGAAGTGCAAGGCAAGCGCGCTTATGCCAGCATCGCTGAGATTGCCGCGCCAGTCGAGTTGGTGGTCATCGCCACCCCTCCGCAAACCGTGCCTGGCATCATAGAAGCCTGCGGTATACATGGTGTCAAAGCCGCTGTCATCATCACTGCGGGATTCGGTGAAGCAGGCCCAGCTGGTATTGCGTTAGAACGTCAGCTACTGGAAACCGCACATCGCTACAACATTCGCCTGATAGGCCCTAACTGTCTAGGCCTCATGCGTCCATCTATAGGCCTGAACGCGACCTTCAATAAAGGGGGTGCCAATGTTGGCAACATCGCTTTCATCTCGCAATCAGGTGCCTTATGCACTGCAATCTTAGACTGGGCACAGAGCAATGACGTGGGCTTTTCCAGTGTCGTGTCCATGGGCTCATCCACTGATGTGGACTTCGGGGAGATACTTGACTATCTAGTCTCTGACCCAAACACCCAAAGCATACTGATGTATATCGAGGGCATACGTAATGCACGCAGCTTCATGAGCGCGCTGCGCGCCGCTGCACGTATTAAACCTGTCATTTTGGTCAAGGTCGGCCGTCATCCTGCGGGCTCAAAGGCCGCGATGTCGCATACTGCATCTTTGGTCGGCGCTGACGATGTTTTCGACGCTGCTGTGAGTCGTGTGGGCGCGGTGCGTGTGCAAACTATCACCCAATTGTTCACTGCAGCCAAGGCGCTGTCTTGCGGATTCCGTCCTGTGGGCAACAGACTCGCCATCGTCACCAATGGTGGCGGCCCTGGTGTGATGGCGACCGATAGAGCATCCGATCTGGGGCTCACCATGGCGACCCTATCAGATGACACCATCGAATATCTTAACCAGCATCTGCCCCCTAACTGGCCGCATAGCAATCCGGTCGACATCATCGGTGATGCACAAGCTGACCGTTATCACCATGCGGTGAAAGCCTGCTTGGAAGATGAGAACGTCGATGGCGTATTGGCCATCCTCACGCCGCAGGCGATGACCAAACCGCTGGAATCCGCACAGGCACTTATCGAATTAGCCAACACCCATAGCAAGCCACTGTTGACATGCTGGATGGGTGAAACGCAAGTCGCCAGCTCGCGTGAAGCTTTCAGCAAAGCACATCGCCCACACTTCCGAACACCAGAACCTGCGGTCGCAGTGTTCTCGCACTTGTCTGCCTACTATCGTAACCAGAAATTATTGATGCAGATGCCGGGACCGTTCTCACACCACATAGAACCTGATGTAGAAAGCGCACGACTGATCATAGAAGGAGCGATGCAGGAACGTCGTAAAGTCCTCACCGAGATGGAGTCCAAGGCCTTGTTGTCGGCCTTCCACATCCCAGTCGCCAAGACCCTAGTCGCTCATTCGCCGACTGAAGCACTATTGATCGGCCAGCAACTTGGTTATCCGGTCGCGATGAAAATCAACTCCCACGACATCAGCCACAAAAGCGATGCGGGCGGCGTGATGCTAAATCTGCGCAACGCCCACGAAGTGCGTGCGGCCTACCAACAGATCCTGGACAATGTGCAGCGCCACCGTCCCGAGGCTAAGCTGGATGGTATCTCCATCGAACCTATGATTATCAAACCGAATGGTAGAGAGCTGATGATAGGTGTAACGACCGACCCTGTATTCGGCCCAGTCATCACCTTCGGCGCAGGTGGTACCACAGTTGAGATCATGGGTGACCGTGCGGTTGCTTTACCACCACTGAACCAATTCCTAGTCAAAGAATTGATACAAGACACACGTATCGCCAAGATGCTGGGCAAGTTCCGCAACATGGCACCCGCTAACATGGTGGCATTGGAAGACGTGTTGCTACGCGTGTCCGAGATGGTGTGCGAATTACCGCTGCTCACCGAGATGGATATCAACCCACTTATACTCGACGAGAATGGTGCACTAGCCGCCGATGCACGCGTGGTGGTTGAATATCGCCAGCCTAGCACTGACCGTTATGCCCACATGGCCATTCACCCCTATCCGACGCACTTAATCAGTGACTGGCAACTCGCCGATGGCACTGACATCACGATACGTCCTGTGCGTCCCGAAGATGCCGACTTAGTGAAACGCTTCGTACATGATTTATCGGACGAATCAAAATACTTCCGCTTCATGAACAGTGTGCATGAGCTCACTGAAGCGACACTCGCAAAACTCACACAGATAGACTACAGCCGTGAGATGGCACTCATTGCAGTGACGATAGAAAAGGATCAGGAAGTCGAATTAGGTGTGGCACGTTATGCCATCAATCCAGATGGTGACAGTTGTGAATTTGCACTCGCCATCGCTGATGCGATGCAGGGTAAAGGACTTGGTCAAAAGCTGATGTTGTCAATGATGGAAGCTGCACGCTTGAAAGGCTTGCGTAGCATCGAGGGTGAAGTGCTGAGCAACAATCACAACATGCTCAAATTGATGAGCCGCATAGGCTTCACTGCCAAAGTCAGCCACGATGAACCCAGCATCACAAAAGTGAGCAAAACATTGTAAGGAGTCTATCGGTCTTCTTACAATTGAGACCGATATTTTGCGAATGTAGAAAATAAAAAATCCGCTGCGGCGGATTTTTTATTTTGAATACGATTTGACTACGTTAGCCAAGAAATGAATAAGCCCCGCATCACTGCGAGGCTTATTTTCGATTGGTGCCGCCTATCGGATTCGAACTGATGACCTACCGCTTACAAGGCGGTTGCTCTACCAACTGAGCTAAGGCGGCGTTCCTGCATTTGGTGGGTCGGGCGAGATTCGAACTCGCGACCAACGGATTAAAAGTCCGCTGCTCTACCGGCTGAGCTACCGACCCCTGCGAAGGAGCGCGAATTATACGTATCTAGCTATTTCTGTCAACGCAAAATCAGCATAGTTGCACAGTTTTTTTACGAATCACGATAGATTGTCGGGTCGACCACGCCCGCAGCTGCAAATCCCGCACTACGCAAACGGCATGAATCGCACACACCACACGCATGACCTTGCTCATCAGCTTGATAACACGACACGGTCTGCGCGTAATTCACACCCAAGGCAGTGCCCTGAGTAATGATCTCGGCTTTGCTCATGTGCAACAAGGGGGCATGTATGGTCAGTGGGTGGCCCTCTACGGCGGCCTTGGTGGCAAGGTTAGCCATCCGCTCAAAAGCTTCGATATAAGCAGGACGACAATCTGGATAACCCGAGTAATCCACAGCATTCACGCCGACAAAAATGTGCTGCGCATCCAACACTTCAGCCCAAGCCAGCGCCATGGACAACATGATGGTGTTACGTGCAGGTACATAAGTTGAGGGAATACCATTGCTGGGTGTCTCGGGCACGGCAATATTGTTATCGGTCAACGAAGAACCACCAAAACCTGTCAGATCGATACGCACCACGCGCAATTCATGCGCGCCCTGCGTCTTAGCGACACGTTGTGCAGCCGCGAGCTCTGCATGATGGCGCTGTCCATAATCAACGCTCAGTGCATAGCACTCATAACCCTGCTTGCGCGCCATCGCCAAAACGGTTGCCGAGTCCAGACCACCCGATAGTAAAATAACTGCGTTCTTCATACTTAGTGCCCCGCCGCGTTGTTCCACAGGATCTTGTGCAACTGCACTTGCAAACGCACCGGCAAGCGGTCACGCAATATCCATTCAGCCAATTGTGTAGGATTCATAGCGCCATGCACAGGCGAAAATAAAATGGGGCATTTATCTGCGAGTTGCTGTTCGATAATCAGAGACTTGGCCCACAGATAATCTGCTTCGTCACACAATACAAATTTGATCTCATCATTTGCAGTGAGTAAAGCAAGATTCTCCCAACGATTCTTCGCCAACTCGCCTGAGCCCGGCGTCTTGATGTCGACCACCCGCATCACTCGTGCATCGACTTCACTGATATCCATCGCGCCACCCGTCTCCAGCGACACCTTATAACCCGCATCACATAAAGCCTGTAACAGCACGATGCAACTCTTCTGTGCTAGCGGCTCACCGCCCGTAACCGTGATGTATTGCGGTGCAAAGCTTGCAACTTGAGCCATGATGTTTTTTATAGACATCTGTTCACCGCCAGTGAAGGCATAAGCGGTATCACAATATGTACAACGCAGAGGACAGCCAGTCAGTCGTATGAATACGGTGGGCAGGCCGACTCGATTAGTCTCACCCTGCAAGGAATAGAAAATCTCAGTGATGCGCAGTTGCGCGTTGGATAGTGAATCAGACATAAGGAGGACTACTTCGCTGCTTGCAGCTTGCGTGCTTTGTCGGCTGCAGGGGTATTAGGATATTTAGCGATGAGCTGCTTGAGTGTCTTTTGTGATGTTGCTTTCAGTTTGAGGTCAGCCTGGCAAATGGCCAAGCTCAACATCGCGTCAGCAGCTTTTGGCGCGTAAGCATAACCACTCAACAATTTTTCATACGTCGCTGCAGCAGACTTGCTGTCTTTCAATGCATATTGAGTCTCACCCAACCAATAGAGCACATTCGGTACTTGTACAGACGCTGGGAATTTCTGCAAGAAATCCTGCAGCGCTTTTAATGCAGATGCATTGTTGCCTGCTTTCACATTGCCATACGCGGCCTCATAGGCGCGATTCTCTGGTACGGGGTCGGAAGGATCGCTACTGGCTGCGACATCGGTCGCGCTAGGAGCAGCGGATTCGAAACGACGCACACGCGTGTCCAGATCCACATAAAAATCCTTTTCGCGCTTTTCGGCATCTTGCAAGCCGTGCGCGAGTTCCTCATTCTGACCGCGCAAGGTGCGCATATCAGTCTTCAATTGGTCAAGCTGACCTTGCAAATCCAAAAACGATTTGGTTTGCTGCTTGATGGTATCTTCTAGTGCTTCAAGCTTAAGCACACGCGCCTGAAGTTCCTGTATCTGCTTATGTGCCTCGTCATCCGAGAACAGCCCCGCATGCGCGGGGACTGCGACACAACAAGCCAACAAGATTAAGGCGCGTAGCTTCAGCATGATGATTACTTAGCGTAGTTCAGATCAGTACGGCGGTTCTGAGACCATGCAGCTTCGTCATGACCAGCTGCTTTTGGCTTCTCTTCGCCTACACTCACTGAACGCAACTGGGATGCGCTAGCACCGCCCAGTTCCAACAGCTTCTTCACGCCATCAGCACGACGCTGCCCCAAAGCCAAGTTGTACTCAGTGCTACCGCGTTCGTCCGCGCTACCAACCAGTTCAACTTTGCGATTTGAGTGCTCGCTCAGATATTTCGCGTGTGCTTGCAACATGCCTTTATCTGCATCAGCAACTGTGTCTACGTCAAATCCGTAGTACACACTGCGCTTAGCAAGGATGCTGGTTGGGTCGTTCAAAGCATCAACAGCGACTGCAGCGACTGGTGCTGGAGCAGATGCCGGAGCAGCTTCAACCACTGGAGTTGGTGCAGGTGCTGGAGCAGCTTCTGGCGCTTTTTGGCTGGCGCATGCTGCCAGCAAATTCACCAAGATGACACTGATAACAAGTTTCTTCATGTTATTTCCTTTATTAAGTTTAATTTAAAGATGTGGACCCCACACCGGTTCCCGTGCATCGCCGCTTTGTGTGTACATACGCTGCTTAACACGCCCATCGCTTGAAACGCTTGCCAATATACCACGACCATGCGCTTCACTAGCAAATAGGATAAGCTTCCCATTAGGTGCGTAACTAGGTTTTTTCTCCCAGCCGCCGTCACTCAATATCTGCATCTGTCCTGTTTGGAAATCTTGTGTCGAAATGTAAAACTGTCCGTTCGCCCTGTGAGTGAAGACGAAGCTCTTACCGTCAGGGTTGTAGCGAGGCGAATAATTACTCCCCTCTCCAAACGTCTGACGCTGCTCTAAGCCACCAGCCAAAGGCAGACGATAGATCTGCGCACTACCACCGCGATCTGAAGTAAACAGCAGATATTGACCATCAGGTGAAAAATTGGGCTCAGTATCAATCGCACCACTGAAGGTGATACGGCGTATGTCACTGCCATCGGGTCTGATCAAATATATCTGCGAACTGCCATCGCGGGTGAGCACGACGGCCAACTGTTTACCGTCCGGCGACCATGCAGGTGCGCTGTTGCTGCCTCGAAAATCCGCGATCAACTTGCGCTGGTTGCTAAACACTGATTGGACGAACACTGCCGCGTGACCTGTCTCGAAACTCACATAGGCGACCTGTTTACCATCAGCAGACCATGCAGGCGACATGATGGGTTCATTCTGGTCTAACACCGTCTGTTCGTTATAGCCATCGCTGTCGGCAATGATCAATTTAAACCTAGCACCGTTGCGGTTCACATAGACGATACGCGTACTAAACACACCCTTATCACCCGTCAATTTCTCATAGATAAGATCGGAAATACGATGACCGATGGCACGTAACTGACTTTCCTTAGCCGACACCACTTCGCCGGCTAGTGGCGATTTTTTGAGCACATCGTAGAGTCTGAACTTGACACTGATCTTGCCATCAGCATGCTCCACACTACCAATCGCCAGCGCATCCGCGCCCAAAGCGACCCAATCTGGGAAGCTCACATCACCTGGTTCATGCGGTGTCTTGCCTACCGTATCTACCATGCGGAAAAGCCCGCTGCGTTGCAAATCGCCCACGACTATCGCATTAATCGCTGCGGACAATATCTCATCTCCACCTAGCGGCACAATCGCCACTGGAATCTGGTGTTCACCGGCACCAATGATCTCTATGGTCAGTTCAGCATGAGCATTACTGACTGCGAACAACAGCAACAATGCAGCTACATTTTTCAAGACTCTCAACATTAGGCTAAATCCTTATTCAACGGGTTTGAACTTCAGTTTCAATTCGCGAAAATGATTGAACATATTCGGGTCAGGTGGCAAAGGTAATGGTTGCGATTTCAATATCGCTCGCTCTACCGCATTCTCATACGCCGAATTTCCTGAGGACTGGGTGCGGCGCGTACTCAATACAGAGCCACCGGGCAATAAGGTAACCGAGAACTCCACACTCGCATCACTCATCACATCCGGAGGCATCACAATGTTACGACGTATCTTGGTAATAATCTTAGCGGTGTACTCATCCAAAGTTTTACCTAGCAATGCAGCTTGCTCAGCTACTTCACGTGCCGCCTGTTGTTCGGCGATACTAGGCTCAGCAGGTTTGGGCTGAGTCTTCCCCGCTATTTTCTTGGGATCTGGTTTGACCTTATCCAGCAGAGGCTTGCTCTCAACCACTTTCTTTTCAACAGGCTTTTCTGGCTTAGGCTCAGGCTTCTTGATCGGTATCGCAATCTCGGGTTTCAAGACAGGTGGTGGCTCTACAGGTTTCACCTCTGGGGGTTTTACTGGTGGCGGTAGCGGCTCAGGTTGGCGTAACGGTTGCGCAACAACCTGATCTGGCAGACTCTGCCACAACTCCACATTCATACTCGCAGGTCTTTGTGACTGCCAAGTGAAGCCAAAGTACAGCAGGGTAAAGAAGATGGCGTGAACAACGAGTGCCAAGATACCCGCGGAAAGCTTATGCGTATCGTGGTAAACCGCGTTCATTTGCCCTTCGCTTGGGTCAGCAGACCGATCTTCTGAATATGCTGTTGTTGCAACACATCCATCACATTGATGACTTCCTCATAGCGTACCGACTTGTCTGCAGAGATCACCACTGCCTGCTCGACACTCTTGCCAGTTCGCGCCTTAAGCATCTCGACCAACTCATCACGTGTGACGCGTATCTCTCGCTCACTCTTGGAATGATCACGCAGTGCCAGCGAATTGTCTTTATGGATGATGACTTCCATAGGGGCGAGTGCAGGCGTGCTAGATTTCCCCAAAGAAGGTAAATCAACCTGCCCTGGATTCATCATCGGCGCCGTCACCATAAAAATCACTAGCAACACCAGCATCACGTCGATATAAGGCACGACGTTGATCTCGTTCATCAAGCGGTTCTTAACACGTAGCTTGCTGCGCATCTCAGTCTACCTAAGGTTGACGTTGCAAGACGTTGGAGAACTCTTCAGTAAAGCTCTCGAAGCGCGTCGACAATCTGTCTATATCATGTGCATAGCGGTTGTAAGCCACCACAGCAGGAATCGCCGCGAACAGCCCCATAGCCGTCGCCACCAACGCTTCAGCGATACCGGGTGCGACGTGTGCCAGCGTGGCTTGCCCCACATTCGCCAGACCACGGAAAGCATTCATAATGCCCCATACAGTTCCGAACAGCCCCACATAGGGGCTCACCGAGCCGACTGAGGCAAGAAATGCTAGATGTGACTCCAATCTATCCATCTCGCGCTGATAGGTCGCACGCATGGCGCGACGTGTGCCGTCCATCACTGCACTCGGGTCAACAGTGTGTTGCTTCTTGAGCTTCACATATTCAACAAAACCCGCTGAAAAGATACGCTCCAACGCACCTACATCTTCACGACCGGGCGCCATAGAATCTCTATACATCTCGTTGAGATTAGAATTACGCCAGAACGCCTCTTCGAATTCCTGCGTCAGGCGTGACTCTCGACGGATGGTGAACATCTTCATAAAGATGTACCACCAAGACATCATAGATACCGCCAACAACAGCAACATCACCAACTGCACTAGCACGCTAGCATCGCGGATCAAATGCACGAACGACAAGTCTTGTACTACTTCCATCTGCTACTCCCGGCTCAATCTTTCCATTTATTGCGTAACACTTCAGGCACACTCACTGGCTTGAAGTTACTCATAGACACACACACCAGATGCACCTCACCCTCAGTCAGCAGCTCATCGCCCCGCGTCACTGTCTGGGTCAAGGTGACACGGCTACGGCCAATCTCTTTCACCTTGGCGGTCACTTCCAGCATATCGTCCAGTAATGCAGGTTTGAGGTATTCGATCTTCATCGCACGCACTACGAACACCGCGCCGAACTCCTTCATCAGCGCACCATTGCTGAAGCCGCATACATCGCGCAACCACTCAGTCCGCGCCCGCTCCATAAAGTTCACGTAACTCCCGTGATACACCACGCCCCCCGCATCGGTGTCATGAAAGTACACACGCGTAGGCAAAGAAAACGTCTTGTGTTTACTCATCGAGCAAGTCTCCGATCACAGGTTTGTTCGACACCTGCAAACCAAAATGTTGATAGGCATGTGCGGTCGCCATGCGACCGCGCGGCGTGCGTTGCAGATAGCCCTGCTGAATCAGATAAGGCTCCAACACATCTTCTATGGTGTCGCGCTCCTCACCGATGGCGGCGGCGAGATTATCCACCCCTACCGGCCCACCCAAGAACTTTTCGATGACCGTCAGCAGCAACCTTCTGTCCATCGTATCCAAACCCTGCGAGTCCACGTCCAGCATAGTCAAAGCAGCATCAGCAACACCGCGATTGGCGTCACCGCCCGCTTTCACATCTGCGTAATCGCGCACACGGCGCAGCAGACGGTTGGCGATACGTGGCGTACCGCGCGAACGTTTGGCGATCTCCATCGCACCATCATCGGAGAGCGACATCTCCAGCAAGCCGGATGAACGCATCACGATGCGCTGCAACTCCTGCGGGGTATAGAACTCCAAGCGCGCCACGATGCCGAAGCGGTCACGCAAGGGATTAGTCAACATGCCTGCACGTGTCGTCGCACCGATCAAGGTGAAAGGTGGCAGGTCCAGCTTCACCGAACGTGCTGCCGGCCCCTCGCCTATCATGATGTCGATCTGATAATCCTCTAGCGCTGGGTAGAGGATCTCCTCCACCACGGGAGACAATCGATGGATCTCATCGATGAACAACACATCATGCGGTTCGAGATTCGTCAGCAAGGCCGCCAGATCACCTGCACGCTCCAGCACTGGCCCCGAGGTATGACGGATATTGACCCCCATCTCGCGTGCGATGATCTGTGCCAGCGTGGTCTTGCCCAGGCCGGGCGGGCCGAACAGCAGCACATGATCGAGTGGCTCTTTGCGCTGCTGTGCCGCCTGAATGAATATCTCCAATTGGCCACGTATCTTCTCTTGCCCTACGTATTCTTCGAGCTGCTTGGGGCGCAGTGCACGCTCCATCGCTTCTTCCTGTTTGGAGACGACAGCAGGCGTGGTCAGGCGCGGTTCAGAGGTGAGGTTGTCGCTGTGTATCATGATTTAGACAGTAGCTTTAAAGCCTGACGGATACCGTCCGACACATTGGCTTCTTTGGGGAGTTGTTTAGCCGCCCAATCTGCTTCTTTCTCGTTGTAACCCAAGGCCTGCAAGGCATTGACGATATCGTTGCTCGCCGATGCCGCGACCACGCCTTGGGCGCTGACCATGCCAGTCGCAACGAACTTACCTTGCAATTCCAACAATAAACGCTCGGCAGTCTTCTTGCCCACACCCGGTATCTTGGTCAGTCGCCCTGCATCCTTGTTCACTACTGCAGCAGCTAGATCAGCCAGACTCAATCCAGACAATACCGACAAGGCAAGCTTAGGGCCGACACCGCTGATCTTCAGCAATTGACGGAAGGCGATACGCTCTTCATGCGTCAGAAAACCGTACAGCAGTTGCGCATCCTCGCGCACCACGAACTGGGTATGCAGCACGACCCGCTCATTCAGTGCCGGCAGATTATAGAAGGTGCTCATAGGCACATCGACTTCATAGCCCACGCCGTGCACATCCAGCACGATCTGCGGCGGGTTCTTTTCCAACAAGATGCCTGTTAAACGACCGATCATTATTCTTACCCTATTAACAAGCCTGTACTCAGCAATGCACCATGCACCAACATCGCGGCTATCGTCATCTTGATGCCCTTCGCCAAACCCTGAGGCTGATGCGCATGACGGAACAACTCTCGCGCAGCGTTCAAACTGAGTGGCATAGACAGCAGCCCCAGCATCGCCCACATCGTCAAATAGCCAGCCCACACTGCGAACAACAGCCAACCATACGCCAAGCCAGCCAGCAACACATAACCCCAGCGCGCTTGCTCAACCGCTAGTCGCGCTACCCAGTGCATCTTCCCAGCAGCCATATCTGCAGTTCGGTCAGGGAACTGATTGATGTACAGCAAGTTGGTCGCCAACAAAGCATAAGGTAAGCCCGCGATATAAGGTGCGAGCGAGCCGCCTTTGCGCAACACCATATCCGTACCAACGACGATGGCGAGGAAACCCGAGGTGATGCACAACTCTCCCATACCGCGACTATCCAGCTTGAATGGCGGTGCAGAATACGCCCATCCGATGAACAAGCCAGCCAAACCGACATGCAACAGTTGCGTCGTAGCATGCGCCATCAACCACAGTCCCGCGACTGCCACCATCAACATCAACATCAAACCAAAGTTACGTGTTTGCGCCAGCGTCAGCACACCATTCTGTATGAAACGACTACCGCCAGTGAATGGAAAGATACGTTCAGTATTCTGCGCGTCCGTGCCACTCAAGGCATCATAGTAATCGTTCAATACGTTTGCCGCCGCATGGGCCAGCATCGCAAAGATCAACGTCACCAACACTAAAACTGCATTCATCTTGACACCGCTATGGTGAGCGACGGCCAGACCGATGATGCAGGCCATCAAACTCGCACTGAGAAAAGCTGGCCTAGTCGCGGCAAAATAAAGCGCGACTGAATTCCCTCGTAATACTGCAACCGGCTCCATCGGTGTACTCATACCAATCGCCCACCGCGCACACGAAACCCCTTGGTCAATCCTTTGGTCGCCAACGCGCCCAAGCCCAGACCGCCATGCGCATGACAGATGGCACAGGCCAACGCGTCTGCCGCATCCGGACTGGGTGTACCTGATAATTTGAGCAATCGTTGCACCATCGCCTGCACTTGTTCCTTGTCTGCGTGACCGTTACCGACCACAGCTTGCTTCACTTGCAAAGCGGTGTATTCGCCCACCGGGAGATTCGCCAAGACCGCTGCACAGATCGCCGCGCCACGCGCCTGGCCGAGCAATAACGTCGATTGCGGATTCACGTTGACGAACACTTTTTCGACTGCTGCATATTGCGGCTGATATTGCTCGATTACCTCAGCCAAAGAAACTAGTATCACCTTCAGTCGCTCGGGCAAATCACCCGGCGGTGTCTTGATGCAACCGCTTCCCACGTAATGCAGATTCTGTCCGTCCTTATCGATGATCCCAAAACCCGTGATACGTAGGCCAGGGTCGATACCTAAGATGCGTGTAGTCGCACTCACTAAGTTACTTCGCCTTGTAGCCATACTTAACCAACTGAGCCATCAAATAGTCTTCAAGGTTGTTTATATGCTCATCCTTGATTTCTATCAGCCTCAATTCGTTCTGGCGATAAATTTCCAGCTTCTTCTCTTTTCTTGCTTTGTATTTCAGGTTGCTTTCCATACCCCAAAATTCGATATATAAATCAAATTCTGGCAAATAAAAATCACAGTACAAGGTTTGTTCTACAGGCACCAATCGCTCATAAGCATGAACAATACGACGTTCGTATAACATCCCATCTATGATCGCCTCCCCTCGTGACCTAACCATATGGCCGTCAGATGTTCGAATAGTTGGCGGGAATTTCTCTCTGAAGCCTTCGGTCTTATCTGCCGCATCCTCAGGTAGTGGGGACGCCAAAACTTGAGCAGGCTGTGCAACTTCGATGGCTAGAAATTCATTCGCGGCATTTTGCAAAATCCGTGATTTGCAAATCATTGGATGCCACAACACATAGGGAACTTTGTTTATCGAAAACACCTTCCTCTCAGCCTTCAGCTTTTCCCCTATTACCGTCGGTTTCCAACCTTGACCATCTCGCTCAATCCAACCGAGTTCAAATAAAACACTATTGATTTGCCTCGAACTCAGCTTGTACTTTTCTCCCAAGCCAGCTGAGTTCAATTTACCCTCGATATCGCTCTTACTTTTTGATATCTGAGACGTTACTAAATAGCTAGACTCATGCTCGGAAACTTTATTTTTTTCGAGCTTCCAATGCGTAAAGCACAGCAAGTGACCTAGTTTTTGTACCTGACCATTACAACCATCCACCGTACATTTTTGATGTTCTGGCGTCATTTTTACTCAAACACCGCCGTGGTATACACCTCTTGCACATCGTCCAAGTCTTCCAAGGCATCGAGCAGCTTTTGCATCTTCGTTGCATCGTCGCCAGTGAATAGCACCTCACTGGCTGGCTTCATCAGCACTTCGGCGAACTCGGGTTTGTAACCTGCCGCTTCCAACGCCTGCTTGACAGTCAAGAAATCGTGAAAGCTGGTGATGACCTCGATACTGCCATCTTCGTCGGTCACGATGTCTTCTGCACCCGCATCCAAGGCGACTTCCATCAGACCGTTCTCATCCGTACCTGGGGCGAAGATCATCTGCCCACAATGATGGAACATGAATGCGACCGAACCATCGGTGCCTAGATTGCCGCCGTATTTGGTGAAGGCATGGCGCACATCGCCCACGGTGCGCGTCTTATTGTCGGTCATGCAATCGACCATCACCGCCGCGCCGTTGATGCCGTAGCCTTCATAACGCAGCTCCAGATAATCCACACCCTCCAACTCGCCTGCACCGCGCTTGATCGCGCGCTCGACGTTGTCCTTGGGCATGTTGTTTTCGTAAGCCTTATCCATCGCCAGACGCAGGCGCGGATTACCGGTCGCATCGCTGCCGCCCATACGTGCCGCTACGGTGATTTCCTTGATGAGCCGCGTGAATATCTTGCCACGTTTCGCGTCTTGTTTACCTTTGCGATGCTGAATGTTCGCCCACTTGCTGTGCCCTGCCATACCGACCTCCGAAAAAACGTGGCGCGATGGTATCATTTCTGCCTTCTTAACCCAACACGCGATGCCCATGACAGCCCCTATCCTGCTTGCTAAGAATGCTGAACTAGAGATATTCCTGCTCCCCCACATGGCAAATCGTCATGGTCTGATCACAGGCGCTACCGGCACGGGCAAGACTGTTACGCTGCAAACTATGGCGGAATCGTTCAGCCGCATGGGTGTACCGGTGTTCATGTCCGACATCAAGGGCGACCTATCAGGCTTAGCCAAAGCGGGTGGCGGCAATGCCAAGGTCGCAGCTCGTGTCGAACTGCTCAAGCTGAGCGACTTCGCGCCACGTGCCTATCCTGTGACCTTCTGGGATGTGTTCGGCGAGATGGGTCATCCCCTGCGTGCCACCATCTCAGACATGGGGCCGCTGATGATAGGCCGCATGCTCAATCTAAACGAAGTTCAGGCTGGCGTGCTGGCACTGGTGTTCAAGATCGCCGACGACAACGGCCTATTGTTGCTAGACCTGAAAGACCTGCGCGCCATGGTACAGAGTGTGGGCGAGAACGCCTCCGATTTCACCACCGAATACGGCAACATCTCTACCGCCAGCATAGGCGCGATACAACGCGGCCTGTTACAGATCGAGATGCAAGGCGGCGATAAGCTGTTTGGCGAACCGATGCTGAACATCGAGGACCTGATGCAGACCGACAGCAACGGCTACGGCATGATCAACATCCTCGCTGCCGACAAACTGATGACCTCGCCCAAGGTCTATTCGACCATGTTGTTGTGGTTGCTGTCCGAGCTCTATGAAAACTTGCCTGAAGCAGGTGATCTGGATAAACCCAAACTGGTGTTCTTCTTCGATGAAGCTCATCTCTTGTTCAACGACGCGCCTGCTGCATTGTTGGAGAAAATAGAACAAGTCGTGCGCTTGATACGTTCCAAGGCAGTCGGTGTTTACTTCATCACACAAAATCCTGCCGACGTACCCGATAAGGTCTTAGGTCAATTAGGCAACCGTGTACAACATGCTTTGCGCGCCTTCTCGCCACGCGACCAAAAGGCCGTCAAAGCAGCGGCTGAAACCATGCGTGACAATCCGGCACTGAACGAAGAAGCAGTCATCACAGAGTTAGGCGTAGGCGAAGCCTTGGTGTCTTGCCTCAACGAGAAGGGTCAACCCTCCATCGTCGAACGCGCTTACATCGTGCCACCCCAAGCCCAGATCGGCCCTATCAATCCAGATGAACGCAAGGCTGTACTTGCGAGCTCCTTACTGGCGGGGCATTACGAAAAGCAAGTCGACAGAGAATCTGCCTACGAGTTACTCAAAGGTCGTACCGAGGAAAAACAAGCCGAAACCGCCAAACCCACTCAAGCAGCGCCTGCTGCACAGGGGGGCGGCTTAGGGGGCATGTTGGGTGGTATCTTCGGCGGCAGTTCCTCAGGCACCGCGACACGTGCAAGCAATCGTCAGGGCGTCGGCGAAGCGATGTTCAAGAGTGCTGCGCGCTCGATAGGCTCTGCAGTCGGACGCGAGATCATCCGTGGCGTGTTAGGTTCTATCTTTAAACGCTGAGTCTCAGCCTGACTACCCTAACGACAGAGGCGAACGATGCGCACAGACAATCAACGAGAAAGCGATAACGTAGAAGATAGGCGCGGCGATGGTGGTGGTGGCTTTTCCATCGGCAGCGGTCGCGGCCTAAGTCTGGGCACCATCGTGGTCGCTTTTGTCGCTTCATGGGCGCTGGGGCTGAATCCGATGACGGTGCTGAATCTGCTCAGTGGGGGCGGCGTGCCGCAGTCACAATCCGTACCTGCGCATAAGCCCGCAGCCAATGATGCCGATGCGCGTTTCGTCTCCATCGTCCTAGCCGATACCGAAGATGTGTGGCAAGACATCTTCCAGAAAGTTGGCGCACAGTATCGCAACCCCAAATTAGTGTTATTCACAGGACAGACTCAGACCGCCTGTGGTGCTGGGCAAGCTGCGATGGGGCCGTTCTACTGTCCGGCAGATCAAAAGGTCTACATCGATCTGGACTTCTACCGCTTGCTACGTGAGCGTTTCAAGGCACCCGGTGATTTCGCACAAGCCTACGTGATCGCACACGAAGTGGGGCATCACGTGCAGAATTTATTGGGCACTAGTGCCAAGGTCGATGCGATGCGCGGCCGTGTGAGTGAAGCACAATACAACCAGCTCTCGGTCAAATTGGAACTGCAAGCAGATTGCTATGCCGGCGTTTGGGCTAACCACGCCAACAAGATGCGCAACATCATCGAATCAGGCGACATCGAAGAAGCCCTTACCGCGGCTGCGGCAGTCGGCGATGACAGCATACAGATGGCGACTCAAGGCACCATCGTGCCGGAAAGCTTCACTCACGGTAGTGCGGCACAGCGCAGCAAGTGGTTCACCACTGGCATAGAGACTGGTGACATCAATCAGTGCAACACCTTCTCGGCTTTGTAAGCAGGGAACACACACAGGGAACGGCGACATGAAAACCATCTTGATAGCGAATCCAAAAGGCGGCAGTGGCAAGTCCACGCTATCAGTGAACATCGCCGGCTTCCTCGCCAAGCGCGGCGATCGGGTCGCGATGCTGGATCTGGACAGGCAACAATCTTCCGCCTTGTGGCTGGGACTGCGTGATTTCGAACTGCCCCATATAGACAAGCTCGGTAGCAAGAAGACTGATGAAGACGAGTACGACTGGCTGGTGATCGACTCCCCTGCCGGACTGCACGGCAAGAACCTCGCGCATGCACTCAAACTCGCCAACAAGATCGTCGTCCCAATCGCACCCTCTCTATTTGATCTAGATGCGAGCCGCGAATTCTTGCAAAGCCTCGCCACTGAAAAGACTGTGCGTAAACAACACTGCCACATCGGCATCATCGGCATGCGCATGAGTCCCAGAACCAAGGCAGCACAAGCGCTTGAGCACTTCCTGACCACCTTCGATCTTCCCATACTCGCTTACCTGCGCGAGACTCAGGTCTACGTCAATGCCGCCTTCGAGGGAAAGTCGCTATTTGACCTCCCGCCCTCTTTAGCTGATAGAGAATTGGAGCAATGGGGATTCTTGCAAAGCTGGTTGGACCAAAACCACTAATCATATCTACGAAAATGCCACCCTTCACTCCTTGCTATTCGCACTCGTTGCACGCATTTAATATTTCCGTAATAATGGAAATATAGAATCATCAGCCGAGGTGGATCATGAAGATAAATGTAGCCGTAGCGGCGCTCGCAGCGCTCGCTCAGGAATCCCGTTTGGCGATATTCCGCATCTTGGTACAAGCTGGCAAAGAAGGTCTGGCAGCAGGTGTGCTGGGTGATCAATTGGGTGTGCCGCCAGCAACGATGTCTTTCCATTTAAAGACACTATCCCATGCCAAACTGGTTAAGTCGCGCACCGAAGGTCGGTATGTCATTTATAGCGCGAACTATGCCGAGATGGACAAGCTGATCGCCTATCTGACCGAGCACTGTTGCGCAGGTGATGCCACGCAATGCGCACCATTAAAGAATTGTTAAAAGGAATGATGATGAGTGATAAACAATACAACGTACTGATCCTGTGCACCGGCAACTCGGCGCGCAGCATACTGGGTGAAGTGCTATTCAACACCATGGGCCAAGGCAAGATCAAAGCCTATAGCGCAGGCAGCAAGCCTGCGGGGCGGGTCAATCCGGGTGCTATCGAATGGCTGGCGCACAACGGCTATAAAACCGAGGGTTATCGCAGCAAGAGTTGGGACGAGTTCGCGACATCTGATGCACCCGAATTCGATTTCATCTTCACCGTATGCGACAACGCCGCAGGCGAGGCTTGTCCGCTTTGGTTAGGCAAACCTGCCACAGCACATTGGGGCATCCCTGATCCCGCGCACATTGAAGGAGATGAAGCACGTCGTGCAGCTTTCAACAAAGCTGCCGAACAACTCGCACGCCGCATCCAGTTATTCCTCAGCCTGCCAATAGACAAACTGGACAAGCTGACCTTGAAGGAAAAGCTTGCCGAGATCGGTCGCATCAAGGATTAAGTCATGAGTATCTTCGAACGCTATCTCACCTTATGGGTGTTCATGTGCATCATCGTAGGCGTACTGGCTGGGCAATTTTTCCCTGCCTCGTTCCATGCCCTAGGTGCAATGGAGATCGCCAAGGTCAACATCCCCGTTGGCGTGCTGATCTGGGTGATGATCATCCCCATGTTGCTGCGCATAGATTTCAGTACCCTGCATGAAGTGCGCAAACATTGGCGTGGCATAGGCGTCACGCTCTTCATCAACTGGGCGGTAAAGCCTTTCTCGATGGCCTTGCTGGGGTGGCTGTTCATCCGCCAACTATTCGCCGCTTACTTACCCGCCGAACAACTGGATAGCTACATCGCAGGCTTGGTGTTGCTGGCAGCCGCACCCTGTACCGCCATGGTGTTCGTCTGGAGCCGTTTGGTAAATGGCGAACCGCTGTTCACACTGAGCCAAGTTGCGCTCAACGATACCATCATGGTGTTTGCCTTCGCCCCACTAGTGGCCCTGCTGTTGGGCTTGTCATCCATCGTCGTACCTTGGGAAACGCTCCTAGTATCCGTAGTGCTATACATCGTCGCACCTGTTTTGATTGCACAACTTTGGCGTAAGTTTTTACTAGCGCGTGGTGCAGCAGCATTGTCACGCATGCTAGTCCAACTCGGCCCCATCTCCATCTCAGCCTTGCTGCTGACACTGGTGTTGCTGTTCGCATTCCAAGGCAAAGCCATCATCGATCAACCCTTGGTGATCCTGATGTTGGCAGTGCCCATCACCATACAGGTGTACTTCACCTCAGGACTCGCCTACTGGCTCAATCGCCGCGTTGGCGAGGCACATTGCGTAGCCGGCCCGTCCGCGTTGATAGGCGCATCGAACTTCTTCGAACTCGCCGTAGCTGCTGCCATCAGCTTGTTCGGCTTCGAATCGGGTGCTGCATTGGCCACCGTAGTCGGCGTACTGATAGAAGTACCGGTGATGTTGTCCGTTGTGTATCTGGTAAAGCGCAGTCAGGGATGGTACGAAGGGTCTCAGGAATAAGTTTCAGACTACCCACTTCAGCGTAATGTGCAGGGCGTTCGCCACCTGTTGGCCAAATGTTTGGCGTTGTTCCATCGTTCATTGATTCACTGAGCGAAATCGAGGCATCAAATATTTTGATAATGCCTGACTTTAAAGTACATTGCGGAACTTCAAAATTTAAGAACAGCACATAGGAAACAATGGCCATCGCAAAGACCCACGTCGGCATTTCGCTTCAACCAGAATTAATAGTGAACTCACTCGATAGCTAGCTATGTCGCATAACGAAGCCGAAACCCGTTATCACCTAATAGATCCAGTCCTTCGCGAGAAGGGCTACGTATCTCGCGACCAGATTTCACTTGAAACGATTTTGACGCCATCACCGGTTGAACCCAGCGGTGCCAAAGGCCGCCGTCGCAAAGGGCCGGGGCGCACCGACTACCTGCTGTGCGTGCAGGTGGGTGAGATGCCCAAGGCACTGCCCGTCGCCGTTTTGGAAGCCAAAAAAGAAAGCGAAGACCCGCTCAAGGGCATGCAGCAGGCCAAGGGCTATGCCGACTGTGAGCGCTTCGATGTGAAATACGTCTTCGCCACCAATGGTCATCTCTATGGCGAATTTGATTGCACCACCAGTTTGCAAGGTGGCCCATTCCCATTTGTCGACTTTCCGCTACATGCAGATTTGACCGCTCGTTATGCCAAGGACACTGGGCTGGACATGGCTCGGCCCGAGGCCGCAATGCTATTCCAAGCCGACAGCCCGGCATGGGCGCGCGCGCGCTACTACCAAGATGCGGCGATTCGTGCGGCTTTCGAAAAAATCCTGCTGGATCAACAGGCGGGCACAGCGCCTCGGGTACTCCTAACACTGGCGACTGGCGCAGGCAAAACCATTATCGCCACCAATCTGCTGTGGCGCATGAGTCAGGCCGGGCAACTGCCCAAGCCCGCGCTGTTCCTGTGCGACCGCGATGAATTGCGCACACAGGCCTACGCCAAACTCAAAGCCGCCTTTGGCGACAATGCCCGTGTTGTCAGCACCGAGCGCGGCGGCAACAGTGCACAAAATGCCCGCATCCACATCGCTACCTACCAGACGCTGGGGCTGGATGACGATGATGGCTTTGCCAGCTTCCTGTCCGAGCACTATGGCGAAGACGCCTTTAGCGTCATCATCATCGACGAATGTCACCGCTCAGCATGGGGTCGCTGGTCTGAGGTTCTGAAACGCAACCCCAACGCCATTCACATCGGCCTGACCGCTACGCCGCGCAAGCTGGAAGAATCCAAACACGCCAGCGCCGACGATCAGGAAATCACCGCCAACAACCGCAAGTATTTTGGTGAGCCCGTTTACGAATACACCCTGATTCAAGCGCAGGAAGACGGCTATCTCGCCGCCTGCGAAATCGTCAAACGCAAGGCCAGCATCGACAACGCCACCTTCACTAGGGAAGACATCCTCAAGGCGGGCGTCAAGGACATCAAAACCGGCTTGCCATTGACCGCAGACGACCTCACCAAGAGCGAATACACCGGCAAAGACTTCGACGACGAACTGTTCATCGAACTGCGCACCCCCAAGATGTGCGCCGACCTGTTCAAGCTCTTGTGCGAAAACGGCGGGCCGGAACAAAAAGCCATCATCTTCTGCACCCGTGAAATTCATGCCGACCGCGTGGCGCAGCACATGAACAATCTGTATGTGCGCTGGTGCAAGGAACAAGGGCAATTGCCCAAGGACCACTACGCCTTTAAGTGCATGGGTGGTGCGAACAATGGCTCGGACATGATCGAACCCATGCGCGGCTCGGGCGAGCGCGCCTTCATCGCCTGCACCGTCGATCTGCTCGAAGCGGGCGTGGACATCGAGCGCCTGAATGCCGTGGTGTTCTTCCGCTACCTGCAATCGCCGATCAAGTTTTACCAGATGGTCGGGCGCGGCACCCGCATCCACGAAGAAACCCAGAAATACAAATTTTGGCTCTACGACTACACCGACGTCACCCAACTGTTCGGCACCGACTTCATCACCAAACCGCCGCGCCCCGGTGGCGGCAGCAAGGGTGGAGGTGATGACGAGGGTGGCCTTGGCGGAAACGGGAGCGGTACGCCACACGTTGCCGAAATGCGCGGTGAGTATGTTGTCATCAATGCACAAGGGCGCTTCATCCTTAGCCGCCGCGAGGGCCGCGACACGCCGATTCCAGTCGATGAATACCGCCGCGAAGTCATTCAGCGCGTGGTGAGCGAGGCGCACAACCTCGACGACTTCCGCGCCCTGTGGATAGCCGCACAAAAGCGCCGCCAACTGATAGATCACCTGCTGGGCGACAACTTCAGCCCGGAAGTGATCCGCGAAATTGACCAGATGAACGACTTTGACCTGTACGACTTTTTTGGCAAATACGGCTACCACGCCCGCGCCCTCAAGCGCCCCGAGCGTGGCGAGGCCTTCATCAGCCATAACGCAGGCTGGTTCAGCGGCATGGACGAGAAAGCCGCCATCGTGCTCAAGGGCCTCGGCCATCAGTTTGCCCAGGGTGGCACGGACGCGCTGGAAAGCCAGAACCTGTGGGAGGTGCCGGAGATCAAGCTGGCTGGCGGACTGAATGCATTGCGTGGCTTGGGTGCTCCGGCGCAGGTGATGCACGAGGCTAAGGCGAGGTTGTTTGGGGTATGAGCT
The DNA here is from genome assembly GCA_963740305.1 of uncultured beta proteobacterium. Classification (GTDB taxonomy): domain Bacteria; phylum Pseudomonadota; class Gammaproteobacteria; order Burkholderiales; family Gallionellaceae; genus Gallionella. The sequence goes on along the minus strand of CAVUDR010000010.1, from coordinate 331,940 downwards.
TGAAAACGGTCATTCTTGGCGACATCGCAATTCCAGATCGAGTCATCGTTTCACCGGAATCTTCGGAGGCCACAGTTCGCCCCTATCTTGGCCTTGAACAGATCGCATCAGGTACAGGCCACATACTTTCGTATGAAACAAATTCTGCCGAAGGAAAGAGCACAACCTTTGCTTTCGACGATAGCCACGTTCTATACGGAAAATTGCGACCTTATTTGAACAAAGTGGCAGTTCCCGAAAGAGTCGGGCGGTGTTCAACTGAGATCATTCCTCTAAGGCCGCGAAGTGTGGATAGAGAATATTTGGCGCTGCTGCTGCGTAGTGAACAGGTTGTAAAAGCAGCGATGTTCGATAAGACAGGTTCTCGGATGCCGCGCGCTGATATGGAAGCTCTGCTTGGCTTTGAGGTGAGTATTCATGATTCAGATAACGAACAGCGCCAAATCGCCGCCCGCCTGAAAGCCCAACTGGCCGAAGTGGAAACCGCCCGGCAGGCGGCGCAGGTGCAGCTCAGTGATACCCGCTTGCTGCGCGCCCGACTGCTCAAGGCCTTCTTTGCGGAACTGGATACCGCACCAAAAAAGAAACTCGGCGATTACGCGCAAACCACCAGCGGCTCCACGCCGTCACGCGGCAACAAGCCGTATTGGCAACCGGCGGAAATCGCCTGGGTGAAAACCGGCGAGGTCGCTTTTGCACCGATCACTGCCACCGAAGAAGCCATTTCAAAACTGGCGCTGGCGGAATGCTCGTTGTCCCTGCTACCGCCCAAAACCATCCTCATTGCGATGTATGGGCAGGGCAAAACACGCGGGCAATCGGCCATTCTGGAAATTCCCGCCACTACCAATCAGGCCTGTTTCGCCATCTTGCCTAATGACACGTGGGAACCGGATTTTCTCTATCTCTGGCTGAAATCGTCGTATCAGGATTTGCGTGATTTATCGGAAGACCGGGGCGGTAATCAAGCCAATCTGAACGGTGCGCTGCTGAAGGCGCTGGAAGTGCCCGCCCCCAGCAAAACCGAACAGCAAGGCATCGTGGCGCGCATTCAGGCTGCCATGACCGAAATCGACGCATTGGAAAATTCAAGCAAGGCAGCGCTGGAAGACATCCATCGCCTTCCCAACCGCTTACTCGCGCAAGCCTTCGAGCATCAAGGAGACAAGCATGATTGACAAGCGTATTGCCCAACAGCACCACGCCACCTTCGAAGGTATCCGCCAGCTAGACGAGCATGGCGATGAGTTCTGGTCGGCGCGCGACCTGGCACCGCTGCTGGAATACCAAGACTGGCGCAATTTCATGCAGGTCGTGGACAAGGCACGCGTGGCTTGCGAGCAATCGGGCCGTGTCGTTGCCGACCATTTCGGTGACACCACCAAAATGGTCCTCATCGGCTCTGGCGCCCAACGCCCCGTGCCGGACGTTCACCTCTCCCGCTATGCCTGCTATCTGATCGTGCAGAACGGCGACCCGAGCAAACCGGTCATCGCCAATGGTCAAACCTACTTCGCCACACAAGCGCGGCGGCAGGAGCTGGCGGATGAGGCCAAGTTTGCACAACTCAGCGAAGATGAAAAACGTCTGGCGATCCGCAACGAGCTGGCTACCCATAACAAGCATTTGGCGGCTGCGGCTAAAGAGGCTGGCGTTGAGACTGGCATCGACTTCGCTATCTTTCAAGATCACGGTTACAAGGGCTTGTATGGCGGCTTGGGCAACAAAGAAATCCATGCCCGCAAGGGGCTGAAGAAGAGCCAAAAGATTCTCGATCACATGGGCAGCACCGAGCTTGCGGCCAATTTGTTCCGCGCCACGCAAACCGAGGAAAAACTGCGTCGTGATCAAGTGAGCGGCAAGACCCAGGCCAACAAGACCCATTTCGAAGTCGGCCGCAAGGTGCGCCAGACCATTGACGAATTGGGCGGCACCATGCCTGAGAGCTTGCCCAAGCCAGACCACAGCATCCAGCAGATCGAGTCTGCGAAAAAGAAGCTGGATAAAAAGAAACCAGGAAAATGAACTGATGGCTAACACAAACAAGAACACAGATAGCGTGGCATCAACGCGGCCGACCAAGGCGCCAAAATCCATCGCCTCTACGCAATCGCTCTCCAGTTTCGTCAAGAGTATTTGCGATGTGATGCGCCGCTCCAACTGCGCCAGCGCTTTGCAATATGTGCCAGAACTAACTTGGATTTTGTTCCTGCGAATTCTCGATGCGCAGGAATCCAAAGCACGCGAAGAGGCAGAAGTGCTGGGCGCGAATTTTTCGCCTGCGCTGCAAAGTCCGTATCGCTGGCAGGACTGGGCAGCACCGTATTCCGATAAACTCGGGCACCCAAAAACCGCCGAGGCCAAGCCCTTTGGCTGGAAGCGGCAGGAACTGTTCGCAGCGGGTGACGGCAAACTGTTCGAATTCATCAACAAAGAACTGCTACCGCACTTGCACAGCCTGGATATCGACATCCGCACCGGCTTGCCTAACTCAAGTGCCAGTCGCAAGCAGCGCATCATGGGCCGCACGATGACGGCGGTGGAAAAGGTGCGCGTCGATTCAGAAGCTAATCTGCGCGACATCCTGGATAAGGTGCACCAGATCAACATCGACCACGTGGATGACCAGCATTTCTTCACCCTGTCGCAGGTGTATGAAGACTTGCTGTTGAAGATGGGCGAGAAAAATTCCGACGGTGGTCAGTTCTTTACGCCGCGCGAAGTGATTCGCGCCATGGTGCATACGGTGGGCCCGCAACTGAAGCAGACGGTGTACGACCCTTGCTGCGGCACGGGTGGTTTTCTAGCCATTGCTTACGAGCACATCGCCCGCCAGTTGGGCCAAAGTGCCACCAGCACGGATATCGACAGACTCAAGCACGACACTTTTTTTGGCCGCGAAAAAGAGAATCTGGTGTTCCCGATTGCGCTGGCCAATCTGGTGCTGCATGGCATCGACCAGCCCAATTTGTGGCACGGCAATTCGCTGACGCGCCGCGCCACCTACGCGGCGCTGTTCGACAACGCGCCTAAGACCTTTGATGTGATCCTGACCAACCCGCCCTTTGGTGGCAAGGAAGGCAAAGACGCACAGAAGAACTTTGCCTATGAAACCAGCGCCACCCAGGTGCTGTTTGTGCAAGACATCCTAGGCGAACTGGCACCCAATGGCACTTGCGCCATCGTGCTGGACGAGGGCTTGCTGTTCCGTACCAATGAATCGTCCTTTGTAGAAACCAAGCGCAAGCTGGTGGATGAGTGCGATCTGTGGGCCATCGTCAGCCTGCCCGGCGGCGTGTTCTCCACCGCAGGCGCGGGTGTGAAAACCAATCTGTTGTTTTTCACCAAGGGCAAGAAAACCGAAAAGACGTGGTACTACGATCTGTCTTTCGTGAAGGTCGGCAAGAAAACACCGCTGACGCTGGCGCACTTTGGTTTTGCCCCGGATGGCTCGGTGTTGGACGACGCGCAATTGCCCGCCATCCTCACCGCCGATTGGCTGGCCGACGAGGAGAACGCAGGCAAGCCCTTCCCCAGCTACGCCCGCATGTTGGCGCAGCGTGGCAAACCAGAAAGCGCAAGCCGCTACTCATGGACTGTGGATTTCGCTGTCCGCCGCGCCCAGGCACGGGCCGAGATGCAGCCCTTACTGGAAGATGCGGCACAAATCAAAGCCACGGTGGTGGATTTGAAAGAGCAGTTCAAACGCTTGAAAAAAGACAAGGCCAGCAATGCCGAATTGCAGACACTGAGCAGCGAGATTCAAGTAAAGGAAAAAGCCGCGCGTGACCTTGAAACGCAAGCAGTAAACATTGATGCAGCGGTGTTTGACCTGAAAGCCGTTAATCCGACGGCGGTAGTGGAAGTAGACACCCGCACACCACAAAACATCATTCAGAACATCGAAGCACAGGGGAAGATCGTTTCTGATGCATTAGCTCGGTTGAGTTCATTGATGGAAAACGCAGGCTGAGGTTAGCGACGACCAATGCTCCTATGAGCATTGAACATGCCTTCCGCAACCTAGAAGCTTTTCAAAGTAAGTCGCTCATCGAAAATCTAGCCGCAATTTAATACAGGATAGACGGGCTCGCTCCAAAACGGAGCGAGCGATTGCTAGCGCAGCCGTTTTTCACACGTTGAACAGGAAGTTCAACACGTCGCCGTCTTGCACCACATACTCTTTGCCCTCTACGCGCAGTTTGCCTTTTTCCTTAGCACACGCTTCGCCGCCGCAGGCGATGAAGTCGGCGTAAGCAATGGTTTGCGCACGGATGAAGCCGCGTTCGAAGTCGGTGTGAATGACACCTGCAGCTTGTGGTGCGGTGTCGCCCTTGTGGATGGTCCAAGCGCGCACTTCTTTCACGCCGGCAGTGAAGTAAGTTTGCAGACCAAGCAACTCATAACCGGTGCGTATCAAGCGATTCAAGCCAGGCTCATCTAAACCTAGGTCAGCCAAAAATTCCATCTTGTCGGCATCATCCAAGTCGGCCAATTCAGCTTCGATCTTGGCGCATAACGCGACCACAGGTGCACCTTCTTTGGCGGCGTGTTCACGCAAACGATCCAGATGTGGATTATTTTCAAAGCCGTCTTCCATCACATTGCCAACGTACATCGCGGGCTTGATGGTGAGCAGGCACAAGGGCTTGAGCGCGAACTTTTCTTCTTCGCTGAAGTTCATCGTGCGTGCAGGTTTGCCCTCATTCAGATGGGGTAACAGCTTTTCTAAGATAGCGACCAGCTTCTGTGCATCTTTGTCGCCAGAGCGCGCCTTCTTGGTGTCGCGGTGCAGCGTGCGTTCCACCACCGCCATATCCGCCAAGGCGAGTTCGGTGATGATGACTTCGATGTCGGACAGGGGATCAACCTTGCCCGCTACGTGGATCACGTTCTCATCATCGAAGCAACGCACCACGTTGACGATAGCATCGGTCTCACGGATGTTGGCGAGGAACTGGTTACCCAGCCCTTCACCTTTTGATGCACCAGCAACAAGACCTGCAATATCAACGAACTCAACGATGGCCGGCTGCATACGTTGCGGCTTAACGATCTTCGCGAGCTCCGCCATGCGCGGATCAGGCACTTCAACGATGCCTGTGTTCGGCTCTATGGTGCAGAAGGGATAATTTTCCGCCGCGATACCTGCCTTGGTCAGCGCATTAAATAAAGTGGATTTGCCTACGTTAGGTAAGCCAACGATGCCGCATTTCAAACTCATGTGTTTCTCCTAATTACTATGCAGCTTCAACATCGCCGCTTCCATTTTGCCTGTGATGATGAATTCCGCAATGTGCTGCGACTTATCCATCGCCGTATCAATCAATTCACGCTCTTCACGGCGTGGATTATTCAATACAAAATTACTCACCTCACTACGCTCACCTGGGTGTCCGATGCCGACACGCAGACGCCAAAAATCTTTTGTGCCTAAATGCGCGATGATGTCTTTCAAACCGTTATGTCCGCCGTGTCCACCGCCTAGCTTGAGCTTCGCCACACCCGGTGATAAATCGAGTTCGTCGTGCACCACTAAAATTTCGGCAGGCAAGATTTTATAAAACTGCGCCAGCGCCCCAACCGCGCGGCCACTCACATTCATGAATGTCTGCGGCTTAAGCAACCACAATTCATGGCCGTGCAGATTGCCGCGTGCGGTCATGCCGTGGAATTTCGCTTCACTATTGAAGTTCAACTTGTGCTGGCGTGCCAATTCATCCACCCACCAGAAACCGACGTTGTGGCGTGTGTCTTCATATTCGCGTCCGGGATTGCCCAGACCCACTATTAAACGTATCGCTGTCATAGCCTATAAATGAAAAAGCCCGCCATGCTAATACGCACTGGCGGGCTTTTATTTCTTACTGATTACTTCTTGGCAGCAGGTGCAGCAGCAGGCGCTGCAGCAGCAGTAGCTTCCGCATCAGCAACTGCTTCAACTACGCCGCGAGGCACTTGAACCACAGCAACCGCATCAGCAGCATGATGGTGACCAGCGATCTCAACACCCGCTGGCAACTTAACGTCAGCTACGTGGATTGTGTGGCCCAATGCCAATGTACCCAGATCGATTTCGATGAATGTAGGCAGATCCTTAGGCAAGCAAGCGACTTCCAGCTCGTTCAGCACGTGGCTGATCTTACCGCCGGCTTTAACGCCAGGTGCTGCGTCTTGATTCAGGAAGTGCAATGGCACTTTAATGTGCATTTTCTTCTTCATGTCCACACGTTGAAAATCCACGTGCATCACTTGTTGGCGGAAAGGGTGCATCACGAAAGCGCGCAACATCACAGATTCTTTCTTGCCAGCCAAGTTCAGATCCAGCACGGATGCGTGGAATTCCTCTGAGCGCAGCTTGTGGTAGATTTCGTTGTGATCGATGTCGAGTGTGACTGCATCACCTAAGCCATACACCACACCTGGCACGCGGCCGGTGTGACGCAGACGGCGGCTCGCACCCGTACCTTGCGTATTACGAATTGTTGCGTTGATTTCGATAGTCATTTACTTCTCCAAAAACAGTACCGTCCGCGACCAGACGATACAAAAATGCGGTGACCAAAACGATCACCGCGAAAACTTTTACTCAGCAAACAGGGAGCTAACCGACTCTTCGCTATTGATACGGCGTATGGTCTCGGCCAACAGTTCTGCTGTGCTCAACTGACGGATCTTTTTGCAGTTGCGTCCTGCTTCGCTCAACGGAATGGTATCTGTGACAACCAACTCGTCCATCGCAGATTTTTCGATGCGCTCGATCGCAGGACCAGACAACACTGGATGCGTACAGTAAGCCAACACACGTGTAGCGCCGCGCTCTTTAAGCGCATTCGCTGCTTCGCACAGTGTATTTGCAGTATCAACCATATCATCCATGATGATGCAGGTACGACCTACTACGTCACCGATGATGTTCATCACCTTGGCAACATTGGGCTTGGGGCGACGCTTGTCTATGATGGCCAAGTCCGCATCCAACTGCTTCGCCAGCGCACGTGCACGCACCACACCACCCACGTCAGGTGAAACCACGATCAGGTTGGGGTAGTCATTTTTCCACACATCCGACAACAAAATTGGACTGGCGTAAATATTATCTACTGGAATATCGAAGAAACCTTGGATCTGATCTGAGTGCAGATCCATCGTCAACAAACGATTCACACCCGCGCCGGTCAACATATCTGCAACCACTTTAGCTGTAATGGCAACGCGTGCTGAACGTGGGCGTCTATCCTGGCGTGCGTAGCCAAAATACGGCATCGCAGCAGTGATACGGCCTGCGGAAGCGCGCTTGAGCGCATCCACCATGACCATTACTTCCATCAGTGAGTCATTTGTAGGAGCACAAGTCGATTGCAGCACGAACACGTCTTTGCCGCGCACGTTCTCCAACAGCTCAACCATCACTTCGCCATCTGAGAAGCGGCCTACATTGGCACGACCCAGAGGGATATGTAGATGCTGCGTGACTGCTTCAGCGAGCTTAGGATTGGCATTGCCGGTGAATACCATCAAGCTGTCGTTGGACACGTGTGCTCCCTTTTATCAAAACATTTAGGGCACACGCCCAAGAATTGAACTGAAACTCGCTTGCTATCGCAAGACCAATGTCCACTATAGTGAACGAGTCGCAGCGTTACTGCATTTGGCTGAGGAGGTAGGGATCGAACCTACGAATGCCGGAATCAAAATCCGGTGCCTTACCACTTGGCGACTCCCCAATAAACTGTCTCACACCCAATCATGCAACGGATGCTTCATTAAACCTTGTGTAACTACACCAAGTATTTGGTGCTCTTGCTGTAATGCGATCAATGCGCTTTGTGCATCCTCCCGAGTCGCAAACTCGGCAAACACACATGCGCCAGATCCTGTCATCATCGCAGCGCCATATAGGCCCAGCAGATCAATGTGACGCGCAACCTCGGGGTATAACTTACACACCACAGCTTGCAGATCATTTCGCAGTTGCAATCCCAACGTTTCAGAGCCGTGTTTCGTCTGCCATATCGAGAGGGCGCGCATTGTGATGGAAACCGAATCCCGTGTCAATTCACTATGCATAAAAATTTTTGCAGTCGTTACATGCACGGGTGGGAATAGCACGACATACCAAGTCGCGGGCATAGGAAATGCCTGCAATTCTTCGCCTACTCCCTCTGCAAATGCACTCTGTCCGAACACGAACACAGGCACATCAGCACCTAGGCTCAGCCCAAGTTGCATCAGTCGCTCTCGCCCTATACCCAAATCCCATAACTTATTCAGAGCCAATAAAGTGGTTGCAGCATCCGAGCTGCCACCGCCCAAGCCACCGCCCATGGGGATGCGCTTCTCTAAATAGATGTCCACACCCAGTCGACAACCCGTCTCCTGCTGCAACAACCGCGCTGCACGCACACACAGATCCTGCTCAGCCTCCACGCCTTCGATGGCATTGACGCGACACACCGCACCATCAGTCCGCATATCGAAGTGCAGCGTGTCATGTAGATCTATGAAACGAAACAAGGTCTGCAAGAGATGGTATCCGTCCGCACGACGACCAGTGATATGCAGGAACAGATTCAACTTGGCAGGCGCCGGGCAGCTCAAGCGTGTCGGCTTCATGGCCACTCCCATTCGTCTATCAATAATTGCACTTGGATGTCTGTACGACTTAGCATGATGCGCGCAGGTAGACTCTGGGCACTGTCATCCACATAGCGCGTGTAGCGCACTTCCCAACCGGCTTGATGCATCACCGTGATACGTCCCAGCTCATCACGCTCGATCTCTACCGGGAGACTTGCATCTGCCACACCCAGCAACCAGTGATGCAACACTTGCAACGGTAAGCCCCAGCCCAACACCTGCTGCATCAGCGATTCGACATCAGCAGCCTCGTAGCGCTTGCCATTTTGCTCCAGACTCGCGGCATGCTCATCGCTGACGATGCGCGCACCGGTGATACCCAGCGGCCCCTGCAACAGCAACTCGTCGTGCATACCCATATGCTGCCAGCGCAAGCCGCCGTTATGTCTTTGTGACAGATGTTTCACCGCCAGTCGCCCATTGATATTGAAGGCCGAGGTCTCGCGGTCAGTGACTTTGACAGGATGCACATCAGGCACGGAGGCACACGCACTCAATACCAGCAGCAACAGGTACGGCAAAATACGCATGCTCAGGGGATAAATCGCTTGATGACGGACTGCAGCAACTCATTATCAGGATGCAATTTAAGGCTGTCGTTCCAAACGCGTTTGGCTTCTTCCTTATCGCCACGCACCCACAGCACTTCGCCCAGATGGGCGACGATTTCTGGATCCGGATTGCCAGCGTAGGCTTTGCGCAACATCTCCACACTCAGGTCCAGCTTGCCGCTGCGGTAATAGCCCCAGCCCACACTATCCATAATGGAAGGATCATCGGGTGAAAGTTGCAATGCTTTCTCAACCAACTCCATCGCTTCCGGTATGCGCACATTGCGCTCCAGCATGCTGTAACCCAAGGCGTTGTATGCATTGCCATCCTGAGGGTTGATCTTGATCAGCTTGCGCAAATTCTGCTCGGCGATGTCGTGCTTACCGATCTTATCCGCCATCATTGCAGCCTCGTACAACAAAACGGTGTGATTGGGCGACTTCTGCAAAGTCTGTTGTAACAAGTCATATGCTTGTGAATATTGCTTTGCATCGCGCAGCAATTGCGCCTCTATCAAGACCACTTGGATACGTTGCTCGGTATTGATAGGCTGGTATGCATGCAAGACCTGACGCGCCTCATCTAACTTACCTTGCTTGCTTAATAGCACGGCAATACGCATCTGCGCACCAAACAGATGCTCACCCGCTTTGACTTCACGATAGTGAGTGAGCGCCTCATCATTCTGCTTCTTAGCCTCACTCAATTGACCAAGGTAATAGTGCACTCTGTCGGTATCTTTTTTACCCTTGCTCAACGCTAGTTTGAGTTGCATCTCCGCACCTTGCAGATCCTTCATCTGCAAGGACAACAGCGCGATGGCAAAGGCCAAATCGGGATTATCAGGCGTGTTATCGGCTACATGCTGAAACTGTGCACGTGCTTCCGGGAATTGCTGCTGCTCCACCAGTGCGCGTGCATATTGCAAACGTACATCGTGCGCGTCCGCATGTTTGGCCAGATAGTCTTTCAAGACTTGCAAACCTTGTTGTGGTGCAGTCTTCTGCAACAGATCAGCCTCCAGCGCCACCGCAACATTCCAGTCTGGTCGAAGTTCGCGTGCCTGTTTAGCTTCACCCAAGGCCAAGCTCATATCACCTGCCGCATGTGCCAACATCGCGACGGACAGATGTGCTTCAGGCACTTTAGGATAGGGTGCACTCAGATCCCGCATCATCTTCAGTGCAGCTGCCTTATCGGGATAACTGAGCAACATCTGCTGTATCTGCAAAAATGTTTGGCCCGCATTGGCTTCGTCTTGTTTGAGAATTTTGGCGAACTCCACCTGAGCCTCTTGCAACTTGCCACCACGCATCAGGATAGATGCCAAGATACGCGTAGGCATAGGCGCTTCGGGTTCCAGCTCTTGCCAAAGCCTGAAGGCACGGGCGGATTTTTCCATATCGCCGGACTCGAAGGCGATCTGTGCCGCGCGTCTGGCCAAGCGTGGATCGCGCGTCTCCTCGGCTAATTCCAAGCTCCCGTTCACCGCCAGCGCGGTGTATCCGCGTTGATTGGCGACCTCGGTGAGCAAGTATTCATACAACCAAGCACTGGTCAGTTCCTGCTTGGGCAAGTTGGCCTTAGACTCATCTTCTTTCTCGGCGACTGGCGTGCTCTCGTTGACTTGTTGCGCCTCATTCTCGGCGACCACAGGAGCGCTGTCGGCAGCTGCACGTTGTGGTGCGTGGGCGCATGCAGTCAACAGCAGACTGGTAACGATCAAAGCGACTTTGAAATATTTGCTGGGGCTCATAAACCTTAGGGAGTTTGATTTTGATGCGGGTGCTCATATTAGGTTATATTTAGCCCTCTTCACAACCACGAGTCACTCACTTTGTCTAACGCCACACCCGATATCACTCTCACGGCGCGTAAGCTCAAGCGCAGTTTCGGCAATCAAACGGTCATACACGACGTCTCACTGCAGCTGAAACGCGGCGAGGTGCTGGGCCTGCTGGGTCATAACGGCGCGGGCAAAAGCACCACCATGCAGATGCTGACGGGCTGCATCACACCGGACAGCGGAACGATAGAGATCTGCGGCATAGATTTGGTGAAGCAACCCACGCGGGCCAAGGCACATCTGGGTTATTTACCCGAGACCCCGCCCTTGTATCGCGAACTACGTGTAAACGACTACCTCATCTTCGCCGCACGCTTACGCGGTATGTCTGCCAAGGATGTGCCTGAGGCTTTGGCACTCGCTATGCAGCGTTGCGGACTGAACGACAAGCGCAATCAACTCATAGGCACATTATCCAAGGGCTACCAGCAACGCGTGGGCATCGCCCAAGCCATCATCCATCAACCATCAGTGGTCATCCTCGATGAGCCCACGGTGGGCTTGGATCCGACCCAGATACGCGAGATACGCACCCTGATACGCGAGCTAGGCAATCAGCATAGCGTCATTCTCTCCACCCATTTGCTCGGCGAAGTGGAGAGCATCTGCGACCGCGTAGAGATCATGCAGCAAGGCAAACTCATCTACGGCGACACAAGTGCGCGCATGCAGCGCTATGGCCAGATATCAGGCTTCACCATCAGTTTCCGCAACCCGCCAGAATTGAGTGTGATACAGGGCATCGGCGGCGTAAGTCGAGTAGAGCGAGTGAACGCCAATCAATTCCGCATCATGCACAGCGTAGAACATAACCCCAGCGCTGAGTTACTCACACTGGCAGCGCAACACGATTGGCAACTCGAGCAACTCACACCACTGCAAGCTAGACTGGAAGATGTGTTCGTGCAGATCACCGATGAACAGAATGCGGGAGTACAACCATGATACGTGTCATCGCCCTGCGTGAATTTCGCTCCCTGCTATCCATGCCCTCGACTTGGTTCGTGCTGGCCGCGATCCAATTCATCTTCGCTTGGTTCTTCCTCGCGCGGCTGGATGCCTTTCTGGAGATACAACCCCAGCTCGCCCAGATCGCCAACGCACCCGGCGTAACCGCCAGCATTGCCGCCCCCTTGTTCAATGTCATCGCGCTGTTGCTGATGATGCTGATCCCGATGTTCACCATGCGTTTGATTGCAGAAGAACGCCGCAACCAGACCTTGGTGCTACTACTTTCCTCTCCCTTATCAAGCGGTCAGATCGTGCTGGGTAAATTCCTGGGGCTGATGATGTTCCTCGCCATATTGATCGTGACAGCGCCGCTGATGCTCTACACCTTGCAGATGGGCACACCACTAGACCACGGCCTGTTATGGTCCAATGTGATCGGCTTATTCATGCTCACCTGTTGCTATGCATCCTTGGGCCTTTACATCTCATCGCTTACCGCACAGCCCATCATTGCCGCCATAGGCGCCTTGGCTGCACTGCTCGGCCTGTGGCTGATCGATATCAGCAGTAGTGGCGCAGAGTCTCCCTGGCATCAGCTCTCGCCCTTGTTCCACTTTCAGAATTTCAACTATGGCTTGATGGACAGCGGAGATGCTGCCTACTTCATCCTATTCAGTACTGTATTCCTGTTGCTGACCATGAAGCGACTGAACAACAACCGCATCTACGGATAAACCATGAAGATCCCTAACAACAGAACGCTGAACAATCTTCTGGTCACTCTGCTGATCATCGTCAGCGCAACCGGCTTGTACTATCTGGCTAGCCATCACCCCTTGCAGAAGGATATGACCTACGCCGCCAGCAACAGTCTGGCCGAGGCCAGCATAGAGGTCATCAAACAACTCAACGGCCCCCTCAAAATCACGGTCTATGCGACCGAAGATGACGCCCGTCAAGGCAACGTTCGCAAGATCATTCGCGAGTTCCTTTCCCTGTATCAGCGCTACAAGAAGGATATGGACGTCGTGTTCGTCGACCCTCAGAAGGAACCTGAACTCGCACGTGCAGCCAATATTCAACTCAATGGCGAACTGATTGTCGAATATGCGGGGCGCACCGAACATATCACACAAATCAATGAACAAGTGGTGTCCAGCACCTTGTTACGCATGGCACACACCCAGTCGCAACTGGTGATGTATCTGAGCGGCCATGGCGAACGTAAATTAGACGGTATAGCCAACTTTGATCTGGGCATACCGTTTGGTGCCAAGCTGAAGCAGAATGGTTACAAGATCGGCAGCCTCAACCTCGCGCTGACCCAAGAAGTCCCTGCCAATACCAGCATGCTGGTCATCACCCAGCCGCAGACCGAGATGATGCCGGGTGAAGTCGACAAGCTACTGCGTTATGTCAATAAGGGGGGTAATCTTTTATGGCTCTTGGATGCAGAAGCCTTACGCGGCCTAGAACCGCTAGCTGAAAAATTGGGCTTGATCCTACCTCCCGGTACCGTCATCGATCCCGCCGCCGAACAAATGCGTGCGCCAACGGATTGGGCAATAGGTGCATCCTATACACCACACCCCATCACGCGCAATTTTGATCTCATCACCGCCTTCCCAAATGCGCGTCCACTGACATGGAACGAAGACAAGGAATGGCAACGTCATGTTTTAGTCGAAGCTGCCAATCGCGGCTGGGTGAGCCGTAGCGGCAAGGGCAAGTTTGATAAAGCGCATGACATCCCTGGCCCTGTCATCATCGCCAGTGCCTTGCAACGCAACATCGCTGATAGGGAACAGCGCATTGTCGTGGTCGGCGATGCAGCCTTTCTGTCGAATAGCTTTGCGGGTAACGGCGGTAACGTCGACCTAGGATTGAACATGGTGAACTGGCTGGCTGGCGAGGAGCACCTCATCACCCTGCAGCCTCGTAGCAGCAAGGACAGCAGCATCAGTCTAAGCAAGAACCAACTCGCCATCATCGGACTCGGCTTTGTCGTGGTGCTACCGCTATTACTATCCGCATGGGGTGCATTGCTGTGGTGGAAACGCCGCCGTGCCTGAATTACCTGAGGTAGAGACCACGCGACGTGGCTTAGCGCCGCACGTCACCAACGCAGTAATCACAGGTACGGTGGTACGCAATCGCAATCTGCGCTGGCCCATCCCCGAGCTTGCACTACAGGGCCTGACAATCAAGCGTCTTACGCGCCGCGCAAAATACCTGCTGATGGACTGTGGTACCGGCACGCTGATCCTACATCTGGGCATGTCTGGCAGTCTGCGCATCTTGCCTCTGGATGCCCCTATCAAACTGCATGACCACTTCGATCTTTTGTTAGACAACGGCAAGCTGATGCGTTTGCATGACCCGCGTCGTTTCGGCGCAGTGTTGTGGCACGAAGGTGACATCAGCACACACACACTACTCGCAAGCCTTGGACCTGAGCCACTTGAAGCGGATTTCGATGCACGCTATCTGCACCGCGTGACACGTGGTCGCAAGGTCAGCATCAAACAGTGTCTGATGGATAACCATGTGGTGGTGGGTGTGGGCAACATCTACGCCAATGAGTCACTGTTTCGCAGCGGTATCAAACCACAATTGCCAGCTGGCAAACTCAGCTTACCGCGCTGCGTACACTTGGTCGCCGAGATACGCGCAACTCTGGCTGAGTCGATAGAGAAAGGGGGCAGTACCTTGCGTGACTTTGTAAACTCCAACGGACAGCCTGGCTATTTCCAGCAGAGCTACTGGGTATATGGCCGAACAAAGGAACCCTGCAGGCGTTGTGGCACACTTATCAAACAGATTACTCAGGGACAACGTTCCAGCTTCTACTGCAGCACCTGTCAAAAATAGGATGCAGGATGCAGGATGCAGGATGCAGGATGCAGGATGCAGGATGCAGGATGCAGGATGCAGGATGCAGGATGCAGGATGCAGGATGCTCAAATATTTAAAACCAACACATTTCCGACTATGCGCACATTTCTTACATTTTTGATCACACTGGCCTTAACGCCTGTTGCCTATGCAGAACATCTTCCACGCCCTGATCATGTGTTGGTGGTGATAGAGGAAAACAGTGGCTATAGCCAGATACTCAACATGCAGCACGCTAACTCCTACATCAACGGTCTGGCGCGTCGCGGCATGCTGCTCACCCAGTCATATGGTGTGACCCACCCCAGCCAACCCAATTATCTGGCGCTGTTCTCGGGCTCTACCCAAGATGTTTCCAGCAATGCCTGTGGCTATAACTTCGATAGCGACAACCTAGCCACTGCGTTATTGAGCAAAGGGCTGAGCTTCGCCAGTTATTCAGAGTCGCTGCCCGCCATTGGTGATCTGAGCTGTGCCTCAAACGCCTATCAGCGCAAGCACAATCCACTCTCCAACTGGCAAGGTACACGCTTGCCAGCAGAGATGAATCTCCGTCTAGAGGATATGCCTCAGGACTTTAGCAAGTTGCCTACGGTAGCCTTCCTCATCCCCAACCAGAACAACGATATGCATGATGGCAGTTTCGAGTCTGCTGACACTTGGTTGCAGACCTACGTCGCGCCTTATGTCGAGTGGGCATACAAGCACAATAGTTTATTGATTTTGACTTGGGACGAGGACAACGGTCGCGAGGGCAATCATGTGGTCACACTGCTGCTAGGCCCCATGGTCAAGCAAGGCTCGAACGATCAACGCGTCGACCACTACACCGTGTTGCGCACCCTGCTGGACTTCTATCAGGCACCGACAATGGGGGCGAGTCGCCAGGCAAAACCGATACAAGGCGTTTGGAGGAAGCACTGAGTTGCCACTCTTAGGTGGAAAAGCTGTGGCATCGTTCTGTCATTGGGAAGATGACACGCTGGTGCTGAACATCTTGGGTAGACCCAATTCTAAAGGCGATGCGATAGGCAAAGTGATTGGGCATCAACTCGAAGTCTATGCTGCAGCCGTACCGCGTCGTGGCGGTGCAACTGCTCACATGATGCGCTATCTGGCGGGAGAGTTCGGCGTTGCGGTGAGTGCCATCACCGTCGTGTTCGGCGAGAAGAACGTCAACAAGCAGATCCGTGTGCACGCCCCCAACAAGCTACCCACCGTGATCGCCGCCTATCACGCCAAAAAGTAGCGCTTTCTAAGTTGCACGCAGGCAGCTAAGCTGTGCTGCACACCATTCTGGGAGACGCATGATGCTAGCCTATATCGCCATCGCACTCGTCGCACTGTTGCACGCCTACTTCATGCTGCTGGAGATGTATTTCTGGGATAAGCCATTAGGCTTGCGCACCTTCAGAACCACACACGAATTCGCCACTGCTTCGAAAACGCTGGCGGCGAACCAAGGCCTGTATAACGGCTTTCTCGCTGCCGGACTGATGTGGGGTCTCTATCTGGGGGCTGCGGGACGAGCCATCGATATCTTCTTTCTCATCTGCATCATCATCGCAGGCATCTACGGCGCACTAACGGTAGACAGGAAAATACTCTGGATACAAGCTCTTCCTCCATGTATTGCCTTGGCGCTGCTAGTGATGGAGTAATCGCAAAAAGAAAAATGCCACGTGCGTGCACGTGGCATTTTCTCAAGAAAGTAGCTTACTTGGCTGCTATCAATCTTTCGTATTTAGCTTGCAACTGTTCCTTGCTTTCTGGATTGTTCAAATCCAAAGGGATGCAATCTACGGGACACACTTCCACACATTGTGGCGTGTCGTAGTGACCCACGCATTCAGTGCATTTATTAGGGTCAATGACATAGATGCTATCGCCTTGCGAGATCGCATCGTTCGGACACTCAGGCTCGCATACGTCGCAGTTGATGCATTCATCGGTAATCAGTAGTGACATTTTTCTCTCCTATATATGGCTAGGTCCATGCTATATCGGACCGTTTATTTAGTGTTATTACTTGTAAACTTTTGTTGCAATCTTTCAACCACGATAGGTGAGACGAACTTACTCACATCGCCACCGAATCTCGCCACTTCGCGCACCATGGTCGCCGAGATGAAGGTGTACTTCTCTGCCGGCGTCAAGAACAGCGTCTCCATCTCAGGGTAAAGATTGCGGTTCATCCCCGCCAACTGGAATTCGTATTCGAAGTCCGACACCGCACGCAAACCGCGCAATACGACACGCGAACCTTGCCGTTGCACGAAACTCATCAACAAACCGTCAAAGCCCTCAACACGGACCTTGGGTTGATTTGCAAACACCTGACGTGCCATCTCCACACGCTCTTGCAGATCGAACAGAGTATTCGCCCTGCTCGCCGCGACCGCCACCACCACTTCACCGAACAGTCCTGCCGCCCTTCTGACGACGTCTTCGTGTCCTTTGGTGATGGGGTCGAATGTACCTGGATATACGACCTTAATCATCTTGGACTCTCAATAGTTGGTAATGCACTTGTCCTGCCTTACCCGACTTTACGACCTCCCAGCCCACTGGTGCATTGATGACTGCACCAGATTCGACATAAATCAAACCCGACTCGCTGAGTTTAGCGGGCAATATCTCGAACAATCTGGGTAGTAGATCGGCTTGGAATGGCGGATCAAGAAAGATCACGTCATAACGTTGCTTGTCACGCGTGGCGAATTCTAGCCCATCTTGGCAATAGGCGGAAATATTAGATAACTCTAATTTATTAATATTAGCCTCTAACGCACCAAAAACCTTGGGGTTCTTCTCTACCATCACCACCTTCTCAGCCCCTCGCGACAGAGCCTCAAAACCCAAGGCGCCACTACCCGCAAATAGATCCAGACAGGTGCGCCCATAAAGCGTCTGCCCCAACCAATTGAACAAAGTTTGGCGCACACGGTCTGGGGTGGGACGCAGACCTTCAGCATCTGGGAAGGTAATGACGCGGCTGCGCAACTTGCCGCCATTGATCCTGATCTTGTTTATTTCTTATCTCCCTCAGGCGCA
Source organism: uncultured beta proteobacterium (assembly GCA_963740305.1). Lineage (GTDB taxonomy): Bacteria > Pseudomonadota > Gammaproteobacteria > Burkholderiales > Gallionellaceae > Gallionella. Next base: position 314,002 of record CAVUDR010000010.1, on the reverse strand, counting down.
CCCACGATCACAGTCGCCATGTGCTGAGGATCGATATGACGCTTGAAGGCATCACGTATCTGGGCCACAGTGACCTGATCGACACGGCGGGTGAAGTCGTCCAAGTAAGTCAGTGGCATGTCGTAGAAACCGATAATGCTCAGGTATTCTAATATCTTGCGATTGCTATCGATGCGTAGTGGAAAACCACCGACGATGTTCTGCTTAGCAGCGATTAATTCCTGCTCAGTTGGACCTTTGGCGATGAAATTGGACAGCGTCTTACGTACTAATGCTAGCGCTTCATCTGCCTGTTCCTTCTTGGTCTGCAATCCTAATTGGAATGCACCTGTTTGCTTAAGTGGCATGAAATAGCTATACACGCTATATGCCAGACCTCGCTTTTCGCGCACCTCATTCATTAAACGTGAAACGAAACCGCCACCGCCCAATATGTAGTTACCGACATACAATGGGAAATAGTCAGGATCACTACGCGACATCCCAGGCGCGCCAATCAAGATATGGCTCTGACTCGCAGGATGTGCGATACGTTGCTCACTCGCGGATATCTGCTTAACAACCTGCGGCAGCCTCAGCTCGACTTCGGTCTTAGGTAGTTCGCTGGTCAGTTGTTCCGCAATGGCGCTGGCCTGTTCACGCGACACATCCCCCATGATAGCGACGACGGCATGATTCGCGTTGTAATGGTTACGATAAAAGTCCTGCAAGTCCTGCACGGTGAGTGTACGCACGCTATCTACGGTACCAGAGACCTGCAATGCATAAGGATGATCTCCATATACCGCTTTCTGGAAAGACTTGTCTGCGATGCTCTCGGGTTTGGTCTCTGCTTCTTTGAGGCCCGCAATGACGCGTGTTTGTTCACGCGCTAATATCTCCGGAGCATACAGAGGATGTTGTAGCACACGCGCCATGATGGCTAAGGCTTTGTCACGCACTGCGATATTACTCAAGGTGCGCAGGGACATGCTTGCTCTATCCTGATCGAAACCACCCCCCAGTTGCGCACCTAGATCGGCCAATCCGCGTGCTGTGTCATCTTCGTTCATACCTTCTGAACCCAAATCTAACAGGTGATGTGTGATTGCTGCCAATCCGGATTTTTGCGCGCTATCGTAGCTACTGCCAGCAGGTAGGCTTACGGCTACATCCAACATGGGGATGTCATGATCTTCTACAAATAATACTTTCGCACCACTAGCACTCTGCCAATGCTGGATGTTGGGTGTCGCCATTGCGTTGACGCTACATATGCATAGCGCGATTGATAATATCGGCTTGATGAATTTAGTGAGCATGGAAATTCCCTTCCGCACGTTTAGGTTTATCGCTCAATGGTTGCGGATCCAGTACCGCCACAGTCAGACCGTCGTCCTGCAATACAGTCTGAGCAGCCTGCTGCACCTGCTCGGCTGTCACTGCTTGTATCTTGTCCAACATCACCGGTATCGCCTGATAGCCCACGCCTATACTTTCCATCTGTCCAATCTGCATCGCGCGATAAAAAGTTGAGTCTTTTTTATAGACCTCGCCCGCCATTACCTGCGCCTTCACACGTTGCAGCTCTTCTGCACTAACGCCGCTTTTGACCAATAGTGCAATCTCGTTACGCAACGCAGCTTCCACTTCCTGCACAGTCTTTCCTGTAGACGGTGTAGCTTCCAGCGTGAACACGCTGGGGCCACGCGCGACTGAGTCATAGCCCGCACCCACATCACTGGCAATCTGCTGCTCACGAACCAAATGTTTATTCAGGCGTGCAGAGTCGTTACCATTCAAGATGCCAGCGAGGACCTCTAGTGCATATGGCACTGTGTCTTTGCTAGGGTCGCTAATAGTCGGCGCGCGAAAACTCATAATCAATTGCGGCAACTCAGCTGGCGCTTTGACCACGATACGTTTGATACCGACCTGAGGTGGCTCTGTCAATTTCCTGCGCATAGGCAGGTTGTGTTTAGCAATCTTGCCGTAGAAATGTTGCGCCATGCCAAATACCTCGGAGGCCTTGACGTCACCTGCAATTACTAAGGTCGCGTTATTCGGTGCATACCAGCGTTGATACCAATCCTTGGCATCCGCGACTGTCATCGCTTCCAGGTCATCCATCCAACCGATGACTGGGTGGTGATAGGGATGTTCCAGATAGATGGCCGCATTCATGCGTTCTTGCAACATGCCACTGGCCTGATCATCTGTGCGCCAACGACGCTCTTCCATTACAACCTTGATCTCTTTGGCGAACTCGCTCGCGGACAGATTCAGATTGTGCATACGATCTGCTTCCAAACGCATCGCCAACGCCAACTTGGATTTGTGCAATTGCTGGAAATAAGCGGTGTAGTCATTACTAGTAAACGCATTCTCACGACCGCCTGCTGCTGCGATACGTTTAGAAAACTCTCCGGCAGGTACGGCATGCGTGCCTTTGAACATCATGTGTTCAAGCACATGTGCTATACCTGTCTTGCCGCTGACCTCATCCATGCTGCCTGCTTTGTACCAGATCTGCTGCACTACGACGGGTGCACGATGATCCTCATCGACCACAACCTTGAGACCATTGGAAAGCGTGTGTTCGTATATCTTTGCCTGTACTGTGGGTGTAACACTCAATAGCAAAGTCATTCCCAACAAAAGAATTTTCATAGCTATAGCCCTAATTGATTCAACAGAATAAAATGCGTCTCGCATTATCCGACATTTTCCAGCTCAGACCACCCGAATCGATGTTTAGTTTCCTCAAGAAAAAATCTTCTGCCGAGAGTACACCAACTGACGAGGCAAGCATTCAGTCAAGTTGGGTCATGCGTCTGAAGGCAGGTTTGTCTCGCACAGGCAGTCAATTTGGTGAGCTGTTCAGCCGCGGCGGCAAGATCGATGAAGAGCTCTACGAAGAGCTAGAGACATTGTTGATTACGGCCGATGTTGGCATGGATGCGACGCGCACACTCCTTGCTGATTTGCGTCGCACCGTTAGAGAGCAGCACCTGACTGAGGCTGACGAACTAAAGCAAGCACTCGCTAATTGCATGCTCAAAATGCTTCAACCCTTAGCGCAGCCATTGCAAGCACACACACACAAGCCCTTCGTCATCATGATGGTAGGAGTTAATGGTGCAGGCAAGACTACCTCCATAGGCAAACTTGCCAAGTATCTGCAGGGCCAAGGACTGTCCGTATTACTAGCAGCTGGCGACACCTTCCGTGCTGCTGCACGTGAACAACTCATCACGTGGGGTGACCGCAACAACGTGACGGTCATTTCACAGCAAAGCGGGGATGCTGCGGCTGTTATCTACGACGCCGTGCAGGCGGCACAGGCGCGCAAGATTGACGTCGTATTGGCCGACACTGCAGGACGTCTCACGACCCAAGCTCACTTGATGGAAGAGATCAAAAAGGTAAAACGTGTGATCACCAAGGTACTGCCCGAAGCACCCCATGAAGTATTACTAGTACTAGATGCAAATACTGGTCAGAACGCACTCAGTCAGGTCAAAGCCTTCGATACAGCACTTGGTGTAACTGGCCTGATACTCACCAAACTTGATGGTACTGCCAAGGGTGGCGTGATTGCCGCGATCGCTAAGGCACACCCTATTCCCGTTCGCTTCATAGGCGTGGGAGAAGGCTTGGATGACTTACGCCCCTTTGATGCGGAAGATTTCATCACTGCCTTGTTGGGTCTGGACGAATGATCAGTTTCAGCCAAGTGCACAAACGCTACCCCGGTGGTTACGAAGCGCTGTGTAATGTTACCTTCGAGATCGCGCAGGGCGAGATGGCCTTCCTGACGGGCCATTCCGGTGCAGGTAAAAGTACATTGCTAAAGTTGGTTGCCGGCATAGAGCGTCCTAATTCCGGTAGCGTGTTAGTCAACAATCAAAATGTAGGTGTGCTCAAGTCATCTGCACTCCCTTACTTGAGACGCAATCTGGGCATCATTTTCCAGGACCATAAACTATTATTTGACCGTAACGTGTTTGACAACGTTATGCTGCCATTACAAATTGGCGGTTTCGACCACAAGGAGAGTGCGCAACGTGTTCGCGCAGCTTTGGACAAGGTAGGCCTACTCAAACGCGAAAAAGCCAACCCTATCGCACTTTCCGGCGGTGAGCAGCAAAGACTGTGTATCGCACGAGCGATTGTCAACCGCCCCACCATATTGCTAGCAGATGAACCTACCGGAAATCTTGACGCAGACTACGCCTCCGACATCATGGCGATCTTCAAATCGTTCCATCAAGTCGGCGTAACGCTGTTGATCTCCACACATGACGCGGGCGTGCTGCAATCGCATGACAAAGTGCGAGTACTTAACCTCAAGCAAGGCGTGTTGCAATCAAATTTGGCGACACAGACCCCTTTATGAAGCGTTTACTCACCCAACATCTTAGCGTGATGCGTGTCGCCTTTACACGCATCTTCAACCCGCCCCTAGCTGGCTTGCTCAATACGCTGGTGATCGGTATCGCGCTCAGCCTTCCCGCAGGCATGTATGTGTTGCTACAGAATGCACAGGGTCTGGTACTACAGCTTTCAGGCACGCCACAGATCAGCGTTTTCATGAGCATCGACAGCCGTGCAGACGACATAGAGACGTTACGCAAATCTTTATCGCAAAACGCTGCTATTGAACACCTAGAATTCATACCCAAGGATCAAGCTCTCCAGCAACTCAAGCAGAGTACTGGTCTGGCTGATGTAATCGGCGGACTTGAGAAGAATCCTTTGCCTGACGCATATATCGTTCGCCCAAAATCTGGCACTGCACAGGCTCTTGACAATCTGCGTACAGAAATTGCAAAACTCCCCAAAGTGGAACTGGCACAACTCGACTCAGCTTGGGCGTACAAACTTGAAGCGCTACTGAGATTTGCGAATCTTGCCGTTTTGATACTGGCTAGCTTACTTAGCCTTGCATTGATTGCCATCACCTTCAACACCATACGTTTGCAAATACTCACTCAACGTGATGAGATAGAGGTATCCAAGCTAATAGGTGCATCCGATGGCTTTATACGCCGCCCCTTCTTATATTTCGGAGCCCTCCAAGGCTTGCTGGGTGGATGTACCGCTTATGGCATCGTTTCCATCAGTCTCTTGCTGCTCAATCAACCACTCGCCAATCTCTCGCAACTTTATGCGAGCCAATTCGTCTTAAACCCACTTGGCCTAGCGGACGGCCTATCCTTGCTGCTTTTCTCTCTCTATTTAGGTTGGTTGGGCGCTTGGTTATCGGTGGCAAGACACCTAAATCAGATTGAGCCTCACTAACTTAGTGATTATTTTTTATTCTTACCAATTAAAGTCGTAAATTACGGTGCTCATTTTATGTGGCTTCCAAGGTTGGCATTTTTTGATGTCGCCTAATTAAAGTCGTAAATTGATAATCAGCTAAATGCCATCCCCTTTTTTTATATGTGGCGGGACTTTACTAAACCCAACGTAATTATTTTGATAATCCAAAAAAAAGCCCCCGAATCAAAAAAATCGGGGGCTAAGAGTCCTAACATGGTGTCAGAACCACGTGCTCAGGGAGGAGAAACGTGAATCGGCTTTCGCCAACATAGTAATCAGAGTGGCTTCGAGTAAAATAGTTCCAAATCTAATTCGCACCACCGCATTATTCATATGACCCGCGCAGAACTCATTCAAAAGTTAGCTGACCATTTCCCTCAACTCACGCTTCAAGACATTGATATGTCGGTTCGTACCATCTTAGATGGACTGTCACGTAGTTTGGCGCAAGGGGGAAGAGCAGAGATTCGTGGCTTTGGAAGCTTTGTTTTGAATTACAAGCCACCACGCAAAGGGAGAAATCCAAAGACAGGCGAATCAGTACATGTCCCAGGAAAATACGTGCCGCACTTCAAATCAGGTAAGGAATTACGCGAGCGCGTGGATATTGAGCAATCCTGATATGACGGAATTGCTTTTATTACTGATACTTGCTGGAGGCGTGTGGTTCTGGATTAACAGCTTATTATCTCTAGAGTCAGCCACCAAAGCCGGAAAGCAAGCCTGCACGAAAGCCAAAGCACAGTTTTTGGATGATACTGTTTCAGGGATTAAGCTGCGAGTAGTGCGTGATGAGAATGGCGTCGTGTATTTCAACGCACCTATAGATTTGAGTTCACTGAAACCGGCAATACACGACTTGAAGCTAACGTAGTTATTCTTGGTACAAAAGTTGAAGCTGTAACAATGGAGCCTTATCAAACAATTGTGTTGATGAGCAACCTAAGACGATAGTCTTCTGTTACGGCCATTCATGAGCTAAGCTTTGAATGACCGCATCTGAAAGATATGCAGACTATTGATGATAGAAACGTAGTCTCTTTTATGACCGGAAAGTTTCTAGCAAATCAGGGGTGCTTCAAATGTAAATTTATCTCGCGGAATGCTTCACCAAGTTGAAGCGCTGCACTTCGCCGGTCGCCCATATCGACCAGTATATCGAGAATCCGCAGGAACTTCTGTGCCAGATCCAGCTTCATCTGCGCGTCACGATGTGCGAAGTGCTGCACCAGCTCCGCGATGCGCGCCGGAATGAACGTTCCATGCCAACCCTTTAGGTTTTCTGGTCCGTCGCCGATAATCGCGAGCACTTGGTCCGCGAAGGATTCGGGAGGGTAATTGGCCCTGGCTCGCTCACAGAGCGTCAAGAACGGGTCGATCACGGAAGCAGCCCATCCGCCAGCGCGCACGAAACGATCAATCAACGGCAGGATGCGGTTGATTTCGGACCAGTCGCCATTGACGTAGCGAGCGGCCAAGTCCGCGCGTTCGACTGAGACAAACATCAACGTGCGAACAAGCTCAGGCTGATGGAAGCCTGAGAATTCTCCGCTCCGGTAGGCATCACGCTTGAAGGTAGAGTCCTGGAGAAATCGCCCAAGACAGATGTCAAGTGTCGCGACTGCGTCGGATGGAACGACCGGTGCATCGTACATGTAGGCGCAGACATAGGTGTTCGTGAATGAAGATAGGAGAGCCCAGCAATTGTCGCCCTCGAGCCGCAGAATCGGGTCGAGGAAGCGGTCCTGAAAGTCGCTAAGCGGGAGAAGTCCGGCAGCCCGGCCGAGCCCAGACCCTAGGGCGTGGGTCCATTCAAAGATGCGGGTCGCCGAACGGTCTCGGCGTCCGGGCTTCACCCAAGGGGGCGCATTCTTCTGGTTCGTCCAGTCGAGAACACCGGCAAGGAAGTCGAGAAGTGCACTTCTCGCGCTACTGCTCAGGATCGCGTCGAAGGGAATACGCTGGAGGATTTCTGCGGCTTGCTTGGAGTGCCAGAAGACATCCGGCTCCCCCCACATCTCTGCCACATTGGTCGCATCATCCGCATTGTAATCTTCATAGCTTTGATGTCCACGCCGACCCTGCTCGGGTTCGACCTTCACCCATGCTGGAGGCGGTAACGGAAGGGATGCCCATCCGCTTCCGTTCTCATAGAACGCGAGAGCCGCGTCGACCGCCGCTTGCGCATCGCTTGACGAGTGGAGCGCTTCACCGTGTTGCCGGAGCTGATTGCGCGGCCGCGGTGGAACGTGGCACAGCGAAAATGCCAAGATCAGAGCGGCCCAAGTCAACTTGGGGTCCTTGTACCAAAGATTGTAGACTTCTTCGAGCGCGGCCAACGAAACGACTTCAAGTGGGTGCGCAATCAGCCCAAGGAGATCGTGAGTCGCGTCGTGCGCCGCTGTACCTTCGCGGAGATCCGCTGCGAGGCCTCGCGCTGAGTAGATCGCTTGGTGCCACGGAATGACGGAACTGGGCGACCACATCAGGTCGGGTTTTTCTGGCAGACGAATCGCGCGCTCAATGATGTCACGAGCCCACTCAAGGTCTTTTTGAGTGCGCCCTTCACGAAAGTTGAGCACGATGGCAGCGGTAGCGGCGACTGAGCCTCGACGCATGCCCAAAAGCTCTTCCTCGTTTTGGTCGACAGAGTAGTCAAATAAGTCGTTGGCATCCGCTTCCATGGCCAATGCGATGGCACCCTCAACCGTGTAGGTGTCGTTAAGTTTCCTCTCTTCAAAGGATTTGGACGCCCACGTACAAAGTCCCGTCTGCCTAAGATGTTTAGAAGCCTCTTCGGCCTTGGCGATGTTTTCAGGCTTTGCGGCCGAAGGGCTGAAGTGGACAATTGCAATCTCGTCTGAATCTTTTTTGGTGCGGTATGCCTGGTAGTTTTCTAGGACCGCCAGCTCAGCATATTTGATGGCCTGCGCAGAGAGGTCTGCCTGCGCCTCCGTAATATTGAGGTGCTCTTCGTACTGATATGGCAGATCGTTCTTGAAGTTGAGGATCGCTTCACGGGTTCGGTCGCTGATCGGCCCTGCCGCAAATATAAACTTTGGAACCATCCAACTGAGCTGCGTCTTACGAACTGGCCAGGCATTTGCTGCTTGGACCGCATCATAGTGAGGCTTGTCGGTACGGTGCGTGAAACCGATCAGGTTCGCACTTGATGAGAGGTCTTGCCCCATTCGGTTCTGGTCTGCCCACAACAGTCGCTGTGAGGTGACAAGCGGCATTGTCACTTCGGACACAGTCTCGGTGTGGAGTGCGAGCATTGACGCGATGCCCAGGATGGCGATGCACTCGTTCTCTTCAACGATTTGCTGGATCAGCTCGTCAATAGGTCGGCCACACCCTAGCTCGGCGAAGCACCACGCCTCAAGTGCCATAAACCCGCAACCGATGGCTTTGGGTGCCCACGTCGACCGAAACCAAAGATATTCACGGTCGGTGCCCCAGAAGCTTTGGGTGCCCCATGGAAATGTCAGTTCGAGTGGGATAGGAGTGCCTCCGCGATCGCGTGAGTGTCGATGCAGTTGTCGCCACGCATTCATCGCATGATTGCAGAGTTCTCGTAGGAGACGCAGTGCTTCATTGGGTGAAGATTGGAAAAGAGAGTGAAAGGGCTCTCGAAGTGGCGAGGGGGGCCAGAAGTTTTGATGGCCGTCGTTGATTGATAGATCTCTCCAGTCGTGGTCGCTGAAGTCTCCAATAGATCGCAGAGAATGCACGCCCGACAGCACCATTTGCTCACGATGTGTGCGCTCGGCTTCTGGCTTGGCCAGAACAGCTTTGCGCCACTCGGCTGCGCGCCGGAGTTCCTTCCTTTCTCGTGCGACTTGCTCGTCTGGAAGCTCCTCTCGCAGGAACGCCAGAGCAAGCTCGACGACCGAATGGGGCAGAGATTGGGCGAGGACAGGTGAGTAGGCGATAAGGTCGTGAAACGCATTTTCACGGATGCGCTCTGAGTTGATGACCCGCTGCAAATAGTCGGCTGCAAAGGATGGCTCGGCTCTCGATGACCTCAAGAGGAGTTGACCTAGGGATTTTCGGAAAGCGCCCAAGTCGGGCACCTTGTTCCAAAACGCAGAGTTCTCACCAGGCCCATCCTCGGTACTGCTCGCGTCAATGGCGACGAGCCACGTAGCGCATTGTTGTAGAAGAGCGCGAGACGTCGGATTGTGTAATTCGGCTAAGGCGTTCTGCCACACCTCGAAGATAGCAACGATCTCAGGATAGAGCCTCTGCGGAATGGATGAAATGCGCCTAAGGATGAAGTCGATGAGGCGACGCCATGCTGCGAAGTCTGATGGCCAACCGAGAAGGTCAGCGACCCGTTGGCGTTGCTCCTGTGGAAGCGCACCCGCGAGGATGCTCGCATTCGGGGAGGTCTTCTCAGCCTGAAACCAGACGAGTGCCTTCCTGAACAGACGGAAGTCGTCGGCAAAAACGGCAGTCGCGAATTGGTTCTCTTCAACTTCGAACCTTGCAGTTCCGAGGGGACCGACCAGCCACGCTCGCAGCCATTGTGATCTAAGGTTAGACCCCTCGGTTTGGGCGAGGTACGCCGGCCAGTCTTTTTCCTGCGTGTACTCCCATTGGGAGACAAGTTCTACGACGCGCGCGACCGCTGGCGGCTCGCCGCAGGTCTTGATCTCTTCCATCCATTGGGCACCACGTTCGGCTAGGACATAGAAAAAGGCCCATTCGAAGAAGATATCGTGAGCGAACCGGACTGAGATTCCTTCGCGATCGTTTTGGAGTATGCCGTCCGCTTTTAGGTCTTCGATGTGTGCGACCGAGGTGAGCTGGCTAAGGCGAATCGGCTGACTAAGCAGGCGGACACGAACACGTGCCAAGTCGAGCAGAACGCGCTGGCGTTCAATCGCACTTTGGCCGGTCTCGTTGTAGCCGCCCCGCCGCCACCAATTCTCGATCAGATTAACTTCAGATTGGGGGGCGAATGCCGCGGCGCTGGGGTCGGCCACGTAACTCTGGTTCAGCACTTTTGCAAAAAATGGACGCCGGACGATCTCTTGCACTCGAGCCGATCCAAACAGAAGTGGTCTCAGGTGTGGTTTGGCTTGTGCGAGCGTCTCGGCCTCTTCGTCGCTCAGTTGACCAACGCCAAGCGTCTCGACCTTCAGGACATCAAGGAGGTCGCCCAGCCAATTGCGAAGCATCTCAATGCCCGTGTCGCGCAGAGATACTACGACGCGCCAATTGCCGAGTAGCGGCGACTCAACGATGGTGCGGATCACGTCGAGGATGATGGGCTGGTGTTCTTTCTCGATGCGATCGATCGCGTCGATGAAGAGAATGGGAGTTCCGGCGGCCCCAACCTCCACGAGAAGTTGCTCCAGGGGCGCTCTTGAGAGTCCCTGCGAGGTCGCATAGCTGATCCAGCTGGTGCCTTCGATCTGTTCGGCTTTGAGGAAGAGGATTGGTCCGCGCTCTAGCGCGCGCTGTACCGCTCGCCTCACCACGACTGATTTGCCACTTCCTGGCAGGCCGCGGATCTGGACGACACGGGCCGTAGTGAGCTTGGCGTCCAAGTTCTCAAGGAGCGAGGTTCGGTCGAGCCTCGTTCCTCCAACATCGTCCGGAATGAGGTTCGTGTAACTCTTTGCAAGCTCCGTCAACTTGTCGAGATCGAGGCGAAAGGAGGTCGCGCCGCGAAGGCGCGCGACCGATGAGATCGAGCGCACAAGCCGCGCGCGATTAAACTGACCTGATTTGCCAGCTGATGCGCGGGCTAGCTGAATTACCCGCGACCAGACGAGGGGTGCCTTGGCTGCGTCATCGGGTGCAAGGGAATCTTGGATGCGATTAATGGCATCAGGGGGATCAATGGCGCCTTCGCGAAGGAAATCGAATTGGATGAGGACAAAGTGCGCAAGGAACTGATGCACTTCTTCACTCGTGCACGGAGCCCCCTTCGTCACTTCCTCCAGTAGGGTAACGACGTCGTTCTTGACCGTTTTGATATCTTGACTGGCGTTGCCACCCTGTGCGAAGCGGGCATCAAAATGGTCTGTCGTCAGACTTTCACGCGCCCAATCGCAAAGGGTCTTGAGTGCTCTTTCTTTGGCAGGGCTAATCGTACCAACTGCCGCCCCGTAGCGATCGGTATTGATGCGAAAATCGTGCTTTCTGAGGGTGGCCCAACTGTCGCGGATGATGTCGCGAAAGTCGGTGTTTGTCTTCGCATCGCTTATCGTGAGCGAACGCTTCACTTGGAGGCTAAGGCGGGCGGGATTCTTTGCGCCGTCTTCAAAGTCGACGATCACATCGTCGAGAGGTTCACCGAAATCGCGCTGCTGAACTGATACGCAGACAACGGTTCGATCATCAATGCCAGGTGCATATGCCTCCGCTAGCAACGCGGCGAGATAAAAGGCTGCAGCATCGCCCTCAAAGGTGAAGCCCTCTCCGCCGGCGAGTTCAGGTGATTGCGGCATAGCTAGCTTGAAAAATTCGTTGAGCAATCATCAGCCGAAGAACAGAAAGACCGATTGTGTGCTGATAGCAGCCACTCTAGCACAAAAGTATGGGAGGCAGCTTTGGCCGAAAGACTGTCACTGTCACCCTATCAACAAATTTATAGAGTGATTCTGAGATAAATTTACACAACACAATCATGTTTTTTTGTACTGAACTTCTTACCATGAGTTGCAAAATAACAACCTCGCGTTCCCCCTGTATACCTCAATCAAATTAACCATATTTGATATTTTTAAATTAGTAAATTATTCGCACTTATCGTTACTAAAAAACACCACAAGTGTTAATTAAGTGTTTATTTTCAATAAATTATGGTTTGACAACCCCAAAATTTAAAAGTACGATTCTTGGAAGTTATAAACTCTCGAATCGTTAAATAGAGTCCATTCGCAAAGTTGTTGCATGAATACCGAATCCGCGCGGGGTTTCGCCAAAAAGATTTGGCCGAACGGATTGGATTTGAGCAGAGCTATGTATCAGCCCTTGAGCTAGGACTCAAGGGACCGCCAAACACGGAGTTTGTTAGCCAATTGGCTAAAGTTTTGGAGTTGGATTGTGAAGAGCAAAGCACTCTGATGGAGGCACTTGCTGCATCTCAGCGCAAAGTTGAGGTGCCCAATGAGGCGCCAGAAGATATTTTTTGGTTGTGCCACAAACTTAGATTGCAAATTGACAGGCTGCATTCGCTTCAAGTCCAACTAATAACTACAGCCTTGAGTCTGCCGTTATCCGTCAACTTACCCACCCCTTTGCCACAAGCCAGACTGCGCCGGCGCTATCATAAAACGTCGCTTCAGGAGGTTGCCATGTAAAAAAAGGACAAACCCTTCGGCTTGCCCCCTTTTTTCGAGCAGCTGACGCTACCCGCCTGACAGCTTAAGTATCGTCTCTGCCCGCACTGGGCGTCAAGCATTTTCCCAATAAGCATCATCCAGCTACTGCGTTAAATTTCCCGCTGCGGGAGTTTCTACGCCTCTAGATTGTGCTTCCAAATTATTTACGAATATGTGATGGACAAAGTTGAGTATCAACTCGTCCATAAAAAGGGACATTTTATGCGCACCACAAAACGTTTTTCGCCTACCGTCCTAGCGCGATTTCTCAAACAAGGTAGAGGCACAGGCACTTCAGAAAGCTATATCCCATGGCACCGCGTGGGCCGTAGCGACCCATCAAGCATGGGGCGCTCACATCTTCAAATGTACAAAAATCGACAACGAGAAGTTTTGAGCGACAAGGAATGGGTCGGTCTATTTTTTTGTACTAATCTTCCCTACCTTCACGATCTCGTTGAACAGTTTCCACTATCACTCGAAGATAAAGCCCACGAAAGCACTGAGTATCGAATTCCCGACGCTCAAACCATTTTCCCAGGAACATTGGAACTTGCGAAGCGTCTTGGCATAAAGCACCCCCTTACAAATGAGAAGGGAGCATCTTGCGAATGGGTGATGACAACAGACATTCTCCTAGTCTTTAAAAAACTTCCATCTGGTGATATTGAACTGCTTGCAGTCGCCTTCAAAACCGACGAGGATTTTTCAAAAAAACGAACTAAGCAATTACTCTCGCTTGAGCGAGAGTATTGGGTTTCAAGAAATGTTGAGTGGCTTCTGATCACACCAAACTTATATGACAAGCAAGTTGCATTGCGTTTACGAGATTCCATGCCTTGGGCCTTGGAAAACGCCGTTTCAGGCTCTGACATTGAAACAGCATCAGGAATCGTTCCTGACCTGCAGGGGCGTTCTCTTACCTATGTGTTAGAAGTATTGGCAGCAAAATTTGGCACTGGTACCCTCGCAAAGCGTGTGTTTTGGCAGGCGGTTTGGTCCGGGAAAATTCCCCTAGACTTGCGCAGAGGTTGGCGTCCGCACGAACCAATCAGGCTCCTCTCCAGCGACGAATTTATGTCTCTAAATCCCATCGCCAGCAGGAGATCGGCATGGATCTAATCCACAACTCCCTTTTCAAAATCATTGCCGGCGATGATGCTGGCTTGTACCGCGTTGTGTTAACTGAGATTCAACGAGGGTATTTACTATTAGCTAAAATCGACGGGAACACTCCACACGATCAAAAGCGACGTGGCAGAAAAAAACTTGCCGTCACAAAAAATCCAAGAAAAAAACCGCCAGCTTCACTTGTCGGACAATTAATTTGGAAGGAAATCAGCGAGCTTAAAAAGCTAGATGCAGCTAGCTACATACAGCAATTTTCAATTGAACCCGAAAATTTCAAGTTATCAACTGAGGATACCAAATTCTTCAAGATTCGCTGTGAAGTGATGAAAGGATTCCTCGACTTTGACAATCTGCGCGAAAAAATTCTGACAAACCAAAGCATATGCGAACTCGTCAATGACGCAGTTGTCGCCTCTGGCAAAAGCAAACCCCTCATTTACAAACTTTTCTCACTATTGTGTCGATTTGGATTTGTCGAGTCCAGCCTGCACCCGAGGCGAGAACGGTGTGGAGCTAAAGGCGTAGCTAGGCCTTGCGACTTTGGCGGTCGTAACAAGGCTGGACGCAAAACAACAAAACAAAGAATTGCAAAACAATTTGGGGAAATTCTCCCTCCTGAGCAACCCGGCATGAGTAGCGAGTGGCGCGCGCACATTCTGACCGCCGACAAGCATATCCCAGCTCCCAAACCCGCTATGCCACAACGGATTATTTTAATTACAGATAGTGCATTCGTAAAACGGTACAAACAGGAAGGCAACATCATCACCCCTATAGATCCCAAAATGGGTGAATACCCTAACGCCCGACAAATTCAACGTGTACTAGAGACGGACCTTAGCAAATTGCAGCGCATCCTTGATAAAACAACAAAGGGGCATTTTGCGCGCTCATTGCGAGGATTGAAGGGGCGCAACTGGGAGGGTGTGGCAGGGCCAGGGCACACTTGGGCGATTGACTCGACAATTGGTGATATTTATTTACGCTCCTCACTCAACCGTGCCTGGATTATTGGGCGTCCGATTGTTTATATCATCGTTGATGTATGGTCGACCGCAATCGTGGGGTTTTATGTGTGCTTAACTGGTCCAAGTTGGGACACTGCCAAGATCAGCCTCTTCTGTTCATCCGCTCCACCTGAATTAGTCGGTGAACTTTGGGGTTACCACCCGTGTTATCTTTGAATCCTGCTCCGACGATGTGTGCTGCGTTGATGTGTGATCGTGGAGAATACTTATCTAAAGCAGCCAGTTTTACCGGCGCAAAGTTAATTCCATGCCTGAGCTATGCACCACCTTACCGCCCTGATTTAAAAGGCTTGGTTGAGGTATTGCATAGAATTGAAAAGGATCGTCAGTACCTCTTCGTACCGGGAGCAATCGATCAACGACGCAAAGAATTTGAGTTGAGGAAGTTCAACCCAAACGAAGCTATGTTGACTGTCAGGGAGTACACAGAATATTTACACACGATTTTTACGGATTACAATCTAACGGCCGATCGAAGTCATCGCGTAGATGCCCATATGAAAGCTGCAGGGGTTTATCCAAGCCCTTCTGGCCTATGGCGGTACGGTCACGAAATAGGGATTGGCGTTCGCCGCGATATTCCACTATCTGATCTTATCAAAAACCTACTTCCTGCAAACTCAGGTGTTGTATCACGCAACGGCGTTAAGTTTGCTGGACGACATTATCACTCAGATGTTGTGGATGAGTTGCAGTGGACAGCGCACGCTAGAAATTTTGGCAGTTGGGAAATTCCAACCAACCACTTCCCTGGCTCCATTTCTAAGATTTGGACACCAAATCCCACTGCCAATGGTTTGCTAGACCTTCAAATTTCAGACTATTCGACTGCATCGCCAGAGCTGACGTTTGATGAAGTTGTTGATTCATTTGCCTTTGGGAATCTGAGTAAGGCAGATGTCCAACACCAAAACATGATGCAGGCGTTGCAATCGCTGCGCAAAGTTAAAGACATTGTGGATAACGCGAAGACACTAACGAACGAAGCGATCGCTAGATATAGCGGCTCAAAGCCAACAATAAATGAATCGCGTGCATTAGAGGCTTCTGTTACTTCACCTCTTTCAAGTCTTGACCCAAAAGACACCCCGCAACCTGCCAACCTAAAAAGTGAAGCCAGTGAAATCCATATGGAAATGATGCATAACATCTTGTCCGCACTCAACACTACATCAGAATAAAAATAAAATGACTGATCTAATTGATCCGTATCACGGTAATGTTTTGACGCAAGGGCTTGGTCCGATTTTATCTCGGCAGCAAGCCCTTACCAAAGTCACTTATCTTCCTCACAAACCTCAAAATATTGGCACTGTCCCAAAACACATCCGGATGCATTATTTGCTAGAGCTCCGAGACTTGCATTTACCTACATTGGAAGGAGGTCGCCTTCTAGAGACAATAGATTTAATGGTTCGCCCAAGCTACCGCTACCGTGACCCTAGAGCTTCTTCATCAATCGGTTTATTGAGTGGAGAAACACCCATACATAAAACCCCTAGAGCACCAGCTATGGCAGCAGCAATTGTTGGAGACTCTGGCACAGGAAAGACTGAAGCCATTCTCAGGGGGCTCAATTGCTACCCAAAACAAATCATCACACATGACAGCTTCTTAAATACAGTTGGACCATTTCATCAGGTAGTTCATTTATCGGTTGACGCGCCACCATCAGGAAGGGCTGCTGATTTTGCCACCAATTTAATGCGCGCATGGGATGCAATGATGTTCCAGCACTTCCCAGAAGCGAAAGAACGCTTTGCATCAACCATCGCAAAAAATCATCGCGATGGCCCACGCATGTTGGATGAGTGGCGACAAGTTGCTTCGTCACATTATCTTGGGTTGTTGCACATAGATGAAATTCAAAATTTCTTTAAATTACAAAGTTTAGAGACCCGCAGAAAGCAAGCCTCTAAATCAACTGGGATGGAATTGAGCATCGTAGAGGATCAATGCTTGAAATGGATTCTGAGCATGACCAACACTTGGCAAGTGCCGCTCTTAGTTTCGGGAACGCCAGATGGTATTGGTGCACTCACCAAGCGATTGAGCAATCTTGAGCGATTTGTTTCAAGTGGATACCATGTTTTCAAGCGTTTCGAGGACCCAAAGGACATTCAATTTTATGACGGACTCTTTGAGGTACTTATTTCTTACCAATATGTAGAAACGCCAATATCCAAAAGTATTGAGTTTGCTGAATTGATTATTGAGTTAACTGGCGGCATACCCAGACTGATTATTGCACTTTGGATTGCTGCACACCGAGTTGCATTTGACAGAAATGAGAACAATTTAAGGTTAGAGGATTTCAAGCGTGCCGCAGATACTTATATGGCCCCCATCTCGCCAGCTGTAGCAGCGCTACGCAGCAAAGACCCGCTGAAAATGACTCGGTATGAAGATCTGATTCCACGTGATGATGGTTTCTGGGCTACATTTTGGACTAGCGTTTCATCTGTGTAAGTTTCGCTGGAATTTCTTATACGATTTTTTAAACTTAGTGAGTCTCAGCCAACACATTTAGTTGCTGCGCTTCAAATGGGGTAAGTTGTTTGCTGCGCCGCCGAACCGCTGCTCCCTTTGTATTCGGTTGCATCATCACTCTTAACGCTAACGTGAGGTTATGACTCGAATTCCGAATAATTTCCCCAAGCTCCTCTTGACTAATACATCCTTTTTGCGCACTCTCAAATATGTATAATTTTTCTACTAAAAAAGCATATGCAGCAACAGATGCATCTTGTTTTGCACCCTTCGCCAACGAAGGCAGGCCTAATGATTGCAGTTGTTTCCTCACCACAGACTGGCTGGCTGGCTGGCTCCTAATAGTTTAGCTGCTGTAATATGTTTTCCCTTTGCCTGAATATATGCTTCAATTAATTCAGCTTGATCAACCGCTTTGTGCGGTATTTTAGTTCCTGATTTTTGTGAAGTAATAAGTGGATTTAGCGCATTTAGCGCATTTAGTGCAGCATCTGCGGAATCAAAAAGTAGTGCGCTTGCTAGCACGTACACAACATATGACGATGCAGCCTTTTTCAAGTAAAGGACACCATCCATCTGCGACAGTGGCTCACCTTCAACTTTAATTGCCAATCTTGGAATTAAAGTTGCCAACCACTTTCGACCGAAAGCTGCCACAACGGCATCACTCAGACGTGCATCATTTACATCTTTACGAGATGTTTGATAACCACAAAGTGACGCTTGAGTGCACATCGCCGACACAATATTTTTGACGTCAATCGGCATGGTGCTATCCATGAGACCAGAACTGATTTCCAAATACTTTTGGATATATATATTTTGTTTAACTTCATCTACCCATATTGGATCAATGGATTGGCATTGATCTAGGTATTTAGATGGTGGTAACAAGAATGCATCTTCATTACTTACATAATTCAATGAGATACCATGCTTGTAGCAGCAAAGCTGTCCGGGAATTTGATGCGTTCTACGCCAATAGCTTTCCTTATGAAAATCCTGATCTTCGTTTACACACTCTTTACAAAAATAGGCTCCAGGGCGCGCCATTCGCATACCAGAATTAGATAACAACGATCTATTCAATTCGCTTCCATGAGCTAAATCTGTCTGATAAGAGGAAATTGATCTGCGCAATGGCAATGTTGTATGTTGCCTCACAAACTTTGCTAATTCTAGCCCAGCCACTTTGCTCAACAATTCAACGAGTGGTAGTTGCCGCCTTGTTTTAGTTTGCGGCTCACCCAACCAAATGCAGATCAACTTCTCAATGTCCTTCTGTGAGTCCTTGCCATTTCGATGCATTACACGGCCAAGATACCCACGATCGAGTTCATCCGGAAAGGGTTGCGGTCTGATAATCATTTCTTTTCCTTAGCAGTGGTTGGTGCGGATGAGTTTTGGGTGTCCCCAATACGGCAAGTGACTTTATGACAGATGCCAATGCCCTCGCATGAGTAGCAGAACCATCCCATGTCACCTTTAACGCGCTAATCAGCTCTTCGTTCTCACGGACTGCATCAATAGTTACGCCACCTTCAAACCGTTCCACATATAGACAGACTTCCTCAAAGAGTCGTGAGGCTCTGAGGCCTTGAGCTTGAAGAATGCGACTCACCTGTGACTGGCTCGCGTCTAAAGCATTAGCAATTTCTGCCTGCGTTATTCCATGCAACCTGCATGTCTGGGCTGCACGCATTGCCCTAGATTTTTGCACTGAACTAATCATGCATTAAGCATATCACTATGCATATTTACATATCAAGCAAAAAATATATAGGCAATCAAATCGAATCAGCAAATTAATGTTTGGATTGATAATCCATCAGTTGAAACTGTCTCGATTTGTTCTATGTGAATACCGTCGAATCTGATATAACTTCAGAAGTTTCGTTACTCAAAAGCCAAAGAAAATACAAACAGGACTGCCCGTTTTATGGTCGATAAAAAATCCCTCTCTGAACGCGACATTTGCACCAAGTACATCACCCCTGCAATCATTTCGGCTGGGTGGGATTTACACAGTCAAATTCGTGAGGAAGTGAGTTTCACGAAGGGACGCGTGATCGTGCGCGGCAAGCTACATACTCGCGGCGAGCAGAAGCGTGCCGACTATATTCTTTACTATAAATCCAATATTCCGCTGGCCGTAATCGAAGCCAAAGAAAATAATCATTGCGTCGGTGCTGGCATGCAGCAGGCGTTGAACTACGCAGAGACACTGGGTGTACCGTTCGTATTTAGCTCTAATGGCGATGGTTTCCTGATGCACGACCGCACCGGGCTGGCCGACAAAACTGAGCAGGAACTGACGCTTGATGCATTCCCGTCTCCCGCAGAACTATGGCAGCGTTATTGTCATTGGAAGGGTCTTGCTTCACCCGACATGCTGCGCACCGTCGAAATGCCTTACTACGATGATGGCACTGATCGCACACCGCGTTACTACCAAGCCAACGCCATCAACAACACGGTAGAGGCAGTTGCTAAAGCGCAGCAGCGCATCCTATTGGTGATGGCCACCGGCACGGGCAAGACCTATACCGCGTTCCAGATCATCTGGCGGCTTTGGAAGTCCGGCACCAAGAAGCGCATCCTGTTTCTTGCCGACCGCAATATTCTGGTGGATCAAACCAAGAACAACGACTTCAAACCGTTTGGCGCGGCGATGACCAAAATCAGCAATCGCCAGATCGATAAGAGCTACGAAATATATCTGTCGCTGTATCAAGCTGTCTCAGGCAACGACGAAGAGAAAAACATCTACAAGCAGTTCTCGCCCGATTTCTTTGATCTGATCGTGATCGACGAATGTCATCGCGGCAGCGCGGCGGAAGATTCAGCCTGGCGCGAAATTCTGGCGTATTTCAACTCAGCCACGCATGTAGGCTTGACCGCCACGCCAAAAGAAACAAAGGATGTCTCTAGCATTCACTACTTTGGTGATCCGGTATACAGCTACACCCTAAAGCAGGGCATCGAAGACGGCTTCCTTGCGCCCTACAAAGTGGTGCGCATCGACATTGACAAAGACGTGCAAGGCTGGCGTCCGAGCAAAGGGCAGGTCGATAAAAATGGGCAAGTAATTGAAGATCGCGTTTTTAACCAAGTCGATATGGATCGCACCTTGGTGCTGGAAAAGCGCACCGAGCTGGTGGCTAAAAAGATCACCGAGTTTCTGGTGGCGACCGACCCCTATGCTAAGACAATCGTGTTTTGCGATGACATTGACCATGCCGAGCGCATGCGCCAAGCACTGGTTAATCTGAACCCCGAGCGCGTGAAGGAAAGCCGAAAGTACATCATGCGCATCACCGGCGATGAGCAAGAAGGCAAGGCCGAGCTGGACAACTTCATCAATCCAGAAGAACGCTATCCTGTCATTGCAACTACCTCAAAACTCATGACGACAGGTGTCGATGCACAAACCTGCAAGCTGATCGTGCTGGACCAGCACATCAAGTCTATGACTGAATTCAAGCAAATCATCGGGCGTGGTACGCGCATTAACGAGGATTACGACAAGTACTGGTTCACCATTATGGATTTCAAAAAGGCAACCGAACTGTTTGCCGATAAGGACTTTGATGGTGAACCTGTAGTGATTTATGCGCCAAAAGCTGATGAGTCGCCCGTGCCACCAGAAGAAGAATCTGAAGTTATTCTCGATGAACACGGCAACCCTGTATCCACTGAGAATGATGGCACAACGACCACAGCGTTCGGCGAAGGCGAGGAAGGCTCTGGACGGGTGAAATATGTCCTCGGCGATGTGACGGTTTATATCATTGCAGAACGCGAGCAGTATTACGGTCCAGACGGCAAGCTGATTACCGAATCACTCAAAGATTACACACGACAAACCGTGCGCAAAGACTATTCATCGCTGGATGAATTCCTGCGTAGTTGGAGCAAGGCTGATCGCAAGGCAGCCATCCTCAACGAACTTGAAGAACACGGTGTCATGCTGGATGCACTCAGCTTTAAGGTCGGCAAAGATTTCGACGCTTTCGATTTAATTTGTCATGTAGCTTTTGATCAACCACCGCTTACCCGCCGCGAACGCGCCGACCAAGTGAAGAAGCGTAACTACTTCACCAAGTACGGTGTGCAAGCTCGACTGGTACTGGAAAGCCTACTAGAAAAATATGCTGATACTGGCATCGCCAATATTGAGGACATCAAAATTCTCACCCTCGATCCATTCAAAAATATGGGTACTGCGAATGAGTTGGTATCCGCCTTTGGTGGCAAGCCCGCCTATCTCGCCGCCCTTCAAGAATTAGAGCAATACCTTTACGCCTAACCCTATACAGATAAGCAGTCCTCTATGAGCATTTCCTCCACGATTAAATCCATCCAAGACATCATGCGCAAAGACGTGGGTGTCGATGGCGACGCACAACGCTTGAGCCAATTAGTTTGGATGCTGTTTCTAAAAATCTTTGATGACCGCGAAAGCGAATGGGAGTTGCTCCAAGACAACTACCAATCCCCGTTGCCAGAGGCATACCGCTGGCGCAACTGGGCAGCCAATGCAGAAGGGCTTACAGGCGATGCGCTGAAGCAGTTCCTCGACAACGACATGTTCCCCGCCTTGCAGAACCTGCAAGCGAAAGGCGGCGATCAACGTGCCTATGTAATTCGTTCGGTATTTGAAGATGCCTACAACTACATGAAGTCGGGTCAGCTGATTCGCCAAGTCATTAACCGAATTCAAGAAGGCGTAGATTTCAACAAGGCTCAAGAACGCCACCTGTTTGGCGACATGTACGAGCAGTTGCTGCGCGACTTGCAGGCAGCAGGTAACGCTGGTGAGTTTTACACCCCGCGTGCCGTGACCGAATTTATGGTGCGCATGGTCAACCCGCGCCTGGGCGAAAAAGTCATGGACCCTGCCTGCGGAACGGGCGGCTTTCTGTCCTGCGCTATCGAACACATTCGCACTCAGGATGTGAAGACAGTGGACGATGAAACGCAGTTGCAAGCCAGCATTCACGGCATCGAAAAAAAGCCCATGCCGCATCTACTGTGCACCACCAACATGATCTTGCATGGCATCGACGTGCCGAGCAATATCCGCCATGACAACACCCTGGCGCGTCCGCTGATCAGTTGGGGGCCGAAGGAGCGCGTAGATGTGGTCGTCACCAATCCGCCGTTTGGCGGCATGGAAGAGGATGGCATCGAGACCAACTTTCCTGCGGCTTTTCGTACTCGTGAAACCGCCGATCTGTTCCTCGTGCTGATCATGCAGTTGCTCAAAGCAGGCGGTCGTGCCGCGCTAGTTTTGCCGGACGGATTTTTGTTCGGCGAAGGCATCAAGACGCGTATCAAGGAAAAGCTGCTGGAAGAGTGCAACCTGCATACCATCGTGCGTCTGCCTAACGGGGTCTTTGCGCCCTATACCGGCATCAAGACCAATTTACTGTTTTTCAGCAAGGGCACGCCCACTCGCGACATCTGGTTTTACGAGCATCCTTATCCTGAAGGGGTGAAAAGCTACAACAAAACCAAACCGATGAAGATAGCGGAATTCGACGTCGAGGCGGCATGGTGGGGTGATGAATCGGATGGTTTTGCCCAGCGTGTGGAAGGTGAGCAGTCGTGGAAGGTGAGCCTGGCAGACATCAAGGCAGGCAACTACAATCTGGACTGCAAAAACCCTCATGTGGGCGAGCAGGAAATTCACGACCCCGACTTGCTGTTGGCGCAATACAACGCCATGCAGAATGATATTGCCTTATTGCGCGGCCAGCTTAAAGATATTTTGGGTGAGGCACTGCAACGCGGAGCTAAGGCATGAACGCGATGCAGCAATTGCTGACCGATCATATCGACATCTGGACAGCCGCCGACACCGCGAAGAAATCGGGGCGTGGTCGCAGTTCGGGTAATGCCGCCAGCGTGTACGGCATCAAGAAACTGCGCGAGCTGATTCTGGAACTGGCCGTGCGTGGAAAGTTAGTAGCGCAAGACCCAAACGATGAGCCGGCCAGTGAATTGCTTAAGCGCATAAAAGCTGAAAAGGCAAAGTTGGTTGCCGAAGGCAAGATCAAGAAAGACAAGCCGCTGCCAGCGATAACGGAGGAGGAAAAGCCGTTTGATTTACCGGCGGGGTGGGCGTGGGCAAGGCTGGGTTCAATTGGAGATTGGGGTGCAGGAGCGACCCCCTTCGCAGCATTTCAAGTTACTACGGCGGTGAAACCCCGTGGTTCAAGTCTGGTGAGTTGACGGCAGATTTTATTGATACCTCTGAGGAAACAATAACTGATCTCGCTTTAAAAGAATGCTCTCTTCGATTAAATAAGCCAGGCGATGTTTTGATTGCCATGTATGGTGCAACAATTGGCAAGACTGCAATCCTGAAAATTGCCGGAACAACAAATCAAGCTGTTTGTGCCTGCACACCTAATACTGGAATTTACAATAGGTATCTGTTGGTGTTGCTGAAAGCCATGAAGTCCAATTTTATTGGACAGGGTGCAGGCGGTGCGCAACCAAATATTTCACGAGAAAAAATAATTGCAACTGTTGTTGCTATACCATCTGACGAAGAGCAACACCGTATCGTCGCCAAAGTCAATGAGCTAATGGCGCTGTGCGACCACCTGGAAGAGCAACATACCAACGCTGCCGAAGCTCACGAAAAACTCGTCAGCCACCTGCTCGGCACGCTCACCCAATCGCAGAATGCCGACGATTTCAGCGCCAACTGGCGGCGCATCGCCGCGCATTTCGACACCCTGTTCACCACCGATGCCAGCATTGACGCCTTAAAGCAAACCCTGCTGCAACTCGCCGTGATGGGCAAACTCGTCCCGCAAGACCCAAACGATGAACCTGCCAGCGATCTGCTGAAACGCATTCAGGCTGAAAAAACCAGACTGATTGCCGAAGGCAAGATCAAGAAAGACAAACCGCTGCCAGCGATAACCGAGGATGAAAAGCCGTTTGATTTACCGGTGGGGTGGGAGTGGGTGAGGCTGCAAGATTTAATGCCAAAATTTCAAAACGGCGCTTCAAGTCGTGGAGATACCGATGGCGATTCAGTTGTTGTCTTACGTTTGGCAGATATTAAAGATCGCCGCATTTCACTAAGTGAACCTAGAGAACTTTTAATATCGCCAAATATGATTGATAAATATCGTTTAATGATGGGTGATATTTTGATTGTTCGCGTAAATGGAAGCGCTGATCTAGTGGGTGGATTTATTGTATGTGATCAAAACGTTGATGGAATATATTGCGATCACTTTATTCGCATGAGGATTTCACAAAAAATATTAAATCCTAGATTTCTGAGCTTAGTAGGTGCTTCACAGTTGGTTCGTGAACGAATTAAAGATTTATTTATAACGACAGCAGGACAAAAAACAGTTAATCAGGGTCATATTGGTTCTTTATTTATGCCATTTTTGAGTGTTGCCGAACAATCCCGCATCGTCGCCAAAGTTGATGAGCTGATGGCGCTGTGCGACCAACTCAAAACGCGCATCACTGAAGCCAATCAGTTGCAACAGAAACTGGCGGACGTGATGGTCGAGCAGGCCGTCGCCTAAACATAACCTTGGATATTTTATGAGCACTTTTGATAGCACTAAACGCTTACTGCCAGAAATTCTTAGTGACATTGTCAGAGGAAAGGTGCAATTGCCTGATTTTCAGCGTGGCTGGATTTGGGATGACGACCATGTCAAAGGGTTGCTGGTCAGTGTTGCACGATCATTCCCAGTTGGTGCTGTGATGCTACTTGAAACGGGTGGTGAAGCTCGTTTTCAAGTTCGTCCTGTAGAAAATGTTCCGTTTGCAGGTGGAATTCCTGATGCGGGTTTGCTCATCCTTGATGGGCAACAGCGTTTGACTACCCTGACTCAGGTGCTGTCACTGAAGGGTACGGTCAAAACATATAATGACAAAGGTAAGGCAATCGAGCGCTACTACTATTTCAATATCCAAATGGCGCTTGAAGGGCCGGGGTATCTTGAGGATGCACTGATTGCCGTAGAACCTGATCGTAAAGTGAAAACAAATTTCGGTCGTGATTTGGTTCTGGATTTGTCTACTCGTGAATTGGAATGTAGCCAACTCCATTTTCCGTGCAGTGAAATTCTGAATTCCGATGATTGGGAAGAGTCATTGCAACTTTATGCGCCAGAACATTTTGGTTTGTATATGAAATTCCGTAAGGAAATTTTAGGCGCTTTCCGAAACTATCAATTGCCGATCATTGAGCTGAAGAAGGAAACCTCTAAGGAGGCTGTGTGCCTAGTATTTGAAAAGGTGAATACCGGTGGCGTTCCGCTCTCTGTGTTTGAGTTGGTTACGGCCAGTTATGCTGCAGACGGCTATAACATGAGGGATGACTGGTTTGGTAGCAGCATACGCCAGGTTGTGTCGCGACAAGGTCGACTGAGCAAGGAGCCAATGTTGAGTGGCGTTGAGGCGACAGACTTCCTTCAGGCAATTACGATGATGTATACCCTGGAACGTCGGCAAGCTGATATAGCTGCCGGTAAGACAGGTAAGCAAATCTCACCGGTGAGTGCAAAGCGAGTGGCGATATTGTCCTTGCCTTTAGACGCTTATAAAAAATGGGCAGATGAAGTTGAAGCCGGTTTTAAGCTGGCAGCCAGATTTTTGCGTAAAGAGTGTTTTCTTAGCCCTCTGGATTTGCCGTATCGCACACAATTAGCGCCACTAGCCTCAGTGCTCTCTGTGCTGAAGGAGCGCTGGCTTGAACCACGAATTCATGCCAAGTTGACTCAGTGGTACTGGTGTGGTGTTTTGGGTGAGCTGTATGGTGGCGCAGTTGAGACGCGTGTTGCAAACGATGTCGATGAACTATTGCTGTGGATTGAGAATGATGATGAGATACCGCGCACTATTCTAGATGCGACTTTTCAACCTGATCGCCTAGATCGTCTTTCCTCTCGCCTGAGTGCCGCTTACAAAGGGATAAACATCCTTGTATTGAGAAGCGGCGCCGAAGACTTTTTCTGGAAGGCCAATATTAGGGAATTAGACGCAGAGGATGTGGCGATTGATATTCACCATATTTTCCCGCAAGATTGGTGCGAAAAACAGAGCATTCCTCGCAAGGTCTATAACGCCATCGTGAACAAGACCCCAATATCATACAAAGCCAACCGCATGATTGGCGGTGTAGCTCCATCTCAATACCTGAATAAATTACAGAATCACAAGCAGGTGTTGTTGGATGATGAAAAAATGGACGCCATATTGGAAAGCCATTTAATCCCTGCAGGTTTATTGCGTGTGGATAGTTTCTACGAATTCTATCAAGAGCGTAAGTTGCTATTACTAGGCTTAATTGAAATGGCTATGGGTAAGGCATCTGTATCGATGCCAGTTATAGATGATGATGAGCAGGTTTAACGTCATCAGTCTGACAGTTTTGAAAGCCTTGCAATCCCTTCAGTCAAATAAATCTTGTTGTCCTTTACCAGTAGGCAGCATAGGTAACTCGCTATCCAACCAATCTCTATCATTGTGCAATAGCCAATGAAAGGCTCGATAGGCTGTCTTCAAGAACTCCAGTCTTGTAGGCATTTCATGTGATCGCTTGTAGTCGAGACATTTCTGTCTATATTGCTTAAGCGCAATATTTTCTGATGGGTTGCTAATTTTTTCCGAATGCTGAAAAGCTTTATCTCGCTCATTATCAGCGTTGGTACAGAACACCTCTTGCCACTGACATGCCTCGGTAAATGCAGCCCAAGTTTTAAACAACCAGTAGACCAAAATCAACCTTGCAAATGGTCTACTGGCATATTCATTGGTTATTCCGAGCAAAAATTGACTAGGGTGCTTAACGTTCAATTGACTCATCAATGCGGCCAATGATTCGTCGCTGGCAAATGCCTCATTAAATTCTTCAATCAACTTAATTCTCAATAGCTTTTGCTTTTGAGTTAACAGCCCTTTTTGGATCAATCTTAATTTGAATGCAGTGTGAATGGCTAGTACGGAATTGGGTTCAATGCTCTTACTAATTGCATCGACAGCCATTTGAGAAAGAGCTAAACAAATATTGTCCCCTTGAACACTTTCCTCAAATCCGATTTTTGTTACATCCTCGGCGAGTTCATATGGTAAATACAAATGATTATGTAACAACACATGTTTTATTTTAAGCCGTTCAAGCAGTTGCTTATGCTCTACGCAGTAGAGGTTGCACGGGATTTGATGTGTTCGATGCCAATATGCAATTCCGTAGGTTTTTAAATCATGTGCTCTGCACTCACTGCACACTTTCCAATGAAATCCTCTATTTCTTCCAAACACTAAAGTTGAAAGCATAGGTCGCACTTCTCCTACTGCTGCTTCCTTCAATTTTGCGACACTTGGCTCACCTAAATGTGAAAGCAACGGCATTACTGTTAGGTTTTCGATAATCTCTTTTGGGGATCCGTAAAGCCCATTTGTGACTTCACTGAAATGCCGGATATTTACCTCACATCCAATTATCGTCACCGAGTTTGCATTACCTAAAAGCATGCGTGCAATCTCGGCGTGCCGCAATCCATTCAAGTGTGAAATTCGTGCAATCAAGCTATACAGATTTTCATCTGGCAATAATTTGGGGAGCACCAACATGTTGTGCAGATTAGCTTTGAACATCAGTCTTTTTATCTGCTATGCCGCCCCACAAGGGACTACTAGGAGGAAGCATGTCTGCAAACCATGCGATTTTTCTCTTGTCACGCGATCGTATGGCGGTCACTGCATTATTTAGTGGAGACAAATATGTTTCAGATGCCCTCACAAAATCTGCTTCTGTTAACTCATCTCGCCCATTCTCAAACGCATTTCTGTGTGCAGCAATCCAAAGCATAATCATGATATGTTGAATACCACCAGACAACTCTACGATCAATTTGGCTAACTCTGACGTGCATGGCATGGGCTTGCTTACCCATTGATACTTGCACAATGTGGGGAAGAAAATGCTGTCAAAATACTCGTCGTTAAAATCGCTAATTCTATTTATTACATGTTGCTCGCATTCACCAAATCGGTTGTCTGATTGTATACACTCAATGAGCTTAGCTATGCCCGCTGGCGTACCTGAGTATATGACTGGCATTTGCCACTCCCTACCCAAGTTCAATAGCGATTGAATTGATCCATCATCATTTCCTTTAGTACCTCCATATTCAATCGATGACTTCCGGGTTTTTCCTTTGCTCATTTTTGTATGTGGGAAAAAATTTTCTACGTTGTCGACCCACAGGACACCAAGAAAATGAGATTTTGCCGCTGCGCGCCATTCAGCTAGCATTTCATCACCATCACGAAAATCTCCTGACACCCTTTGAGTAAATTGACTTGTACCCAATGCACTGTCGAATGCGCGCATTAGGTTTGCAGCCAAGTCTTCTTTCTTACCACTTATGGGAGCTGCAGTACGAAGCCAAAGTAATTGATGAAGCTCCGATGCTATGTTTGGAAATGATTTGTGTTTATGAACTTGAAATGGGTATCCTGACAGAGTTTTATCGATCCATTCACGCTCACCAACACCTGGGATTCCCATCACGCTGAGGCTTGATGTTTCATTAGACTCTCTCACCTTGGATGAGGCATCGCCATGGAGAAGTCCCCAAGTTTCTGGGTTGATTGGGTTATTGCATTTGTAGTTTCGGCGAATCATGGCGTCTATGCTTGCCGAAAGCCTTTCCACTTCACTACTGGGCAAACATAAATCCCAAAGCGTTTGCAGATGTTGTAGACGAATGTGAAACGGCATTTGATTTACGTTTGTCGGCAGTTGAGGTAGGTGCTTAAGCTGTTCAAATAGTAACTTTGGGTTACAAATCTCTCCGAGCGCACCTAGTAGCGGATTCTGCATAATCACCACCAACTCTTGTTCATTGTTTCCATTGAGATTAGTCATTTTTCATACCATTTTTAATTTACGACTTTAATGACTCATTTACGACTTTAATTGGTAGGAATAATTTTTCAATGTGGCAGAACCACAGCCGGATTTGGCACTCAAAGCCACAGAGTGCTAAAATACCCATAAGGAGATTTCCAAAATGAATAACAGCATGATGAATTTTCAGATGCCATCCGCTTTAGGCAGCTTGGAAAGTTATGTACAAGCAGTCAATCGCTTCCCTATCCTTACTGCCGAGGAGGAGTTCTCATTGGCTACCCGCTTGAATGTACACAACGACCTTGATGCGGCCCGTCAGCTGATCGTCTCTCATCTCCGTGTCGTCGTCAGCGTAGCCCGTGGCTATGCGGGCTACGGACTGGCTCAAGCCGACCTGATTCAGGAAGGCAATATTGGCTTGATGAAAGCGGTCAAACGCTTTGATCCGCAGCGTGGTGTACGTTTAGTTTCATTTGCTTTGCACTGGATACGGGCTGAGATACACGAGTTCGTGGTCAAAAATTGGCGCATGGTCAAAATTGCCACGACTAAATCACAACGTAAACTTTTCTTTAATTTGCGTAGTCTGAAGCAGGGTCTGGACCCGCTTAAACCTCAACAAGTAACCGAGATCGCTCAGCAGCTGAATGTCTCAGAACACGACGTACTTGATATGGAGTCGCGCTTTGCAGGCCATGAGCTGGCTTTAGAGTCCAATGGTACTGAAACAGATGAGGCATATTCGCCTATACAATATCTAGCAGACAATGCTGAGCACGAACCATCAAGGATTTTGGAAGCTAATCAAGCAGAACAAATTCAATCGACTGGTTTAGCTAATGCTCTTTCAAGTCTAGATGATCGTAGCAGACGTATCGTCGAGGCACGTTGGCTGAATGAGAGTCATGCATCAACGCTGCACGAATTGGCCGCTGAATTCAATGTATCTGCTGAGCGCATTAGACAAATTGAGCAAAAAGCACTCAGTAAAATGCAAACTACGCTAACTAATTAATTTTGCTGTATCGAAATGTAAAAAAGCCGCAGTAACTGCGGCTTTTTATTTACTGCTTACTTCACGATTTTTAGGAATGGCTTTTGAGGTGTTGGTTTTTTTTCGCCTTCAACCTCGTCATCAGGAGGAAGTTGATCTTCAGTTTGAAATATCAATCCCTGACCAGTCTCCTTGGCAAAAATTCCGATCACTGCAACCACAGGCACAATCAGATTGAAGGGTGAGCCACCAAAACGGCCCGAACACGTGATGTACTCGTTGCCCATCTCAAGATTTCGTACCGCACTTACGCTGAGGCTTAGGACGATTTCGCCATCCTTCACATAAGCAATCGGTACTTCAGTCTGTTCATCTACCTTAACTGCAAGGTATGGGGTCAACGCGCTATCCACACACCATTCATATATCGCCCTTATCAAATAAGGGCGGGTGGACAACTCACTCACTTACGCATCGCTCTTTCAGGTGAAGTCAAAGCATCGATGAAACCCTGACGGGAGAAAATACGCTCAGCGTATTTCATCATAGGGGCTGCATCTTTACTCATTTGTATGCCGTACTTGTCTAAACGCCAAAGCAAAGGTGCAATTGCAACATCTAACATTGAGAACTCGTCACCCAACAAGAATTTCTGTTTAGTCAGTATCTGAGACAACTGAGTTAGGTTGTCACGAATCGCAATTCTGGCCTTGTCGGCGGCTTTAGGCACACCCTGTTCGATCACATCGACATGAGCGTACAACTCTTGCTCGAATCTATGCAAGAACAAACGTGTTCTCCCACGTAATACAGGGTCAGGCGGCATAAGCTGAGGATGTGGGAAGCGCTCATCGATATACTCATTAATGATGTTCGCTTCGTAAAGAATCAGATCTCGTTCAACCAGCACTGGTACCTTGTTATAGGGATTGATTGCGGCGACATCTTCAGACTTGTTGTGCAAGTCCACATCAATCACCTCAAAGTCCATGCCTTTTTCAAACAACACGATACGACAACGATGGCTATAAGGACAACTAGTCCCCGAATACAATCTCATCATTACCACTTACCTCGGATTAACTGGTTACGTTGCATCAAAATACGTACTGAGTAGTAACCTATACCCGCTACGATGGCACTAACAACTACTGTCGCAACGATAGGATATGAACCTGTGCCATTTACGCCACCGATCCAAACGTAACGTTCAAATATTGTGCCGATAATGATACCTATCGCCACTGCGTTAATCGCAGCTGGGCTATGGCGCGGAGCTGGGAAGCAGAATGCAACAAAGGGAACCACGAACTTAAGTGCCAAAACCGACCACCAGATAAATGTGTAATCACCATTTTGCATACCAAATACACGGTCTGTCTCATCAGGTATATTTCCATACCAGATGGTCAGATACTGGGAGTAGAAGGTATAGACCCATAGCAGCGTGAATGCCAACAGCATTTGCGCAAGGTAGTTGTAGATTTTGGTGGGGACTGGGCGCAGCAGACGTTTACGTGTATTCAACACATAAATCCAAACTACCAAGAACGCCAAGAACATACCAAAATTGCTTACGAACTGTTGCAAGCCGTAGATCGCACTATGCCAGTGAGGGACCAAAGTCATTTCAAAATCCCAAGCGACCATCGTGCTGTATAGCACGAAGAAAAATGGAATCCATGTAGCGACATGATGGAAGCGCAATGCATCTTCAGGGCTACGTTCACTCACAGACTGACGTTTGATGAACACCCAGTACAAAGCCATCATGAACAACATACCGATCACTTCACGCGCTATCAACCAGTGAGGTTGATACCAGCCAGGCATGTGATATTCACCATGATCTTCACTATTCCACCATGGGAAAGTGTGCTCACCGCCAACCAACAGCACGATTAACAGCACGAAGGCCAAAGGGAACAAGGCATATAAAGAGGTTGCGAGATGACGTACTTCAAAACGCCACTTTGCATTCACTAAGTGTAGAACTGAGCACAACGCAACACCGCTCAACGCAAGCGACAATACAACTACAAAGTTGACTGTCAGAACTGCCCAATTACTGTATTCGAACATTTTCGCTATCTCCTATTTCGCTTGAGCTGCAGCCGTTACAGGCGGAGCTTTTTGCAGGACTTTACGCACATAGTTAACGACCTGCCAACGTTCCGTCACTGAAAGATCGTTCGCATAGCTAGGCATCACTGCTCCACCCATAGACATATAACCAAAGATATAACCGTCAGGAAATTCCTTAGGATCCCAAGTGTGCATCTCATTGCTGTTAGTCAGATTCCAAGGCTGCAAACTCAGTTTTGCTCCAACCAAACCATCTCCTGTACCGGACTGGCCATGGCAAGGTGTGCAATAGATCGTGAACAAACGGCCACCCTCTGCTACAGATGCATCAGTAACTGGCACTGGATTGTGCATATTACGCGCAGCTTCCAGATCCTTGATGAATACTGTCGTTCCTTTTACTGGCACAGAACGCTTAGGAAAGACCTGCATACCTGGCTCAGCTGGGTTGACACTCTCTTGAGGCTTGATGCTAATTGTGTTCGCCATATCATTTGACCACGGCCAAGCTTGTGCCCATGTCGGGACAAGTAACAATGCTACTGCTAAGGATAACTTTTTCATTTCCCTGCCTCTTCTTGAATTTCCAATGCCTCGTGTTTAGTAAATATGGCCTTCAACACGCCAGCAGACTCTTCATCTGCTTTGACCAATATGGCAATCTGATCTTCCGATACCTTCGCAGTGTACAAAGGAGAACGTTTAGCAGGTAAACCTGCACAAATCAGGAAGCCCAACACTGTGATGTATACGCCGCCCAAAATGAACATCTCATATGTCAGTACGAAATTGGGTGGAAATGGAACGATAGGCTTACCACCCTTAATCTGCGCATAAAAATTTGCTTGTGCGCCAGAAATCAGGAAGAAACCCAGCAAACCGCCCATCAATGCGCCAAACAATGTGAACCACTGCACATAGATAGGCTTGTCGCCCAAGAACTCTTCTACTTCTGGATGCTCGATGGGTGACTTGACTATCATGTCATCATTGGAATCAAACCCTTTGATGGACGTGTTTCGTAACTCGGTAACCGCAGCTTCAGCTTCATGAAAATTGCTGAAGACGGCCAGTAAATGACGTTTGCTCATTTAGTGTGCTCCCTTTCCAGATTCTCGCATTCCGGAGTCTTCGAGTTTTTTGCTCGCCAGAGTGCGGTGATAAACCATTTCTTTGACTTCATACATAGAGACTGATGGGAACACCTTACAGAACACCATGAATAACAGCGTGAACCAACCGAAGCTACCGAACACCATGCCCCACTGCACCCATGAAGGCCACTGGTCATGATCCCAAGTCCATGGATAGATGCCATGAGAGAAGGTAGGCGCGACAATCATCCAACGCTCCAGCCACATACCCAAGTTAAGCAACAATGAAGTCACCAGCAACACAGGGATATTTGTTTGGAATCGCTTGAACGCCAATATCAAAGGTACGACCGAGCCGCAGAAAATCATGCTCCACCAAGCTATCGCGTAGGGTCCGGTAGCCTTCTGAATCAGTACTTCCTTAGAGGCAATGTCATGGCTATACCATACTGAAGCAAATTCAACAGCGTTCAGATACGTCCAAACCATCGCAATCGCAAACGTCAAACGCACTGTCTTCTTCAGAATTGCAAGCGTCATGTACTCTTCAAATTTGAAGGTGTAACGCAAGATGATGAACAGTGTGATGATCGCTGCACAACCGGAGTACAACGCACCCGCCACAAAATATGGAGGGAAAGAAGTCACGTGCCAACCAGGTTGCTGAGACATCGCAAAGTCACCCGCAACGATAGAGTGCACCGAAACCGCCAATGGGATCAGGAAACAAGCCACTGTCAGATAGGTCACACGGAAGTTACGCCATTGACGATCTGTACCTTCCCAACCCAAAGCCAACACGGTGTACAACTTCTTGCGCCAGCCAGCGTGCAAGTGGTCACGACAGATCGCCAAGTCAGGAATCATACCCACGAACAAGAAGATCACTGAAGAACTCAGGTAAGTGAAGATCGCCATCGCATCCCATAACAACGGGGACTGGAAGTTAGGCCACAGGGATCGATCATTAGGGTAAGGAAGTGAGTAGTAGAACTGCCACAAACGACCCAAGTGCACCATCACGAACAATCCAGCCGTCATCAAGGAGAAAGTCGTCATCGCTTCAGCAAAGCGATAGATCGGCTTACGCCAGTCAGCATGCATCAGGTGCAAGATCGCTGACAATAACGTACCAGAGTGACTCATACCGATCCAGAAAATGAAGGTCGCGATATACAGACCCCATACATGTGGATTATCCAGGTTGGAAACACCCATACCCATATTGTACTGATACACCTCACAACCCACTGCAACACTAAACACAGCCAGTGCGCCTAATACGATCACCCAGTACAACTTGCGGGGTGATTCCAAACTCCTGAGCACATCCGTATTGATCTTGGCCCAGGCGATGTCTTCGTTAATATCTTTCATTGTCATTCCCTAAACAAGTTGTAGCGAATCAAATCGCGCTTTCGCGCACGCGTTCCAGATACATCACAGAAGGATAAGGACGCAGTTCTTCCAAGATGCGATAGCCGCGCAAGTCGCTTCCACCTTCTTCTTTGTCTTTTTCCTGCTCATCAGCCGTCAATTCAACACGCTGAGCTTTCCATTGTTGATGCACTTTGGAATCAGGATCTACCAAGTTACCGAATGTGATCGCATTAGTTGGGCAAACTTGCTGACATGCTGTCTGCACTTCACCATCACGCAAGATACGACCTTCATTCTTGACGCTACGCTCACCCGCACGGATACGCTGTACACAGAACGTACA
Organism: uncultured beta proteobacterium; assembly: GCA_963740305.1. GTDB lineage: Bacteria > Pseudomonadota > Gammaproteobacteria > Burkholderiales > Gallionellaceae > Gallionella. The sequence continues at coordinate 278,902 of CAVUDR010000010.1, read as the reverse complement.
TTTCTCCATCACGCCCTTGCCGCGCAAGGTGATATCCGGATTCAATTGCATGGTCATTTCAGCAGGCCATACATTCTCAGTAGTTGGGTAGTCGTACCAGTTGAAGTAACGTACTTTGAACGGACAGTTAGCAGAACAGTAACGTGAACCGACACAACGATTGTAAGCCTGTGAATTCAAGCCATCAGCTGTGTGATTGGTGGCACCAACAGGACAAACTGTTTCGCAAGGAGCCGCTTCGCACTGCTGGCACATCATGGGTAGGAATTGCGCACCCTGATCAGGGAACTCCCTACCGTCTTCTGGCCAATAACGCTCAATACGCATCCAGTGCATGGCTTGGCCATGCTCATATTTATCTTTTCCGACAACCGGCAGATTGTTTTCAGCGTAGCAAGCCACACTGCATGCATTACAGCCAGTACAAGTATCCATATCGATACTCATCGCCCACTTGTATGGGTCGTGTGGCACATCATCTACCGGATGCGTATGCCGGAACTCCGCCCAATTTTCTAATAAGTTAGTTACCGACATGCTTAGACCTCCTCAGAAAGATCGACTTGATCGCTAGTCACAGACAGAGCAATTCTTCTGCCATCCTGATGACCACCGGCTGCGCCTTCATCTTTAACCACAATCACACGTTTACCTACTTTGCTGATGCTGACCATAGTTTCGTGCATCGCCAACTCACCCGTTTCCTGATCGAATACACGATCCAATATCTGGAATGGATTCACACCATAGCCCTTGGCATAACGACCCATCGCTTCATGACCGCGTCCCAGAGGGATAGAGATAGCATCGGGATGTATGCCTGGGAACAAATAGGCTTGAGCCTTTATAGAGCCATTCTTAGATTCCACTTGCAAGATATCGCCTTCGACGATACCCAGTTCAGCAGCCTTTTTAGGATGAATCTCAACCCATGAGTCCCAAACGATGGTAGTCAATGGATCAGGTGACTCTTGCAACCATGGTTGATTCGTATTGCGTCCGTCACGCAAGTGCGCCGTAACACTAGGAATCAAGTTGAAAGGATACTTACTGTCTTTTTCAGCTGGCGACGGCAGATTTATACCTGCAGCAATTGTATTGCTCAACTTATTCAAATTACCGCTGACATTGATAATGCCGCCGCTCAGCAAACCATTCCAAAACACTTCATCATCTGCGCCCGAATCGGCAAATTGCGGCTTATTTTTCAACAAGGCAGTACGCAGATACGCGTAGTAATCATCGAACACATTGTAGGTTTCAGGATTGCGTTGCTTGAGCAATGCCAACAGTATGTCACCCATACCGCGTGTATTTGGATGCAACTTCTCCATCAATGGCTGTTGCACGCTGATCTGCACACCATCTGGCTGGTACTCTGCAACTTGCGTACCCCAATCTTCCAGAGCCGAATCCAAAGGCAATACCAAATCCGCTTGCAAAGCCGTCTCATCAAGATAATGCGCAAAGGCAACTCTGAAGTTTGCCTTAGCCATATTCTCTTTGAAGCCCATCTCAGCCGGCGCAGTGAACACAGGATTCACGCCATAAGTGAACAGAACCTTGGTTTGACCGCTAGACAAACGATTATTGACGAAGCGTACACCTGCAGTATTACCGATTGAAGGCGCAATCTGAGGGAATGGCACAGCGGCAGAAGCCTCTACGGTCTTGCCTACGTTACCCAGAACTTGATTGAGCAAATTGATTGCAGCAGCATTCTGAGATCCGTGAGCGTAACCCTCACCAGCACTACCCAGCAGAACCAAACTAGGTGAACGCTCTTTCAGCATTGCAGCCAGCTTTACCAGATTCTCAGTGCTTACACCGGTATCTTTGCTGACGCGCTCTTTGTCGTATGCTTTAACCAAAGCCGAAACGTTTGCTGGCAATGAAAGACCCGCCACACCCAGCGCGTTGATGATACCCAACGCCAAAATGCCTTCCGTACCAGGGCGAACCACCAACCAACGATCTGCATTTGCGCCAGTCAAAGTCATCTTGGACTCAACTTGCACCAACACACCACGCTGACCATCCACGCCCTTGCGGAACTCCGCATATTGCTGCGAGAAGTGTACGGGAGATACCCATGCGCCCAAGAAATCTGCACCAAAAGACAGCACAACTTTTGCCTTATTGATACTGAAGCGAGGCATCTCCATGCCGTAAGACTTTAGATTCGCAGCACGCTGCACAGCGGGTGATATCGCTTCGTACACATAGTGATTTTTACTAGACAACGCCTCCAGATAATTCCCCAACAACGCTTTCAGGTGACCACTGACCGTCCCAGTCAGGAAATCAATCTGATCACCACTTACGCCATTGAGCTTCTCGGCGATCAGTGCATACGCCTTATCCCAAGTAATCGTCTCACCAGAAGAGCCCGTACGTAGCAATGGCTCACGTATGCGATCTGGATTGTAGTGATGCTGTACACCCGCTTGACCCAGACCACACATCTTGCCGCGATTGATTACGGAGTCAGGGTTACCTTCCAACTTCAGCACACGACCTTCACGCACTCGGCCAGTGATACTACAACCCGCATCGCACTGCGCGCATGTCGAATTGAAGTATACGGAGATGCCAGGCATCACATAGTCTGCAGCCTCAACGTATGAGACCACTGTTTCTTTACCATCTTCCACAGATGTATTACCGCAGCCAGACAACGCTACAGCAGCGCCCCCCCAGCCCAACACCTTCAGAAAATCACGTCGATCAAAATTGTTGTCCATCTTCACAACCTCACAGAAAAATTCTCTAAACGCGTACGCATTAACTTAGTAATGGCACGACGAACAATCATTGGGGCCCTTGGCCACCTCAACACCAGCCGCATTCGCAGCAGGCTTTTTGAAGCCATACCAATACGCCTGACTGCCGATCGATACGCCGTTTGCAGCCAATGATCCCATAGAAGAAGGCCTACCTTCCGCATCGATCAGAGAACCGTTACCGGAAGCCGTGACAGGGTGATCTTTTTCGTGACAAGACATACACCAGCCCATCGCCAATGATTTTTGGCGGCGCGCGACTGTCATCGTTTTTACATCACCGTGACATGCACCGCAAACCTCTTGAACCGGACGATTCTGCTGGAATACGAAACGCTTGATGTGACGCTCATGATTGAAGCGCACGAAATCCGGCAAATCATGAACCTTCTTCCAAGGAATGGCTTTCTTAGCCTCCCAGTATTCGAAGAGTTTCTTGATACGCGGTGTTTCACGCACTGATTCAATGTTTTGATGACAGCCGATACATTTCTGTATTGGCGGAATACCCGCTACCGAATCACGACGCGCATATGTATGGCAATACATGCAATTGATCTCCATGCCACCCTTGAGAGGGTCGCTATTGCTAGGATCATTAGGATTGCGCAGACCGGCGTGACGGTTATGAGGAAATTCAATGGGCTGCTCAATGGCGGGTCCCAAATCATCGGCGGTAGTCAAGGGTGCAAGTTGCACATCAGCGGAATAACTGCTGCTGGCAGCAAACAAACCCATCAACAAGATAGAAAGACGAATAAAGCGGTGCATCGTTAGTGGCTCCCCCAACAAACAATTTAACCCACATCAAATTGGAATTGACGTGATATATAAGTAGAACGGATTATTTTCGCTGCGACGTGTCGCGTAATAATTATTATCTTGATTTCTATTACATACAGTAAAGTTCAATACTGCGACACGGGGCGAATAATGTCGACTCTAAAAAACAATGTCAACACCTGTTACCCAATTTCTTCACTATCCCTTTAAAAAACCCATTGGGCACACTTAGATACATTATTTGCTTATATAGATTCAATATTACCTTTTTAGGACTCTAACCATAATGAAAGAAGAACAAGCCGTTCTGGATTTTTTTGCTCAACCTGAGAATCTACCCTTAGCACTATCTGTCGCCGAGCAAACCGATCAAATACGCGAGCAACTCAACACCCGCTTTTGGTATGAATTGATGGAGCGTGTCGGGAAGCACATGATTGCGCATGATTTAGCCTGGCGTATCGCGACCACCGAAGATAAGAATGCAGAAGGTAGCCTAGTAGGCTTCAATTGCTTGCTGAATACGGATCAGCCGCTTTATATAAGACCCATGATGGAGCAACAAAATCTCGGGAAGGGATTGCAGATCTACTTTGGATTGATGTGGAGCGGCACTCCTACGCCCGATCATTTGTCGCTTCCAGCGGTCAGTGAACTTCGTGAAAGCCTCAATGCAGCTGGCTTTAAAAGTAATGAATCCTTTCTAGCTTGGCAGTGGCTGCCTATCCACCCCAGAAGTAGAGCTTTCCTGCTACGCTTTAACTCAAGTCCAGAATTGGTTTTTGCTGAGATAGTGGCAATCTTGGATAAGGTATTATTGAACCATCGTTTGCAAATCGATCAAGCCAATCTAGCACTCCGAGCTGCACCACGTAGCATGAAGATTTCTCTAGATCAATTACGTACTAAACGCGCTTAACTTTAAGCGCACTCAAACTGGGTTAGCCTGATCAAAAAATTGGTGCTGCAGCCCAAATCTTTCCGAAAGATGCTGACCGAGAGCTTGTATTCCAAATTGCTCGGTCGCATGGTGCCCCGCCGCAATAAAAGCTACACCACTTTCCCGCGCCAAATGATAGCTCTGTTCTGAAATCTCACCGGTGATATAGGCATCAACTCCAAGTAAGATAGCCTGCTCAAAATACCCTTGCGCACCCCCTGTGCACCAAGCTACACGCCTAATTGATCGCCCATCACCTAATATGACCTGAGGAGATCTCCCTAGTTTTAATTGAATCTCCGCTGCAAATTCATCTGCATTGAGTGGCACAGCAATCTCGCCCACATTGAGTAAATTCTGCTCACCGCATCTCTCAATCGTCCTGATGCCCAGCCTTTCCGCCAACTGTGCGTTATTACCCAGTCGCTCATGTGCATCCAGCGGTAAATGATAGGCTAACAGACTCATCTCATTGACCAACAACGCTGCTATGCGCCGCTTCTTGATACCCACGATGCTTGCATCCTCGTTCCGCCAGAAATAGCCATGATGGACTAGAAGTGCATCTGCCTTCCATGCAATCGCTGCATCGATCACTTCTTGCGATGCGGTGACTGCAGTCGCAATCCGCAAAACTTCCTCTCGCCCTTCTATCTGCACACCATTCGGACAGTAATCTTTGTATAAATTAGTTTGTAAGAAGCTTGCGTTATAATCGCGCAGTTCGGATAGGCGCATACATATATCCTTAATAATTGTTTCGGTCCATTTCATCATATCATGCGTAAACACTGGCTCTTGTTCACCCAAACGGTCACGATCGGTTTGGCACTACTATTCATCATCCACACACTCAAGCCCGAGTTGTTGCCTAATGCTGCGCGCAATGGCGTGGTTACCCTGTATGAAAGCTCTCCAACTGCTGCCGAACCACAGCCACAGTTGATGAGTCTGAGTAAGGCGGCTCAAAAAGCCATGCCAGCCGTTGTCAACATCTTCACGAGAACTGATGTCAAAGCGCCTAGCAACCCATTCAAAGATGACCCACGTTTCAAATTCTTCTTTGATGACCAAGGAGATGAAGAACCCCAGAGCAGCTCCAGCTTAGGCTCAGGCGTGATCGTAAGCCCAGACGGCTACATCATCACAAATCATCATGTTGTCGAAGCTGCCGACCAGATCGAGGTTGCTCTCGCGGATGGCCGCAAGGCTAGCGCTCACGTCATAGGCTCCGACCCCGAAACAGATCTAGCTGTAATCAAAATTGATCTACCAGGCATGCTGACAGCCATCACTTTTGCGCCTATAGACCAAGCACACATAGGAGATGTAGTTCTCGCCATCGGCAATCCATTTGGTGTAGGTGAGACTGTCACCATGGGCATCATCAGTGCATTGAAGCGTGACCATCTGGGTCTCAATACCTTTGAGAATTTCATTCAGACTGATGCAGCGATCAATCCTGGCAATTCAGGTGGCGCCTTAGTTGATGCCAGTGGTAATTTGATAGGCATCAATAGCGCGATCTATTCCCCTAATGGCGGCTCACTCGGTATTGGTTTCGCCATTCCTATCAGTACCGCCAAGAAGACCATGGAGCAGATCATTCAACACGGCTCTGTGACACGCGGTTGGATAGGTGCCGGCGTACAAGAACTCACCCCCGAGCTCGCGGAGTCGTTCAAGCTTGGTGATGCCAAAGGGGTACTGATTAGCGAGATTATAAAAGGCAGTCCTGCTGACCATGCGGGTATGAAGACAGGCGACATACTGCTCTCCATCGAAGACCAAACAATCAACCAATGGTCCGCAATGCTAGAGACTATCGCCAATATTCCGCCCGGTAAGACTATCTCTGTTGCTGTTATGCGCAATTCAAACAAACAGACTTTGCATATCAAAGTCGCTAAGCGCCCCGCTCCTAATCGCTAAGTCATAAAATAAGTTGACACTTTTTGTAATGACGAAAGGAGTGTCAAATGGAAGCAAGGGAAAGAAGGAGTCAACGCGACTACACGCTAGCCTTTAAATTAAGCGTGGTTGATCAAGTAGAAAAAGGCGAGATGACCTACAAACAGGCTCAACATCGCTATGGCATACAGGGTCAATCGACCGTATTGATTTGGTTGCGCAAGCATGGTCGGTTAGACTGGCATCATCACTCCCCCATCCTGCACAAGGATAGCCAAATGAATGATTCAACGTTACCCCAGACGCCAGATCAACGAATCAAGGAACTAGAAGTTCAACTCAAGGACGCCCATCAGAAAGCACGTCTGTTCGAAGCCATGCTTGATGTAATCAGGGACGAGTATGGGATTCGTATCCCAAAAAAGCCTTTAGGCGGGTCATCGAGCAAGGTAAAGTTGAAAGCTTGAGCATCTCGGCAGCCTGCCGCCATTACGGCATTAGCAGACAAGCGTATTACAAGCAACTAAGCAGTGCGCAACAACAACTTGAGCAAGCAGATATGGTGGTTGGACTGGTACAACAAAGGCGGTTGCAGCAGCCAAGGATAGGCACCCGCAAGCTGCATTACCTCTTGCGCGGGTCATTTGCGGATTGTGGCATCAAGCTAGGTCGAGACGGCCTGTTTGACGTATTAAGGGAAGCACGTCTACTCGTCCCGACAAGGCGCGCTTATCACAAGACGACGAATAGCCATCACCGCTTCCACAAGCATCCCAACCTACTTAAGGATGGGCCGAACAAAGTCATTGTAAGTAGACCGGAGGAAGTTTGGGTAGCAGATATCACCTACGTTCCGACCCATGAGAAGTTCGTCTACCTAAGCCTGATCACGGATGCTTACTCGAGGCGCATCTTGGGATATCACGTGCATGACAGCCTACAAACAGAAGCAGTAAGTATGGCACTGAAGATGGCGATCAAAGACCGCAAGACTGATGCTCGGTTGATCCATCACTCTGATAGAGGGATACAGTATTGCGCCAACTTCTACCAACAGATCCATGAGAAACATCAGATCACGTGCTCAATGACTGATGGATATGACTGTTATCAGAACGCATTGGCTGAAAGGATAAATGGAATTCTGAAGAATGAGTTTCTGCTACAGACACCGAAGAACTTGGCAGAAGCGACAAAGATGATTAAGGAGTCTATCCACATCTACAACCATGAACGCCCGCATCTGGCGCTAAAATACAAAACGCCTGATGCAGTCCACCAGGCGTCTTTAGCTACTTACCTGAATAAGGTTAAAAACAACAGTTTTACTGTCAACCTAGTTTAGGACGGGTCAACCGTCATCATGCATCTGATGGCTTAACTTTTATCGTACTGGCAACCAATATCCCTACCTCGTACAACAGCCATAATGGCATCGCCAACATAAATTGCGAGACGACATCAGGCGGCGTGAAGATAGCCCCAACAACAAAGGCACCGACAATCACATAACGACGTATGTCGCGCAATTTCTCCACCGTGACAACACCCATACGCACCAGTATCACAACGGCAATGGGGACTTGGAATGTGATACCGAACGCGATGAACATGCCCAATACGAAACTGAGATACTTATCGATATCTGTCATGACCGCCACACCCTGCGGTGCACTCGCCGTGATAAAACCGAACACAATCGGGAACACGATGAAGTAAGCGAATGACATACCGCAAAAGAACAGCAATGTACTAGCGATAATAAGTGGCCACACCAGCCGCTTCTCATGTGCGTACAAACCCGGCGCGACGAATCTCCAAATTTGATAAAGGATGTAGGGCAAAGCGATCAGGAATGAGGCCATCATCGCTACTTTAAGCGGCACGAAAAATGGGGTAGTGACATCGGTGGCAATCATCTGAGCGCCCTTGGGTAGCTTCGCCAAAAGCGGATGAGCCAACCATGTGTATAAGTCGGCCGCCCAAGGAAACAGCGCGACAAAGACTAGCAATAGGGCAACGACAGAGTGCAGCAAACGTGTACGCAGCTCAATCAAATGCGCAACGAATGCCTCTGTAGTGGTCTTTTCCTTACCTGTCGTATCGCTCATAAATTCACAACACTATTTGCATAGCACTCGAACTGCACAACATCTTGAATACGACCATGGCTAGGCATTCGGCAATACATGGGAAACCTACAGTCAGATATCTCAAGGCTTACTAACTTGCTGCGCATTTTCTGATTCTCCAGTTTGCAACGGGAGTTGCGCCTGTTGTTTGATCTCTTTGATCGGTTGAGCGACGGCGACATTGAGTTGCCGCACTTGCTCATTGATATTCTGATCGAGCTGCTTGACCGACTGTTGAGCTGACGCTGCTTCAGCCTGTATCTTCGCCTTTAACTGCCGCAACTCATCCATCGCCATATCGCGCTCAATGTCCGCTTTGACGCCATTGACATAGCGCTGCGCACGGCCCCATAGCAAACCGAGCGTGCGCGCCACTTTGGGTAGACGCTCAGGCCCGACGACCACGAGTGCCACCACCAGGATCATCACCAGTTCGGAGAAACCTATCTCAAACATCAGGGGCTGTTACTGCTGTGCTCAGGAACGCGTGGAGTTCTTATCCTTCACTTCACCTTCTATAGTCTCTCCACCTTCTTTCAATTGTGGAGACGAATCGCTTTCGCTCTTCATGCCCTCTTTGAAACCTTTGACGGCACCGCCTAGGTCGCTACCGAGATTGCGCAATTTTTTTGTACCGAAAATCATTACGACGACCAACAATACAATCAACCAATGCCAAATGCTGAATGAACCCATGATGCTCTCCTAAAAATAATTAATCCCGTTTAAGGGTGTCTCGAAAAACTAACTAGTCACGCTTAAGGGTGTCTCGAAAAATTCAAAATCCTAAGTAAGACAAGGCGTGAGCAAAAAATGATGACGCAGCATATAACAAATATGTAAGAAGTCTTTTTTGTGAACAACGCCGTATTACAACGGAGTTTGGATTTTTAGGGATGCCCTTTTACCATGGGCGGTATGTTGCCACCGCCCATGATGTGTATATGTAAATGAAACACTTCCTGCCCACCACCCTTACCGGTATTGATGACAGTTCTGAAGCCATTGCTCAGGCCCTGTTCGGCCGCCAATCGTGGCGCCAGCGTCATCATCTTACCCAACAGTGCCGCATGCTCCTCCTCGGCATGAGCAAGTGAGTCCAGATGCAATTTGGGTATCAACATGAAGTGTACGGGTGCGACTGGATGGATGTCGTGAAAGGCGTAAACCTCATCATCCTCATAGACCTTGCGGCTAGGGATTTCGCCACGTGAGATCTTGCAAAACAGACAGTCGCTCATATTTACTCCTCAGGTCGGCTATTCTTCTCGACGATACCCGACAAACCTTCACGTCGTGCCAATTCGTTCAGTACATCCTGTGCACTCAAACCATGGTGTGCCAACAATACTAGGGTATGAAACCAAAGATCAGCAGCTTCATAGACCAGTTGCGTCTTGTCGCCGCCCTTGCTCGCTAGAATCACCTCCGTCGCTTCCTCACCGACTTTCTTAAGGATGGCATCCTCACCCTTGCTAAATAATTTGGCGACATACGAGGTATCTGGCGCAGCTTGCTTGCGCGCCTCCAAAGTCTCAGTCAATCTTTGCAAAACATCATTCATCATTACTATTCCAGTTCTATTTCTAAGGTCAAGCAAGGCGGCGACGAGCGAACGACGCTGGCAGTGCAGTTGTCACGACTAGGCGTGAGCGAGGAAGTCAACACAGTTTCACCGATGAAATAGAATTGGAATCATTTTTTATATATCTCATCAGGATTTTTAACGACCGCATCAACTTCGCGCCACACCCCATTCTCCAACTTACTGAAAAAACAACTCTCACGACCAGTATGGCAAGCGATGCCGCCTTGTTGCTCGATTTGCAACAACACGACATCAGCATCACAGTCCATACGGATCTCTTTAACAATCTGGAAATGGCCGGATTCCTCCCCTTTATGCCACAACTTCTTGCGTGAACGTGACCAGTAAACCGCTTGTTGTTTTTGCCATGTCAGACGCAAGGCTTCACGATTCATCCAAGCCACCATCAAGACACGCCCCGATTTGGCATCTTGAGCGATTGCCGGTATCAGTCCATCACTCGACCAATTGATCTTATTCAACCAGACGTCACTCATAATCGCACCTCTATACCCCGTTCAGCCATGAAGTGTTTGGCTTGAGCCACGGTATATTCGCCGAAATGGAAGATGCTTGCGGCCAATACCGCATCGGCTCCGCCTTGTTGCACACCGTCGGCTAGATGCTGCAGATTACCGACACCACCACTTGCTATTACAGGGATCTCCAAAGCATCCGTCACTGCACGCGTGAGCGCCAAGTCAAATCCGTTTTTCTGTCCATCCCTATCCATGCTGGTGAGCAATATCTCGCCTGCCCCCAGTTGCTGCATTTTGGTGGCCCAAGCCACTACATCTAAGCCTGTAGCCTTGCGACCACCGTGAGTGAACACCTCCCAGCGACCCGGTGCGACTTGTTTCGCGTCTATCGCCACCACAATGCACTGCGAACCATAACGACTCGCCGCATCCGCAACCAATTGCGGATTCACCACTGCTGAAGTATTGATACTCACTTTGTCCGCACCCGCATTGAGCAGATTACGTACGTCTTGCACCTCGCGCACCCCCCCGCCCACAGTCAGCGGAATAAACACTTGGGAGGCGACTTGTTCGATGATGCGGAAGATGATGCCTCTATCGTCAGAACTGGCGGTAATATCCAAGAAGGTCAGTTCGTCGGCGCCCTGATCGTCATATTTTTTGGCGATCTCGACAGGATCACCAGCGTCACGCAACTCTACAAAGCTCACGCCTTTGACGACGCGACCCGCAGTGACATCTAGACAGGGAATAATACGTTTTGCGAGCATTAGATTTTCGGACTCAGTTCGTCCGCCAAAGCCTGCGCCTCACGGAGATCCAATGAACCTTCATAGATCGCACGACCCGTGATCGCACCGGTGATACCTTCGCTCTGCACGGCACACAGGGCGCGCACATCATCCAGATTAGTGATGCCACCACTGGCGATAACAGGCACGCGTAGCGGTTTAGCCAACTCGACAGTTGCGGGGATATTGACGCCGGACAACATGCCATCGCGGCCTATGTCTGTGTAGATGATGGCTTCCACGCCATAACCTTCAAAGCGCTTAGCCAGATCACCGACATCATGACCCGTCAGCTTTGACCAGCCGTCCACTGCCACCTTGCCAGCCTTAGCATCCAAGCCCACCATGATGTGGCCAGGAAATGCATCACAAGCCTCATGCAGGAAGCCAGGCACTTTGACCGCAGCTGTACCAATAATGATGTACGTCACGCCCAGATCCAGATAACGCTCTATGGTCGCCAAGTCGCGGATACCGCCGCCCAATTGCACTGGCACATCCAAGCCCACGGCTTCGATGATACTTTTTACCGCGCTGGCATTCTTTGGGGTGCCGGCAAAAGCACCGTTCAGGTCGACCAAGTGCAAGCGGCGCGCACCTTGATCCAACCAGTGCAAGGCTGTTGCTGCTGGGTCTTCTGAAAACACTGTGGCATCTTCCATCAAACCTTGTTTCAGGCGCACACAATGACCGTCTTTTAAATCAATCGCAGGAATAATTAGCATGGCAGTACGTAAGTAATTAAGGGTTCCATTTAGTAAAATTTTGTAGCAACTGCAAGCCCGCTGCGTGGCTTTTCTCTGGGTGAAATTGTACCGCGAACAAATTAGCCTCAGCGACCGCACACACGAAAGGTGTAGGGTAATCACTGGTGGCTTGTATCAAGCTCGACTGCTCGGGACTCACGTAATAGCTGTGCACATAATAGAAACGCGTGTCTTGCGCTATACCTTGCCACATCGCATGCTCCGGCATGACTTGATGTACGCGATTCCAGCCCATGTGCGGCACCTTTAAACGACCGCCTTGCGCATCCTTCAGGCCATGCTCGAAACGCAACACCTTGCCACGCAACAAGCCCAGTCCAGCAACATCGCCTTCTGCACTATGCTCGAATAACATTTGCAAACCGATGCAGATGCCCAAAAAGGGCTTGTTGCGTGCCGCCTCCAGCACCGCAACACGCAGATCACGCGCATCCAACTCGCGCATGCAGTCCGGCATCGCGCCCTGACCAGGGAAGATAACCCGTGACGCACTCGCGACGACCTTAGCATCATCAGTTACGATAACGTTGGCATCGGGAGCGACATTGCGCACAGCCTGCTCGACCGAGCGCAGGTTGCCCATGCCGTAATCTACGATTGCTATCATTTGAGCGCCTCTATAAATTACAAGGAACCTTTAGTCGAAGGCATCATGCCCGCCATGCGTGGATCTTGCTCCAGCGCCATGCGCATCGCGCGACCGAAAGCCTTAAAGATAGTCTCGGCTTGATGATGTGCATTACTACCGGCAAGATTGTCGATATGCAATGTCACCAAAGCATGATTGACAAAGCCTTGGAAGAACTCATGAAACAGATCCACATCAAACTGACCTATGGCACCGCGCACGAAGTCGCAATTGAACACCAAACCAGGACGCCCGGACAGATCCAATACCACGCGTGACAAGGCCTCATCCAAAGGCACATAAGCATGGCCATAACGGCACAAGCCCTTCTTATCACCTACCGCCTGATTGAACGCTAGCCCCAAAGTGATGCCGATATCTTCCACCGTATGATGCGCATCGATATGCAAGTCGCCCTTGGCGATGATGGAGATATCCAACAGCCCGTGTCTGGCAATCTGATCCAGCATGTGATCAAGAAAAGGCAAGCCAGTCTCAAACTTGGTCTTACCCGTGCCATCCAAATTCAGCTCTACGCTAATCTGGGTTTCCAAAGTATTTCTTTTAACGCTTGTGCTACGCATGATTTCGCCCTATGCGAGTTAGTTAATGTTTTTGCACCTATGAATACCCTCTGCTGGGGGGATAAAGAAGCACTGATTAAATCCATTCGCGGCTGAAGCCGCTCCTACACTCCCTCGATTCTGTAGGAGCTGGCTTGCCTGCGACTGCTTATTCCTTACAGGTATTCTTTGAACGCCTTTAAAAACGCTCCATTTTGGTTACGGCATAACCTAAAGCTTAGCCTCCACCGAAACTCGCTTACAAGCATTCTTTTAAATGCGCTTTGCTTGGTTTTGGTTACGGCATAACCTAAAGGTTAGCCTCCGCCGAAACTCGCTTACAAGCACTCTTTGAATGCGCTTTGCTTGGTTTTGGTTATGGCATAACCTAAAGGTTAGCCTCCACCGAAACTCGCTTACAAGCATTCTTTGAATGCTTGTATAAACCGCTCGTTTTCAGCAGGCGTACCTACGGTGACACGCAAACAATCTTGCAACATCGGATGGCTACCGTGCAGATTTTTGATCAACACACCGCGCTGCTTCAAACCCTCGAATATCTCTTTGGCACGCGCTACGCGCATCAACAAGAAGTTCGCCGCACTGGGGTAGACCTGCACACCCGGAATCTCAGCCAAGGCCTGCGCTAACTTGCTGCGGTCTTGCTTGATCTGTTCGGCTTGCGCCAACAACACATCATGATGCTCCAATAACTTCCCTGCCACCAATTGAGGCAAAACACCGACATTATACGGCAAACGCAGCTTTTCTAGCTCATCCAACCACAGCGCGCTACCCGCCAAAAAACCCAAACGCAATCCTGCCATACCCAACTTGGAGAAGGTCCGCATCACCAACAGATTGGGGTATTGAGATAAGCGCGAGATGAAGCTATCTTCAGCGAAGGCGTAATACGCCTCATCCACCACCACCAAACCCCGAGCGACCGAGACAATCTTTTCGATATCTTGTGCGTCAAAGGCATTGCCAGTGGGATTATTGGGATAGGCTAAAAAAATCAGCGCAGGCTGTTCACGCGCTATCGTTGCCAGCATAGCGGGCATATCTAAAGAAAAGTCCGGCTTTAGCGTCACGCCCACATAAGGCATCCCCAAAAACGTCGCGATCATCTTGTACATCACAAACGAGGGTTCGACACCCAGCATACTTGCACCGGGCTTATTTACCGCCATGGCCAATAATTGTATCAACTCATCCGAGCCATTCCCCAATAACACCTCCATGCCAGACTCTAGCGCTAGCAAAGTGCGTATCTGTTGCTTCAAAGAATGCGGATTGGGATCTGGATAACGATTGATAGCAGCATGGCTCACCAAAGCGGCGATCTCCTCACTCAAGGCAGGTGGTAGCAGATAAGGATTCTCCATCGCATCCAGCTTGATACAGCCGGAACTAGGCGGAACATGATAAGCATTTAAGGCCCGAATCTCGGGACGTATCAACTGCTCAAGTAAAGCGGGGATGACAGACATGAACTTAAAAGTATAGCGATTAGACAGGGCAGCGAAGCTTACCACAGCAGACCCTTATCGTGCTGATTGCAGGCGCAAAAAAACAGGGGAGACCGAAGTCTCCCCTGTTTTGTTTTTTGCTTTAGCGTGTTGGCTTAGGCGATGAAACCCCTAAACCAAGCTACACAAGCGATCCGATATTTTGGATTAGAACAATGCTTCCATCATCAAGCCAGTTTCTGTCTTGCCTGCTGGTGTTACGCCAGCAACTGAATTCCACTGAGAACCGGAGTTCATCGTGTGGGTCAGGCTCAACTCAACGTTTTGTGCCAACTCGTAAGTACCACCCAACATGATCGCGTTATCCTTCAAAGCAGAGCCAGTTGCCAGACCGTTTGTTGTTTGACCTGATTGGCCAAAACGGAATGCAATTTGAGCAGTAGCGATGTGAGGGATCACGCCAAGTTCAGCAGACAGATTCAAAGATGAACGTGTCTTAGCACCCAAGTTGAACGCGTTGTTTAAAGTAGCTGTAGTCGCTTCTGCTGTACCGTAAGAAGCGTAGAAGCCAGCTGGCATCTCAGCAACTTCACCTTGCAACTGCGCATCGATTGTTGTTGCATGGTAAGCCTGACCTGCTGTCAAAGGAATAAGACCAGGAGTGATCATTGTAGAGCCGCCGAAGTTCTGGATACCGAAACCAGCGTCAAAACCCGCCAGATCCATAGTGTATACAGCACGTGCGTAGGTCAGGCTCAGGCCAGGAGCACCAGCGCCAGGTGTTAATGGAGAACCACCAACTGGCTCCCATTTACCCAAGCTAACGAAGCCCATAGAACCGTTCGCAACAACTTGTGCGCCCGTTGCAGCGATATTAGTACCCAAGTACTGAGAAGCTGAAACAACGTTCACGTGGTTACCCGCGCCGCCGTTAGCAGTTGCAGAACCGCTGTATGCAGACAACTTGTGCGTGTTAGCCGCGCCAGTGTTCAATGTTTCGAAGCTGTAAGCAGCGCCTTGACCAGTGCTGGTGTGTGTTACGAAACCAACGCGGTAGTCACCAACCGGGAACAACATTGCCAATTTTGCAGCACCTGCGATCTCAGTCAAGAAACCAGCGAATTCAGCGATACGACCACCGAAGAAGATCGCTGTCTCACCACCAAAAGAAGGAAGTGTGAAACGTGTTGGATTGTTAGAACCAGATACGTTTTCGTAACGCATAGTGGTCAAAATACCAAAGTTCAGACGATCAGGAATATCCAAATGTTCGCCTTCAACGCGACCTTGTGCGCCCATCATAGTGAAACCAGAGGACTTGAATGCACGACCAAAGCCGTTCAGCAATGGGAAGTGTTGGAAGTGACATGCAGAGCAAGCCATACCTGTTTGACGAGCAAACACAGGAACAGCAGAAGCTTCAGGAGCAAATGCTACAGCAGCCATAACGCCTGCCAGTGAGAGAACGATTTTCTTCATTATGTTTTCCTCAGAATTGAAATTATCTAGAGTTACTTTTTCTGTGCCAATAAGACCTCCCTACCAGCACTGGGTACGCACTCTATAGAAGCGCGCAAGTAGGTGTCAAAAGTAATTTGACTATGTGTTGTATTTTTGCAACAAGGGGGAAAGACAGTCGTAAGACTTAAGTGGGAAGACGTAAGCTAAATCAAGACCCCTCGCACTGCTTACGTCTTACTGCTTACTACCAGTTCGAAGCACACCTTGCCGTCCTGATTCTCTTTCAAGCTCAAACGATAGCCCAGTTGTTCTGCCCATTTCGCAGCTTGGTACAGACCTATACCCAAACCTTGCTGTGAATGTACGACTGTACGCAGTAGGTACGGCAGGCTAGCTTGCGGAATGACGCTACCGCTATCACACACCCTTATGACGAGTCCTTTATCGTAGCTAATCTCCACGCCCACATTGAGATCAGGTTCGGACTGGCGCTTACGCAATGCGTTATCCAGTAAGTTATCCAACACACAATCAAACAAGCCGGATGGCACTTTGATATCGGGCAAGCGTGATGGGGCCTGCCAAACTATCTGTAGATGCTGATTGCGCTGTCGCAAGCCGTCCCACCACACAGAAAGTGCCAGCATAGATGCATCATCATCACCCTCTTGGTTGAGCTGCAATTTACTTAAAGTCTGTTCTATGCGCTGCGTCAGCGACGGCAGTTGCTGCTGCAGCAACTGTTGAGCCCGCTCACCACTCGTTTGCGCGATGGCCGTCAGCGTGAGTAAGGACTGCACCATGTTCTTGAGGTCATGGGTCAAGCGTGACCCCGTCTCATACACCGCCTGCATGCGCGTGATGTCACGCAAACTTTGCTCACGCACCTTGGCTTGATAGAAATAGCCCACCAATTGACTGAGTAAGTGCACATGCAGCAATACTGTCGGGCTTAAGGCGTGTTTGGCATAAACAGTCAAACGCAAATCAGCCTCATTCAGCACTACAGCATGCGGACTGAACACGCCCAACTGCCCCGCCTTTTCAGGCGTTTGCCATGACAAACCTGACATCCAGTGCAGGTCGGCCAGCAAGGCCGTGGCTGTCGTCAAATAACTTTCCGCATTCGGTGAGTGCTGGGCAGCATCAGCGAGTCGTAGGAGCCAGTTTTCAAATGGCGTACCAATATTCAACAGATAGCGCGAGAACACAACTTGCAAGCCATTGAAACCAAAAAGTGGATTCCACAAACCACCCAAGGCCAGCAAGATGAGGCCCATCAAGAAAAGGGTGCGCAACAGTGCCTCCACATAGTCGATACGCGCCAAGGTCATGAATGCCAAGCTGCCCAACACCACTAAAGCCAGGAGCATAAAAAGCATCAGGCTGTAGAAGAAGTCTATGCTCTGCGCACTCACAGGCTCAGGATTCTCAGCCGGCAAGAACATCAAAATCGGCAACATCACCGGCAAAACATATATGAGCAACAATCGTCCTATCTCTATGCTGTCTTGCGCGGCAAAAAGATTAGGTACTACCCAGAGTAACAACAGCGTGAGGAGATAGACCATCTTGACCAGACTGAACATACGCGCCCAGATAGACCGATACGCCAATACGCGCCCACCCACCAAGCCGAATAGACCAATCAGCCAAAAAGCCATCACCCACCAATTCAGGACGAACAAGACCATTAAGGCCAGCATCGCAATCAGTGCGATTGCCCACGCACTCAACTGACCATCGCCACGCCACAGTGGCTGCCAGATTAGAAATAAACCCAGATGCGCCAACATCAATGGGTGAGCCCACACGCTCTCCACGCCAACCAACAACACGGCATGCAAAGCCAATAGCATTGCAATCAACACCCATCGCCCGGTACGTAATCGATTGCCTATCTTTAGCGTCAGCATTTCATCACCTAACTGTTGAGATTCCGTCAATCATTCCAAACAAACGCACTTACAGACATCGCCCTAACTGCATTTGGCGACTTACCCGCCCATATTGAAAATCCGCAACCTATTGTATTAATAATATATTACATCAACTCTATCGCGCATTTATACCAACTCCAGATTGTGGCACGCGAATTGCTTTTTACTAGGCGAAACAAACATAATCAGGAGAATACATCATGAAACGCACTCAATCAGGTTTTACCTTAATCGAAATCGCCATCGTTTTGGTGATCATAGGCTTGCTGCTAGGCGGCGTGCTTAAAGGTCAAGAACTCATCAACAGCGCCAAGGTCAAGAATCTAGCCACTGATTTCCGCAACATCCCAGTCTTTATCTATGGCTACCAAGACAAATACAAAGCATTGCCTGGTGATGATCGCTTAGCTGATATTCATTTGGGTGCAGCACTACCAACAACAGGCTGTCCAGGCGGTACATGCCCAGTTCCATCAACCAACACCACCGCTGGAAATGGTTTGATTGACGGCAACTGGAACAGTACAACTCAAACAGATGAGTCATATTTGTTTTGGCTTCATGTACGTCTGGCCGGCCTGACTTCTGGTTCTTCAACCATAGGTGCTGCGGACTATTTACCAGTCAATGCAGCTGGGGGGCAAATCGGCATTCAAAGTGGCACAACGAGCCTTACTGCAACACCCATAACCAACCAAGCAGCTACAGCAGCAATTCGCGGTACTTACATCATTTGCTCACCCAATATTCTAGGGAAGTTCGCGAAGCAAATGGATATCCAATTGGATGATGGCAATCCTGATACGGGCGCCATGATGTCTGGCACTGCGACTGTAGCCGGCACACCAATGAAGGCGGCGACACTGACAGGTAGTGTGGGCGTCATAATCGACGATGCAGCCGTTTACACAGTCTGCATGGGCGTTTAATTCAAACTCCGGCGTGACACTCAAGACCCGCTACGGCGGGTTTTGTTTTTTGTGGGATAGATAAGGTAAAGTTCAACCATGACCAATACAGAATTCTCCGGCCTGATCAGCCATGCCCACGAGCTACTCGCTCGCTTGGAAAAGATGCTTCCCTCTGCCACACCGCCTGCACCCGATTGGGAGGCAGCGAGTGCATTCCGCTGGGACCACAAACAACGCGTGCTCAATCCCGTAGCAAACTTTCAACGCATCAAACTCTTAGACTTGTCGGGTATAGAGAATCAGAAGCAACGCATCCAGCAGAACACGTTACAGTTCGTGGAAGGAGGTACCGCTAACAATGTCTTACTGTCTGGCGCACGCGGCACAGGAAAATCTTCCTTGGTCAAAGCGCTGCTCAACGAATATGCAGTACAAGGCTTGCGCGTCATACAGATAGACAAGCAAGGTCTGGTCGATCTACCGCTCATCATTAGCTTGGTGCAGGGTCGGGTAGAACGCTTCATTTTGTATTGCGACGACTTGTCTTTCAATGCCGACGAGGATGGTTACCAAACCTTGAAAGCCGCGCTGGATGGCGACTTGGTGGCGTTCTCCGACAATTTGCTGATCTACGCCACCTCGAATCGCCGCCACTTGATGCCCGATTACATGAGCGACAATCTCGCTACAAAGTACGAGGGCGACGAGATACACCCTGCGGAGAGCGTGGAAGAAAAAGTCTCGCTCTCTGAACGCTTTGGACTATGGATCTCTTTTTATCCATTCAGTCAGGATGAATATCTGGCTGTCGCGACACATTGGCTGCAGCACCATGGCTGGCAGGAAGGCATGACAGATGATGTACGTCGCGCCTGTCTGCAATGGTCATTATCACGCGGCTCGCGTAGTGGTCGTGTCGCGGGTCAATTTGCCCGTGACTGGTGCGGGCAGCATTTAACGCCACGCTGATTCACACCCATCCCCACCCTAGCCCTCCCCTTGAAGGGGAGGGAATGACTTCAGAAACCGGCCATTCATGACATCCACAAAAATAATCGAAGTTGCCGCTGCCGTGCTGCTCCGCGCTGATGGTTCTTTCCTGTTGGCGCAACGCCCTGAAGGCAAAGCCTATGCGGGTTATTGGGAGTTCCCAGGCGGCAAAGTGGAGCTTGCGGAGACAACATATCAAGCGCTATGCCGAGAGTTAAAGGAAGAACTGGGTATCACAGTAACACGAGCATATCCGTGGCTGACCCGCATCTACACTTACCCCCATGCAACAGTGAAATTACATTTTTTTCGTGTCTACGAATGGCAAGGTGAGCCACAAGGACTCGAACAACAGAGCCTTTCTTGGCAAAGTTTTCCGCAATTAAGCGTCGCTCCCCTGCTACCTGCCAATGCACCCATCTTGAGCGCACTTCGGTTACCGCCGCTTTATGCGATCAGCAATGCTGCCGAATTGGGCACAGATGAATTCATGTTAAGGCTCGAAGTCGCACTCCAACAAGGGCTGCGCTTATTGCAAGTTCGCGAATCACATTTATCTGCACTTGAGATGCAAAGCTTTACATTAAAAGTCGTGCAGCGGTCACACGCACACGGCGCACGAGTAATGATCAACGGCGATGCAGAACTCGCAAGAAATGTAGGGGCGGATGGACTCCATCTGACAGGGACGCAATTACATACCTGCAAAGCTAGGCCGGATTTCGACCTGTGCTCGGCCTCTTGTCACTCTGCAGAAGAATTGCACATTGCAGGAAAACTGGGCTTCGATTTCGCGTTGCTCAGCCCTGTACTCCCTACCCTAAGTCATCCTAGTGCCGCTCATCTGGGTTGGGAGAAGTTTGCAACATACATAGCCGGTACGACATTGCCTGTCTATGCACTGGGCGGTTTAGTGGCAGAGGATATGCCTATTGCGTTGACGCATGGTGCTCACGGTATTGCCCTGATGCGTCAAGCTTGGTGAGAGTCTTCTAGAAAGTCCTGCTGATCTGGCGCAATCTCAACGCGATACTCCTCGTTTGCCCATTTACCCAGATCTATCATCTTGCAACGTTCACAACAGAATGGACGGTATGGATTTTTGCTGTCCCACGCAGAAGTCTTCTTGCAATGGGGACAAGTGACCATGAGTGACTTATCCATACTCACAGCGTCAGACTACAAAAGGTGAGTTCAAAAGGAACGTCATACTCGAATACTGTCGATTTGGCTGCATAGTTGGCATCGACAAAGCGTATGTTGATGGCATATTTGTTCGCGCTGACTTCCGGAAGACAAGCCATATTGCGACTCAGGCTCACACGCAACATTTGCGCAACTCGCCCGCCCTGCATTTGCTGGAATGAACCTTGATGTGCGGTGAAATGCAGGACCTTGCCGCTTTCTCGCAACAATCTCAACACGATAGTAATCGCTGCCTTGATGGGTAACAAAGGCGCCAACCACTGCTGCAAGTTTTGCCGCCTAGTAGCAACTGTTTGCTCCTGCCAATAATGATAGGAGGGCAAATCGAATTGGCATGTTCCGCCTGGCATGCAAGCCCTTTGTTTGATGCCCATCAGCCACTCGTTTTCACGCAGGTGCTGACCAATCTTACCTGTCATAGCCAACAGATCGACAGCTGCCTTTTCAATCACTACGAGTACTTCATCCAGCGCTTCTTCAGAGATTGCTGGGTTGTTATGCAGATTTGAAAGTGCGCGCTTTTGGCGCTCCAACTCTTGCAGCAACTCTGACTTCAAGTCGGCTCGACCCGCCACTTCAAGGATTTCGAATAAAGTTGCTAGCCCAGAGTGATGGTCCACACTGGATTCACCATCAAGAAAGTGTTTCATACGCGCGAACAAGTCCTCAAGCCGCAACATGGTGCGCACTTTTTCATTAAGGGGAAACTCGTAATTGATCACGCGATTATCGCCATGGGGTTGGTGATGAAATATTAGCGTCGAAAGATATTGCAATAAGCAGTTGGCGTCAATCGCTTATCGAAAAATAAACTTCATGCAAGGCATGTACCTGCTTTTCAAGTTGCGCCAAACTGCCATCGTTGTGTATCAGATCCGTCGCTTTACTCAAGCGCTCGGCACGACTACTCTGCTGAGACAAGATGCTTCGAACTTCAACTTCACTCAAGTTGCTACGCTGCATGACACGCTCGATCTGTTGATCTTCGGGGCAGTCCACAACCAATATCCTTTGTACCCACTTCATATACGCAGGGCTTTGCAAAAGCAAGGGGACGACCAATACAACATAAGGGGCATCATTCACGCTGTCGATTTCTTCTTGGACACGTAGGCGTATCAAGGGATGAATCAAAGCTTCCAGCCTTTTTTTGGCCTCAGAATCAGAAAATATCAGCTTGCGCATCTTGGCACGATCAAGCGCGCCAGCGGTATCCAGATAGTCAGGGCCAAAAACGCGAGTGATCTCGGCCATTGCCCCACCGTCGGCCTGAGTCAACTGGTGTGCGATCTCATCTGTATCGATGATGTACGCGCCAAGATTGCTGAATAACTTGGACACAGTAGACTTGCCGCTGCCTATACCACCCGTCAAGCCGACACACAATCGCTGTTTTGCTGCAGACATTACGACCCCGAGATCAACTGCAAATAACGTTGCGTGAGTTCTTGGCCCCAGAATAAGGTAATCAAGCCAGCGCCCACCAAATAGGGGCCAAAGGGGATAGGGACGTTTCGGCCATGACGCATGGCTATGATGAGTGTGATGCCTATCACAGCTCCAACCAGCGAAGAGAGCAAGATAATGAGCGGCAACATCTGCCAACCAAACCACGCGCCCAGGGCAGCCAGCAATTTAAAGTCGCCGTAACCCATACCTTCTTTACCGGTAATCAGTTTGAACAACCAATACACACTCCACAACACCAAATAACCTAGCATCGCCCCAATGACAGCGGTAGTTAAGGATGTGTAAGTGCCAAAGATATTGAAGATCAATCCTAGCCAAAGCAGCGGTAGCGTAATGTCATCGGGTAACAACTGAGTATCGAAATCGATGGCCGCTAGTGCTATCAACGCCCAGATGAAAATCAATGCGCCGAGCGCAGCTAAGCCAAATCCAAAGTGGTAACCTGCAAATGCACATAGCACACCGGTGATCGCCTCGACGAGCGGATAGCGGACAGATATCCCAGCGCCGCATCCCTTGCACTTCCCGCGCAGGAATACATAGCTGATGACAGGGATGTTTTCCCAAGCACTAATAGCATGATTGCAATGTGGGCATGCAGAGCGAGGGGTAAGTAAATTATAGGGGAGCGAAGCCAGTAGCTCTTCACCACGCATCTCGGCACACTGTTGCTGCCACCCGCGTTCCATCATCTTAGGTAAACGGTGTATCACCACATTGAGAAAACTGCCTACGATTAAGCCGAGCAATAGACACGATAAAATAAAAGCGGCCGGAGCCGCTTGTAATGCTTCAAATAAACTCATTCTTAAGATTCACTCTATAAATAGTTTTATCGTAATAGCGCAGGGGGCGAAACCTGCCCCCTCAGAATTTTTTAAACGACTTGTCCCATTTTGAAGATAGGTAGATACATCGCAATGACCATACCGCCAATCAGCGTACCCAACACAACCATGATGATGGGCTCCATCAAGCTGGAAAGTGCATCAACTGCATTATCCACTTCTTCCTCATAGAAATCAGCCACCTTGGACAACATGGCATCCAATGAACCGGCCTCTTCACCGATGGCCACCATCTGCAACACCATGCTAGGGAATACTTGGGTATCTTGCATCGCAACTGTCAAGCTGTTACCTGTGGTGACCTCACGCTGTATCGCCTTGGTTGCATCAAAATAAACTGCATTACCTGCCGCACCCGCAACCGAGTCGAATGCTTCAACTAGTGGTACACCCGCCGCGAACATGGTAGCAAGCGTACGACTCCAGCGCGCGATACTGGCCTTGCGTATCAACGGTCCAAAGATAGGCAACCTTAGTATCAACCTATCCATGACGCCTTGCATCTTCTTGCTACGTTTCCAAAAATAAAAGAATGTATAAATACTACCGCCTGTTATACCAAATATCGCCCACCAGTAGGACACAAAGAAATCTGAGATTGCCATGATCACCAAAGTAGGTCCTGGCAGATCGGCACCAAAATTTGCGAACAACTCTTTGAAAGCAGGGATCACGAAAATCATAATTACTGCGGTGATGATGACTGCAACGGCAATAATCGAAATTGGATAAAACAAGGCAGATTTAATCTTGCTCTTGATGGCCTGAATCTTTTCTTTATAGGTAGCCAAGCGTTCCAGCAGACTATCCAAGATACCTGCTGCCTCACCCGCGCCAATCAAGTTGCAATATAGCTCATCGAAGTACAAAGGATATTTCTTGAATGCTTGTTGCAAGCTGCTGCCCGTTTCCACGTCGGTCTTGATATCAAACAACAGTTTTGCGACCGATGGATTGCTATGGCCTTTGCCTACGATGTCGAATGCTTGCAGCAAAGGAACACCTGACTTCAACATCGTTGCCAACTGACGAGTGAACAATGCGATATCCTTCTCGCTCACAGACTTGCCAGATGAGCGAAGTTTTTTTACCTTGGTGACATTGACACCCTGACGGCGCAAAGTAGCAGATACAACTGCTTCTCCAGCAGCACGCATCTCACCTTTAACCACTTTACCAGTCTTATCTCGCCCTTCCCAAAGATACGAACTTTCTTTGGGTTTTTGATTTCTTTGTGCGACAGCCATAGTGTCTCCGTTCGGTTCACTGTTGATTCTTGGCGGGTATCATGCCGAGCTTTATCACTAATGTAAAGCTGCCACAATCGCTGAGTCTCATTTGGATCAAATGGAACTTACAGCACTCAACTCCAAGTAGAATAATTATTTGGGTATACGGGTTTGTATTGGAAAGATACGGACTACTTTCACCACCCTGTCTTGCGTTTGTATGATTTCCATTGGATAGCCCGCAATTTTCATACTCGTCCCCGCCTCTGGAATATCTTCCAAGTGCTCTAATATCAATCCATTCAAAGTTTTGGCTCCATTCACGGGGAAGTGCAAACCCAATTTTCGATTCAATTCCCGCAAACTGCTGCCACCCTCGAGCAGTAGACTTCCGTCATCATGACGCAAATATTTTCCGGTCTGACTTGGGGCCTGGGTCGTAAACTCACCGACGATTTCCTCTAAAATATTTTCTAGTGTCACCAAGCCCAATAATTCGCCATATTCGTCAACCACCAAACCTAAACGAGTATGTCGTTCTTGGAATTGCTGTAATTGCTTTAGTAGCGGCGTATCCGAAGGGATGAAATATGCTTCATACAACACCGACCTTAAATCTTGCAGGTCGAACTCTTCATCCTGCAATAAGGATAATGCTCGCTTGATGTGCAATATCCCGACGATATTGCTAGGCACACTTTC
Source organism: uncultured beta proteobacterium (assembly GCA_963740305.1). GTDB lineage: Bacteria > Pseudomonadota > Gammaproteobacteria > Burkholderiales > Gallionellaceae > Gallionella. The sequence continues at coordinate 253,305 of CAVUDR010000010.1, read as the reverse complement.
ATATACAGGCAACAGTGTGTGATGGCAGGTGATGATTTGATGACGAATCTCTTCTGCACTAAGGCTGACATCTAAGCCCTCGATTTGATTGCGAGGAATCATCACATCATTCACCGTGATGCGCTCCAAATCAACCAGATTCAGCAGCATCTTCTGATGTTTGCGGGGCATAAAATGCTCTGCATCAAGCACTAAGCCCCGCAACTCTTCCATGGTCATCTTGTGTTTGCTCTGGTCAGTTTGAACCTTGATCCTCATCACCCATAACAAAGCTCGCACGATAGCCGTCGCAATGAACACCACTGGATAGAATAATTTAACCAATGGTGCAAGCAGATAGCTGGAAGGCAAGGCGACACGCTCGGGATAGGTTGCCGCGATGATCTTGGGCATAATCTCGCTAAACACAACAATCAAAAAAGCAGTAGCGAGTGTACCCATCAACATCGCCGACTCATTTTGTCCAAACAAACGCAAGACGATGATTCCAGACAACGTCGCTGCAGCGACGTTCAGGACGGTATTCCCTAACAAGATGGAACCCAGTAGTTGATCTATCCTACCAAGCAGTGCTGCGGTGATCTTTGCACTCTTATTACCTTTGCGCACCAAGTGATTCAAGCGGTGGCGATTGATTGCCATCATGCTGGTTTCAGAGGCAGAGAAGAACCCGCTCAGCACGAGCAGAAGACACAAAAAACCGATTAGGGTGTACAGCGAAAAGTATTCCAATGAAGTTTCAGAAGTTCAAATGATGATTCGAGTATCGGGTAAGCCCCGCACGAGTGTCAAGGTCGCGCTGCAGCATGCTTACGCATACTCCACTTAAACATGAGCACACCAGCAATGACCATAGGTACGCTCAACCACTGCCCCATGCTGATGCCGAATGTCATCAGACCGAATATCCCGTCATCTGGATTGCGGGTGAATTCCCCCAAGAATCTGAAGCTGCCGTAACCAATCAAGAACAGACCAGAGACCGAGCCTATTGGTCGAGGTTTGCGTGCGAACCACCACAAGATAATAAACAACAACACGCCTTCCAGCGCGAACTCATATAGCTGTGATGGGTGGCGGGGAATATTGTCAGCTCTGGGGAATACCATCGCCCAAGGCAAATCCGTAGGCCGCCCCCACAACTCGCCGTTAATGAAATTACCCAATCTACCGAAGGCCAGACCCGGCGGCACAAGAGGTGCAATGAAGTCCATCAGTGCTAGCCAGTGCATCTTCTGTTGCTTGGCAAAAATCGCCATCGCCACCAGCACCCCCAAGAAGCCACCATGAAAGGACATGCCTCCTTCCCATACGGCGAGAATTTTTAACGGGTGCGAGAAGTAATATCCGGGGTTGTAGAACAGCACTTCACCTAAGCGTCCTCCCAAAATCACGCCAAGTACACCATAGAACAACAAGTCGTCTAATAGCTTAGGTGTCAACTGCGGATGAGCCAGCATGACAATGCGTTTACGCCCCAAAACGATAAAGGTGATGAAGCCTGCCAGATACATTAGGCCGTACCAATGGATGCCAAATGGGCCCAGATGAATCGCGACGGGGTCGAATTGAGGATGAACGAGCATGGGGGAATGGGTTAGAATTGTTCGTTGAATTATCCAACATATGCGCACATCGCGCTTCTTTTTCGAGAATACATCATGCCTCAATACCGCTCAAAAACATCTACCCACGGCCGCAACATGGCAGGCGCGCGTGCTTTATGGCGCGCCACTGGCATGAAAGATGGTGACTTCGGCAAGCCCATCATCGCCATCGCCAACTCTTTCACGCAGTTCGTCCCCGGCCACGTCCACTTAAAGGATATGGGCCAGTTGGTAGCGCGCGAAATCGAAAAAGTCGGTGGCATCGCCAAAGAATTCAACACCATCGCAGTGGATGACGGCATCGCCATGGGGCATGACGGGATGCTGTACTCGCTCCCCTCCCGTGACCTGATCGCTGACTCAGTCGAGTATATGGTCAACGCGCACTGTGCCGATGCGCTGGTGTGCATCTCCAACTGCGACAAGATCACACCTGGCATGCTGATGGCGGCAATGCGCTTGAACATTCCTGTGGTATTTGTCTCTGGCGGCCCTATGGAAGCGGGCAAAGTCACCTTGCAGGGCAAAACCAAAGGATTGGATTTGGTCGATGCGATGGTGGCTGCCGCCGATAGCAGTTGCAGCGATGAGGAGGTAGATGCTATCGAACGCTCGGCCTGCCCCACATGCGGCTCTTGCTCGGGCATGTTCACCGCCAACTCTATGAACTGCTTGACCGAAGCACTGGGCTTGTCATTACCCGGCAACGGTTCGCTGGTTGCCACCCACGCAGAACGCAAGCAACTGTTCTTGCGTGCCGGTCGCACCATCGTCGAACTATGCCAACGCTATTACGAACAGGACGACAGCTCAGTGTTGCCACGCAGCATCGCCACATTCGATGCATTCGAGAATGCTATGACGCTGGACATCGCTATGGGTGGTTCGACCAATACCGTGTTGCACTTGCTCGCCATCGCAAGCGAAGCGGGTGTGGATTTCACCATGAAGGACATGGATCGTTTATCGCGCCATGTGCCTACCCTATGCAAGGTCGCACCTTCGTCGGAATATCACCTAGAAGACGTACATCGTGCTGGCGGCATCGCCGCCATCTTGGGTGAGCTTGACCGCGCAGGTCTGTTGCACGGCGAGGTACCCACCGTACACAGCAAAACTCTACGCGAAGGCCTTAAGCTGTGGGACATCGCGCAAACTTCAGATGAATACGTACAAAAATTCTTCCGTTCCGCACCCGCTGGCATCATCACTACCATCGCCTTCTCGCAATCTATGCTTTATCCAGAGTTGGATGCGGACCGCAGCGAGGGCTGCATACGTGACGCTGCACATGCTTATTCCAAGGACGGCGGACTGGCTGTATTGCATGGCAACATCGCCCTCGATGGTTGCATCGTCAAGACCGCAGGTGTGGATGAAAGCATTTTGAAGTTCACCGGACGCGCACGCGTATTCGAGAGTCAAGATGCCGCAACCGCCGGCATACTGGAAGATCAAATCGTTGCTGGCGATGTCGTAGTCATCCGTTATGAGGGTCCAAAAGGCGGGCCCGGCATGCAGGAAATGCTATACCCGACGTCCTATCTCAAATCTAAAGGTTTGGGCAAAGCATGTGCACTACTAACCGACGGTCGTTTCTCTGGCGGCACTTCCGGTTTGAGCATAGGCCATGTGTCACCCGAAGCAGCCAGTGGCGGAGCGATCGGCTTAGTGCGTGAAGGCGACACCATAGAGATCGACATCCCCAATCGCAGCATCAACCTCGTCATCACCGATGCAGAGATGACCCACCGCCGCGCAACCATGGACGCATCAGGCAAACAAGCTTGGAAGCCTGTAGTCATGCGCCCACGCAAAATATCAGCCGCCTTGCGCGCATATGCCGCCATGGTCACCAGTGCCGACAAGGGCGCGGTGCGTGATGTCACACTGATCGAAAATCGTTAACACTCTCTATAAGGAATCGTCATGCCTACAGCACAAAATCTGAACAAGAAATTCGGCATCGCCGGTCAACTCACTTTCCGTGAAGACGCCAGCGGCTTGGTAATCGCAGAATTCAATAATACGCAGGCGACTGCTGCACTGTGCTTGCAGGGTGCGCATCTAATGAGTTGGCAGCCCAAGAGCCAATCTAAACCGGTGGTCTGGTTATCACGAGACATGAAGGTCGCAGCAGGCAAGTCCATCCGCGGTGGCGCCCCAGTATGTTGGCCGTGGTTCGGCGCACATACGAGTGAAGTAAGTTTTCCCGGCCACGGCTATGCACGCACTGTACCTTGGCGCGTGCTGGAGTCAGGCACAGAACCTAGTGGTGCGACCCGCTTGACGCTGCGTCTGGTCGAAAGCGATAAGACGCGTGCACAATGGCAACACGCCAGCAATGTCGATCTGACCGTCATCGTAGGCGAAACTCTACGCATGGAACTGGTCACAGAGAACACTGGCACTAAAGACTTTGTCATCGGTGAAGCTTTACATACCTATCTGCAGATCAGCGATATCGGCGCTGTCAGCGTACTAGGTTTGGAAGGCTGCGAATATTGGGACAAAGTGGGCGGCTCGAATCTGCGCAAGCAGGACGGTGCGATCACCTTCACTTGCGAGACAGACCGTGTCTATATCAACACCCCAGCAACTTGCGTGATTGAAGATGCCAAGCTGGGCCGCCGTATTCATATTAAAAAATCCGGCAGCCTCTCTACAGTGGTATGGACACCCTGGACAGAAAAGGCCGAGAAAATGGGTGACATGGGGCAACACAACGGCTGGCGCGAAATGGTTTGCGTCGAATCGGTCAATGCCATCGATAACGTGATCACGGTCGCTGCAGGTAGCAAACACAGCCTCATCGTCGAATACGCTGCCAGCACGATATAATCCACTAATAAATAAGGAGGAAATTATGTTTAATCGTTCAGCCATGACCGTATTGATAATATTATCCAGTGTCTTAATAGGCTGCCAAAAGGAATCGACCACTCCAGCGACACTCGCTCATGTGGTTGAAAAACAGGCGGCGACAGTACCAACACAAGCCGCATCTGCAGCATCTGCTCCAACAATGGTAGTCGCACCTGTCACCCCCCCTCCAGCGCCTACTCCCAAAGTAGTGGCCAAATCAGTCACGCCTCCAGTTGTAAAGCCCGTAGTAGCAACAACAAAAACTCCAGTTAGCACTGTCATTGCGAATCCCGTCATCGTAGCTGAAGTGGTGACACCCGAAGCAAAAACCATCACCACTCAGCCTGCAGCCGCAAACCAATCCACAGTCCTGACTGAGGCGGCTGCTTTGCAACTTGCGGGCAAAAGTAACTGCTTGGCATGCCATGCAATCAATAAAAAACTAGTCGGACCTGCATGGAAGAGTGTCGCAGACAAGTATCGTGGTGACAATTCGGCTCAAAACCGATTGGAAACCAAGGTCAGCAAAGGCGGATCTGGCGCTTGGGGTAGTATGGCGATGCCTGCCAATTCACCCCGCGTAAAACCAGAAGATATCTCTAGCTTGGTTAGATTCATATTATCTTTACAATAAAGTTGTCAACCTAATCCCGACTACTTGCGTTAGGTACTTGCCAGATCGACTAGATCGGCATTTACCTAGTCAAGCAGAGGGATACCCCCTAACTGCACAACATTAATTAAGGATGGAGAGAATATGAAATCTATTATCACAACTATGATGGTTGCAGGCGGTTTGATGATTGCAGGTAGCGCTATGGCGACTGATATGCCGCCTTTGGCTAAGAAGAACAATTGCACAGCTTGCCACTCGGTTGACAGAAAAGTAGTCGGACCAGCTTGGATGGATGTCTCCAAGAAATACAAAGGTGCAACTGAATATACATTCGGCGGCAAAAAATATTCTTTGGAAGAAGGTCTGGCCATGAAGGTCTCCAAAGGTGGTTCCGGCAACTGGGGTTCTATGCCTATGCCAGCTAACGACCCAGCAGGTACTAAGCAGGCTGATATCAAGGAACTGGTTAAGTTCGTACTTGGATTGGCTAAGTAATCACTCAGCAGCCTCAAAAGCCGGCGCAAGCCGGCTTTTTCCATGGGCGAGATAAACTTGCCTAAGTCTGTGCTTTTATGGATAATGCGCCCCTTCGTGAAGTACCCAAGTGCGTACACCCGCCGCACAAAACCTTAGTTAGGAAAAGAAAATGAAAGCAAATATCCACCCAAATTACCAAGAAATCGCCGTTACTTGCAGTTGTGGCAATAGTTTCAAAACTAAGTCCGTTATTGGCAAGCCTACACTGAACGTCGAAGTTTGTTCTGAATGCCATCCTTTCTACACTGGCACCCAGAAAATCATGGATACAGCAGGTCGTATCGATAAGTTCCGTCAAAAGTACGGTACTAAGGCTGCTGCGTAATATAGATACGCTTACTAAGCCACCAAGTTCTCGCGAGGGAACTTATGTTGCAGCAAGTATCAAAAAGGCAGCTTAAGCTGCCTTTTTCATTTTTCCGTTCACAACCATGGAATCACGATGCGTCTGTTAGTTCTTTCCCTAGTTATCACATTACTAGCTGGTTGTGCCCAAAACCCAGTCACGGGAGGGGCCGACTTCGTGATGATGTCGGAAAGTCAGGAACTATCTCTAGGTAGACAGGCTGATGAACAGGTCAAGAAGCAATACACGGTCTACCCCTCTAAGCCCTTGCAAGACTACGTGAACTCAGTCGGACAAAAGATCGCCCAGAAGAGTCATCGTCCCAACCTGCAATACCATTTCACCGTACTCGACTCTACCGAGATCAACGCCTTCGCGCTGCCCGGTGGCTATGTCTATATCACTCGCGGCATCATGGCCTACTTGAATAGCGAAGCAGAATTGGCCGCAGTGTTAGGGCACGAGATCGGTCACGTGACCGCACGTCACGGTGTACGACAACAGAGTGCTGCCCAAGCCGCCAATATAGGCTTGACCATCGCTTCGATATTCGTGCCAACCATCAACACCATGGGGGGCCAGAATCTTAGCAATCTGATAGGCGGCGCCTTACTTTCTGGTTATGGCCGCGAACACGAACTGGAGGCTGACAAACTGGGTGCGGAGTATTTGGCGCGTAGCGAGTACGACCCTCAAGCCATCATCAAAGTGATAGGCGTATTGAAGAATCAAGAATTACTGGATACCGAACTTGCCAAACAGGAAGGTCGCGAACCCCGTCGCTATCACGGCTTATTCGCCACCCATCCTGACAACGACACACGGTTACAACAAGCAGTAGGTGAAGCGAACAAACAAACGGTAGCCACTCCCTACGAAGGCCACGAGGCATTCATCAAAGCCACAGACGGTATGGTGTTCAATGATAATGCGACGCAAGGCGTATTACGTAACAATGCCTTCTATCAGGCAGAACTAGGCATCGCACTGCAGTTCCCATTGGCGTGGCAAGTACATAACCTACCCGATACGCTGATTGCCTTGAGTCCCAAAGGTGAAGCTAAGTTACAGATGAAACTGGATGAGAAGCCTGAAGGTACGATAGCTGAATATGCACATCGTTTGGCATCGGGAGGCACGGTAGAGATGCTCACCATCAATGACCTACCAGCAGCGCTAATCACTCAATCTGACTCCCTACAAGGCTTGATTTACCTAAACCAACAGGCTTATCTGATCACTGGCAAAACAAAATCAGCCGCCGAACTCGTCACAAATCGCGCTACCATACTCGCCACAATCAATAGCTTCCATAAACTTGTTGCTGATGAAAAAGAACTGGCGCACCCCTTGGTACTGCATGTGATGACAGCCAACGCTGACGACAGCTACGCAAAATTGGCCTCGACCTCTCCCTTAGGCAAGTCAGCCGAAAGTTATCTGCGTCTTATTAATGCACACTATCCGGATGGCGAGCCACAAGCAGGCGAACTCATCAAGGTCGTCAAATAAATGTACTTCATCAAGCCCACAGACCCTTACCCCATCAGCACTGGCAAAGCAGTGATGCTGGGGATGTTGTGTCTGATTTGGCTAGGCACGGGTCTGGTAGGACATGACCCTTGGAAACCTGACGAAGCCTATAGCTTTGGTTTGATCCACTCGATGATCCAGGACGGCCACTGGTTGGTCCCCACACTGGCTGGCGAACCTTTTATGGATAAGCCGCCGCTGTACTACTGGACAGCCGCTTTGTTCTCACAGATTTTCTCTGGATTCTTACCCGCACATGATGGGGCTCGTTTAGCGAGTGGCTACTTTAGTGCGATCACACTGTTCTTTATCGGGCTCAGTGGCCGCAAACTCTATGGTGAAAATCGTGGTTGGGCAGCAGCCATCATCGTCATCGGATGCTTGGGAATGTTAGTACATGCGCACCAGATGGTCACCGATCTGGCTTTATTGAGCGGTTGCGCAATGATGTTATACGGCTACAGCCACAGCCAAGAGCGCCCTTACTTTGCGGGCATCTGGTTGGGGTTAGGGATAGGTATGGGCTTCATGTCCAAAGGCTTTATCTCGCCCATCTTCTTTATCTTGATCGCCGCATTCTTGCCAGCTTTTTTCAAAGTGTGGCGCTGCAAAAACTTTGTTATCAGTTTGTGCATAGCGACCTTGGTTGCACTACCTTGGTTGACGATATGGCCGCTACTGCTGTATTTGCACTCCCCAGCACTTTTCCACGAATGGGTATGGACTTATAACATCGGACATTGGCTAGCCTATGCTAGCCACGGCCCAACTACAGACTCATTCTATTACCTGCAAAATCTACCTTGGTTAACTTGGCCCGCATGGCCTTTGGCTGCCTGGGTGGTCTGGAAGTCGCGCGCGCGCTTGGCGCAACGTGACGATTTGCAATTGCCGCTTGTGAGCTTCGTGGTGATGCTGGTCACGCTGAGTTTCGTACCTAATATTGAGGAGGTTTTTGCACTGCCGCTGATCTTGCCAATCAGCTTGCTTGCCGCCGCCTCGCTCTCCACACTTAAACGCGGTGCAGCCAATGCACTGGACTGGTTCGGTTTGATGCTATTCGCCCTAATGGCGATTGCGATGTGGTGGGGCTGGGGCGGCCTACTATTGGACAACCAAGCCAAAATCACCCACTGGCTAAAAGACTATCAACCCAGCTTCGTACCTACACTAGATGACACCGCTGCCGCTATTGCACTCATCGCCACGGCACTGTGGTTAGTCTTGGTATGGCGTGTAGGTCGCTCCATGCGCCGCGCGGTAGTGAACTGGGCAGCAGGCATCACCTTGATCTGGATCTTGGCCATGAGCTTGTGGCTACCTTGGTTGGACAGCGGCAAAAGCTACCGCAAAATGGTGGTCGCCCTCAAACACGAGCTACCCGTCACATACTCTTGCATACGGCGCGAAAATTTGGGTAATGGACAGCGTGCGATGTTGTATTACTTTGGCGACATCCGCACTCGAAAAGATGAGTTACATCGTTGCGATCTGCGCTTGATCCAAGGCAAGAAAATCACGCGCACCACCCCTGATGGCGCGTACTGGGAAAAGATCTGGGAAGGTAGTCGTATGGACGACAAGAGCGAGCAATATCGTTTGTACCGCAAGCGCAAAGGCTAAGCGACTAATCTAGCCTCATTTGCCCTTGTGCAAGCGTAGCTCAGCTTGCAGCAACGCTTCAGGCAAGCCCAATAGCACTAAGACATCACCCGCCTGCAGCACTACTTCTTCACTAGTATGTATCTCTTTCACACCGTGTCTACGCACTGAGTTGACCTCGATATTCAGCTTACCTAAGTCCAACTCGCGTAGATGCTTACCAACTGCCGCGTGTTCGTGCTTTAGGTAGACGCGCAGGAATCTAGGCTGTAAACGCTCGGTGGCTTCGCCCACCTCATTGCTACGGAAGAAACCGCTGAACACCGCATAGCGGCGAGCGCGACTCTCTTGTATCTGGCGTATCACTCGATTCAATGGCACTCCCGCCATCAGCAATACCTGCGAAGCCAGCATCACGCTACCTTCCACGACCTCTGCGACGACTTCAGCAGCACCTGCCTGCTTGAGACTCTCCACATCTGCATCATCGGTGGTACGCACGATCACCGGCAGATCCGGACGCAACTCTTTTACATGGCGCAAGATGGCCAACGCAGAGTGTTTATCGGTGTAAGAGATGACCAGCGCACTGGCACGCATTAGACCTGCTGCCACCAGCACCTCCTTCTTGGCCGCATCTCCGTACACCACGCTTTTCTTTGCAGCCAGTGCCTCACGTACACGGCGCGAATCGAGATCCAGCGCGATGAAACGCAAACCCTCATCTTCAAGGAAATTCGCCAATGAGTGACCGCTACGTCCATAGCCACAAATGATCACGTGACCTTTATTCATCATGCTTTGGATTGCGATCTGATGCAGTTGCATGGCACGATTGGTCCATTCGGCAGCGGAAAAACGCCTTGCAATAGCCTCGCCATGTTGGATCAAAAAAGGCGCCGCCAACATCGAGATCAACATCGCCGCCAGCGCGATCTGCAATACCTCGGCGCTGACCAAATGCGTGTTATCGGTGAGCGTCAACAGCACGAAACCAAATTCACCTGCTTGTGCCAAACCGATACCGCTACGCAGCGCCACCCCCCAATCCCCCTCAAAGGCACGTGCCAGCAACGTCACCACCAAGCCTTTACAAACGATGAGTGCGACAACTGCCAACATTACCCAGCCCAGATCACCCACCACGGCACCCAGATCCAGCTTCATACCTATGGTGACGAAAAACAAGCCCAACAACACATCACGGAAAGGCTTGATATCCTCTTCAACCTGATATCGATACTCGGTCTCGGAGATCAGCATGCCGGCCACAAATGCGCCCAGAGCTAAAGATAAACCAGCCAACTCGGTCAGATAGGCTAAGCCCAAGGTGATGAGCAACACGTTGAGCATGAATAGTTCGGAAGACTTTTGTCGTGCCACCAAATGGAACCAGTGGCGCATCACGTGTTGTCCTATCACCAGCAACACCACCAACACGATTGCGGCTTTCAAGGTCGCATACAGCAGCGTGGAGCTCAGGTTAGCCGAGTTGGAAGCCAGCGCAGGGATGATGATCAGCAGCGGTACCACGGCCAAATCTTGGAATAACAACACACCCATCATCTGGCGCCCATACGGCAGATTCAACTCAGCGCGCTCCACCAGCATCTTGCTCACGATGGCTGTGGACGACATCGCCAACATACCACCCAACGCCAGGCCCGAGCGCCAATCCAAACCAAATACCCAAGCGACCAGCATGACCAAGGACATACTAGCTAACACTTGCGCGCCACCCAAACCAAACACCGTGCGCTTCATCGCCATCAAACGCGTCAGACTGAACTCCAAACCAATACTGAACATCAAGAACACCACGCCGAATTCAGCTAGATGTTGTGTACCTAAGGACTCAGGTATCCATGCCAGCGCGTGCGGTCCTATCAATATGCCCACGGTTAGATAGCCCAACATCACCGGCAATTTCAAAATGCGGCACAACACCACCACAGCAACCGCTGTGGCTAGCAAAATCAAAACCAAAGATAGGGAGTTGTCCATCGAATAACAGAGCCATTTTTCAAGTCATCCCGATGATGCCGTACTGCTAAAGGATTTGCAAAGGTTAGATAGTCGTTTTACAGACTATTCGTCATTTTTAAATGACTGCGATACGTCGATAAAATATATTTCACGCGCTGTTATAATCGAACACATGACTACACCTCACACCGCCAGCCCCCGCGCACTTGAACTTGCGCGCGAAGTATTGAACATAGAAGCCGCTGCCGTCAGCGCGCTCGCAACGCGCTTGGACGACGACTTCCTACATGCGCTAGATCTTATCCTGAGCTGTCATGGTCGCGTCATTGTCAGCGGCATGGGCAAGTCTGGCCACATCGCCCGCAAGATCGCTGCGACCATGTCCAGTACCGGCACACCTGCCTATTTCGTGCATCCAGGCGAAGCCAGCCATGGTGATCTGGGTATGATTACAAAATCAGACGTCATCATCGGCATCTCGTATTCAGGCGAGAGCCAAGAATTGATGACTATTGTTCCGGTGATCAAGCGCCAAGGTGCGAAATTCATCAGCATCACCGGCTTCAACAAATCTAGCCTAGCCGTCTCTGCCGATGTACATCTGAATGCGCACGTGGACAAAGAGGCGTGCCCGATGGGCTTAGCGCCAACCGCCAGCACCACGGCTGCGCTCGCACTGGGTGATGCCCTAGCGGTCGCACTGCTAGATGCCAAAGGCTTTGGTAAAGAGGATTTCGCACGTTCACATCCCGGTGGCAGCCTGGGCCGTCGCCTATTGACCCATGTGCGCGACATCATGCGCACTGGCGACCGCCTACCCATGGTGAGCGAAGATGCCATGCTCAGTGCTGCACTGATGGAAATATCCAAAAAGGGTGTGGGCATGACGGCTATCGTCGATGCGGGCATGCAGGTATTGGGCATCTATACCGACGGCGACTTGCGCCGCACGCTGGCCAAGAATCTAGACTTCAACACCACACCAGTACGTAGCGTAATGTCTGCGCATCCACGCTGCATAGGCCCAGATGCACTCGCAGTAGAAGCCGTACAGACCATGGATACGAACAACATCAATCAAATACTGGTGGTGGATGGGAGCAATATCCTAGTCGGCGCACTCAATATGCACGATTTACTGCACGCCAAAGTCATTTAAGCTAATTACCGGAGAACAACATGCTGCTCAGCCGTGCCAAACTTATCAAGCTGGTCACCTTCGATGTCGATGGTGTGATGACCGATGGCGGCTTGTATCTATCTGACTCTGGCAACGAGTTCAAGCGCTTCAATACGCTGGATGGTCTAGGTATCAAACTACTTAAAGCCAGCGGCGTGCAGGTCGCAATCATCACCGGACGGTCTTCTCAATGTGTGGCTTTACGCGCCCAGAACCTAGGTATTGAACATGTCTACCAAGGTGTGGAACGCAAGAGCGACGCCATGAACGACTTGCTCAATAAACTAAACTTGACCCGTGACGCTGCCGCTTATATGGGCGATGATGTAGTCGATCTGCCAGTGATGCGCAACGTTGGGCTGGCGATCAGCGTACCTGACGCCCCTCAACTGGTACGTGAAAATGCCCACTACATCACCCAGCACCGTGGTGGCAATGGTGCGGTACGCGAAGCCTGCGAATTATTGATGCATGCGCAAGGCACATTGGACAGACAATTGGCACAATATCTGCAATGACTTTAGTCTCCCGTGCTCGCTCTTGGTTACCGCTGTTGCCGCTGTTGGGCATCTTGGCGGTCACCTATTGGCTGGACCAAAAATCTCAGCCCGAAGGAGAGAGCATAGACAACAGCAAGCTGCACACACCCGATGCCATCGTAGACAATCTCCATGCCGTCACACTGAACCAACAGGGTAAACCCAGTTTCATCATGTCTGCCAAACAACTGGTCCACTATGCCGACGATGACAGCACCACGCTTGCCGAACCAGACATCAGTGCACTTTCACCGCTACGTCCCAATATTTATATGAATGCTGCGAAAGGTACCTTATCAAGCAAGGGCGATGTCATCGAGTTGATGGAGAACGTCAAGATCGTACGTGCGCCTAGCAAGAGCAGCGACGAACTGACTGTCACGACCGATTACATCAAACTCATACCCGAACTGGAAACAGCACAGACGCATAAAACCGTGACAGTGATTGAAAATAACAATCGCATCAGTGCGGTTGGCATGGAAATGGACAACAAAGCGCGCATCATCAAACTACTTTCGCGAGTGAGGGCCAGCAATGCAACCAATCAGAACTAGTCTCGCAATCTTCCTCTCGCTATATAGCCTAAGCGTATGGGCAGAGCACGGTGATCGCGATCAGCCCATGCAAGTCGAAGCCGACCAAGTGGTGATGAACGAAGTAGAAAAGACCAGCATATTCACTGGCAACGTAGAGATACGTCAGGGCACGCTGGAAATACGCGGCGACAAGATCACCATCAGTCAAGACAAACAGGGCAATAAAATAAGCAATATCTATGGCCTACCCGCGAGCTTCAAGCAGAAGCGCGATGGATTGGATGAATATGTCGAGGGATACGGTGAACATATTGTCTACGATGCCAATATGCAGATCCTAGATCTTTATGGGCAAGCAAGATTGAAGCGCGAGCAGGATTTCATCCGTGGCGAACATATCAATTACAACTCGCAAAGCGAAATCTTCATCGTCGATAACGGCGTCACCATACCTGGTAAAGCCAAGCAACGTGTGCGTGCTGTGTTGCAACCACGTAAAGACCATGTAGTGATGCCCCCTACGGAGAAAAAATGAGCGAATTAAGAGCCGTCGGACTAAAGAAGCAATACGGTTCACGCACAGTCGTACGTGACGCATCACTGAATGTTAAAAGCGGAGAAGTAGTTGGATTGCTAGGGCCCAATGGCGCAGGCAAGACCACTTCATTCTATATGATCGTCGGTCTAGTCGCAGCTGATGGTGGTGAGATTTTCATAGATGACAACAATATCACTCACCTCCCTATCCATCGCCGTGCCCGCCTAGGGTTGGGATATCTCCCCCAAGAAGCTTCTATCTTCCGCCGCATGACTGTGACCGAGAACATCAAAGCGGTATTGGAACTGCAAGGTCTGGCCAATGGCGAACTACAAACACGCTTGGAGAGCCTACTGGAAGACCTGCACATCACCCATATCCGCAACAACGCCGCCATTAGCTTGTCCGGTGGTGAACGCAGACGTGTAGAGATCGCACGTGCTTTGGCGACCGACCCACGTTTCATCCTGCTTGATGAACCGTTCGCCGGCGTCGATCCCATCGCGGTCATCGACATCCAAAAGATTATCAGCTTCCTCAAACAGCGCGATATCGGCGTCCTTATCACCGACCACAATGTGCGCGAGACCCTAGGCATCTGTGATCGTGCTTACATCATCAATGCTGGCGCGGTAATGGCGGAAGGCAAGCCCGAGGAAATAATCTATAATGAAGGTGTGAGGAAAGTATATCTGGGCGAACACTTCAAGCTATGACACGAAGGTATCCTAGAACGAACAACAGTTAATGAAAGCATCACTACAACTACGCTTATCGCAGCAGTTAACGCTGACGCCCCAGTTGCAACAAGCCCTGCGCCTGCTGCAGCTCTCAACGCAAGACATGCAACAAGAAGTCTCGCGCATGCTTGAAGAGAATCCCATGTTGGAACTCGAGGACGACCATCAAGCCTCGCTCTACTCCGCAGCGGAACACAGCGTTAACAATAACGAAGCTCCAGCGCCCGTTGAGAGCGCACCAGCCGAAGAACGCGACGATGTCGCGGGTGATCCTTTGGAATGGGGTGCGGCAGCGGGCAACGGTACATCACACAATGACGGCGATGATGACGGCTACCCTGAACAAGCCGCGTTGCAAGACAGCCTGCGTGACCATCTGCATCATCAGCTTGCCACCACCCAACTCGACGATCATGACCGCAAAATCATCGGTCTGCTGATAGATGCACTGGACGACAACGGATATCTGACCCAAGACCTCAACGAGCTGTATGAATTTCTGCCTGCCGAACTCAATATCACGCTGGATGATCTAGAGACCGCGCTGGTGCAATTACAACACTTGGATCTACCCGGCCTCGCGGCGCGCAATCTGGGCGAGTGTCTGTCCTTGCAACTCAAGGCCTTGCCAGAGGACACCCCACAACGCGAACTCGCGATCAAACTAGTGAGTTCACACATCGAACTGGTTGCGGCGCATGACTTTGCCAAAATCAAGCGCCTATTACGCTGCAATGACGACGAATTACGCGCCGCACAAGCGCTGATCTCGGCACTCAACCCTAAACCGGGAGCCGAATTCGACCATACCGTGGCTGACTATGTTGTGCCCGACATCGTGGTGGACAAATATCGCGGCAAATGGCGCGTACGTCTAAACTCAGAAGCAATGCCAAAATTGCGCGTAAATCAGATCTACGCCAATATCTTGCAACAGCGTGACGACAAGAACGGCTCGCAGCTTGGTGTCCACATGCAGGAAGCCAAATGGCTAATCAAGAACCTTCAGCAAAGATTTGACACAATATTGCGGGTTGCACAGGCTATCGTCGATAAACAGGAGAAATTTCTGGAACACGGGGCTATAGGTATGCGACCATTGGTCCTGAGAGAAATCGCCGAGGAACTGGAATTGCACGAATCCACCGTATCGCGCAGCACTACACAGAAATTCATGCTTACCCCACGAGGCATTTTCGAATTCAAATATTTCTTTGGCAGCGGTCTGGCCACGGAGAGTGGCGGCAGTTGTTCTTCCACCGCAATACGCGAACTGATCAAACAGTTGGTCAGTGCGGAAGACACCCGTAAACCCCTCACCGACAGTCGTATGTCAGAAATCTTGGCACAGCAGGGCATCGTAGTTGCTCGGCGTACCATAGCAAAGTACCGTGAGGCTCTTAACATCCTCCCGGTTAATCTCCGTAAATCACTCTAAAAAGGAGCACACCATGAACCTGAATATCACTGGACACCATTTGGAAATCACCCCCGCGATACGCGAATATACAACTGGAAAATTCGGCAAGATCAAGCGTCATTTTGACAATGTCATCGACGTACAGATCATTCTATCGGTGGAAAAACTGAAGCAAAAAGCCGAAGCAACGGTACACATGAGCGGCAAGGATCTGTTCGTGGAATGTGATGATGAAAATCTGTATGCCGCGATCGACGCCTTAGTGGATACTATGGATAGACAAGTCATCAAGCATAAAGAAAAGCTTTCTTCACGCAGACATGACGAGTCAGGCAAGCACAGTGCGATAACTGAATAGATGTTCTTGGGCGGCAGCGATGTCGCCCGTTTTTTATCTTCTTGATGGCCCATCATGAATCTAATCAGCAAAATTTTGCTACCAAACAATGTACTGTTAGACACTGAGTCTAGCAGCAAAAAGCGTGTGTTCGAACGTGCAGGACTGCTGTTCGAGAACAATCAGGAGATCGCGCGCAGTACCGTGTTCGATAGTTTGTTCGCACGAGAAAAGCTGGGCTCCACCGGACTGGGGCAAGGCGTGGCGATACCCCATGGACGCATCTCCAAATTACGGGATGCCACCGCCGCCTTTATACGCACCAGCAACCCTATTCCTTTCGACGCACCCGACGGACTACCGGTGAACATGATCTTCGTGTTACTGGTACCCGAACGCGCCACCGACCTGCATCTGCAGATCCTGGGAGAACTGGCGCAGATGTTCAGCGATCCCGACTTCCGTGACAAACTGAACGATTGCGATGACCCCGCAGAGATTTATAAAGCATTTCAGGACTGGACAGCTACAGCATGAGCCAGGTCAACATCCGGCAGTTGTTCGAAGACAAGCAAGCTCGCTTGGGTCTGACACGCGTGGCCGGTACTGACGGCGAAAACTATATCATCGACAGCGACGAGGTCGATGCCTCATACAAAGGCCTGATAGGTCACCTCAACCTAATACATCCTAACTGGGTGCAAGTCCTGAGTGATACGGAACTAGACTATTTGCGCGCCTTGAGCGTGACTGAGCGCGATGCCGCGTTCGCACAGATCGCGCAGCATGGCACGACTTGTTTGATCATCGCGGGTACCACCGACATCCCTGAAGAGCTGGTGAGCTTCGCTAATCAATCCCACATCCCACTGTTCGCCTCCACCAAGCCCAGCGTGCATCTAATGTGGCTGATACGCCACTACCTAGCCAAAGAGCTAGCCGACTCCACCACCCGCCACGGCGTGTTTCTGGATGTGCTAGGGGTAGGCGTGATGATCACCGGTGAGAGCGCTGTCGGCAAAAGTGAGCTCGGCTTAGAGTTGATCACCCGTGGTAACGGCTTGGTGGCCGACGACATCGTGGAGTTACACCGCATCGCCCCCGACACACTCGAAGGCCGCTGCCCTGAATTACTGCGCGACTTCTTGGAAGTGCGTGGCTTGGGCGTATTGAACATACGCACCATGTTCGGCGAGACCGCCGTACGTCGCAAGAAAAGCCTCAAACTCATCGTTCACCTGCATCGCCCACCCGGCGGCGACCTATCGCAGATAGAGCGTCTGCCAATCAATGCCACCCATCAGGAAATACTCGGCGTGAACATCAGCACCGTGAATATTCCTGTGGTAGCGGGTCGCAACTTAGCGGTATTGGTGGAAGCAGCGGCGCGTAACTTCGTGCTACAACAGCGCGGCATTAACTCCATGGACGAGTTCGTCTCACGCCATGATGAGATGATGACGAAATAACATGCAGCTGTTCCTGATCAGCGGGCTATCCGGTTCCGGCAAGAGTGTGGCGCTCAAAGTGCTGGAAGACAGCGGTTTCTATTGCGTAGACAACCTGCCCGCCGAGATGCTGCCGGGCTTGATCGATCTACTACTACCCGCCGGTTACAAGAACATCGCCGTCAGCATCGACGTGCGCAGTGCAAACAGCGTGCAGCTCATACCCGATATCGTTAACGACCTCAAACAAAAAAATTTGGCTGTACATGTGTTGTTCCTCGATGCACAAAGCGACACCTTGGTGAAACGTTACTCAGAGACGCGCCGCTTACACCCGCTCAACAACGGCGTGCGCACCTTGCCAGAATGCGTAGAACTAGAGCGCGAGCAACTGCAAAGCATCAGCGACATCGGACACCGCATAGACACTAGCGAAGTACACGCCAACGCATTGCGCGCTTGGATCAAAGAATTCATCGACCACGACCGTGCACAACTGACTTTGCTGTTCCAGTCATTCGGCTTCAAGCACGGCCTGCCGCTGGATGCCGACTTCGTATTCGATGTACGCTGCCTGCCCAACCCGCACTACATGCCTACGCTGCAACCGCTCACCGGTCGCGACCAGCCCGTCATTGATTTTTTGGAAAACACCGCCGATGCGCAACGCATGTATAGCGATATACGCGATTTTATCGCGCGCTGGTTGCCAAGATTCATTGCCGACAATCGTAGCTACTTCACCGTCGCAATAGGTTGTACCGGTGGTCAGCATAGATCCGTCTATCTCACCGAAAAGCTCGCGCGCCACTTCAAGTCAGAACAACAAGTGCTGGTGCGCCACCGCGAATTCAAAGCCTGATGTTGCGCTATCTCAAACTCGGTGACTGGTTCATCGTGTTGTTAGGCGGACTCACAGTCGTCACCCTCACCCTCAAGATATGGGACGGCGATCTTGCCGACACCGCCGTCATCCGTAGTGGCGGCAAGATATTCAGCGTTGTGCCTCTATCAAAGGACCAGACCATCAAGGTGCCCGGCCCGTTGGGTGTCAGCATCATCAGTATAGAAAAGCGACGTGCCCGCATCAGCTCCGATCCCAGCCCCAGACAATACTGCGTGCGTCAGGGCTGGCTAGAACAAGCTGGCGAGATCGCACTGTGCCTACCCAATCAGGTGAGCGTGGAACTGACTGGCAAACGGAAACGCTATGACAGCCTCAACTACTGAAATACCGGCAATCGAAAGTGTGAAGAGTGTAGGGACAAAACCGTCCGAGCCACTGCACTCGAACTCCCGCATCTTGCATCCCGATGCACAAGACCATCACATCGCGCGCATGGCAGCGGTGGCGCTGGGGTTGACGGTCTTAGAGAACGCCATCCCCAGTCCATTACCCGGCGTCAAACCGGGCTTGGCCAACATCGTCACGCTCATCGTATTGCAACGTTATGGCTGGCGCGCTGCGGCTTGGGTGTCGCTGTTACGCGTGGTCGCGGGCAGTTTATTGTTCGGCAGCTTCATGTCGCCCGGATTCTTTTTAGGCTTGTCTGGTGCATTGTGTAGTCTGCTAGTACTGGGCTGCGCACAACATCTACCTAATCGGTGGTTCGGTGCAGTCACTCACAGCATCCTTGCCGCCTTTGCACACATCGCAGGTCAGATGGCCGTGGTCTATGTGTGGCTCATCCCACACACCGGCATCGCCTACCTCATCCCCATCTTCGCCGCTGCGGCCTTGGTGTTCGGCACGGTGAATGGCTTGATCGCGGCGCGTTTCATGGATAATGAAGCCGATACCAAAACGGAGAATAAACATGGCGACATCCGCTAAAACCATCACCCTCGCATACACTGGTGCATCTGGCCTCCCCTATGGCGTGCGTCTGCTGGAGATACTGTTACGCAGCGGCATCACCGTACATCTGGTCTACACCCAAGCCGCGCAGATCGTCGCCAAGCAAGAGATGGACTTCATCTTAGCCAGCCGTCCGCAAGACACTGAAAAAATGTTCGAGGAAAGATTCGGCGAATACAGCGGCAAGCTCAAAGTGTTCGGCATCCAAGACTGGTTCGCCCCCATGGCATCAGGCTCCAATCCTGGTGACGGTATGGTCATCTGCCCATGCACCATGGGCATGTTAGGCAAGATCGCCAGTGGCATCAGCGACGACCTAATCGCCCGTGCAGCCGACGTGATGCTCAAAGAAAAACGCACCCTGATCCTTGCTCCCAGAGAGATGCCCTTCTCCGCGATACATCTGGAGAACATGCTCAAACTCAGCCACGCTGGTGCAGTCATCATGCCGCCGAATCCCGCCTTCTATACCCACCCGCAAAGCGTGCAAGACCTTGTCGATTTCGTTGTGGCGAGGGTATTGGATCATCTGGGGGTGGAGCAGACGTTGATGAGAAAATGGGGAGAGTAGACTAGTCACTGAGGCCGTTTCTCATGCGTTTTTTGTTATGTAAGTAGTATCGAAAGTTGTGCGAAGCCCGCAAATCTTAAAAATCAACACCATCGGCAATCACCGCACACGGTCTAGATATTCTTTTTAATGGGAAAGCTATGAGTGAACTGTTAAATTGCATCCTCATATAGCCCCCGTGTTACTTGGACGGGGCGCAGGTAGCAGACTGTTGTTAATGAATGCAATGTTGTCGGTGTCTTAATTGAATTCGACGAAAGGAAGCAACATGGCTGTGCCAGGGTTTCAAGATTTAATGCTACCGTTTCTGCAAATTTGCCAAGATGGAAAAGAAAGAACTGTTTCAGAAGTTGGTGAAGTTATTGCCAGTCAGCTACACCTAACTGAAGAAGATCTTCAGGAAACAATGACTTCAGGGCAAACAAAGTTTTACAACAGAACCGCTTGGGTTAAGTCCTACTTTGGGAAAGCCGGGTTACTTGATTTTCCATCAAGGGGGAAGTTTAAGATTACGCAACGAGGCTTAGAGTTACTCAAAACTAATCCACGCTCGATTCGAATTAAGACGCTTAATCAATATCCAGAATTCGTAAAGTTCCACAAATATAATAGTAATACACCAGTAATTGAACAAAGAATAAACACCATTAGTCAGGATGAATTAGAACCTTCGACGCCAGAAGAACAACTAGAAAATGCCTATCAAGAGTTAAGAAGTCAACTTGCATCAACATTGCTTGAAACTATTTTAAAAAATCCCCCTAGTTTTTTTGAACAACTTGTAGTCGATTTGCTTGTCGCAATGGGATACGGAGGATCAAGAAAAGACGCTGGGCAAGCCTTGGGGAAAACTGGTGATGGAGGTATAGACGGAATTATTAAAGAAGACAAATTGGGACTAGATATTATCTATCTACAAGCAAAAAGATATGGTGTTGATAATGTTGTCCCATCTCGTGAAGTAAGGGATTTCACCGGAAGTCTTGAAGGGCATGGAGCTCAAAAAGGAGTGTTGATCACTACATCAAGCTTTACTAGGGATGGTATTGAATTTGTAAAACGCATTCAACAAAAGAAAATTGTATTGATAGATGGTGAAAAACTGGCACAGCTAATGATTGACAATGATATTGGCGTCTCAACCACAACCAACTACACAATAAAGAAAATTGATCTCGATTATTTTGATATCGACTAAAATTCTACAAAAACCGTCATTCATGGCAATGGGAGTGATGTTTCCCAGTGCCCAGACTCATCTCTTCGGACGCACCAGTTTTAAGTTAAAAAGCCGATGCCGCGTAAACGCGGCATCGGCTTTTAGGTTGAGGCTTTTGATTTTCTTTCCCCTGTGCACCGCCGAGTAGCGCAGGCTGGTCAGGGGATTTCGGCGAGGACTGTTTGAGCACGCAGTGCGAGTTCCGCAGCCGCCTGAACAGTCGAGCAACGCAGGGTACGCCGTAGGCGCGGTAAACCGGGGTCGCCTTTTCTTTGGTTACTTTCTTCTGGCGAAGCAAAAGAAAGTGACTAGCTGTCGGGCTACCCCCGACAATCCTTCAACTCCTCATCAAAAAATTTAATGCGCAGGAAACTCATGGTTCGACAAACTCACCACGAACGGCCTTGGCGTTGTCCTCGCTACGCGAGGCTCAATTAAATCATCTGGATTCCGGCCTGACCTCAGGTCAGCCTGTCCTGAGTTTATCGAAGGGCCGGAATGACGAAAAAATCTACGCCACCTTCTCCAACATCATCCTAACCGGCGTGGGTATCGCCGCCCCCATCGCATCCTCAACATCCATCCACACACTCCCCGCCTGCTGCACTTGCTGCGGCTTATTCGCCACGTTTAGCAACACTGGATTGATGTGTAATTTGAAATGCGTGAAGACGTGAGTGAACGGTTGCAGAGCACTATGCGTGACAACCTCTGGCGCGCTGAGAAATGTCGGTTTCGCGGCTGAAGCCGCTCCTACAAAAGCAATGCCTCTTTCCGCGCACCATGCCATCGCACCCTCTTCATCCTCGAACTGCGGCAAACTCCATAGCCCACCCCATATGCCTTGTGCGGGACGTTTCTCCAGCAGGATGTCGCGTCCCGACATCAGCAACAAGAAGGTGGCATGGCGTTCGGGTACGGCTTTACGTGGGCGCGGGGTGGGCAAGGCTTGCACACGCTGGGTCTGGAACGCGACACAATCCTCGTGCACTGGGCATAGCTCGCACTTAGGCTTGCTACGCGTACACAGCATCGCCCCCATATCCATCTGTGCTTGGATGTAGACCGCGACGTCATGTTGCGGCAATAGTGCTTCGGCTTGCTGCCACAGCCTTGCCTCGATCTGCTTGTCGCCTGTCCAACCTTCGATACCACAATACCTAGCCAGCAGTCGTTTGACGTTGCCGTCCAGTATCGCGTTGTGCTGATGATAGGCCAGCGCGCAAATCGCAGCAGCAGTTGATCGGCCTATGCCGGGTAGCGCGAGTATGTCATCGTAGTCTGTTGGGAACTGGCCTGCGTGACGCTCGCCTATGAGTCGCGCGGCCTTGTGCAGATTGCGACCGCGTGCGTAATAGCCCAAACCGCTCCAGTGCGCTAGTACTTGCTCTTCGCTGGCAGCAGCGAGAGCTCCTACATCGGGGAAGGATGCGACGAAGCTTTGGTAATAAGGGATGACGGTGGCGACCTGGGTCTGTTGCAACATGATCTCCGACAACCACACACCATAGGCATCCGCGCCCTGCCAAGGCAAGTCGTGTCTACCGTGCGCATGCTGCCATGCGACCAGTCGCGAAGAGAAGGACTGACTCACAGTGTATTAGTTAAACAGGCCTTTGAGCTGGTTCTTGAGTTGGTCTTTGACTTGCGTCTTGACCTCTTCCTTCTTGGTGTCGAGCTTTTGTTGCACCGCAGCTTTACCGGCTGTGATCTTCTGTTTGGTCTGGTCACTCACCATCGCGCCTAGCTCGAGATTATATTTAAGATCAGTGAACGGTCCCTTCACGCGCAAGGGCACGGTCAAGCCGCCCACTGATGCATCGCCGCCCTGCCCTTTGAGGGTGTTGGCGAGCGTGGCCTTGGCTAGGTAATCGATACTGTCGTGGCCGATGTCTATATCACCCGCACCGCTCAGACGCAGCAGTGGCGCCATCATGCTCAAATCATCATTATGTGCCACGCCGTTGTTAATCCTGAAGCTCGCCTTCAACTCACTGAAATCGGTCTTCTCAGACTTGTCAGCTGCGGTGGTCTGGGTCTTGGCGCCAAAAGTGGATTTCACATCACGTATCTTCTGCGCGACGTTGATACCCTTGATCGCACCGTCCTTTAGATTCAGCGAGGCAGTACCGTTGATGGCGCGTTTTAGCGCAGTCACAGTGTCGCCCTTGGTGCTGACATTGACGCTGACATTGCCACGACCTTCTAAAGTATCAAAGTTAGCAGCATCTTTGCCCAATGGTGCGATGTCTATCCCCACCATATCTTGCTTCACAGTAAATGTCGGTGTGGCTTGCGCATCTATGCTGATACTACCGTTGGTACTCCCCTGATAGAGCTTGGCTGATAGCGGGCTGATGTTGACGATGCCCTTGTGTGCCTGCACATCGACGCGCAACTGCTCGACTCTAACGTTAGCGACTTTGAGCGAACCCACACGCAGGCTGCCTTCAAGATTCAATGTGCGCAAGGCAGCCAGATCCAATGGTTGTTCTGGCTGGGCCACCTCAACCTTGGGTGCTTCCGCAGCCTTCTTGGGTAGATACAGATCCGCATCGAACTGGTCTACGTTGACATCAAACTTGATAGCCGGTTGAGTGAAGCCTTGCATGCCGACCTTGGCGCGTACTTGGCTTTGCAACAAGCCGCCAGACATGATGGTCTGCACACTCTGCTTTTTGAGATCGACTTGTAGATTACCTTTCATCTGGCTGCTGATGGACTTGTTCGGCAACTTGTCACCCACGGCACTCACCGCGATGGACAGATTACTTAGATCGAAACGTTGCGCCGCCATATTGCCCGCTAGCGGTGAACCGAGCTTGAACTTGAAGCTTTGCTCAGGCTGTTGTACCTGCGCATCCAGACTAAGGTTTTCTACCTTGAATGCCTTTGCATTGCCGCTGATATCGGGCACTGATAGTGCGGCTTCCAGCTTGCCGAATGCGGCATCCATGGTCGCATTCAGCGTGAGCTTGCTACCAGTGTAATGGTCTTTATTGAGATTCAAATCGGGGGCGGACAGATCGGCAGTGAATGCCTCCTTACCCTTGATGCCACTCACTTTGACGGACAATTCCTTAGCGGAAAACTCTTGCGTACTCAGATTGGCACTGGCGTCGCCGCTGGTTTGTATCTGCAACTGTGTGATATCCAATACGGCCCCGCTGACCTTCATATCCAAGCTAGCCAACTGATAGCTCTGTTTATCCAGATCGAAAGTCAGCGTGGTACTGAGCTTGGTCTGTATGTCCAGCTTGGGCTGATTGGCTTCCACGCCCACCGCCATATCGATCTTGACCGGCACACCGTTAGCAATGCGACTGGTAGTAAGACTCAAATCCTTAATAGCATATTTAGCACCGCTTAGCTCATCCACATATTCGAGCTTGGTTTTATCTATCATCACCTTGGCAATGTCGAACTGTACCGGTGAGGTGGCTTGCGCTGGCGTATCCGGTGATGCGGCGGCAGGCGCGGGCGACAGCAGGTCATCTATATTGCTCGTGCCATCCTTATGCTTGACCAAAGTAGCGTGCATGCCACCCAAAGTGACTTCATTGACCACGATCTGTTTGCTGAACAGCGGCAACAGCGCCAGCGATACGCGAGCACTATCCAATGCAGCGAACTCTTGTTCGCTCTTGAACTCCGACAAGGAGACTTTAGCCATACTCACCCCGATGTTGGGGAAAAAAGACAGCTTGATATCACCATCCAGATGCAAGGTGCGTTGCTTGCTGTCTTTTACTGCTTGAATGATCTGCTGTTTGTATGCATTGGGATCAAATGTCGCTGCCAGATATGCCGCGCCCGCTACCGCGACACCCAGCACCGATGCCGTTGTGATCAAACCGACCTTAAGGATTTTGTTCATGACTGGCCCACCTAGAGTTTAGACGCGGATTATAACGGAAGCAGACTAAACGAAAGTTTTCAGTCGATCGCTGGCAGTCGCTACACAACCAGCTATCGATGACGACTTAGATGACCTTGGAATATTTTGCGTGCTCTGTGCGTGTGCGCAGATATTTATCGAACACCATGCAGATATTACGTATCAACATACGACCCTTAGCAGTCACTGTCATGCCCTGAGTGGTCAGTTCTAGCAGACCTTCACGCTCGTACTCGCGCAACTCAGGCATCTCGGTCGCGAAGTATTGTTCGAAGTCGACCAAATAAGCCGTATTGAAGGGCTCGTAGGACAACTCAAAATGGCACATCAGTGCTTGGATGATGGCACGGCGCAGCAGGTCGTCGGCATTCAGCTCCAAACCGCGCATGATGGGCAGTTGGTCGCGATCCAAGGCATCGTAGTAGTTCTCCAGATCACGGTAGTTCTGGCTGTAGGTCGGGCCTATCTTACCGATCGCGCTTACGCCCAGTGCAACCAAATCGCAGTCCGAGTGTGTGGAATAACCTTGGAAATTGCGATGCAAGCGTCCTTGACGTTGCGCCACAGCCAGCTCGTCTTCCGGTTTGGCAAAGTGATCCATACCGATATACACATACCCAGCATCAGTCAGTTTATTTACCGCCATACCAAGGATGTCCAACTTAGTCTGTGCTTCTGGCAGATCGCTCTCGTTGATACGACGCTGTGGCTTAAACAGCGTGGGCATGTGGGCGTAGTTGTAGATGGACAGACGATCGGGATCGGCAGCGATGACACGATCCAATGTCACACCGAATCCTGCTAGCGTCTGCTTAGGCAAGCCGTAGATCAGGTCTATGCTCACCGATTTGAAGCCATTGGCCCGCGCTGCCTTGATGACGCGCATGGTTTCTTCTTCGCTTTGGATGCGGTTCACGGCACGTTGAACCTCGTCGTCGAAGTCTTGCACGCCTACGCTGATGCGGTTGAAACCAGCTGAGCCTAAAAGTGCGATTGTTTCATCGCTAACCTTGCGCGGGTCTATCTCTATAGAATATTCACCATTGTCGATTAGCTTGAAATTGCTACGTATCGCTTTCATCACCTCGCGTATCTCGTCATCACTTAAAAATGTCGGGGTGCCACCACCAAAATGCAGTTGCTCTATAACCTGACCACGTCCCAACAAGGCAGCTTGCATCTCCATCTCTTTGATGAGATAGGCTACGTATTCGGCAGCCTTAGTCTTATCCTTGGTGATGACCTTATTGCATGCACAATAGAAACACAGGGTGTTGCAAAATGGGATGTGGATGTACAGCGACAAGGGACGGCTAACACCACCTACCTCACGCTTGGCCACCCACTCGCTATAACTAACTGCATTGAACGCTTCCACGAAGCGGTCTGCGGTAGGGTAGGAGGTATAACGCGGACCGTTCTTATCCAGTCTGCGTATCAGTTCGAGATCCAGGTCTAATGCTGATGACATGATGCGTTCCGCCTTTATTGATGTGTACCGTACTATGCCAGTTGCTTACATGCTGAGCATTGATATATGTCAAAATACGCCCCCTGAATATCTATCACGCGTGATTTGTACCGCCTAGATGCTGCAACCCGCCATCAACATCACCGAACTACGCTCGCATTGCTCTAGCTGCAACCTGCGCGAACTGTGCATGCCTGTCGATCTAAGTTCCATCGATATGCAACGCATCAACACGCTGACGCAATTGAAGCGCGGCTATGTACGCGGTGATTATCTCTACCGCAGTGGCGACCCCTTCCATTCCTTGTATGCAATACGTTCGGGCTCTTTCAAAACGCAGGTGTTACACGAAGATGGGCGCGAGCAGGTCACTGGCTTTCAGATGACGGGCGAGATCATAGGTATGGATGCCATCAGCACCGATGTGCACACCTGTGATGCCATCGCCATGGAGAGCAGTGAAGTTTGCGCGCTACCCTTCGATCAACTAGAGACCATGAGTCGTGAGTTACCCAGTTTGCAGCGACATTTGCATAAGATCATGAGCCGCGAGATCGTGCGCGATCAGGGCATCATGTTGTTATTGGGCTCGATGCGTGCCGAAGAACGTCTCGCAGCTTTTTTACTCAATTTTTCGCAACGCCTTGCGGCACGCGGTTTTTCAGCCACGCAGTTCCAATTACGCATGTCGCGTCAAGAGATCGGCAGCTATCTAGGACTTAAGTTAGAGACCGTTAGCCGTGCCTTCTCACACTTCCAGGAAGCTGGCTTGATCAGCGTCAAAGTACGCTCGATCGAGATCCTCGACCTCCCCCGCTTACAAGCCCTGCTCAAATCGTCAACTTAGTTTGACAGTACCTCTATGAGAGCGGATTATTCGCAACCCTTTTTTTCTAGTACAACATAAGGCATTCAAATCATGAATATTCAAGCAACAGACGACGAAAAGAAACGTGCACGCCACCTTCATGCGGTGTTGCTTTTTAATCTAGTCGTCAATCACATTTTCCTGTTTCTGATGTCGCTGACCCTAATCAGTCTGAGCAAGTTACCGCTCACGGCCATGGTGATACTTTCGGTAGTGCTATTAGCTTACATCTTGATTCAAGCTAGGAAATCTCTTACGTCTGAGGCTTCTTGGTATGTACGTTGCCACTGGCAATTCGCCGCCAAGCGTGCGCGATTATTCTTATTTTTATTTATCGCCTTAGGTAGCCTTACCTTGATACTGTTTTATGGCGGACAGGCTTTGCATATGCAAAAAGTAGCCACTTGGGCACTCACTGGCGGCTTCGGCCTATTGCCTTTCATGGTCGCCGTGCTGGGACTTATCGTCATCGAGTTTGATGCTGAACACCAAGCGCGTGAAGGTCGTCTCTCTGATGGCGCTATTGCTGCCTATCCTCAACCTACAGAGGGCAACCCATAATGGATAAGAAGATCATATTTGGCGTCATCGCCTTGTTTTTTGCGTCTTGGTTCTTGCTGTTGGCAGCACCCGAGGAAAAGTCTGACTCTCCTGAAATGTTGCCTTGGAAGATATCTCACCCTACACCAGACACAATCAAGGCATTCGGTATCGTGTTGGGCAAATCGTCATTGAATGAGGCCGAGTCTGTATTCAAAGAGAAGACAGAGATTAGTCTATTCAAGCCGAGCAATGGCGGTATGAGTGTAGAGGCGTTCGTTGAGGAGGTTAACTTTAACGGCCTCAAAGCCAAGATGGCGCTAACCATAGATATCACACCCGAGAAGATGCAAGAGATGTACGAGCGCGGCTTGCGTATGAACAGCACACCCAGCGGCAAACGCATCACTTTGACGTCCGATGACATGATCTATATTCATGAACAGCCTGTTGCCAGTTTGACCTACTTGCCTAACGTAAGACTGGAAGAGTCAGTTATTTCCAAGCGATTCGGTCAACCCGAGATGCGCATTCAGGAGAAGGACTCCACAGTCATTCATTGGCTGTATCCGAACCTAGGACTGGACATTGTGATGAGCGGGAATGAAAAACCTGTGCTGCAATATCTCTCGCCAAAGAACTTCGACACGCTGCGCACGCCTTTGATGAAGACGGGTGTGATATTGAAATAAGTTGATATATCGCTGATAGTTTTCTATTAGCTATATAGTTGGATTAGTTTAAACGCTGAACTTATTATTTTGAAGCGTCAGGATCTTGATCCTGACGCTTTTTTTCTTGCTTATCATTGCGCAACAAGCCGTCCTCATCATCATCTAAGAGGATGCGGCTTGCATTGCCTTCCATGTCTTCGTACTGGCCGTTACGTACCGCCCAGATCAAGATTGCGACGAAGACCAAGCCCATAAAGGTCATGCCGGGTATAAGACTGTAAATGACATCCATGATATTAATCCTTGAACAAGTTGCGGATACGCGCCGCGTTGGCTATCACTAACAATGAGCTGATAGGCATAGTGATCGCAGCTACCAATGGGGTCACATGTCCCATCATTGCAAGCGGCACCATGATACTGTTATAGACGAATGATAGACCGATGTTCTGCTTGATGGTACGCAAAGTACGGCGTGACAACAAACTGGCCTGACGCACCTTGTCCAACTCGTTGTGCATCAATACGATGTCTGCACTCTCAACTGACACATCGGTACCTGAACCCAAAGCGATGCCCACATTTGCTCGTATCAAGGCCGGTGCGTCATTGATCCCGTCACCCA
The DNA here is from genome assembly GCA_963740305.1 of uncultured beta proteobacterium. Lineage (GTDB taxonomy): Bacteria > Pseudomonadota > Gammaproteobacteria > Burkholderiales > Gallionellaceae > Gallionella. Next base: position 223,748 of record CAVUDR010000010.1, on the reverse strand, counting down.
CCATCGCCACGATGGCACCCTGTTGCTGTAAGCGCTGGACAACTTGATCCTTGTCTTGTGGCAATACTTCGGCGATAACTTCCATACCACCCAATTGCTGAGCGACTGCTTCTGCTACTGCCTTGCGGTCACCACTGAGCAGCGTCAACGCGATACCGGCAGCGCGCAACTCATTGATCAACTGCTGCGCATCTGCACGCAAGCGATCTGCTAACACCAACATGCCCATATGTACACCATCTTGGGCGTAGTGCACACAGCTCATGGCTTGCGCTTCAAATCCATGCGCGCGATCCTGTAGAGAAATATCAAGACTCACGCCCTGAGCGGTTAACCATGCTGTATTACCTAACAATATCTTGCTCCCGCCCAGCATCGCTTCGATACCCAGGCCGGGTGTAACCTTGAAGCCTGTCACAACTTGATCGCGGATATTCAATCCACGCTCATCTGCCTCGGCTACGATGGCATGGGCAATACTGTGCTCACTGTAGCGCTCCACCGCAGCGGCATAGCGCAACAACTCAGTCTCTACTTCGCTGTTGCTCGTCACGATATGCGCGATGCTCATCTTGCCTTCGGTGAGCGTGCCAGTCTTGTCAAATACGAAGTGTGTGACTTTGGACAACGTTTCCAATACCAAGCCATTTTTGACTAGGATGCCGTGCTTTGCACCCAGACCAGAGGCCACTGCAATAGACATAGGTGTCGCCATACCCAGTGCGCACGGACAGGTAATGATGAGTACGGCCATAGATGACATCAGCGCCATCTCGAAATTTTGCCCGTGCCAATACCAGTAGGTCAGCGATGCACATATCAAAGTGGCTAATACGAACCAAGGTACGATGAGATCAGCAATACGTTGTATAGGTGCTTTTGAGGTTTGTGCTTCTTCAACTAATCGGATGATCTTGGCTAGGGTGGTGTTCTGCAATGTCGATTGCACCTCGACCAACAAAGCACCGTTTACATTCTGTGTGCCCGTCGAGACCGTCATACCTATCGTCTTGCTCACAGGCGCTGACTCGCCAGTCAGCATCGCTTCATCCACCGAGGAATGTCCCTCTAAGATCACTCCATCCACGGGTACTTTATAACCGGGCTTGATCAATACGTGATCACCGACTTTGACGGCGCGTATCGGTGTAATGCTCTCAATACCATCACGCACTATTGTCGCGACGCGTGGTTGCAAATCCATCAAACGATTAGTCGCGGATACAGCTTGGTGCCTGAACATCCCTTCCAGATAGCGCCCTATCAGAATCACGAAGGTCAAATTGGTGACTGTATCGAAATACACCTCACCATGTGCGCCCGAGTATAGGGTCACGTATGAGGAGTAAATATAAGTAACTGACAGTCCAAGTGCGATAGGCAGATCCATGGTAAGCCGTGCATTGCGCAGACCGCCCCATGCTCCCTTATAGAAGGGGTAGGCCGAATACAGCAGCGTTGGTGTCGCCAACGCCATACCCATCCAGTGGAAAAAGCCCTTGAATTCCCCATCTCCCGCCCCGCTATACAGCGCGATAGAAATAAGCGTCAAATTCATCATCGCAAAGCCAGCGAAGAACAGGCGGAACAGCATGTCGCGATTGGTGCGTTTCACCATACCTTCCGCTGCTTCCGGGTCGTAGGGAACCCCGGTATAGCCTATCTTGGACAAAGTGGTGATGAGTTGCGAAAGCTTTACGCGCTGATTATCCCAGTGGATATGCAAACGCTTACCTGCAAGGTTGACATTCGCTTTGTCCACACCTGACATGCGCATCATGCCGCGCTCTATCAACCACACACAGGCGGCACAATGTATACCCTCTACCAGCAGATGTGCATCACGCATGTCGCCTTGGCAATTGACGAAATCCTGTTGGACCTCGTCTAAGTCATACATCTCTATGTCTTTGGGAGGGAGTGGCGGCGGTGCTAGCAGCGTGCCTTGCGGAGTACGCTGGTAATAGCCTTGCAATCCGGATTGGAAGATGGCCTCACATACTGACTGACATCCGAAGCAGCAGAAATTCCGCTGCTGATCACCCAACTGGCTATGGTAATCAGCTTCCTCAGGAATGTTCAGCCCACAGTGAAAGCACTGCAAGGAGCTTGCATGATCAGTGGACATCTAAGTACTTCAAAGCTGCTTGGAGATTGCGACGAATACCCTTTGTTCCATATCGAACTGACGGCCATCGACTTCTGCTTTGATAATCAGATCCCAGTTTCCTGCTTTAGGGAATTTGAGACTTCCTTGATAAGCACCCTGTGAGACAGCATTGAATGTGGTTTTGAAATCAGTACTGGGATCGCCTGGAGACTGAGCTTCAACCACGACTATTGCACCCTCCACAGGTTTGCCATCAGGTTCGCTCAGATCGAGCTTGAATTCTGCCGGATTGGAAGCGATTATGAACTTGGCTGCATCTGGTCTAGCCTCAGCATCATTCGGTATGCGCTGAGGCGATTCAAGATGCGTCTTCCAACCCAAGGTTGAGCGCTCGGCCTGTTCTTGCAACCACTTAGCATCGTAGCGATTGTGATCTTTGACCGTATAGTGCTCATCTAGTAAACGCATCGGGTGATGAACCATATTCCACAGCATGCGACCATTGATCATCACGCCTGATGCTACCAAGGTGAGCAGCAAGAGCACCCACGGATTACGCCAGCCTTGTTTATTTTTTTGCGAAAACATGGTTGTTCCTTTACGGTTTAGGGGCACTGAAAACACTGGTGTACTCTGCTTCCATCTTGGGGTCATCGATATTGGTAACTTTAAACTCGATCTTATTCACATCACTCTTGATCAAACTTCCTGCTGCTTTGACAAAGATGGTGAACGAGGTAGATTTTCCATGCGTCAATTGTTTGGGCTGATCAGCACCTATCAACACTTGACCTTCTACGCCATGTTCAGCGGTCACCTTAACGAATACATCCTTGTCAGTCTTATTAAGTACCTTGAATTCGTATTTATTCTGGATGCTGCCATCACTCATGCTGGTATACAGCGGTTGACGCTCAGGATCCACGCGTAGTTTTAACGAACCCAAGTGTGTCATACCGTAGATGACACCCATCAAGGCAATACAGATGATGCCGATATAAACCAATGTACGAGGATGTTGGTAGACCTTCTTGACTGGGCGGCCTTCCATCTCATCCAGAGAGGCATAACGGATCAACCCGCGTGGTCTTCCAATCTTATCCATGATGGAGTCGCACGCATCCAGACACAGACCGCAAGTGATACAACCCAATTGTTGCCCGTCACGAATATCCACACCAGTAGGGCAAACCTGTACGCATTGGAAGCAGTCGATGCAGTCACCTTGGGTGTCATGATCAACAGCCACACCACGACGAATCTTGCCGCGTGGCTCACCACGATGCACGTCATAGGTTGGAAATATAGTCTGCGAGTCGGCCATCACAGCTTGGATACGAGCATACGGGCACAGCCACAAACAGACTTGCTCACGCATGAACCCACTCAAATAGTATGTGCCCAACGTAAATGCGATCAGCGTACTAGTCTCGATTAGAGTCAGATTAAAGTGCATCAGGTCGTGCCAATACTGATATGCATCCTCGAACCAGATGGTCGCGCTTATACCCGTCAATACCGAAATAAGCAGCCAAATAGAATGCTTGCTAACCTTCTTGATGATCTTGTCTTTATTCCATGGAGCATCATCTAATTTGTGTCGCTGGCTGGGCGACCCCTCGATTTTTCCTTCTATCCAAGTAAAAAGATCGACCCATGCAGTTTGAAAGCAGAAATAGCCACAAAAAACTCGGGAAGCGACCGAGGTCACGGCGAACAGTGTCATTGCCAAAATCAACAACAACAAGGAAACCATCCAAATATCCTGAGGCAAGATGGTTAAATGGAAGAAGCGAAACTGACGGTGATTCACGTCCAAAATGATGGCCTGCACACCATCCCAGCGCATGTAAGCGCCTATAAAGAAGAATACCCAGATGGACTCAGTGACATACTTAACATTACGGAAGAATCCGGGCATGCGCTTTGCGTGTATTGTTTTGTCACCCAGGTTGGTGGCCCATTCTTCGTGCTCACCATAGATGCTGGTGACGCCTGTCGCTTCTGACGGCTTCTTTTGCTCCAAATCACTCATCCTGCGCTCCTCGCTATTCCTGCTGGTTGATTTATATAATTTATCAATCTCTCTTGCATAAATCCTGTGTGAAACAGGGTTTATCCAAGACGACTATTTGTAATGAAAAAAGGAGGAGGGCTAGCCTCCTCCTTCTTCAATCAAGCACTGTTACTTATCGCCGCGATTTTTAGTCTTAGCGTTAATAAACAGAAATATCAGACCGCCGATAAAGGCAGCAAATGCACCTGCAGTACCTATCATCAAAGCCCAAAACACGTAGTCATGTTTCATAGTGATCTCCTTGTCAAAATCCTGCATGGCTCACGCCATGCAGTCAAATGAGTATTTTAGTTAGCTGCTGGAGCCGCTGGAACTGCTTCAGCTACTGGAGCTGCAGAAGCTACACCGCCACCGAACTTGTAAACATATACAGCCAGCTTCTTCATTTCAACAGCAGACAACTTACCTGCTTCTGTGAAGTTAGGCATAACTGCGATACGTGCATTGTCGTCACCAGAGTTCACGCCATAAGTGATAGTTTGCTTGATGCCTTCCAAGGAGCCGTCGAAACGCCATACCTTGTCAGTCAGGTTCGCGGAACCCATCGCTTGGATACCCTTGGCATCCGCACCGTGGCAAGCTGTACAGTCACTTTCTGCAAATACTTTCTTACCCGCAGCAACAGCAGTGTCAGCATCAGCTTTATCCTTGCCTTCTTCGCTCATCGCTTTAACGTAATGAGCCACGTCATCGATTTGCTGAGCAGACAAAGTGTCCTTGTGAGCAACCATCATACCTTGGCGACCACCCATGATAGTTTCATGGATAGTCTCGACTTCGCCGCCGTACAACCAGTCATCGTCACGCAGGATTGGAGCCATCAGGCCCTTTTCACGCATAGCAAATTTACCTGCTTGGAATGAACCTACACCGTTTTGACCGTGGCATGCAGCACAGTTATCAGAGAACAGAACTTTGCCTGAACGAGCAACATACTCAGACAGTTTCTCATCAGCCAAGATTGCAGCTGGCGTCATGTCTTTCAGTTTGTCTTCGAATGGCTTACGAACGTCATCCAATTCCTTCTGGTCGATGGCCAACTCTTTGATAGCGGTCCATTTTCCAGCATCCTTAGGGTCAGTACCTGGCAATTGCAAATTCAAACCTGGCAGACCTAAGCCCTTGAAGAACGTACCATTCATAGCGAATGGAATGCCAGGATACATCGTCCAATAAACTACTACCCAAATTGCACTGGCAGCCAAACCAAGCATCCACCATCTTGGTGGTTGATTAGTAAAGTCAGCCAAGTCGTCATCCCATAGGTGCCCTGTGGTTGTTACACCTGTGGAGTTGTGATTGTCACTCATTTTTTATCTCCCGAATTGTTGTACTCGCCTTCATCCCGCAGAGCCATATCGCTCTGCGAGTCGAATGCATCCTTGTTCTTAGGATTAAACACCATGATATAGACCGCAATCATCGCCACGAACGCGGCCACGGTGAAGAACACACCCAGCCAATCGTTACGTGACATGGCTGCCCAGTCCGTATGCAGGTAATCCATAAGTTTAGTCACGGTAGTTCACGCCTTCTTCGAACTTAACCTCGTTACCCAAGGATTGCAGGAATGCAATAACGGCATCCAGCTCTGTCTTACCTTTCAAAGCCTCTGGTGCAGCCGCGATGTACTCAGCAGAGTAAATCGTCTTAGGCACTGGGTTGAAAGGCATCATGGTCATCACTTCCATCGTCTTGACGGTCTTTGTTACATCAACCGGTGTTTTTTCCAAGAAGAAGAAGTTAGGCATGACAGACTCAGGCACCACATCACGTGGATACTTGAGATGCTTACGATGCCATTCGTCGGAGTACTTGCCACCTACGCGAGCCAGATCAGGACCGGTACGCTTGGAACCCCATTGGTATGTATGGTCATACATGGATTCTTCAGCGATAGAGTAGTGACCGTAACGGTCTTTCTCATCACGGAACGGACGTATCATCTGTGAGTGGCACAAGAAGCAACCTTCACGAATGTAAATACCACGACCTGCCAATTCCAGTGGCTTGTATGGACGAACGCCATCACCTGGCATCCAGTCTTCCATGGTCTTGTGCTCAGATGTCGCTGGATTCCAAACGATTTTATCCATTGGAATAGCGTTACCTTGCAAGTCTTTGTGAGACGTTCCATTACATGTTGGATCGTTCTGACACATCGCTGTGTTAGGTAAATAGAACAACGGAACGATTTCCACGATACCGCCCACCGCAACTGTCAGTGCAGTCATGATGAACATCAGGAGCGTACTGCGTTCAACTTTGTCTTGAAACTTTGTTGAATAAATATGATCGTGATCAGACATGTCTTTCTCTCCCTTATGCACGAGCAGCAACTGGGTTCGCGCTGCGAGATGCACTCGCTTGACGAACTGTCATCACCACGTTGAACAACATGATCCATGTGCCCAAGTTGAAGATCGCACCACCAACTGCACGCATTACATAGTAAGGGTGCATAGCAGATACAGATTCAACGAAGGTGTAGGTCAATGTGCCGTATTCATCATAGTCACGCCACATCAGGCCCTGCATAATGCCGGAAACCCACATAGCAACAACGTATGTAGTCGCACCGATCAGAGCGATCCAGAAGTGCACGTTAACCAGACGGTCAGAGTACATTTCTGTGTTCCACAACTTCTTAACCATATGGTACAGAGCACCGAAGGAGATCATGGACATCCAGCCCAGAGCACCTGCGTGTACGTGACCAACGGTCCAGTCAGTGTAGTGAGACAACGCGTTCACAGACTTGATCGCCATAACCGGGCCGTCAAATGTGGACATCGCGTAGAAGGCCATCGCTGTCACCAAGAAGCGCAAGATGTAATCCGTACGCAGCTTGTCCCATGCACCAGACAAAGTCATCATACCGTTCATCGCACCACCCCATGAAGGGATGATCATCGCCAAGGAGATCGCCGCACCCAATGAACCAGTCCAGTCAGGCAACGCTGTGTATTGCAGATGGTGAGCACCCAGCCATACGTAACCAAAAGTCAATGTCCAGAAATGCAACACAGACAAGCGATACGAGAACACTGGACGACCAGATTGCTTAGGGATGAAGTAGTACATGATGCCCAGGAAACCACCCGTCAGGTAGAAACCAACCGCATTGTGACCCCACCACCACTGGATCATCGCGTCTTGAACGCCAGAGAAGATCGAGTAGGAAGTAGCCCAATCCACAGGGATAGCCAAGCTATTCACAACGTGCAGGTATGTAATCATCACGATCATACCCATGGTGAACCAGTTAGACACATACATGTGAGAAGTCTTGCGGATCGCATTAGTCATCACGTAGTTCAGACCATATGACAGCCAAACCACGGCGATCATGATATCCACCCACCATGGCAACTCAGCGTATTCCTTACCTTGGGACATACCCATAGGCAAAGTGATCACTGCGCAAATGATGATTGCTTGCCAGCCCCAGAAATGGAACCAAGCCAACTTATTACTCCACAACTTAGTTGCACCCGTGCGCTGCACGATGTAATAACCAGTTGCAAACAATACATTACCGCCAAAAGCAAAAATAACCGCATTGGTATGCAGTGGACGCAAACGCCCGAAAGTGATTTCAGGTATATCAAAGTTCAAAAACGGCCACGCCAATTCCGATGCCACATACACACCGATCAACGTACCCACTACACCAAAGATAATCGCCGCGATGGTGAACCATCTGACCACATCCATGTCGTACTTTACTGGTGTCGCATTAGTTGCTTCCACAAGTATCTCCTCCCGAGAGCAAGTTAAAAAAACGACGGTCTCCCACCTTGAAATTCAAAGTAAAAGCACCATCTCTTCTGTACAGCTTAAAAAAAGCTCGGCAATGATGACATACCTATTGCGAGCGAGTAAAGATTTTATGCGACAAAATGTCGCATATACCCTTCTAAATCAATCGGGAATATAAGTTATTCCAACAACAATTCCGATAGTTATGTTCAAAACCCAACCAAAGACTATTTTGTAACAATGGCGCTATCCGCCAAAAATTATTCTTTTATTTATGGAACTTTTACTTCTATCGGTACTCTTTCACCAAATTCTGCTGGCGTCGACTGATAGGCAATAGCTCATCTATGCCCTGCAGCTTGACCAACCATCCACTCTCATTCTCATCCCCACCCTTCTGAAATCCGACAATTGCTTCTTTAGCCACGATGCAGTTGCGATGTATACGCACAAATCTTGTAACAAACTCATTCTCCAATGCCGTCAAAGACTCTTCTAGCAAAAATTCTCTTTCTGCCGTACGGACAGTGATGTATTTCAATTCAGCGCGCAAATAGAGCACTTGCTCTATAGGCACCAGCTGTATTTTGCCGCGCTCATGTATCGAAAGGTGTTTGCGTGGTTCAGGCAATAACTCCTTCAACACCTCAGTCTGTATCGGCACCGCATCGCGGGCTCGACTCAACGCCTCGAACAAGCGTCCCAAACGTATGGGTTTGAGCAGATAGTCTATTGCTCTTAGCTCAAAAGCCTTGATTGCATAAGCATCATATGCCGTGGTGAAGATGATCAAGGGCGGCTTATCGAGTTTTTGCAGATGCTGCGCCAACTCTATGCCGTCCATCTGCGGCATGCGTATATCCATTAGCACCACATCTACAGGCGCTTCCACCAACTTATCCAAGGCTTCCTGACCATTCCCCGCCTCACCGACCACTTCCAGAGCGATCTGATCATTACAGTCTTGCAAGAGCTCACGCAGACGGTTACGCGCTGGCGGCTCGTCATCCACGATGAACACTCTCAATGCCATCTCTATCATAGTCATGACTTACCTCCATTTATACTGGGTATAGTGATCTCTACACGATACTTGTCATTCTGTATTTCCACTTGGTAACTCGCCTCCGCATCAAATAACAACTCTAGTCGCTCGCGTATATTTTGCAGCGCCATCTTATTGCCGCTATGCGACTTGCCAGTCTTTGCGCCACACGGATTCTCAACTACCAAATGTAACTCTTTGCCTTGATTCGAGATGGCGACACTGATGCAGCCACCTGCCGACAATGGCTCTATACCGTGATACACGGCATTCTCCAGAAGTGGCTGCAGTAGCAATGGGGGAATTTCCTCATTCATGCATGCATCATCTACCTCCCATAACACTTGCAACCGCTCCTCCCCCATACGTAACTGCTCCAATGCCACGTATTGCCTAGCCAAGGTAAGCTCCTGTGAGACGGGTACCAAGTCATGCGTTTCCGTCATCGCCATCCTGAATAGATCGGACATATCTTCGAGTGCGGTTTCTGCACGCCTTGGCTGCGCTCTAACGATGGACAACACCGCATTGATAGTATTGAACAAAAAGTGCGGGCGAATACGCGCACGTAGCACCTGCAAGCGCGCATCATGCAGCGCTCTTGATAACACTTGGGCGCGGTAGCGGAAATACAGCAGCAATACCCCGCACACGAGTACGCTGATGACGGCATATTGTATTAGGTCAAAATATTCGCCTTGAGTCGCAAAGGGCTGATACAACTCACTGCCCAGATTGTAAATCACCAGCGTCGTCACCATTACCATCAGACTGACGACTGCAACGCCCTGCCGGTATGCCATCTTTTTCAACTTAGGCTGAATCACCCACAGCAACAACATCGATGTGAATAACACTGGCGCTAACAGGGCAGATATCTGCATCCACCTGTATAGGGCATCCCTAACACTATCCGCATCGATGAACGCTTTCAGCAAAGCCAAACTATTGCTAAGCAACAAGATACGCAGGCTGATGCCCAGATTACGAAAATCAGGCAACGCATCTGGATAGTTATTTTGTTTTATACTGCGCGCCTTCTTCATGGCGAAACATCCTCGTTTATTGCCTCTATATATTACTAAGCACAGCATCCTCGATACTGTGCAGATTCTGGACAAATCATGACTAGCATACAAGATAAAAACACCTGGTCGGGTCGTTTCAATGAACCAGTGGCTGAATTGGTTAAGCGCTACACCGCCTCCGTCAGTTTCGATCAAAAATTGGCTCTCTTTGATATCCAAGGATCACTTGCCCACGCCAACATGCTGTCCCATTGCGGCATCATCGCCACGCAGGATCTAAGCGACATCCAGCGTGGCTTGGCACAGATTCAGTCCGAAATATTGGCTGGTGAATTTGTTTGGTCACTGGATCTGGAAGACGTACACCTAAATATAGAAAAACGACTTACAACCCTCGTTGGTGATGCTGGCAAGCGTTTGCACACAGGTCGCTCTCGTAACGACCAAGTCGCTACCGATGTACGACTGTATCTGCGCGACGCCATCGATCAGTTGGTCCAGTTGATTGCCGCACTGCAGTCTGCATTGTTGGATTTGGCTCAGCATCACACGCTGACCATCATGCCAGGCTTCACACATTTGCAAGTTGCTCAGCCCATCAGCTTCGCACATCATTTGATGGCCTATTTCGAGATGCTCAAGCGTGATGCCGAACGCTTGCAAGACTGTAGAAGTCGGGTCAACCGCTTGCCACTAGGTGCAGCAGCTCTGGCCGGCACTAGTTATCCCATCAATCGTCATATAGTCGCAGAATCACTGGGGTTCGAAGCAGTTTGTGAAAATTCGCTAGACGCTGTTTCGGATCGCGATTTTGCCATCGAATTCACCGCAGCAGCAGCGCTGATTATGACCCACCTGTCACGCTTCTCTGAAGAGCTGATCCTATGGATGAGCCCGCGTGTAGGCTTCATCGACATCTCCGACCGCTTCTGCACTGGCTCCAGCATCATGCCGCAAAAGAAAAATCCGGATGTGCCAGAACTGGTGCGCGGCAAGACTGGCCGCGTGAACGGCCATCTGGTCGCACTATTAACATTGATGAAGGGTCAGCCGCTGGCTTACAACAAAGATAATCAAGAAGACAAAGAACCCTTGTTCGACACCGTAGATACGCTCACGCAAACTTTGCGCATCTATGCGGACATGATTACCGGTATCAAAGTCAAACCCGAAGCGATGCGTATCGCCGCACTGCAAGGCTATGCCACTGCAACCGATCTAGCTGACTACTTGGTGAAAAAAGGCCTACCGTTCCGTGATGCGCATGAAGCCGTAGCTTTGGCCGTACGTTATGCGGAGCAGCGTGGTTGCGATCTTGCCGACATAGCCCTCGCCGACCTACAGAGCTTTTCAACCCTCATCAGCGATGACGTGTATCAAGTCTTGTCTCTGGAAGGATCGTTGGCCAGTCGTGACCATATAGGTGGAACTGCCCCCAAACAGGTTGCGGCAGCGATTGCACGTGGTCGCGACTATCTAAGCAAGCGATAGGCAAAAAAATCGGGCGGTCTATGCGAACGCCCAAATAGGAGGAGAGTATGAAAGAGAGTCGTTCCCAACCCTGAACTTCAGCACTCAGGGCGAACTATAAACATCCCCTCCTGCAATGCCTATATGCATGAATGTCTATATAGTTCGGCCTATGCTGCCAACATCGTCTTCAGCTCACCGCTCTGATACATCTCGGTCATGATGTCCGAACCTCCCACGAACTCGCCTTTGATGTAGAGCTGTGGGATTGTTGGCCAGTTTGCATAATCCTTGATGCCCTGACGTATAGCCTCATCTTGCAACACATCCACTGTGTAGAGCTCTTTCACCCCTAATGCATTCAAGATACGAATAGCATTCGCGGAGAATCCACACTGTGGAAATTTTGGATTGCCCTTCATGTAAAGCACCACTTCATGTGTAGTGACTTGTTCGTTTATAACTTGCTGAATATCGGTGCTCATGTCTATTACCTGAATTAAATGGTCGGGAATTGTAGATAGATATGTATCCTAACGTCAAGCTTGCCCGCCGCTCACTCGCGCGATACCTGACAAATCAAATGCCGAAAATATCTGCTGAAAACCAGAAATCTGCAAAATTTCGCGTACTTGTGCGGCCTGATCATAACCATGCTCCAACATCAACCAACCTTCCTTATTGAGATGTTGCATGGCATGAGCGCAGATACAACGAATGTCACTAAGCCCGTCTGTGCCTGCAGTCAAAGCAGTAATGGGTTCGTAACGCACATCCCCCGACCTTAAGTGCACATCGCCTTCGGCGATATATGGTGGGTTAGAAACGATCACATCAAAACAATCACTTTGGAGCGCACTGAACCAATCACTTTGCAAAAAGCTCACATTCACTATCGCCAGCTCGCGCTGATTCTCCTGCGCCACGCATAAAGCCGCCAGTGAAGCATCGACTGCAACGACACTGGATGCTGGACGCTCACTTGCGATGCTCAATGCAATCGCGCCACTGCCCGTACCCAAATCCAAGATTCGCATACACGCCGAGGCTGGTATGCGCTGCAAGGCCAATTCGACCAGCAACTCGGTATCCGGCCGCGGGATTAAGGTCGCAGGTGTTACCTTAAAATTTAAACCAAAAAATTCGCGTGAGCCCAATAAGTAGGCAATAGGCTCACCCTGCAAGCGTCGTTGATAGAGCGCCATATATATTTGCTGCTGATCAACAGCAAGGCACTGCTCAGCGTGAGCAATAAGGTAAGCTCGATTAACTTGCAGCACCTCCTGCAACATGCACTGCACCTCGATGCGTGCAGTACTGGCATCCAAGTTCAGTGCGGCTTGCAATGACTTGCTATGCTCTGCCAAAGCAGCTTGTATCGTAAGGGGCATAGCTACTTCAACCGCTGTCGGTTATGACTATTGAAGTACGTCTTCAGACATGGCCGCCAGCTGCTCGGCCTGATGTTCGGCCATCAACGCATTGATGAGCTCACTGATATCGCCTTCCATGATGGCATCCATCTTGTATAGCGTCAGATTGATGCGATGGTCGGTGACACGTCCTTGTGGATAGTTATAGGTGCGTATACGTTCCGAGCGATCACCACTACCAACCAAACTCTTGCGAGTCGCGGCGATCTTGGCGTTCTGTTCCCGCACTTGCGCATCCATGATACGTGCGGCCAACACGCGCAACGCTTGAGCCTTGTTCTGGTGTTGCGAACGACCATCCTGGCACTCGACCACCACACCTGTAGGTAGGTGCGTGATACGCACCGCGGAGTCGGTCTTATTGATATGCTGACCTCCCGCACCTGAAGCTCGGAAGGTATCTATACGCAAGTCGGCAGGATTGAGTACCACATCACTGACTTCGTCGACTTCTGGCAGGATAGCCACCGTGCATGCCGAAGTATGTACACGTCCCTGCGTCTCCGTTGCAGGTACACGCTGCACGCGATGTGCGCCGGATTCAAACTTCAACACAGAGTAAGCTCCCTGCCCCACGATGCGCGCGACGACTTCTTTGTAACCGCCCATCTCACCTAGGCTTTCAGAAATTATCTCGACCTGCCAGCGGCGACGTTCAGCAAAACGTGTATACATACGGAATAGATCGCCTGCGAATATCGCCGCCTCATCACCACCGGTACCCGCACGCACTTCTAGGAATACGCTGCGCTCATCATTGGGGTCTTTGGGCAATAACTGCACCTGAAGTTCGCTTTCCAGCTGTATTAACTTCTCATTACCCTGTTTGATCTCTAGGTCGGCGAACTCGCGCATCTCAGGATCGGACAACATCTCTTGCGCAGTCTCGATATCTCCAAGGCAAGCCTGATACGCGTGATACAACTCGACCACCGGTTCAAGCTCGGAACGTTCGCGGTTCAACTTGCGGAACGCATCCATATCCTTGGTAGCTTGTTCGGTACTCAGGAGCTCATTGACTTCGAGCAGACGCTCGCCCAGCTGGGCGAGTTTGGAGGCGATACTAGGATTCATTATTCTTCGCTATGTAGGTGATACAGGCGATGCACAACTTCCAAGAAATTCTCGCGCTCACCCCCATGCACATGATTGAGTGCATGCGTAGGCGCGTGCAGGAATTTATTGGTCAACCCGCTGCTCATCGCTTCCAATACTTTCTCGGGCGACTCACCCTTGGCCAACAAACGCATCGCACGCTCCAACTCCTGACGACGACTACGTTCTGCATGGTCACGCAAAGCTCGGATGGTAGGTACGACTTCTCGTGATTCCATCCAATGCACGAAATCCGACACACCAGAATCAATGATGACTTCAGCTTCTTTGACCGCACTCTGGCGTGCATCCAAACCGTCTTTCACCACTTCCGCTATATCATCCACGCTGTACAGGAACACATCGTTCAATTCCGCGACCTCAGACTCCACGTCGCGTGGCACTGCCAGATCGACAATAAATAAAGGCTTGTGCTTGCGTGCTTTGAGTGCACGTTCGACCATACCCTTACCCAAGATGGGCAACTGACTTGCCGTGCAGGTCACTATGATGTCGTGATGAGCCAGCTGCTCAGGTAACTCAGCCAAGGTGATGGCATGCCCATTGATACGTCGTGCCAGTGTTTGCGCACGATCCAAGGTGCGGTTTGCCACCGTGATGTGCTTGGGACCGCGTGCCGCGAAATGCACAGCATTCAGCTCTATCATCTCCCCAGCACCAATGAACAGCACGCGCTGATCGCTGATGCTAGGGAAGATACGCTCAGCCAAACGCACGGCAGCTGCCGCCATAGAGACCAGATTCGCACCAATTTCAGTCTGGGTGCGAACATCTTTAGCAACTGAGAAAGTGCGCTGAAACAACTTGTGCAACAAGAAACCCAGCGTACCCGCTTCTTCAGCCTGACGTACGGCCTGCTTCATCTGGCCTAGAATCTGTGGCTCACCCAACACCATAGAATCCAAACCACTGGCTACACGAAATGAGTGCTTGACCGCCAACTCGCGTGGCAAAGTATAGAGATAGGGTTCCAGATCCTTGCGCGGCAGCTTGTGATATTCAGCCAACCAATCGACGGCATGTCCCGGTTCCGCAGCATTGCAGTACAACTCCATGCGATTACAGGTGGACAGAATCGCAGCTTCTTTCGCCGCACCATTTTCGACCAAATCGCGCAGTGCGCTCTCCATACCGTCCACATTGAATGCGACCTGCTCTCGCACTGCGAGAGGAGCGGTTTGATGGTTTAAGCCGAATGCGTAGAGTTGCATGATCTATTTACTTCGCTGCGTCTTCTCTAAGGGCTATAGCCTTGTCGGTATTTTCCCAAGTAAAACCTGGCTCTTCACGACCGAAGTGACCGTATGCCGCTGTATTTTCGTACACAGGGCGCAACAGATCCAGCATCTGCACGATGCCCTTTGGGCGCAAGTCGAAATGACGCAATACCAATTCAGTCAACTTTTCGTTCGAGACCTTACCTGTGCCATATGTGTCGACCATCACGCTGGTAGGCTGAGCCACACCAATCGCGTAGGATATTTGCACCAAACACTTGCTTGCCAAACCCGCAGCAACGATATTTTTCGCCACATATCGACCCGCGTAAGCTGCGGAACGATCGACCTTTGAAGGATCTTTACCAGAGAACGCACCGCCGCCGTGAGGCGCAGCGCCACCATAGGTGTCAACAATGATCTTACGGCCTGTCAGGCCGCAATCGCCTTGTGGGCCACCGATGACGAAACGACCTGTAGGGTTGACCAGATAATTGATCTTGCCCTTGATCAACTCCTTAGGAAGCATAGGCTTGATGATCTCTTCGATCGCAGCTTCGCGGATCTGCTCCAGCGTCATTTCAGGCGCATGTTGCGTAGACAACACCACCGTGTCGATGGAATGAGGCTTGCCATCCACATATTTGATCGTGACTTGTGACTTTGCGTCCGGACGCAACCAAGGCAAGCGCCCGTCATGACGCATTTCTGCCTGGCGTTCGACGACACGGTGTGCCAGATAGATCGCCAGAGGCATCAAAGTAGGCGTTTCATCACATGCGTAACCGAACATCAAGCCTTGATCACCCGCGCCTTGATTCAAGAAGTCATCAGAGGCACGATCTACACCCTGAGCGATATCTGGGCTTTGTTTGTCGTAAGCCACCAATACAGCGCAACCTTTGTAATCGATACCGTAGTCGGTATTGTCGTAACCGATACGCTTGATGGTATTACGTGCCACTTGGATGTAGTCCACGTTAGCGGTGGTTGTGATCTCACCAGCCAGAACCACCAAGCCAGTGTTAGTCAATGTTTCAGCAGCTACACGCGCATACGGGTCTTGCGTTAGAATCGCGTCCAGAATCGCATCGGAGATCTGGTCTGCGACCTTATCAGGATGACCTTCGGAAACCGATTCAGAGGTAAACAAGTATTCGCTCATAGCTGTTCCAATCTAATTAACTAAAAATTTAAAGGCGCGCATTGTAGCAAATTGTTAGCCAAATCGCCGATGACCTCATTTTTCTTCCCAATTATATTTCGCTGGCTATCTTATTTGCCTTTGCCAGTACTACACCGTCTTGGCGCATGGTTAGGCCACCTAAGCTACCTGGCCTCCCCCACCTACGCCCTGCGGACACGGGAAAATCTGCTTAATGCCAAGTTGCATAACAGCAAGCAGGAATACAAAATTCTGCTGCAACAGACGATAGCCGAGGCAGGCAAAAGTATTTTAGAGTTGCCTTGGATTTGGTGCCGCCCTTTAGATGAAGTCTATACTGCCGTACGTTCTGTGCATGGCTGGGAGCATATCGATTCAGCCCTTGCAGCAGGCAAAGGCATCATCATCCTCACGCCACACTGGGGCTGCTTCGAGGTGATAGGCTCCTATTGCGGCAAGTCCTATGCCATCACCAATCTTTATCGCGCGCCTAAACTCGCATGGGTAGAATCGTTCATGCGCAACGGTCGTCAGCGCGGCAAAGCCAAATTAGCGACCGCCGATGTAAAAGGCGTGCGCACCTTGTACAAGGCACTCAAGCAGGGTGAGATCATCGGCATGCTCCCCGATCAAGTTCCCGGCAATGGTGAGGGTGAGTGGGTGGAGTTCTTCCATCGTCCGGCTTACACCATGACCCTAGTGGGTAGATTGGCACAGGGGAGTGGTGCTGCTTTGCTGATGGTCACGGCAGAGCGTTTGGCGCGGGGCAATGGTTACGCCTTACGTGTGGAACCGTTGCAGTTGGAGCCTGATTTATCCGTCCCACTCCAGATCAATCGTGCGATGGAGCGCTGTATCGCACTAGCACCTGCGCAATATCTGTGGAGTTACAACCGTTATAAGGCACCCAAAGGGGTGGCGACACCGGAACAAAAATAAAACTATGATGACTCGTATAGGCGTATTTATCTTTTGGCTGCTACATTTCTTACCTTTCCCCGTGCTAGTCGCATTGGGTAATAGCTTGGGTGGTGTGCTGTATCGCCTAGCCCATGAAAGACGCAGAGTCGCCACCATCAATCTGCAACTGTGCTTCCCCGACATGAAAGAAGCGGATAGGCAAGCCTTGGTCCTCGCACACTTCAAAATGTTCACCAGAGGTGTGATAGAACGCTGCATTCTGTGGTGGGGTAGCGCCCAGCGCATCAATAAACTGATACGCGTCGAGGGCGTAGAGCATTTCGAAGCCATCAAAGGCCAACCCGCTATCCTGCTCACGCCGCACTTCGTCGGCATGGATGCCGGTGGTCAGTGGATCGCCCAGCACACTGATACGGTGTGTATGTACGCCAATCAAAAAAACCTATACCTGACCGACCTGTTGCTCAAAAAACGCTCGCGCTTCGGCAATCAAAAGCTCTACTCAAGGCAACAAGGCTTACGTCCCATCCTTAAAGGTTTGAAGGCCGGCATGCCATTCATCTACCCGCCCGACCAAGATCAGGGCATCAAGGATGGCGCCTTCATCCCATTCTTCGGTGTGCCCGCTGCAACCATGGCATCAGTGCCTCGCATCGCCCTCATGACAGGTGCCAAAGTCGTCCCCAGCATTACGCGAGTGCTGCCTGGGAGTCAGGGCTACGTACTGACCTTCTACCCTGCATGGGAGAACTTCCCCAGCGGGAATGACATTGCCGATGCGCGTCGCATGAATGAATTCATAGAACAACGTGTATTAGAGATGCCCGAACAATATTTCTGGGTACACAAACGCTTCAAGACCAGACCAGAAGGCGAAGCAAGATTTTATTAGCAACATCCCATCAGCTGGTAGCCAGTAGCTCGTAGCGAGCAGCCCATGCGGTTCTGCTACTAGCTACTCGCCCCAAGGAGCTTTTATGAAATATCACGACCTGCGCGACTTCATCGCGCAATTGGAACAACTGGGCGAACTCAAACGGATCAAGACGCCAATCTCTACATATCTGGAGATGACTGAGATCTGTGATCGCGTACTCCGTGCTCAAGGGCCAGCCATCTTGTTTGAAAATGTGGTGGGTCACAGCATACCCGTGCTCGCCAATCTATTCGGCACGCCTCATCGTGTGGCACTAGGCATGGGCGCGGAAAATATCAGCGCACTGCGCGAGGTCGGCAAGTTGCTTGCTTACCTCAAAGAACCCGAGCCACCCAAGGGCTTGAAAGATGCTTGGGATAAATGGCCAGTATTGAAGCAAGTCCTGAGCATGTCACCCAAGGTGTTGAACAAAGCACCCTGCCAAGACATCGTTTGGGAGGGCAAAGATGTAGACCTGGGCAAACTACCCATCCAGCATTGCTGGCCGGGCGATGTCGCACCCCTGATCACTTGGGGTTTGGTCGTCACGCGCGGACCGAACAAGACCAGACAAAATCTAGGTATCTACAGACAGCAGGTCATCGCACCCAACAAAGTAATCATGCGCTGGCTGGCACATAGAGGCGGGGCACTGGATTTTCGCGACCATTGCCAAAAGCACCCTGGCATCCCCTTCCCAATCACAGTAGTGATAGGCGCAGATCCGGCAACCATCTTGGGCGCGGTCACGCCCGTACCGGACAGCCTGAGCGAATATCAGTTCGCCGGCTTGCTGCGCGGCGCCAAGACCGAGCTAATTAAGTGCATAGGGAACGACCTACAAGTACCCGCATCTGCCGAAATCGTGCTTGAAGGCGTGATTCACCCAGACGAGACCGCACTGGAAGGTCCATATGGCGATCACACTGGCTACTACAACGAACAGGATGAATTTCCTGTATTCACCATAGAGCGCATCACCATGCGCCGTGAACCCATCTACCACTCGACTTACACCGGCAAGCCGCCCGACGAGCCCGCCATGCTGGGTGTGGCACTGAACGAGGTCTTCGTCCCTTTATTACAAAAGCAATTCTCCGAAATCGCCGACTTTTACCTACCGCCAGAAGGTTGCTCGTATCGTATGGCCGTGGTGAGCATCAAGAAACAGTACCCAGGGCACGCCAAACGTGTGATGTTCGGTATCTGGAGCTTCCTGCGCCAATTCATGTACACCAAGTTCATCATCGTGGTGGATGACGATATCGATGTGCGCGACTGGAAGGAAGTGATGTGGGCCATCACCACTCGCATGGATCCCGTGCGTGACACGCTGCTAGTGGAAAACACTCCTATAGACTATTTGGACTTTGCCAGCCCCGTATCTGGATTGGGCGGCAAGATGGGTTTAGACGCGACCAACAAATTCCCCGGTGAGACCAACAGAGAATGGGGCACGCCTATCGTGATGGACCCCACCGTCAAAGCTAAAGTTGATGCGATGTGGCAAGAACTCGGCCTTTAAGCTCAGCGTTCAGATGTAAAAAAGCCAGAGCAAGTCCGGCTTTTTTACATCGATACAATCTGTGGATTAGAACGACATTCTTGCACCAACGTGGAAGCCATCATCGATGATCGCGTTCAGACCAGTGTTCTTTTGGTTGAACGACACATTGCGATAACCCAAGTACACGGAAGCCTGAGGAATGATCTCATATTCCACACGGGCGCCAGTTTGCCAGAAACGATCCGCACCACCAAAAGTGATGATATTAGGTGACAGATAGAATTCACCTACAAAACCCAAGCGACGCTCTGCTGGAGGAGAGTAGCGCACCATACCGCCTACTGCCAGAGCAGAGGCGCTGAAGTTTGCAGGTCTAACCTTAGCAACCAGAAGTTTCATACCCACACCCACGCTCACGCCTGGTGCATTACCACCGATGTCATCCTTGACCATGATGCCCATCTCGCCCATCAAGCTATTCTTCTGCGTGTAGAGCACACCCATTCCGAATTCAGCCTTGCCCATATTCGTACCACCCATACCGGCTTTGTATTGGAGCTGAGCGCTGGTATCACGCAGATTAATATCGACAGCATCCGCATAAGCACTTGCACTGATCGCCAACAATGACACGGAGAAAAGACTACGTAACAACATATACACTCCTTAAATCATGAGCCTAAGCTCGGTTATTTCAACTATCGATCGGGAGGATCGCCCCCTATAGACCGACATTTCCATGATAGTTCAACACAGCGACAAAAATTTGCCGACTAGACACCAGCATGCCATTACTTTACCACTGATACGAAATACCCATAGTCGCAACAGGATAAAGCTTAAAGTTGCTCAATGAGTTACTCAACCTGGTGCGCTCAGTCGCAACGCTATTTTGCAGGTTGGTACATTGTGCGGTGCCAACAATTGCTGGGCCGCAGGTCGCATCCAGTGTCGTTGTCGGCTGACCTTGGAACAACACACCAAAATCACTCACCAACCCCCATCCCTTGCCTTGCGCCGCAGGATTTCCCCAACCCAAGCCCAGATACGGAGACACCTTATTGAAGGTAACTGCGCCCGTCATACTGCCCACATCACCAGCAGCATAGGTCGTTCCACCCAACGTGTACGTGCCGCCAGTCGGCTTACCTACCAAGGAGAATTTATTGTTGTTGTAGTACAAGCCCGTCGTAGCGCGGAAGGCACCTTGCATAGGATACCAATCAGCCAATGCGGATATGGTTTGCAGTTGCAGCTTGAAATCGTAATTAACTGAGTTCTGCACCGAGGTGGTACTAAAGTTGAAACTATTGAAACCCAAGCGTGAGCTGAAGCTTTCCGAATATCCCTTGGTCAACTCCAAACCCAAGCCTAATGAGCCAACTTTGCCGCTTACAGCCAAACCTTCAGCCTGTGCAGAAACGGGGAATAATGCGACCACTAGGGCCAGTGCTAGGAATTTATTCATTGTGAGCCTTAATATAGCTTTAAACCAAACCAGTTCAAATCGAAAGGCGCGCATCCTAATCAGCAACCCCGTACATCACAAGCTGATTCGACTAAGACTGTCTTATAAAAACCACACTTATTATTTTTTTTGCAGCCAAGCAATCAAAGCGTCTTGTGCAGCCTGACCTGCTGATGCGTTGGCATCATTGATGATGAAGGCAATCACCCACTGCTTACCTGATTTGCTACGCACATAACCTGCAAGTGCTTTCACGCCATCCAAAGTCCCCGTTTTTAAATGTGCTTGCCCAGTTGCAGCGCTATCCTGCATACGACGCTTGGCCGTGCCATCCATCCCAAGAATGGGTAAGGAAGATTCGAATTCTGTTGCATATGAACTTTTTGCCGCATGCCTTAATACATCGACTAGATGACGAGGACTGATGCGTGCGGTTCGCGACAGACCTGCGCCGTTATCTATCACCAACTCGGGAAATATCAGGCCTTGCCCAGCCAGCCATGCTTGTACTCGCGCGGCACCAAGACTCGCATCCGCAGCCACACCTTCTTGACCACCAACTGTCAGGAACAGCTGTTTTGCCATGATGTTGTTGCTGAATTTATTGATATCTCGTATCAGTTCAGAGAGTTGTGCTGACCTATGTGTGGAGTAGACCGCCAATCCTTCAGGGACAATGCTCTCCTTTATGCCCCCTTGAAACGAACCGCCGAGCTCATGCCATAGCGAGCTGAACAAGGCGAGGAAATAATCATTGTGTGGCAGTACCAAAAAATAGTCATCCGCCTCACCGCAGTTCGCTGGTATCGCTCCCTCTAATACAAAGACACGCCCCTCCAGCTTAGATCTATAAATATCTGGGCCATGACAAGGCAATGCTGCCGAGGTGATGATGTGATTCTCTATGCTATAACCCTCCGACAGAGGCTCCAGCATCGCAATCGTTGCCGCACCATCCGGCACTAGATGTAGATGCATCGCATTGAAATTCAACAGCAATGCATCTGGGCCGACGTTGTAAGCGCGGGTCGGGTCATTATCAAAAGCAGCGGGGTCATACTCGAAAGGGGCGAAATAACTACGATCCAACACGATGTCGCCCTGTATCTCACGCAGGCCGCGCTGGCGCAGCTCTCGCAACCACAGCCAAAGTTCCTCCATCGTGAGCCTAGGATCGCCATAGCCCTTGAACACCAGATTGCCCTGCAATACTCCGTTGTGCAGTGTGCCATCTAGATAGACCTCAGTCTTCCAGCGATATGCTGGCCCCAATATCTCCAGCGCACTCCACGTAGTGAGCAGCTTCATGGTGGACGCAGGGCTCATCGCCGCATCTGCATGGACACTGAATAGTGGCCGTTTACTATCCAACGCTTGCACCACCACACCCACACCACTTAATGGGATCTGCGCACGCTTGAGTTCATCGACAACTGTGGTGGGCAACTTCCCTGCCCAGACCTTGCAACTACACAGTACTAATATCAGTGCACAGAGATATCTCAGGGTACGAAGTGATGTGAATTTCAACTCAGCGTCTCAACGATGTGTAGGGTGCGTGACACCAAATGCTCAATCTCTGCATCAGAGATCACATAAGGCGGCATGAAGTAGATAGTCTTGCCTATGGGCCTGAGCAAAAGTTCGTTTTGCAAGGCAAACGAGAAGCAGCGCTGTGCGAAATCCTCATGTGGACTCTCGACCTCGAAAGCCCAGATCATGCCGGTATTACGCCAGTTCTTCACTGAAGGATGGTCACGCAAGCTTTGTGCGCAATGATTCAGATAGGCTGCCTTACTTCTGTTTACATTTATGACATCGTCTTGCGCGAAGATATCCAGCGTCGCCAGTGCGGCACTGCAAGCCAGCGGATTGCCGGTATAAGAATGGGAGTGCAAAAATCCACGCGCGGTCTCGTTGGCATAAAACGCCTGATAGACATCATCCGTCGTCATCACAACTGACAAGGGCAGATATCCCCCGGTGATACCTTTCGATAGACATAGAAAATCCGGCGTAAGGTCGGCCTGCTCACAGGCAAACAAGGTACCCGTCCTGCCCATGCCCACGGCTATCTCATCTGCGATCAGATGCACGCCATAGCGTGTACACAACTCACGTGCACGGCGCAAATAGTCTGGGTGATACATAGACATCCCTGCCGCCCCCTGCACCAAGGGTTCAACAATGAATGCTGCCAGCTCTTCATGATGTTGCTGCAAATACAGTGCTAGGTCATCTGCGCATCGGTGTGCATAAGCCTGCGCGCTTTCACCTGCGGCCGCTAATCGGCCATCTGGGCTGACCACCGTTGCTTGCTGCGTGATGAGTGCACCATAAGCATCTCGGAATAATGCGACATCGGTGACAGATAACGCACCCAGCGTCTCACCGTGATAACTATTTTGCAGACTGATGAAGCGTGTCTTGAGCGGCTTGCCTGTGTTGCGCCAATAGTGAGCACTCATCTTTAGCGCAATCTCTACGGCAGAAGCACCATCCGAACCGTAACTACAATGTCCCAAGCCTGCGGGGGCAAGTTCACGCAAACGCTCCGAGAGTCGCACCACGGGTTCGTGTGTAAAACCTGCCAGCATGATGTGCTCCAGCACTAGCAACTGCTCAACCAAGGCATTATTTATATAGGGATTACTGTGGCCAAACAGATTGACCCACCAAGAACTGACGGCATCCAGATAGCGCTTACCATCATGGTCGTAGAGCCATACTCCTTTGCCGCGTGCGATTGGCAAAAGGGGGAAAGCTTCGTAATGCTTCATCTGCGAACAGGGATGCCAGACTGCAGATAGACTACGTTCGAGTAGTGATGAGTTGTTAAGTGATGTCATGTTCATGCTGTGAATCATAACGTTTTTCAGCTGGGCGTATCAGCAAGCAAGCCAGTCCAAAAACATAATCCATTGATGAAAATGGATTTTATTCATTAATGCCGATTGGGCGGCATACTCCGCATTGTCTCCAGCTTTCAGTATTACCCTAACTGTGGCATTCTTCGCACCTTGAATTTTGTAGCTTTTTAGAAAGAACCCTCATGAAATGTGTCGATGATTTCCGCCTGCAGTTTGGCAAAAAAGAAGTAGTTCCTATCATCATAGGCGGCATGGGTGTGGATATCTCGACTGCGGAACTGGCCTTAGAGGCCGCTCGCCTAGGGGGTATAGGACACATTTCAGACGCGATGTTGCCCACTGTTTCGGATCGTCGCTACAAGACCAAGTTTGTCAGTGAAAAGCAAAAGCAATATAAGCTGAATATCGAAATCGCCGACAAGTCCATTGTTCAATTCGATTTGGCGCAAGTAGCAGAGTCGACTCGCTTGCACGTTAGCAAGACCATGGAAGCCAAACGCGGTGACGGTATGATCTTCGTCAACTGTATGGAAAAGCTGACCATGAACTCGCCGCGCGAAACTCTGCGTGTACGTTTAAATGGCGCACTAGATGCCGGCATTGATGGCATCACCCTGAGCGCAGGTCTGCATCTAGGTTCATTCGCCCTGATGGAAGACAACCCACGTTTCCGTGATGCAAAGTTGGGCATCATCGTTTCCTCAGTCCGTGCGCTGCAACTATTCTTGCGCAAGACTTCCAGACTCAACCGCCTACCTGACTTCATCGTAGTCGAAGGACCTTTGGCTGGTGGTCACTTGGGCTTCGGCTTGGACTGGGCTGAATACGACTTGATGACCATCACCAAAGAGATACTCGCGCATTTGGAAGCTGAAAAGCTGGCTATTCCAGTAATCGCAGCCGGCGGCATCTTCACTGGCTCAGATGCGACCAACTTCTTGGAAGCAGGCTGCGCTGGCGTACAAGTCGCGACACGCTTTACCGTTGCAAAAGAATGCGGCATCCCAGAGAAAGTCCGCCAGGAATATTTCAAGGCCACCGAAGAACAGATGGAAGTGAACACAACTTCTCCAACGGGTTATCCGATGCGCATGATCAGCACCAGCCCCTCTATCGGCGCAGGCATACGCCCCAACTGCGAGGCCTATGGTTACTTGCTCGACGGCAACGGCGGCTGCGCTTACATCGACGCGTACAACGCCGAAGTCGTGCGCAACCCAGATGCCAAGAAGATCTCCGTGATGGAGAAGACGTGCTTGTGTACCCACATGCGCAACTACGATTGCTGGACTTGCGGTCACTATACCTACCGCCTCAAAGACACTACGCATCGCAATTCGGATGGCACATACCAATCCCTCAGTGCGGCACACATCTTCAAGGATTATCAATACAGCAAGGACAACAAGATCGCACTACCCGAAATATCCTGATTCGTTAAGAACAGACACCACGGCTCGCTACTTTTCTAAAGTGCGAGCCGTTTTCATTGGCCAATCCACTGTCACTCATATTGCTTCATAAGCAATATTATTTGGCTGCAATTCACTCCGTTCGGCACCGCTACCACCGATTTGCGCCGAATCGTTATTATGCTCAGATGTACACGGCCTCCGAGTCGCATGAAAGAAAGGCTGCATTGTGTCCGAAGAACCCCACGAAATGTCAGTAGAAGAAGCGCGCGAAGAGTTGCGCATATCCTTGCCCATGCAGGCGTTCAAAGACTCGCTACCATACCTGCTGGCATTCCTCGCCATTCTGATAGTGGGCTACTGGCTAATTGATCCGGCACCGCCTAAGAAGATGGTGATCTCCATCAGCAAAGAGGATGGGAACTATCAGGCCTATGCCCATCTGTATCAGGCACTGCTGCAGCAGGATGGGATCACCCTAGAGATACGCGAGACGGAAGGTCCGATTCAGAGTCTTGCAGAATTGCACAAAGAGGGGTCGGGCGTAGATATGGCCTTTGTGCCT
Source organism: uncultured beta proteobacterium (assembly GCA_963740305.1). GTDB lineage: Bacteria > Pseudomonadota > Gammaproteobacteria > Burkholderiales > Gallionellaceae > Gallionella. The sequence goes on along the minus strand of CAVUDR010000010.1, from coordinate 197,666 downwards.
GGCGGTATTGGCGGCCTAGAATCTACGGTAGGACTGGTGTCGCTTGGTAGCCTGTATTACGAGCCGCTTTGGATATTCCACAAGGGCAAGAATAGGATTGAGCACTTATCGCAACTTAAGGGAAAGCGTATCGGCGTCGGTCGCCCCAACAGCAGCACACGCTTATTGACTACAGTGATACTAAATGCCGCCGGTGTGAATGCCGACAACTCTACCCTGTACGAAATTGGCGAGGACGATTCAAAACAAGCACTCAGCCTAGGCATCGTGGACGAAATCTTCTTGTCCGGCGTGCCCAGTTCGCCACTAATCGGAGAGGTCGCCAATATGCGCGGTGTGTCGCTGGTCGATCTAAATGAATCAGAAGCACTGGCCCGCCAGTTCACTTACCTACATCATCTGGCTCTGCCAGAGAGTGCCTTGAGTCTGCAAGCCAACATCCCACCGCGCAAACTGGATCTGCTGGCGCCGACGGTTACACTGGTGGCTCGCGATTCCGTACATCCCGCGCTGACCTATCTGCTGCTCAAGGTATTGACTCGGGTGCACGGTGGCGCCGGCCTGCTACAACACGAGAACGAGTTCCCATCAGACAAGGATTCCGATTTCGAGCTAAGTGATCAAGCAGCCTATTTTTATAAGTCTGGTCCGCCCTTCCTTGATCGCTATCTGCCTTACTGGGCAGCGACATTCGTCAGTCGTGTACTCATCATCCTGTTGCCGTTGTTGGCACTTGCAATCCCGTTGAGCCGCGTTGCACCGGCGGGCTACACTTGGGTGATTAAGTCACGCATCCACAAGCTGTATGGTGAGCTGCGTTTCCTTGAGCTACAGCTGCGCAAGGGCGGCACATCAGTCGATGTATCTCACTTCCGAAACGAACTCGATGCCATCGAGAACAAAGTAAATCACCTGCGTCTACCAGTTGCATTTTCTAGCCATTTGTACGAATTGCGCAGTCATATCGGCCTAGTGAGGAAACAGATGGAAGACTAAAGCCATCAGTTTATCCTCGCCAAAAGTTATTCACGTCGCCCCCTTTGGGAGACTCTTTATTTTTTTAGCTGATCACCTTGCCGCTCAGTCGCTGTTTTTTTATATTTGTTTGCAACAAGCTCTTGAATTCCTGAATTCCATCCCAATTTGGCACTCCAAGGGTGAGAGTGCTAAACTCCACCTCCAATTTTTAACCACCATTCTAGGAGACTCAGTATGAAAATTCGTCCTTTGCACGACCGCGTGATCGTTAAACGTATGGAAGAAGAGCGTAAGACCGCTTCTGGCATCTTCATTCCCGATGCGGCTACTGAAAAGCCAGATCAAGGCGAAATCGTTGCCGTGGGCAATGGCAAGATGGGTGATGACGGCAAGTTGCAAGCCATGAACGTCAAGGTTGGAGACAAAGTTTTGTTCGGCAAATATTCCGGTCAAGCATTCAAGATGGATGGCGTAGAACTGTTACAAATGCGCGAAGACGACATTATCGGCGTGATCGAAGCGTAACCGGCAGCTCCCTTAAAGAAACTTAAATACTAATTGGAGAATTAAACATGGCAGCTAAAGACGTAAAGTTCCACGACGCAGCTCGTGCAAAAATGGTAGTCGGTGTAAATATTTTGGCCGATGCAGTTAAAGTTACGCTGGGCCCTAAAGGCCGTAACGTGGTTTTGGATCGCTCATACGGCGCGCCGACTATCACTAAGGATGGTGTTTCTGTTGCTAAAGAAATCGAACTTAAAGACAAGTTTGAAAATATGGGCGCGCAGATGGTTAAGGAAGTTGCTTCTAAGACTTCTGACGTGGCTGGGGACGGCACAACAACTGCAACCGTGTTGGCTCAGGCTATCGTGATGGAAGGTATGAAGTTTGTAACTGCCGGCATGAATCCTATGGATCTGAAGCGCGGTATCGACAAAGCGGTTATCGCTGCAGTTGCCGAACTGAAGAAGATTTCCAAGCCTTGCACGACTAACAAAGAAATCGCTCAAGTCGGTTCTATCTCTGCAAACTCCGATACTGTCATCGGCGAAAAAATCGCTTCTGCGATGGATAAAGTAGGCAAAGAAGGCGTCATCACGATTGAAGATGGCACTGGCTTGGAAGATGAGCTGGATGTTGTAGAAGGTATGCAATTCGACCGTGGTTATTTGTCACCGTACTTCATCAACAATCAGGACCGTCAACTGGTTGCGATGGAAAATCCGTACATCTTGTTGCACGACAAGAAGATCTCCAATATTCGTGATTTGCTTCCAGCTTTGGAACAAGTTGCCAAGTCTGGTCGTCCATTGATGATCATCGCTGAAGATGTTGATGGCGAAGCATTGGCGACGCTGGTAGTGAATAACATTCGTGGCGTGTTGAAGACTGTTGCCGTTAAAGCACCTGGCTTCGGCGATCGTCGCAAGGCTATGCTAGAAGACATCGCTATCTTGACTGGCGGTACGGTGATTGCTGAAGAAGTCGGCCTGACTTTGGAAAAAGTGACACTGGAAGATTTGGGTCAAGCGAAACGCATCGAAGTGGGTAAAGACAACTCCATCATCATCGACGGCGCAGGCAAGGAAGAAGCGATCAAAACTCGCATCAGCCAAATCAGCAAACTGTCCGAAGAATCAACTAGCGATTACGACAAAGAAAAATTGCAAGAACGCAAAGCGAAATTGGCTGGCGGCGTTGCGGTGATCAAGGTCGGCGCAGCAACTGAAGTTGAAATGAAAGAGAAGAAGGCTCGCGTTGAAGATGCATTGCACGCAACTCGCGCTGCTGTTGAAGAAGGCATCGTACCTGGAGGAGGTGTTGCATTGCTACGTGCTAAGGCTGCGGTTGCTGCAACCAAGGGCGACAACCACGACCAAGACGCTGGTATCACTATCGTTCTGCGTGCGATGGAAGCTCCGTTGCGCGCTATCGTGTTCAACGCAGGCGAAGAGCCAGCAGTCGTTATCAGCAAAGTATTGGAAGGCAAGGGTAACTACGGCTACAACGCAGCAACTGGCGTTTACGCAGACATGCTTGAAATGGGCGTGGTCGATCCAACTAAAGTTACTCGCACAGCCTTGCAAAACGCAGCATCTATTGCAGGTCTGATGCTGACAACAGCTTGCATGGTTGCTGAGTTGCCAGAAGACAAACCAGCAGCTGGTGGTATGGGCGGCGACATGGGCGGCATGGGTGGCATGGGTGGCATGATGTAAGCTAGCCTGACATTCTGTTCAGTCTCACGAAACACCCTGCCTAGCAGGGTGTTTTTGTTTGTACAAAGTGCGGCTACTTGGTTACAATTTGTAACGAATGCATGTGCATTCTCTTTTCAAAGTACAACGTACAACGGGGAAAACATGAAATCTATTATCACAAGCATGATGATTGCAGCAGGTCTAATGGTTACAAACAGCGCAATGGCAGCCGAAATGCCTGCGGTCGCAAAGAAAAACAACTGCACGGCCTGTCACTCCATTGACAAAAAGATCGTAGGTCCAGCTTGGGCTGACGTAGCCAAGAAATACAAAGGCGATGCTGGCGCAGAAGCCAAACTGATCACCAAAGTATCCAAAGGCGGTTCAGGTGTATGGGGTTCCATGCCTATGCCAGCGAACGACCCGTCTGGCACTAAGCAAGCTGACATCAAAGAACTGGTGAAATTCATCTTGGCACTGTAATTAGTTGTCCTAGATGCAATCACCTTAAGCCGGCGCAAGCTGGCTTTTTTATGTCCCAGATACAGTCCGCTTATTGATTGTGTTAGTCTCACGGCTGATTTTTTGAATAGAGCATGTGATGCGAAAACTACTTCTGGCCTACTTGGCCACCCTAGCCTTCCCCACTGTTGCACTCGCAGAAACATCAGGAATCGATTCTGCTATCGGTTCACTGAATGGCTTCCTCGCGCAATTCATCTTCTTCGATGTCTTTCCGGGCCCCGCCCAACTACCGCTGATTGTTGCTTGGCTGATCTGTGCAGCCGTGTTCCTGACGCTGCGTTTCAGCTTCGTCAATCTACGCATGATGCGTCACGCCTTTCGAGTGATGCGCGGCAAATATCGCACGCGTGAGGATCAAGGTGAGGTTTCATCCTTTCAAGCGTTGACGACCGCGCTGTCTGCCACTGTAGGCTTGGGCAATATCGCAGGGGTCGCGATCGCGATCTCCATCGGCGGACCTGGGGCGACGTTCTGGATGATCGTCGCAGGCTTTCTGGGCATGACGACCAAGTTCACCGAAGCGACATTGGCGCAGATGTACCGTCAGGTTCGCCCGGATGGGAAATTGATGGGCGGAGCGATGGAATACCTTTCAAAAGGGCTGAGCGAACACGGCCTACCTCGTACCGGAAAAATATTGGCAATCTTATTCTCGATCTTCACCATTGCAGGCTCCTTTGGCGCGGGCAATGCCTTCCAAGTCAGTCAGTCACTGGGCGCGGTGCAAAGCGTCATCCCTTACTTCAAGGACACACCGATCGCCTATGGCGTGGTGATGGCGATCGCAGCAGGACTGGTCATCATCGGTGGTCTGAGACGTATCGCGCATGTTGCAGAAGCCGTGGTACCGACCATGATCATCTTGTACCTCAGCGCGTGCTTGTGGATAGTCGGCAGCAACGCAGCGCTGGTTCCAGAGATGTTGTACAAGATCGTCATTGAGGCATTCTCACCCATCGCAGTTGCTGGCGGCTTGATCGGCGTGTTGGTGCAGGGCTTCAAGCGCGCGGTCTTCTCCAGCGAGGCTGGCTTGGGTTCAGCGGCCATCGCCCACTCGACTGCCTCAGTGAAATATCCTGTACGTCAAGGCTTGGTGGCGCTTTATGAACCGTTTATCGACACTGTCGTGATCTGCACCATGACCGCATTGGTGATTGTCATCACTGGCGTCTACAACGCACCGGAATATGAAAGCATACGTGCGGCCAGCCAAGGTGCCGCACTCACCGCAGCGGCGTTTGCTACGGTGTCCGACTGGTTCCCCATCATTCTTACCGTATCTGTGGTGCTGTTCGCCTATAGCACCATGATCTCTTGGTCATATTACGGGGAGCGCTGCTGGGTCTATGTATTCGGTGAACGCTATTCGATGTTGTTCAAGCTACTGTTCGTCGGTTTTACTCTGGTCTCTTCTGTCGCCAGCGCGAACAATCTGCTCGATTTAACCGACCTGCTGGTTCTGTCCATGGCCTTCCCCAATCTGGTCGGGCTGTACGTACTGAGCGGCAAAGTGAGACGTGCGCTAGGTGAATATGAGGGAAAGCTAGCATCGGGTGAACTCGACCTAGAGGTGCGTAGCTGATCAAACCAGCATCAGGGCATAACACGTGCCAAGAAGGCAAGCATACTCGCCCTAACATCTTCGCTCGCCAAGGCTTGGATGTGTCCCGCTCCCTGCACGACTAACAACTCCTTGGGCTGCTTTGCCAAGGCATACAAGCGTCGCGCATGCTGTATCCCGACCACTTGATCATGATCGCCGTGGATCATTAGTAGCGGTATGGGACTGATCAGTGCGATCGCATCGAGCGGTGCATAGTCATCGTCTATCACCAACCAAGGCAGCCACTGCAAAGGCCAAGTCAGAGCGAAATTAGAGAGGCTGTCTCGCGCCACCGTTCGGTAATCCGAGAACGCGCTATCGGTAATGACTGCACGGATATTTTCTCTGTGATTGCTATGTGCTGCATAGAACAAGGTCAGCGCCCCACCCAGACTCTGACCGAACAGCACGATACGTTGCGGATTGACCTGCTGATGCGCCATCAGATGCAACAATGCTGCGTCTATGTCTAGTTGCGCACCTGCTAGGGTAGGTACGCCATCCGACGCACCATAGCCTCGGTAGTCCAATGCCAACACGTTGTACCCTTGCGCTGGCAACCACGCCACGTTGCGGAAATGGGTGCTGATGTTCTCAGCATTACCGTGCATGAATAAGACCGTTCCCTTAGCCTCGCCCTTGGCCGGCATGAACCACGCATTGAGCATGGTGCCATCTTGCGCAGGGAAATATTCATTCTCATATGCGACACCCACTCGGTCTGGCGTGTCTATGAGCTGGTGATGCGGCTGAAAGAAAACTTGCGTACAACCCGTCAGCACACTCATCAACGTCATCAAAAGGACTGTAGCGAATCTGCGCATCTCAAAAGTACACCATCAATGACAAATTGGCGGCATTATTAGTTTGTTGCAGCTCCCTTATTCGCATGGCATCTGCACGCACGGCAACATCTCGTCCCAGTGTGATGCGCTGCTCCAACCCCATGCTCAGTGCTGTATCAGTTTGACCACTGAAATAGCGTATCGCTTTGACATATGGGTGTGCGCGCCAACGTTCAGTCACATCGACATAACTACCCGTACTTCCCCCCATACCCAAAGCATATCCAGCACGGAGCGCGCTATTGGAACGCACGCTGCTTTCCATGAAGGCATAACTGAGCGCACGATCTGCGCGGTCGCTCCAAGCTGCGCCCATCCCGCCATCTATAGATAAAGCTAGTGGCTCATTCCCACTCACCGCACGCGTACGCTGCCAGCCCGCACTGATTTTCCACGAGGTTGAGTGAAAGAACTCATCACGAGGTGCCAACGACAAGATGCTGACCGGCGTAAAACGCTCTAGGCGTGTCGGTGACTTGTCGTAATGTCGCATTGCCATGCTGAAGAATTCAATCTCGGCACCGCGCACATAAGCAGCGTCGTCATCCATCAGATCATGATATGTGCCGCGTAGTTGTAGCTCCTGATAATTCTGATTACCGCGACGCCCCACACCCAGCATCGCACGCGAAGAGCGATGCCCTTGATCGGGCGAGGCCCTGGGTGTTCTTACTTGCAAGGGTGGCGAGATGTAATCGATACGGCTACGTGCTTGCTGAATTTGACGTATCAGCGCTGCACTATCCGCCACGTCCTGATGTCCTTTGATCGAGCGGTAAGTAACATAGTCCAAACTTGTTTCCAGCACCGCAGCGGCATCCAAGGTGGGTAACTCATCAGCCTCACTGACCGCGCGTTGACCAAGACTGATGCCATGCACCAAGTCTCGCTGTGCGGAGCTCATACCTGTCAAACGTTGGTGCAACAAAGTCGCGGTGGAGGGTCGATATACCTTACGCTCGACTAGGCCAGGATAAGCACTGATCACACTCACCGTGTCTGAAGGGATCGCACTCAAAGGAAACGACTGCGTGAACTCGAATTCCGGCCTAGCCACCTGCAACAAACCGAGTAAATGATAGGCACAGTTCTCGTCGAAAAAGAAATAATCAAAGTATTGTGGCCCCATTTCCCATGCATGCATCAGCACCCTATCGACTTCTTGCTGGCTTAGCCGCAACTGATATTCCCACAAGTCACGATTCTCAGAATCACTGTATTCACGCACCTTGGCGTAATAAGGCAAGATTGAATACGTTCCAGGATAGCCGCCAAACAATCCATTCACAGCGAAGGCTAAGCCATTGGTCTCCGTGGTATTGGCTGCAAAACTAATCGAATAAGCCAGCAAGCGCGTTTGCTCATCCTGATCTTTGGCGTCGACCCGCAACAAAGTATGCCCGTACATAGATGAAGGACTGTTCAAATAAGCAGCAGCAAACACCATCGTCAGCCCTGCGGGGTTTAAGGCCTCATGCCACTGCGCATAGCGCGGACAAGTACGCGGCGTCATGCGCGCGGGATCAAACTTCAGCACACTGTTCAACCAGCTATAACGCGCAATGAAAGCACACTGGGGATTTTGCACCTCATTGGTTTCCAATGTGTCATCGAAAAAATGCGCTAGGGTCGCATCGAGTTCAGCTTGAGCATCAGTCTTACCCTGCGCAGCAAGATAGAAGGCTGGGCTATCGATTTGCCCTTGATATCCAGACCTCAAGAAGCGATGGGAATAATGCAATAGTTTGCGCCACTCAGCTTGTTCGGCAAGGTGAAGTCGCCGTGTATCTGCCTGTAGTTGGGCTAGATAGGCATCATCAACCTGACCTATCGCCGACAACGGCGATAGTAACAATGCCAACAAAGTCAGTGCTCTCAACATAAAAGTCATACAGGAATCACGTCCATAAAAAAACCCAGTAGTCAGACCACTGGGTTTCGTCAGCCTACAGCTATTTAAAGCGCAGCTTGATAGTGCGAGAGTTGTGCATCAGATGCCAGCACTTCGCGCAAAGACACCATGATCTGCTTGGAGTCCGCATTGTCACTGGAGAAGATGCTAGCCATGTTTTCCTTGGTCACACGATTGAAAGCAGCTTGATCCTTACCTTCGATACCGATCAGATGCGACAAAGAAGCCAAAGTCTCACCACTACCCACGGACATATCACGCGCCAATTGCTGTTTATTGGTCTCGATGAACATCGCGGTCTTCATGCTGGAACGAACAGTACCATCCTGAGTACAACCAAGTGTACCTGTCGAAATACCGAAAGTCTGGTTACCAAAAGAACCATTGGTGGTCACTGCCAAAACTTGGGGAGCAACGCCAGATTGGTTCTTGAAGATCATGGAGCCGACACCGCAACCACCCACGTTATCTTGACCAGCGAATGCCGCTGTTGGCAAAGCTATAACTAAAGACAAAACTGTAATGATTTTCTTCATATTCACTCCCCTATAGGATTAGAAAAACTTCGGATGCAGTCCTCATAAAAATCAAAGAACGCAGTGAGACTTATACAGCGTGCGTTTCAAACTTGTCAATTCAGAAAAATAACTAGGCTTCAAACCTTAGCAAACTACTCGTATATACCTAGATCATAGCCACGCATTGAACAGCATCTTGGTGCCCAGCAACAGCAGCAACACCGCAAATGTTTTGCGCAGCGCATCCAAAGGCAAATGATGTGCAGCTTTGGCACCTATTGAAGCAAAACTAACGCTTGCCAGTGCGACCCACAACATCGCGGGCAAATAGATGTAGCCCAGATGCGGTTCCGGCATCTCGCTCACATGATTGCCAATCAATATATACCCCAAGCTGCCGCCCAAAGCGACGGGTAATCCGATTGCGGAAGAGGTGCCGATCGCGTGGCGAAGTGGAACGTTACACCAGACTAAAAATGGAATGACTAGCGTGCCGCCACCGATGGAGACTAGGCTGCTTAGCCAACCGGTGAATATGCCCATCAGACTCAGGCCCTTCCATGCAGGTAACTGGCGTGCGGCTTGGGGACGTAGACCCAGTAATATCTGCAGTGCAGCGAAGTAAACAAAGAAGGCAAACAATAAGCTCAATCCGTGCGCTGGAATGATGGCAGCGGAGATTGCACCTAGCACCGTACCCAACAAGATGCCTGGCGTGATGCTACGCACTACAGTCCAGTTCACGGCACCGTGTTGGTGATGTTTACGCATGCTGGCCATGGCGGTGAAGACGATCACCGCCATACTCGTTCCCAACGCCATGTGCATGGTGTGTTCAGCGGGGAAGTGTTGCGCATCAAACATCCACAACAACAATGGTACAAGTATGGTTCCGCCACCGATACCAAATAGGCCACCCAAAAATCCGGCCAGCGCTCCTAACAACAGATAAGCGGGATACCACTCCAAGCTATACGCCCACGAGGTGTTTCAGAATGAAATTCCACTCTGCAGGATCTACTGGCGTGATAGATAGGCGATTACCTTTTTGCAGAGTGCGCATATTCGCCAACTCGGGATGCGTACGCATCGCTTCCAAAGAGATGATGGCAATCTTCTTCACCAACTGCACGTCCACGTTGAACCAACGCGGTGTCTCCTGCGTAGCTTTGGGATCGAAGTATTTATTTTTTGCGTCAAACTGGGTTGCATCTGGATATGCCACGCTACTCACGTGCGCAATACCTGCGATGCCTGGCACTTTACAGTTGGAGTGATAGAACAACACGCCATCGCCGACCTTCATCTGGTCACGCATGAAATTTCTCGCTTGATAATTGCGCACACCGTACCAAGCCACAGATTGATTAGGGAAATTCGCGAGGTCGTCAATGCTGACATCCCCAGGTTCAGATTTCATCAACCAATAGCGCATATCTATCCCGCAAAGAAAAAGTGCGACCTCGTAAGGTCGCACTAGAAATAAGTACCCCGCCTGTGCCGGTGACCCAATATCTTGAACCTGAGTTCAAGAGGGTTGCTTCCAAGTCGCATCAGGTATATCCACAAGGGACATTCACAACAGCGGCTTCAAAGGTCGCAACCTTAAGCAAAGCTTATTGGTTCAAAGAATTATGGATCTGTCGAGCACCGCAGGGCACAACTCAAAACAGCTTTTCTTGTTCGGCTAACGCCGTATCTATCGCTGCCTGCATGGTGTCCATTCTACGCGCAAAGTCGGCAAGGTCAAAGCCTCGCCCCACTTTAGTCTTGAGTAATTCGTGTGTGATGTTGAGCGCCGCCATTAAAGCGATACGTTCAGTGCTGGCAATCTTGCCTGAATCGCGGATTTCACGCATCTTCTTGTCTAGGTAAGCGACCGCATCCAGTAATTCACCGCGCTCTTCTTCGGGACATGCGACACGCAACTCTTTATCCAGCAGCTTGATATCCAACTGTTTGATCTTGGTCGATTTTATCGTCTCACTCATGCAGCGTCATCCGGTAGTTTCTCAAGCAATTTCTCCAGACGTGCCTTAGCCGCGTCCATCTTATCGGCCAACTGACGATTGCTGCTCTGGCTATGTGCCAAGTCTTGACGTAATTGATGATTTTCCGCGCGCAACTTGCCACTGATAGAGATCAGTAGCTCAAGTTTGGATTCTAAGGCACGCAATTGATTTTCCATCGCTCGACTATAGTTTAAAAAATGCTGACAAGTCAAATGGTAAGCGTATTTTGTAGAAGCAATTTGTAATCAACATGTGTTGTACGTGTATATGCCGTGTGATATGGTGCGCGCCGCTTTTAGGTGCTACGTGATGCATGTCATGTAGTTAAACGGGAAACAGGTGCGAAGTATGACTTCTATGCCTGTGCTGCCCCCGCAACGGTAAGTAAGTGCGGCTTCATCGAGATACCACTGTGCATAGCATGGGAAGGTGATGAAGCAAGACTTACGAGCCCGGATACCGGCCTTAAAGTCAGCTTCAGGAAATGCTGCGGGAGGCGCATGGACAGATCTAACGCGTCATCCACTTTCCGGTCCGACGTTTTTATCTGCAGCACCCCCTCCTCATTTTCCTGAATTTTTAAGTATTCCAGCGGGGACGCTAGGAATTAACTCAGGAAGACTATCATGAAGATATCACCGTTATTCACCGCCATTCTGTGCGGACTTACCCCTGTGGCACATGCCGCTACAGCTACACTCGATGAAGTCGTCGTGACTGCGACACGCTTCAAAGACAAGGCCAGCGACAAGCCGATCAACGTCACCATCATCAACAAAACCGATATACAGCAAAGTAGCGCGCGCACCTTGCCAGAGCTTCTTTCCGAACAAGCGGGTATCGCCAGCCGCGATTTTTTTGGCAATAACGCAACTTCTGCCAGCGTAGACATGCGCGGCATGGGCGCGACTGCAGGACAGAACACCCTCATCTTGCTGGACGGACGTCGTATCAGCGACCCCGATCTATCTGGCGTGCAATGGTCCGCTATCCCCTTCACATCAATCGAGCGTATCGAGATACTGCGCGGCAGCGGCGCGGTGATGTATGGCGACGGGGCAACTGGTGGCGTCATCAACATCATCACTCGCAACCCTGCACACGAAGGGGCTGGCGGCCAAGTCAGCGCCCGCGCAGGCAGTTACGGCACTCAGGAATTACAAGCCAACGGCAGCTATTTCACTGGTGTAGTCGGTGTAGATGTCACGGCGAGCAAACTCCACTCGAACGGCTATCGCGCCAACAACGCTAATGATCAGTCCGATGCACAAGCCACAATGCGCTGGCTGAACGAAATCGGCGAGCTCAGTTTTAAATTAGGTCTAGATAGTCAAACCACACGTTTACCAGGCGCGCGTACCGTTCAACCAGCATTGGGCACAAACCAAGTTGCAACAGACCCGCGTGGTGCATCCACCCCTCTGGACTATTCAAGTAGGGATGGCAGCCAATTTGCCTTGGATTGGCAGCAAAGCTTGGGGGAGGCTGACCTAGATATCGGTGCTGCACATCGCACCAAGAATCAGAAGTCCTATTTTGATTTCGGCGGCTTCCCCAATTATAGGGACGGCGACCTTGCCGTGACCTCATTCACCCCTCGCGTGCGCATCCCACATCAATTGGGCGGCGACAGCTCATTGGTTCTCGGCGTGGATATGCATCGCTGGAACTATGTACAGCGCATCTCGAATGCGCCCGCCAACATCGCTCAGCCTATCAACAACATCAACATGCAGCAGCGTAACGATGCGATCTATTTGCAGAACACCACGCATCTAAGTGCGGCGACTACCCTCTTGGCCGGACTCCGCAATGAGCGTATCCGCATGGATGGCACTGACACTTACAATGCTGCAGCTCCCGGCGCATTCTTTGGCTCTGCCGCGCCAGCTTCTACGTTCTCTGCCAATCGTAATGCATATGATGTAGGACTACGCCAGCAACTGAACGACAGTCTTGCTGTGCATGGCAAGATAGGTCGCAGTTTCCGTTTCGCCAATGTCGATGAAATTTACGAGTTCGGTCCAACCTTCACCAATCAGTTCCAATTCTTGCGCCCACAGACCTCCGATGGCATCGATCTAGGCTTGGAACGCAATGCGACAGACTACAGTTGGCAAGCAGCCGTCTTTAGAAACAAGCTTAAAGATGAGATCCACCTCGACCCTTTCAGCACGGGGGTGGGTAACACTAATCTACCGCCATCTTTACGTCAGGGTGTAGAACTTAACGGCAAAATGACTGCGAGTGAGTACGTCACACTGACAGCGGCATACAGTTATACGGATGCTCGATTCTTATCTGGCCAAATGGGTGTGAACAACATCGCCGACAAGCATGTGCCATTGGTAGCTAGTCACAAAACTAACTTGGGCGCCTCTTGGTCGATCACTGACCAAACGCGTTTAAACACCTCTTTCAGTTATGTTGGCGCGCAATACATGGAGAACGATGAAGCCAACACGCTGGGTATCAAGATTCCCGGGTATACCTTGGCTGATCTGAAACTGGTACACCAAGTGCAGAACTGGCAGTTGAATGCGGCCGTGAACAATCTATTCGATAAGAAATATTTCAATTATGCGATCAGCAGCCAGTTCACCGCAGGAAAATACAATGCCTACACTTTACCGGGACGCACGATCTACGTCGGTCTGAGTTATCAGCAGTAGCGACCTTACTGAATCGCGCCCGCCTTTGTGATAAGGTGAGCGCGTTTTGCAACATCCGTACTAGGAATACTTAAACATGAAATCCCAAACACTCAAATACTTGCTGCTGAGCACCGCTTTGGTCATCCTGATGGCCCTAACACGCTCCCATCATTTCGACTCCATCAACCATCTGCCGGACGCCAGTCTCGCGGTGTTCCTGCTGGCCGGATTCTTCCTGCCACAACTGGCTTTTCCAGTGCTGCTGATTGTTGCTGGTGGTGCTGACTACGTGGCCTTTAATTACGTCGGCATCAGCGATTGGTGCTTCTCACCAGCTTATTGGTTCTTGATCCCGACTTACGCCGTACTTTTTTATGCAGGCCGCTATTACCGCGCGCTACATCAAGATTCATGGATGGGTTTATCGCGCTTTACGCTCACCGCGCTATTGGCAACAAGTACAGCGTTTGTCATTTCCAATATGAGCTTTTATGCCTTTTCTGGTCGCTATCCAGAAATGACCGTGACGCAATATGTAAGTCACATCACGCAATACTACTTGCCCTATATGAGCAGTGCCTTCATCTACCTACTGCCCGCAGCCCTGCTGCGCGTGCTGTACAACACTGGACGTCACGCACAAACTTCCGCGACACGATAAAACATGGGTGATAGCGCGCATCAGCAACGCATGGCGCGTAAGAAGGCCGTGATCGATGCAGCGATCGCGCGCGCCGATCAGGATAAAGGTTTGCTGGTGGTCTTGACTGGCAACGGCAAAGGCAAATCCAGTTCAGCCTTTGGCATGGTGGCGCGCTCCTTGGGCTACGGTTATAAAGTAGGTGTTGCACAATTCCTCAAGAGCCGCCGCGACACTGGAGAAGAAGGTTTTCTCGGCCAGCAACCCCTAGTGCGCTGGCAGGTATTAGGGGATGGGTTCACTTGGGACACGCAAGATAAAGAGGCCGATATCGCCAGTGCACAACGTGGCTGGGAAGTTGCACAAAGCATGCTCCGCGACCCCGCACTTCACCTGGTCGTACTTGATGAACTCACCTATCTGCTCAACTATGGATACCTCGATGCCGAACAGGTACGAGCCGACCTACTTGCCCGTCCTGCCACCCAACATGTCGTCATCACGGGTCGTGCCGCACCGCAGATGCTATTGGACTTAGCCGATACCGTGAGTGAGATCCAAGACATCAAACACGCATTCCGCTCAGGCATACGTGCTCAAGCTGGCATAGACCTTTAAACCTCATGCCCTCTCGTTTACCCAGTCTGACTTGCGACTGTTTTCTGCTAAAGTGCGCGCCATGACGCTCACCAACACCAAACTCTATCTCCGCCTACTTTCCTACGTAAAACCCTATTGGCGCGTGTTCACCGCATCTATCATTGGGACATCAGTGGCGGCTGCGACAGAGCCGCTACTACCGGCATTGCTGAAACCTATGCTGGACGGGACCTTCGTGCACAAGGACGACTTCGTCATCCACTGGGCACCGCTGATCATCATCGTTATCTTTGTGGTCAGAGGTATTGCGGGCTTCGTAGCGACTTATGCCATCCATTGGGTAGGTAACAAAGTCGTGATGGATCTGCGTGGCGAGATGTTCCGCAAGTTACTGTCCTTGCCCACCCACTATTACGACAATCACGCGACGGGCAATCTCATTTCCAAACTCACCTTCGATGTCACACAAGTGACGGCGGCGGCAACCAATGTGGTAACAGTCAGCATCCGAGACAGCATCATCATCATAGGCTTACTCGGTTGGCTGATCTATTTGGACTGGAAGCTCACTCTGCTTTCTCTGATCATCACGCCCGTGGTGGCCATCGTCATCTACACTATCAATCGCCGCCTGCGTAATTCCAGCCGCGACTCGCAACGTGCCATGGGCAACATCACCCAAGTCATAGAGGAAAGTGTAGGAGCGCATAAGGTCGTCAAATTATTCGGCGGACAAGAATATGAGCAAACGCGCTTCACCGTCGAGACCAACGGCATGCGTCGCCACTCCATGAAGCAGGCCGCCGCCGCCGCCGCCAACGTACCTTTAGTTCAATTGGTTGCTGCCTTAGCACTTGCAGTCATCATTTACCTCGCCACCGCACAGGCCAAAACGGATGAAACCACGGTCGGTGGATTCCTTTCTTTCATCGCTGCGATGCTGATGCTGACCGCACCCATCAAACGTCTGACGGGCGTAAGTGAGCATATGCAACGCGGCCTCGCCGCTGCTGAAAGTGTGTTCGAATTGCTAGACACCCATAGTGAACGGGATACTGGCACTGTCACTATAGGCCGCGCACGTGGACAGCTGCATTTCGAGCATCTGAACTTCGCTTATCAGAATGATGATCTGCAAGAAGCCCCTCGCTTGGCATTGCGCGACATCTGTCTGGATATTCCAGCTGGCCAATCCGTGGCACTAGTCGGCGCATCGGGTAGCGGCAAGAGCACCATGGCGAATCTGGTACCGCGTTTCTACCTCCCTACCGGTGGTCGTATCACCCTAGATGGCCATGATATCAATGAACTGACGCTGGCGAGTTTGCGCGCGAACATCGCACTGGTGAGTCAAGAGGTAGTCTTGTTCAACGATACCCTGTCGGCGAACATCGCCTACGGTCAGGATCGAGTCGTTTCGGAAGCAGAGATCATCGCGGCGGCTACTGCGGCGCATGCCATGGAATTCATCAGTGAGTGGCCAGAAGGGCTAAACACACTGGTCGGCGAACGTGGCGTGAAGCTCTCGGGCGGTCAGCGTCAACGTATCGCGATCGCACGCGCCATCCTCAAAGACGCACCCATTTTAATCTTGGACGAAGCTACCTCTGCGCTGGATACAGAGTCTGAACGCCATGTACAAGCTGCATTAGAGACCTTGATGCAAGGTCGCACTACGCTGGTCATCGCGCATCGCTTATCCACCATAGAGAACGCCGATCGCATCGTCGTGATGCAAAAGGGCGAGATCGTCGAAATCGGCACACACCGAGCGTTACTGGAGAAGAACGGGGTATATGCTCAATTGCATCGTATCCAGTTCGCAAACACTTAAACCATGCAGGCTTGAAGGTTGACTAAAATTCTCCAACTATATAAATTGCGCAATCCTTTCACACTAACCCTTAGGAGAGAAACATGGCAGTTCTAGTCGGCAAAGCCGCCCCAGATTTCACCGCTGCTGCGGTGATGGGCAACAACGAGATCAACGAATCATTCACACTGAGCAAACAGATCAAAGGCAAGCCAGCCGTAGTGTTCTTCTACCCATTGGACTTCACTTTCGTTTGCCCATCCGAGATCATCGCTTTCGATCATCGTCTAGACGAGTTCAAAAAGCGCGGCGTGGAAGTCATCGGCGTTTCCATCGATTCACACTTCACTCACTTGGCATGGAAGAACACCCCCGTGAACAACGGCGGTATCGGTCAAGTACGCTACCCACTGGTCGCAGATATCAAGCATGACATCTGCAAAGCCTACGATGTTGAAGCTGACGGCGGCGTGGCATTCCGCGGTTCTTTCTTGATCGACAAGGCTGGCGTGGTACGTCACCAAGTGGTCAATGATTTGCCTTTGGGCCGTAACATCGATGAGATGCTGCGCATGGTAGATGCACTGCAATTCCACGAAGAGCACGGCGAAGTTTGTCCTGCTGGTTGGAATAAAGGCAAAGCAGGTATGGGCGCGTCCACAGAAGGCGTGGCGAAATACTTGGCAGCACACGCTAAAGAACTGTAATCCATCACAGCTTTGCAAAATCAAAACCACCTTCGGGTGGTTTTTTATTGCCTCTAGCATGCGTCACATCGCTACGTTTTCACAGGCATAATGCGCACCTGCACTTCACTTATACCGCTATGAATCCGCTCGCTGCCCTCTCCTTTCAGATACGTCGCGCCCTGCGCTTGTCGTTCGACTGGCTGGGTAATAAATGGCGTAGTTCTTTCTATCTATACCTAGCGGCGATCTTCAGTGTCTTGATTGTCGCCGACACCGCCTATCTGCACGTGTTCGCCAACATGAGGCAAAGTGCTTTCGACATGATGGTGCGCTACCGCCTGCATGTACCCCCTGCGGACAAAGACATCGTCATCGTAGACATCAACGAGGCTAGCCTCGCTGCGATGTCCAAAGACTATGGTCGCTGGCCTTGGCCGCGTCAGGTGTTGGGTGAGTTCGTCGAGCAGATCGAGCAGCAACACCCCAAAGCTATCGTATTCGACATCCTGTTCAGCGACCCCGATGTCTACAACGCTGATAGCGATGCGTATTTCGATGCGGCTATCGCCAAGACTGACAACACCTATTTCCCCATGCTGCGACTTGCTAGCAGTGATGATGCTCTGAGCGAGATCAAGCTCGACATGATCCCTGGCGTCACTGCACTCCCTGATGCACAAGCCCATGCGACTGTGGCGATAGTCCTGCCCTATTTCGATGCGGCATTAAATGGCGGGCGACTGGGCATCCATAACATCTACGCCGACATCGACGGCATCGCGCGTCAATACCCAGTCTATCTGGACGACTATGGCTGGAAGATCCCCTCACTGCCATTACGCATCGCACAGCAACTGGGTTACTCGCAACCCGATGCCAAGCAAGTCTTGCTTAACTGGCGCGGCCCACCGTTCACGTATCAATCGGTCAGTTTCAGCGATGTCTATCGCGACCTTTCCAGCAAAGTAAAGCAGCGCAAGTCGAATGAATTCACCGATAAAATCGTCATCATCGGTTCGACTGCGCCCAGTTTGTTCGATATCAAACCGACCCCTTTGAGCCGCACCCACCCCGGCGTGGAGATCTTGGCGACCGCCATCGACAACTTCAAGCACAACGATTTTCTGCGCTTCCCTGAAGTCAAGATCACTTACCTGCTCCTCACACTGGCACTGATCTGGGCGACTGCATGGGGCTTCTATAGAGACACGGGACGAGACAAAATAGATCGCTTGTTCGGCGCATCACAATTTATCTTGCTGGGTATCTCATACGCCAGCATCAATTTCACCAACACCTACATCAATCTGACAGGACCGGTGATGTTGGGGTTAGCCTATTTCTCCATCGCGCGTTTATATGACTTGTTCACCAGTCGTGCCTTACGTAATGACACAATAAGACGTGCGCAATCACATCAAGGTCAACTGCATGGCGTGCTGATGTTGGTGCGACTGGGGGGCGCCGATGCAGTGCTCAATGACAAAGTGCGTGAAAAGATACGTCTAGCTATCGAACGCTTAGGCAGCACAAACATGAGCGTGGAGATTCTGCAAGGACAACAAGATGGCCTGTGGGATTTATTCGAGAACATGATGACCATCTCCTGGCTGTGCACGCCAAATGATGAAGCCGCACTGCAAGCCATACAAGATGACATCGCACGCATCCAACAAAAGACGCCTGATATTTTGCGCAAATTTTGTAATGTGAAAGAGGGCGATATCATGCACTTCGTACATCGGGGCGAAATCGCTGGCGGTGCGCAAGCTCGCAATAGCTGGCGCGCGCTATTCGGCACTACATTATCGGCTTGGCAAGCCACCAGAAAAGGAAATCCAACATGAAGAGAACGCTACTCACGGCATGCCTATTGATGCTCGCCACACAGCTCGCTTATGCCGCAGACACCGGCACCACCATCAAAGCCGACAGTCTGCGTGCGGAGCCCTACCAAGATGCAAAAACCCTCACCACACTTAATAAGGGCTCGCCCGTCAGCATCCTCAAAACCCAAGGGGGTTGGCTGCAAATCCAGTCTGGCAAAAGCAAAGGTTGGATGCGCATGCTGAGCGTGCGCCGTGATGCTGCACGCAGCAAAGTGACTTCAGCGTCATCGCTCTCCAAACTTGCTGCCGGACGCTCGGGCACCGGCAAAATTGTTGCCACAACAGGTATCCGTGGCCTGAACGAAGAAGAATTGAAAGCAGCGCATTACGATGAGGCACAAGTTGCACAAGTTGAGTCCTATGCAAGTAGCAAATCGACAGCACAACAGTTCGCGCTCAAAGGCAAACTGGTCGCTCAACGCGTCGATTATCTGTCTGCTAATGGGGGTGCAAAATGAGCAGATTACTACTCACCTTGTTAGCCTGCGGACTGACCATAAACAACGCGACGGCCTTCGACTTCCAACAAGAACTTAAGAACGCGCAAGGACTGGGGCAGGAACTCAAAGCCCAGCGCGATGCTGTCCAAGCGCCACTCAAAGCATCAGGCTTAACCGGCTATAACGAGACCGAGGAGATCGCCATCGGCAAGCAGATCGCGGGCAATCTGCTGGGTGCGGCCCCCTTGGTCAAAGATGCAGCATTGCAAAAGTATGTGAACAACGTGGGCCGTTGGGTCGCTAGCCAAAGCGAACGTCCCGATCTGCCTTGGCATTTCGGCGTGATCGAATCGAATGACCTGAATGCTTTCGCCGCCCCCGGTGGCTATATTTTTGTTACGCGCGGCCTCTACAAATTGCTCAAAGATGAAGCGGAGTTGGCTGGCGTATTGGGTCACGAGATCGGCCACGTGATACGCAAACACCACCTCAAGCTATTGCAGCAGGGAAATGTCTTACAACTAGGCAGCGATGCGCTATCGAAACAGACGGGCAACGCGCAAGTCGGCAAACTCATCGGTAGCGGTGCAGAGATCGTCGCGCGCTCTTTAGACAAAGATGCTGAATACGAAGCTGACCGCATCGGCGTGGTACTCGCGGCGCGTGCGGGTTATGACGCTTATGGCTTACCGCAGGTCCTACAAGAGATCGGCCACACTGCTGCGAACGATGACAGCGTGGCCTTACTGTTCAAGACCCACCCCTTGCCGGAAGCACGACTCTCGAACAACTAGGTGATGTATGGATACTCGCTTTGACGGATTGAAAGCGCAGACGCTGGCTAAACGTTTGGTGAAGATTAAATAAGCGCAGTCGAAAACTGATGGTAGAAAGATGCGCAACAAAGCAGCGGAAACACTCACAAGAATACGCCTTGCGAATGTTGGCGAATTGCAAAGTGTGCAGGCTTAAAGTGAGACTAGTGTGAGTGCGCCTTCAGATACTGATCGCAGCGATCAGCGGAGACAAATTGCAAAATGGCTTTTACATCATCGGAGCATGACTTAAAGATCAGTTGCTCATGAACGGCTGGGCCATGAGACAGAATCAATGCACCCACAAGGCCATCGATAAACGATTGTGTAGCGTCAACACCAGAAAAATCGAGAACGACCTCCGTGCCATTTGCTAAAGCGTGTTCAACCTCTTCTTTTAGAGGTGCGGCAACCAATCGTTAACTGACCAAGCGACCATGCGCATATTTACTCAATAAAATTTTATTGTTCATGTCACTCATTAGAGTTTGACCTGCTCGAACTTGCCGTTGCCGCTAAAATTCCATTTGACCTTAAATGCAGCTCCACCTTCCATGCCACTCGCCTGTTCAACGATACGCGGCCACCAACGAACAAGTTGATGGGCTTTTTCCCAGAACTTTTGATTTGTCCATGACTTGTCCAGAAAAAATACCAACAGCCCCGCTTTGCGCAATGCCTCTCGCTCCAAGCCTTTATTAAAGTTATCGTGCGTAATGACGACCCAGCCCTCTTCTTTTGACAAGCCACTTATCCAATTTACATCTGGCGTGTTGGCTGGATATTTCTCTTTAAGGTGAACAACGGTATGGTTGTCTGGTTTGGAAAGCTCACGTAAGGCGTAAGCCAGAGGCGGGGGAAGATTGTTGTCGATGAAAAATTTCACGCAGCCAATCGCTCTTCAAAACGAATTGCGGCCTCTACTGCGCCGACAGGGACTTCATAAAGCTTGGCCACATATTGCTTATTTTCTTCAGCCTTAAAAGCATCGTAAAGAATTGATGTTCGTATACTGCCTTGGGTAACGATAGGCTTACCAAAAGCGATCGCGGGATCAAGCACAACTGCTTTGCTGCGCGGCACGGGATACCAATGCGAAGCGAGTTCATTGTTACCAAATTCGATACCGCGATACAACGAGGGCTCAATAATTTTAGTAAAAGCAAACTGTCGTTTAACCAAATCCAGTAGCTGTGTTTCGCCCGTCGTTTCCAGCGCAGTCGCAAAAATTGTTTTTCCGTCAGTCTGGAATCGCTTACAAGTAAAGGGATACGGATGGTTGAACATCGCGCGCGCTTGCTCACTCGCCACACGAATTGTCTGCAAGCTGACACCATGCTTAAGGAATGCCTTGACGAATCGCACCTCCAACAAGTCATGGAAACTGATGCCCTCAACTTCCGCCTCGGCTAGCTCAGTTTTCCAAAGCGGCGCACTTTTCACCCGCGCAGCCCACAACACCGGTGCATATAGCCTCAAAGAAATCGGCGACCACTTCGGCTTGCACTACTCCAGAGTGAGCCGAATAATCAGCAGCCAGCGCAAAACCAAAGAAAAATAACCTACACAAAAGGATGTCCCATGAACATGCACCTGACACTCGTAGCACTTTTGCTGATGGGCATCATCGCACCTGCAACTGGGATGGCAGAGCAAACGAGTTGGGGCAAAAGGCAAGACCTGACCCTGAATTCCTGAATTCCTGAATTCTCGACATTCAACCCCTGATTATCAGGCATTTATGGTGTCTAGTTTACGTTGGTCATCGCGCATACCCAGCGTAGCTGGTCGTACTTCTGTGACCGTTACTCGCTGTGATAAACTGCGAAATGTCAGCATCTATCGCATCGGAGGTCAGGATGAGTACGAACCTGGAAGTTTTGGAAGCCGAAGTCCTGCAGTTAACCCCATTCGAACGATCGCACCTGCTTGAGCGGCTGATCGCCAGCCTTGATTCAGACCCCGAAGTCGAGGAGGCTTGGGAGCGAGAAGCAGATCGAAGGGAAGCCGAACTGGAGTCCGGTTCGATCTTGGCCGTTTCGGCGCAGGAAGCCATCGCCCGGCTTCGAGCAAGACTTCCGCGATGACCTATACGCTCCATCCCGGGGCGGAGCATGACGTTGCCAACGCGCTGGATTTTTACAGCGAACAAGCTGGCCCTGTGGTCGCTGAGCGCTTTCTCGAAGAGTTCGAACGTGTCGCCAAGCTCCTGGTTGAACACCCCGACCTCGGAATGCCAACGACGAGAGGACGAAGAGCCCTCCCTCTGAAGGTTTTCCCGTACTCGGTCGTATATCGGAATCTCGAAAGCAGCATCCGAATCTTGATCGTGCGCCATCAGCACAGGAAACCCGGTTACGCAAGTGGCAGGCGGTAAGTATTGCACCAGCTATGCCCAACCCGACATTCAACCCGGCGAGTCAAAGGGGTTAGCATCGCAATTAAATGCTGCTCGGTTAGCTCCTGCATTCCCACACACCCCTAACACTTCATACAACTCAAATATAACTACCCAGATAAATTGGCGCGGCTTGTACATCCAAGCTTGAGAGTGTCAAAGCGATCTCGGCAAATGTAGGGCGCTGTGAGACATCGGTATCAACACAGCGGCGTTGCAATGCCCACACTGCATCTAGCTTGTGCAGGTCTGCATCGCAACGTTGCAACAACTCTTCTAACAAACAGCCAAAGGCGCGTACCTCGATGCGCTGTAACTCGTTAGCCGACTGCGTCATAAAACTCGCTGCGCCAAAATCACCGAGCAGTGCATCACCTTGTTCGTTCCAAAGTATGTTGTGTGCGTATAGGTCGCCATGCAAGATGCCGCGCGCATGCAAATGTTCGACCGCGCTTGCGATGCCACGCGCCAATTTGAAGACCACAGGCAGACTGTAGCGTTGCGCGTAGGGATAGACATCACGGGTACAGGACTCCAAGCTAGGCGGCCCCGCGAGATTGAGATAACCCTGTTCGATAAGCGGCATCACCATACCCATTCTGCCCTGCGGATGTCCGCGCAATCTACCTTGCACGCCGACCAAGCCAGCATGTTTCCCGCCGCCAAACTTGCCGCCTTCTCGCTACGTGGCATACCATCACTGGTGAGCGCGCCCTTGTAGAGCTTTACTGCTACGCCTTTGCTGCCTTGCTCTGATTGCCACAGCGCTTGATGGATCACACCAGACGCACCCTCGCCCAATTGTTGTTGTAATTCCAACTCGTGCCAGTTGATGCAAGGGATGTCAGACGCATCAATCGCGATATGTTCTTGCGCTTCACTAAAGGGATTTCCGGCGTAGGCCAGCCAAGCCAACTTAGGCAAGGTCGTCAACCAGACTGGTAGTGCCTCAAAACGATTGGCCGAGATGCGTAACAGTTCCAAGTTCTGACAGCTTCGCCAAGGTCTCGGGCAGCTGCTGCAATTGATTCCCCGCTAGCATTAACTTCTGCAACGCAGGACATCCACCCAATTCTGCGGGGACTTCTTTCAACTGTTATCCGTCGAGATCAACCAGCGTAATTTTGGCGGCAGCGCTGCGGCAGTGATGCGCGAAATCTGATTCGCCTTGAATCCCACCATACTCAACTCATGACAACGACCCAACACCTCCGGTAGCTCGGTGTAAAGATTGTCTGAACAGAAGATCACCCGCAACTTGTGCAAACGCGGCAGATCATCTGGCAATGTCGTAATGCATTGCCTGACAGATTCAGGATCTCTAGGGTATCGGCGAGTTGAAATATCTCAGTCGGGAAATCCGTGAGGCCACAAGACAGATCCAATCGCTTGATGCCCTTCAGGCTGCCATCGCGTAGCTGAGTAAGTGTGTGCATAGGAACAAACGAAAAATTAACTGCGGCGATTATAAAGCTAAGGAGATGCTGATTTATTCGCAAAGTGAGCTGTCGCAGGTAAGCCTGCTCCTACAGGATCGGGGGCTGTGGGCGCGGCTCTTGTACTCTATCCGCCAAGGGTGGGTGGGGTGTCAGCCGCGATTGGATTTAATCAGTGGCGCCCTAATAAGCACGTGGAATTCTGCTTGTCGCCACTCGTATCGCTGCTAAAATCCGCGCTATCGTCTTACGTCTGCTTCCATCATGTTGATCTGGTTCGTTGCGCTATATCTACTGTTGTCTGTGGGGATAGGCATCTACGCCGCTACGCGTGTACACAATGCGCGCGACTTCGTAGTCGCAGGACGCAATCTACCGCTGCCCGTCGTCACCGCCACCGTATTCGCAACTTGGTTCGGTGCTGAGACCGTATTGGGTATCTCGGCGACCTTCGTCAAAGAAGGCATGAGCGGCGTAGTGGCCGATCCTTTTGGCGCAAGCCTATGCCTCATCATCGCCGGCTTGTTCTTCGCGCCGCTGCTCTATCGCATGAACTTGCTCACCATAGGCGACTACTATCGACAACGCTACACACGTACTGTTGAGTTGATCATGACCATCTGCATCATGATCTCCTACTTGGGCTGGGTCTCGGCGCAAGTCGTTGCCTTGGGCTTGGTGTTCCACATCGTGAGTGGTGGCGCGGTCTCCGAACCTCACGGCATGATGCTGGGGATGGCTATCGTGTTGGCTTACACCATGTTCGGCGGCATGTGGTCTGTCGCGCTATTGGACTTCGTACAGATGACGGTCATCATGGCGGGCTTGTTGCTCATCGCCTACCTAGTGAGCGGCCAAGTCGGCGGCGTAACGCATGTGGTGCAAGTCGCCTCTGACACCGGAAAGTTGCATTTCTTTCCGCACGGTGGCTTTGAGGAATGGGTGCCTTTCATAGGTGCAGGACTGACCATGATGCTGGGCTCCATTCCACAACAAGACGTATTCCAACGCATGACATCCGCTAAGGATGAAAAGACTTCGGTGCGCGGTTCGGTACTCGGTGGTGTGTTGTATTTCGCCTTCGCTTTCATACCGATGTTCTTGGCACTATCTGCAACCCTTATCGACCCTACAGTATTTAGCGCCTTGATAGAGAGCGACTCGCAACAAGTGCTGCCCAAGTTGATCCTCGAACACACCCCGTTGATCGCACAAGTGATGTTCTTCGGTGCGTTGCTCTCCGCCATCATGAGCACCGCATCGGCGACTTTGCTCGCACCATCGGTGATGTTCACCGAGAACATCCTCAAACATTTCGCGATGCAGCAAATGACAGACAAACAGATGTTACGCACCATGCGCATCATCGTACTGGCCTTCGGCGGGATGGTGCTGTGGTCGGCGCTACACTCCGACTCCAGCATCATGAAGATGGTGGAGAATGCTTACAAAATCACGTTGGTCGGCGCTTTCGTCCCGCTGGCTTTCGGACTTTATTGGAAACGCGCCAATACGCAGGGCGCTATGGTTTCCATCGTGCTGGGGCTGGGCAGTTGGCTCGCCATGGAGTTACTGCAGCCTGACACCTACTGGCCGCCTCAACTCATAGGTTTGCTATTGAGCATCGTAGGCATGCTGCTAGGTTCTTATGCCCCTAATTTTATGAATAGGCATTCAAAGCACCGCATAATCACCTGAACAATGTCACACTACTGTCATATATTCTTCATATGCTGGCAACTTCGAGTCGTAACATGGGAGTGATCGTGCAAGCAAAAATATTGATCGTAGAAGATGAGCCGGCTATCGCCGAGCTGTTGTCGTTTAACGTCATGCAGGCGGGTTTCATTCCCTTGCGCGCCGAGGACGCACCGACCGCATGGCAGCAGATACGTGATCACGCGCCCGATCTGATTCTGCTGGATTGGATGTTGCCCGAGACCAGTGGTGTGGTCATCGCTAAACAATTGCGTGCCGATGCGCGCACTTGCGACATCCCCATCATCATGCTGACTGCACGTGGCGATGAGCGTGACAAGATCCTGGGTTTGGAGTCCGGTGCAGACGATTACATCACCAAGCCCTTCTCGCCACGCGAGCTCATGGCACGCATACGCGCGGTGCTTCGTCGCCACATCCCCATCATGCCCGACGAGAACGTCAGCGCAGGTGGGCTGGAGCTGTCGCCCACCACACATCGCGTGACGGCCAACGGTAGCAGCATAGAACTGGGGCCAACCGAGTTCCGCCTGTTACAATTCTTTATGACACATACCGAGCGCGTATACAGCCGTACCCAGTTACTGGATCAGGTTTGGGGCACACAAGTCTTTGTAGAGGAACGCACGGTAGACGTACATATCCGCCGCTTACGTGCAGCTTTAGAACCCACTGGGCTGGACAATCTGATACAAACTGTGCGCGGGAGCGGCTACCGTTTTTCAGCATCTTAATTAAAGGATAGTTGTGTTCGATTTTTGGTTCAGGGCAAGTACGCCGGTCATCACCGGCACCATCATTGCATTACTGATCTGGGCCATCTTCTCAGTCGTCCCGGCCTTGCTGTTCCTAATTGCGACCTTGTTATTTCTGATGGCTCGTCATGCTCAGCAGTTATACAAGCTCAGCGGGTGGCTGGCCAAACCGGAGTTGCATACCATCCCGGAAGCCAGTGGGCTATGGGACGATGCATTCTCGCGTTTATACAAGATGGTCAAACGCCATCAAAAAACCAAAGCTGATCTGGCATCTGAGTTACAACACATTGAGTTGGCCACTTCGGCACTGCCCGATGGCGTAGCCATTCTGAACTCCGCAAATCGTATCGAGTGGTTCAATCCCCTGGCCGAATTGCATTTTGGACTGAGCCCGCAGCGTGACGTCATGCAGGACATCACCTACCTAGTTCGACAACCAGAGTTCATCACTTATTTGCACGAAGGCAACTATAACGAGCCGCTGATCATGACACCCTCTCGCCATGATGAGATGCGCCTATCGATTAAGCTCGTCGACTATGGAGATAACAAACGTCTGCTCATCAGCCGTGACATCACCCAATTGGAACGTATAGAAGCCATGCGTAGAGACTTCGTCGCCAACGTCTCACATGAATTACGCACCCCGCTCACTGTGGTCAATGGCTACGTCGAAAATCTGCAGGACATGGACGATCTAAATCATGCTCAGATCAGCCGCGCGCTGTACCTGATGGCCGACCAGACCAAACGCATGGACAATCTGGTAGCAGATCTATTGACACTATCCAGGCTGGAGAATGACCTCACCCCATCACGTGAAGAAACTGTGGACATCCATAGCTTATTGCGTACTGTTTATCAAGATGGACAGACGTTGAGCGCGGGCAAGCATCACATCACAATGGAAATCTCCAGTGAGAAAAACCTAATCGGAAACTATGAACAATTGCGCAGCGCCTTCAGCAACTTCCTGAGTAATGCCATACGCTACACACCAGAGGGCGGTGAGATTCTGATGCGCTGGGGCGAAAGAGATGAGCAGCAGGTCTTCTCGGTACAGGATAGCGGTATCGGTATCGCACCGCAGCACATCCCCAGGCTGACCGAACGCTTCTACCGCGTCGACCTCAGCCGTTCACGTGAGACTGGCGGTACGGGGCTGGGTTTGGCAATCGTGAAGCACATCGCCTTGCGCCATCAGGCTAAATTTGAAGTCCTCAGTGCAGAAAATCAGGGCAGCACCTTCTCGCTGGTGTTTCCACCCAAGCGTACTACAGGCAATTAGGCCAAGGCGTAACTGATGCGCTCGTAATCGTAACCGCGCGTGACGCTGATGCCCATCTTGATATCGCTCTTATCACCATTCATGCGGATGAGTTGCAGCTTGCCACCCACCTTGTATACATTGCGAGGCAGGATGAGGCTAGGCGGTGTGCGCAAGGTAATCACCTCAGGTAACAAAAAGGCTACTTGTGTTGCAACCCCAGCTGTTTGGACAAAAAGAGGTTCTGGGATGCCAGGAAGATAACTCACCCCGAGTTGTAGCAAGCCATCGATAGAGACATGCAGCCAAGCCACTGCACCCAGCTTGTAAGGCTGTGTTTCGTTTTTCCTGACCGCCACCAACTGATGCAGGCTCAAACGTC
The DNA here is from genome assembly GCA_963740305.1 of uncultured beta proteobacterium. Classification (GTDB taxonomy): domain Bacteria; phylum Pseudomonadota; class Gammaproteobacteria; order Burkholderiales; family Gallionellaceae; genus Gallionella. The sequence goes on along the minus strand of CAVUDR010000010.1, from coordinate 169,572 downwards.
CCTTTGCATTGTTATGGCGCGTCAGCTTAGCACCCATGAGGCTTTCGTCATCTAGCACCCAGCCCTCCATGTCATCAGGAAGCACAGTCTTGTTAGCATCATCCAGGATGCGACCAAAGGTCTCGATCTGATGACGTGAAAGGGTATCCATATGGTTTTTATGTGGTTGAGCCACTTTGCCATTGAGGTAGGCATGGATCATGTCGGGCGTATAACTGAACTGCACCAACTCACCACTGGAACTGCGCTGCAAACTGCGCTCCTTATCTTCCTCGCACCAACAGGCATGCAGGAAGGTCAGCAACTCTATACCGGCGGCATTGCTCGGCAACTCACCCAGACCGACCTGATCCATACTCGCGCCTTGCTGCAACAGGATGATCTTCACACGCAGTAATTTACTCAGCGGTACTACTGGAAGATAACGCATGCTCTTGCTGGGCTTGATATGCGAGACAGGACGCAAACCCTGTGTGCTGGTGATATCTATCGCCAGCGGCTGCGCATCGCCCTTGCTCGCGCTATAGCGCGCTTCCACACGAACTTCTTTACTCCACGTCACCAACCATCGGTCCATCAACTTTAATTGAGTACGACTAAGCTCGGCGGGACGTGCATAACACCCCAGCAGCGCTTGAACATATCGACTACGGCAGCTACCAGATGTCTTATTCAAGGTGTCTTCCACCTCAACTTCGTGGAAACCTTTTTCTTCCGCGAAGGCATACAGATCATGCAACTGATACCAAAACTTGGGATTGCACTCATAGCCGGTGCGCAGATGTTCGAAGATGCTGGCACCGCTATATTGCAGACAGCGTTCACACAAGAGTGCACCCAGCTCGGCGAGTTTTTTGTCACCCGCCACATAAGCCTGTAGGCAGCGTTGATAGCCCATCACCATGGCTTGCCACAATTGTGTGATCGAAACGAAGATGAGTAGCTCGTGTTCCCCTAAAGGCAAAGGTTTTGCGACCAGCTTCTTGGCCATTTCTTCTTGGATATGATTCACGGTATCGCGCAAGGCTTCTATCGTATTGAAGCGCTCTAAACCTTGCAGGGGATAGCGGTTGAATTCATTCAGCTGCAACAACAACTGGCTGTGAGCTTGTTGTAGATTAGTGAGTTGAAATTGGGTCAACCAAGCGTTGCAACTCGTCAAATCCTTGAAGATGGGAGATGCTCTATCGTCGGTTGGGTCTAGCGGTAACGTCAGCATCAAAGCGATTCCAAGCTGGCTCGTATGGTCAGGCTGAGTTTGAGGAGTTTTTCTACCGCTACTTGCCGAGTGGATACACGCTGTGCCGCGCCCCAAACCGGTTGAGGGAAATGTTTATCGTCACGATAACGGGGAATCACATGCCAGTGCAGATGCGGCGTCATATTGCCCAAGCTGGCAAGATTGATCTTGTCTGGCTGTAACACATCACGCAATGCCTGCTCGACCTTGCAAACGGTCATCATCAGCGTACTGCGCTGTGCGATTGGAAGGTCCGTCATTTCAGCCACATGTGAATTGCATATCACACGACAGAAACCGGGATAGTCGGAATCATCGACTAACACCACTCGCAAGAAGTTATTGCGGTATATGACCGCACCGCCCTCATGTTCACATAGTTCGCAGCTCATAGCGTCAGAGCAACACCCTTTCTATACCCCCGTTATTGGCCTTGGCGACATAGTCCGGTAACCAGTTGCGGTTACGGCCACTTCGTTTAACCAGATGAAGCATGGTTAGCCTTCGCTGAAATTGGCGATCATGGTTAGCATCAGAGTAGAACACGCTCTATGCCTCCATTGTTTGCTTTTTGAACATAATCGGGCAGCCAATTTTCACCCAGTAAATGCTTGGCCATTTCGACCACGATGTAATCCGTCGTGGTCCCTGCATCATCATTGTAACGACTCAAACCCTGCTGGCAAGCCGGACAGGAAGTGAGTATCTTGATGTCTCCTGTGTAGCCGTCTGCGCGTAAAGCTGCCGCACCCGTCTTCATCTCATGCTCCTTGCGGAAACGCACTTGTGTCGCGATTTCTGGCGTCGCCACCCCGAAGGTACCAGATTCACCGCAGCAGCGCTCATTGAGCTTCACTTCCGCGTTCATCAGCGTCTGCACAACGTCCATGGACTTGTAAGTCTTCATCGGCGTATGGCAAGGCTCGTGATACATATAACGCGTACCTTCCACGCCCGCCAATTTCACGTTCTTCTCTAGCAGATATTCGTGTATGTCCAGCAAGCGACAACCAGGGAATATCTTCTCGAACTGATACTTCTGCAGCTGATCCATGCACGTACCACAGGACACGATGACCGTCTTGATATCTAGGTAGTTCAACGTGTTCGCCACACGATGGAACAGCACGCGATTATCAGTCGTGATCTGCGACGCCTTAGCCTTCAGACCAGAAGCATTCTGCGGATAACCGCAGCACAGATAACCCGGTGGCAACACCGTGGTCGCACCCGTTTCGTACAACATCGCTTGCGTCGCCAAACCGACCTGCCCGAACAGCCGCTCTGAGCCACAGCCGGGGAAGTAGAACACCGCCTCCGAGTCTTCGCTGGCGACGCGCGGATTACGGATGATAGGCACGACATCGTTGTCCTCTATGTCCAGCAGCGCACGCGAAGTTTTCTTGGGCAGATTGCCCGGCATCGGTTTATTGATGAAGTGAATCACCTGCGCCTTGAGCGGTGCGCGTCCTACCGTGGCTGGCGGATGTTTGAGCTGTGCATTCAGCAAGCCCATCTTCTTCGCCACCTTGTGCACCGTGCGCTGCAACTTATAGCTCCACTCTATGGTGACCTTGCGCATCAGCTTGATGGTGAGCGGATCACTGGTATTCAGGAAGGCCATGGAGATGGCGCTGACCGGATTGAATTTCTTCTTACCCTGCTTGCGCAAGAAATCGCGCATCGCCATCGATACCTCGCCAAAATCGATGTTCACGGGGCATGGATTGAGGCACTTATGACACACCGTGCAGTGATCGGCGACATCGTTGAACTCGTCGAAGTGCTGTATCGAGATACCGCGTCGCGTTTGCTCTTCATACAGGAAGGCCTCTATCAGCAGCGAGGTGCCGAGTATCTTGTTGCGCGGTGAATACAACAGATTGGCGCGCGGCACGTGGGTCGCACACACCGGCTTGCATTTACCACAGCGCAAACAATCCTTGATCGAATCGGAGATATTGCCCAACTCGCTCTTCTCTAAGATCAAGCTCTCCAGTTCCATCAAGTTGAAGCTAGGGGTATAAGCGCGCTCCAAGTTCCCGCCCGTCAGCAGCTTGCCTTTGTTGAAGCGCCCCTCTGGATCGACTTTCAGCTTGTAGTCTGTGAATGCGGATATCTCGTGTGGCTCCAAGAAATCGAACTTGGTGATACCGATACCGTGCTCGCCTGAGATCACGCCACCCAAATCTTTGGCCAACTGCATGATGCGATCGACCGCGCCATTGGCCTGTTGCAACATGGCGTAATCATCGGAGTTGACGGGGATGTTGGTGTGTACGTTACCGTCGCCCGCATGCATATGCAGCGCCACGAACACACGACTCTTCAGCACGCGCTGATGTATCGTTGCACAAGCATCCAAGATGGGCTGATAGGTACTGCCATTGAACATCTGACGTAAGGGGTCGCGCAACTCGCGCTTCCACGAAGCGCGTAATGAGTGCTCTTGCAGGGCTTGAAAAACAGACGTAAGACGTAGGTCGGAAGACGCAAGTTGCGGAGCAACAGTTGGGTCTTGCTTACGACTTACGTCTTCCAGCTTGCGACTATCTGCATCTAAATTATCCCGCAACCACTCCCAGCGACTGCGTACCTCAGCGAGCAGCTTCTGCGCATCTTGTTGGCGCGTGCCCAACAACTCAGCGTCGCCCAATTGCTTGTCGTCCTGATAGTAGAGCGGCAGTTCGGCAGCGAAGAATTCATCCAGCGCATCAAGGAACTTCAGCTTGTTATGCAGCGACAGCTCGATATTGATGCGCTCCACGCCGTCGCAATAGTCACCCATGCGCGGCAGCGGGATGACCACGTCCTCGTTGATCTTGAAGGCATTCGTGTGTTTGGCGATAGCGGCGGTACGCGCACGGTCTAGCCAGAATTTCTTACGTGCCTCGGCAGACACTGCGATGAAGCCTTCACCGCTACGCAGATTCGCCAAGCGCACAATCTCCGAAGCCGCAGCAGCAGCCACGTCGGCGTCATCACTCACCACATCTGCGACCAACACCATCTTAGGACGCGTGCCGCGTTTGGACTTGGTCGCGTAACCGACCGCCTTTAGATAGCGTTCATCCAAATGCTCCAGCCCTGCCAACAACGCTTGCGTAGCGCCTGGATTGCGCTTATCGAACATCGAGGTGATCTCGACGATGGCTGGCACAGCCTCGTGCACTTGGCCGAAGAACTCTAGGCATACGGTGCGGGTATGCGCATGCTCTTTATGCAGGATGAAGCGCGCCGAAGTGATGATGCCGTCGCAACCTTCTTTCTGTATCCCAGGTAGGCCAGACAAGAATTTATCGGTCACATCCTTACCCAGTCCAGCCTTACGGAACGCGCTCCCCGCAATGATCAACATTTCAGGCTCGCCCTGCGGCGTCTTACCATCTAACTGATAACGGGTGATACGGAAGGTCGCGCTTGCCACATCGTGGATCTTGCCCAGATTGTGATCTAGTCGTTCGACTTCCATCCACAGACCTTCTGGGGTGACCATGCGCCAGGACACCAAATTATCCAGCGCCGTGCCCCACAGTACGGCCTTTTTGCCGCCGGCATTCATCGCCACGTTACCGCCTATGCAAGAAGCATCTGCAGAAGTCGGATCGACCGCGAACACCAGTTTGTTACGCTCAGCGGCCTCCATCACACGACGTGTCACTACGCCCGCGCCACAATGGATGGTGGCGTAAGGCTCACTCAACCCTGGCAGCACGAGATTCTCGACTGCCGATATGGCTTCCAGCTTCTCGGTATTGATAACGACGGAACGTTTATCCAGCGGCACAGCGCCGCCGGTATAACCCGTACCACCACCGCGCGGGATGATGGTGAGCTTCAATTCGATACACGCGCGCACCAGTGCCGCGATCTCTTCTTCGGTATCCGGGTTCAGCACCACGAATGGATATTCGACGCGCCAGTCGGTCGCATCGGTCACGTGAGAAACGCGCGCCAATCCGTCGAACTGTATGTTGTCTTTGCGAGTGATAGGACTAAGCGCTTTGAGTGTGCGTTTACGCAACGCAATGGTCTGCTCGAATTCAGCCTCGAATTCATCGACCGCCAGACACGCCAGCTCTAGCAAACGTGCCACGACCTCGTTGGACTGACGACGCTCTTCGATAGCATGCAAACGATGACGCAGTGCGCCGACTAGAGCATTGCGGCGCTTGCGATTACCCAGCAGATCGTCTTGCAGATAGGGGTTACGCGACACTACCCAGATATCACCCAGCACCTCATACAACATCTGCGCCGAGCGCCCCGTGCGACGCTCTTCACGCAAGGTATTGATAATCTGCCACGCCTCCTCGCCCAAGATACGCAATACGATCTCGCGGTCAGAAAACGAAGTGTAGTTGTAGGGGATTTCGCGCAAACGTGCCGTCATGTCGAGTGGGTTCTATACTCAGGTTTAGCAAGGGCGGCATTCTACAGCAATGGCCGCTCAAGCTCGACCCCGTCGTAAATAAGGTTGTAGCCACCTTGCCGCCATGCAAGCCTAGGCGGTACGATGCGCGGACACCACTCAGCCAGAAATCGACATGCTCAATGCTTTTGCCCTGACCCAGGGTCGCCTCACACAGATTACAGAGCACCAGACACCGATTTGGGTAGATGCCATCGACCCCACTGAGGAGGAACGTGCATGGGTGCAGGAGCACTATGGCGTTCACCTGCCGCAACCCGCGCATTTGCGCGACATCGAAGCCAGCGCGCGCTTCTATGAGGTCGATGCGCAACTGCATGTTCGCTCCGACTTCCTGTCTGGCATCACTGCAGAATCGCATAGCGTGATCGTGGCTTTCGTGCTCTCTAATAATGTGTTGTTCAGCGTACATGACAAGGACCTGCCAGTATTCGTACGCTTCCGACAGCGCGCAAAAAATCAGCCCGACTTACTTGATGACGCGATGGATGTGCTGTTAGATCTTTACAGTTCTGGCGTGGAATTCTCAGCCGACGCATTGGAGGATGTCTATGCCGATTTGGGCACCACTAGCATCAAGGTATTGGAGAACCAACTGGATGACCGTGATGCTGCAGAACTGCTCGCCCAGATCGCCCACGACGAGCACCTTAACGGTCGCATCAGGCGCAATCTGATGGACACGCGTCGCGCCATCTCTTTCCTGATGCGCAGCAAAAGACTCGTCCCATCACAAATGGAAGAAGCCCGCCAAACGATGTTGGATATCGACTCACTGGATGGTCACACCGCCTTCATCTTCGAAAAAATCAACTTCCTGATGAATGCCACGGTAGGCTTTATCAATATCAACCAAAACAAAATCGTACGCATGTTCTCGGTGGCCTCGGTCGCCTTACTGCCGCCCACCCTGATCGCGTCCATCTACGGCATGAACTTCAAGCACATGCCAGAACTGGATTGGGCTGTAGGATATCCACTGGCATTAGGCCTGATACTCGCCTCCATCACCATCCCGTTCTGGATGTTCTACCGCAAAGGGTGGTTGAAATAGCAGTGCGGATAGTCGCACTGTAGAATGCCTAGTTTGCACCTAACATAACTCTGTGATGAAACACCGTTTACTGACCTGCTTACTGCTTACTTGCCTGTGTAGCGTCGCACAGGCCGATAACAATCAGCCCTGCGCAATCCAATATCCACACGATGACGCTGCCAGACTTACCTGCTATGACCAAAATGCCGTCACGCCCACGGATGCACAGATAGCTGCGGCTCGCAAGGTGGATTTGGCACACCGCTCTTATCTGACTCGCGCTTGGAATCTGGACGACCAAAATGATATGGATGACAGCAAACTGGGGCGCTTACAGCCCTACAGGCAGAACTATCTGATTGCAAGATATACAGATAATCCCAACAACCTACCCAGCTCGCCCTCACCCGCTCATACAACGACGACACCCTCTCCTTTTCAACATAGCGAGTCCAAGTACCTGATCAGCGTAAAAGCCGATATCGGCACACAGCGTGACATCAACATTATCGGCTTCAAGACACTGCGGTTATGGGCCGCTTATACTCAGCAATCCAACTGGCAGGTATTCAATACGCGCAACTCATCGCCGTTCCGCGAGACCAACTACGAACCGGAGTTGATTGCCACCTTTGGTACGAGTAAAAGCGATGGCTTGAAACTCGTCAATCTAGGCCTAGAGCATCAATCCAATGGTCGCTCTCTGCCAGATTCACGCAGTTGGAACCGTGTCTACCTTTTAAGTGGATGGGAATGGAATAACGTTACCTCGCTTATGGCTAGAGGCTGGTGGCGCGTTCCCGAAAGTGCGGCTAAGGACGACAACCCCGACATCTCCAATTACATTGGTCGCGCCGACCTCGTGTTGCGCTGGGAGCCGGAAAGTAAGTCGCAGGCTATTGCATTGCTACTGCGCGACAACCTAACCCTTAAGCAGAATCGTCACTTCATCCAACTCGATTGGGCAACACCGTTAAATGCGGGCGATTCTTCACGCGTACACCTGCAACTAAGCTCAGGCTATGGCGAAAGTCTGATCGACTACAATCACACACAAACCACCATAGGCGTGGGTTTTTCATTTAGGGAGTGGTAAGCATGACGGCAGAAATAAATCACTACGAACGAATCGGCGGCGCAGAGAAAGTGCGCGCGCTGGTGATGCGTTTCTATCAGATCATGGATGAGTTGCCCGAGACCTACGGCATCCGCAAAATGCACGCCCCGCATCTGCAAAGCGCAGAAGACAAATTATTCAAATTCCTCTCCGGCTGGATGGGCGGCCCACAATTATTCGTCAATGAGTACGGCCACCCCAGACTGCGCGCTCGTCATCTACCCTTCACTATTGGCAACTCAGAACGTGACCAATGGTTGTTGTGTATGAACAAAGCACTGATGGAAGTGGTTGAAGATGTCGCGCTACGAAATGAGCTATCAGAAGCGTTCGCCAAGGTAGCGGATCACATGAGGAATACAGAGGGGTAATCGCCTCGCGCAGTGAGAATGCATGCCAATTGTAAGTTAGATTTTCCCTAAAGTTTACAAGAGCGGTTTTTGCGTAAGCCAACCTACAAAAACCTCTACTCCAACAACAAGTTATTTATCACAGCTCCCGCCAACATATACCCAAATATCGGCGGCATATAACTGATGGTCCCATTCACCGAACGTGGACGACCACGATCTACCGGCTGGGGTGGCAAAGTCGGCCTTGGATTCTCATCGGTATACACCGTCAACACACCGTGCTTGATGCCCAAATCGCGCAAGTGTTTGCGCATCTCACGCGCTAAGGGGCAGACATTGGTCTTGCTGATATCGTCTACACGAATACGGCTAGGATCTAGCTTATTACCCGCGCCCATACTCGATGCCACTTGCATACCTGCCTGGACGCTATAACTGACCAGCGCTACTTTGCAGCTCATGGAATCTATACAGTCGATGACGTAGTCACAATCGCTGGGCACCAACTCGTGTACGTTCTCGCGACCTAGAAAAGTTTTGATAAGAGTAACAACGCATTCAGGATTGATATCCGCGATGCGGGCACGCATCAGCTCGGCTTTGGACTGTCCTACGGTAGAGAGTAATGCGGGGAGTTGGCGGTTGATATTGCTGACGGCGACGACATCGTGATCCATTAAGGTCAAACGGCCGATGCCTGCGCGTGCCATGGCTTCCGCGCAATATGAACCTACACCACCCAAGCCTGCGATGAATACATGTTTGCTGCGTAGTTTTTCTATACCCTCATCTCCCAGCAGGATTTGGGTACGTTCAAATTGCGGCGGTATCTTGTTCTTCATTTCGTGCTCACTTTAGTTAGTGGGCGCGATTATACGTGTGCGGCCGCTCTCCCCAAACTTGGCAATGCTGATATCGCATTCGCAGTCGTTGCCTCCATTACCTCTTGCGTGGACATCTTGCGTAAGGCTGACAGCGTCTCAGCGATGCGTGGCAGATATTGCGGTTCATTTTGCTGCCCGCGTACTAAGAATTCCGGCGGAATATCAGGTGCATCAGTTTCTAGCACGATACTATCTAACGGCAAGGCTGCAGCTAATTCACGTATACGTAATGCGCGTGGATAAGTCATCGCACCACCAAAACCTAGCTTGAAGCCCAGTTTAATGAACTCATCGGCTTGCTGGCGACTGCCATTAAAGGCATGGGCAATGCCGCCTCTCACTTTTGCACGGCGCAAATGTTTTAGTATCGTGTCCTGCGAGCGTCGCACATGCAGCAACACTGGCAGATCGAATTCCTTTGCGAGTTTTAATTGTTCAGAGAAGTAATATTCCTGAGCAACTTCATCACGGTTCTCAACAAAGAAATCCAGACCAATCTCACCGATAGCGACCGGCTCATATACGCTTAGATACTGCCGTAATTTTTGTAGATCTTCTGAGTGACTTTGCGTCACATACATCGGGTGTATTCCATATGCAGCATGGCAGGCGGGGAATTGCTGTGTCAGCCTAAGTACAGCATCAAAATTAGATGCTGCGACTGCTGGGATAACGATGGTATTTACATGCACACTGCTGGCCGCTTGCACGACGCTGTCTTGTCCTCCGCCAAATTCAGCAGCATCTAGATGGCAATGTGTATCGATATAGCCGCGCACACTGATTAAGGAACTGAGAACAAACCCATCGTGACGATGATCTTGCCCATCACTCCGCCTTGCTCTATCAATTTGTGTGCTTGAGCAACTTCAATCAAGGGCAGTTGACGCGAGACCATCACGCCCAGCTTACCGGTCTCGACCAGTTTCGCACCTGCTTCCAATATCTTGCGCTGGCGTATGCGCTGATCATGAAGTTTCATCAACTGAGGTGTGAGCATCAGTTCATAGCACAAGGTCAGGTTGCGTAATCGTGCTTGCTGCACATCTACTTCCAAAAGCGGTGTTGCGACGATGCTGACGACCCTGCCGCCGACTTTACAGGCGTTGAGTGACTTGGTGAATGTAGCCCCTCCCACCGTATCAAAAACCACATCCACCCCCTGCTTGCCTGTCCAGGCCATCACCTCTTCGACAAAGTCCTGCTTCTTATAGTTGATGACTTTCTCAGCACCTAGTGATTGCACCAGTTTCGCTTTTTTCTCATCACTTACTGTTACTACCACATGCGCACCCACATTTCGTGCAAGCTGAATGGCGATGTGACCTACCCCCCCTGCGCCACCGTGTATCAATATTGTTTGTCCTGCTTGGAGGTTCACCTTTTCGAACAGCGCTTCCCACGCTGTGATCAATACCAAAGGCAAAGCAGCACTTTCCTGCATATTCAAATTCGCCGGCTTAAAGGCACAATACTCTTCATGTACGGTGGTGTACTCCGCATAGCAACCGGGTTCCAAACCTATGCCACCATTATTGAAGTAGACCTGATCGCCTACTTTGAAACGGGTGACCTCCTCACCGATCTCATCCACGATGCCACAACCATCGCAACCCAATATCGTAGGTAGATGATCAGGGTAATAGGCTGGCTTTTTACGCAGCTTGGTATCCAAAGGATTGATGCCCGCTGCTGCTAACTTAACTCGCATGTAGAAGGTCGACAATACCTCGGGTATATCCATTTCACGCAAATGAATCACATCTAAGCCACCGGCTGAAGTCGTAAGCATAGTTTGCATCGAGCTGCTCCTTCATTAATTCAGTCTTGAGCCTATGTTAAACTGCACGCATTAATTTTGCACAATCTTGGCGGTCTAGTTATGTCTGGCAATACTCTAGGTACTTTATTCACGGTGACTTCTTTTGGAGAGTCACATGGTGCGGCGATTGGCTGCGTTGTCGATGGCTGCCCACCTGGACTCGCCCTATGCGAGGCCGACATCCAGCTTGAATTGGATAGACGCAAACCTGGCACCTCACGTCACGTCACCCAACGCCGCGAATCTGACACGGTAGAGATTCTTTCCGGCATCTTTGAAGGCAAGACTACGGGCACCCCTATTGCCCTCCTGATACGCAATGAGGACCAGCGCAGCAAGGACTACGGCAATATCGCCGAGACCTTCCGCCCCGGACACGCCGATTACACCTATACCCAAAAATATGGCTTCCGTGACCATAGAGGCGGCGGTCGCTCATCTGCTCGCGAAACAGCCGTCCGCGTTGCTGCAGGCGCTATCGCAAAGAAGTGGTTACACGAAAAATATGGTGTAACCATACGCGGCTATATGGCACAACTTGGTGAAGTCACCATCCCTTTCAAGAGCTGGAAAGGTGTTAATGACAATCCATTCTTCGTTGCTGACAGTGGCTTTGTGGCCCAACTTGAATCCTATATGGATGCCTTGCGCAAGTCCGGTGACTCTATCGGCGCCAAGTTGACTGTGGTTGCCGAGAATGTGCCTGTCGGTTGGGGAGAACCTGTATACGACAGACTGGATGCAGAGATTGCTTATGCGTTGATGGGCATCAATGCCGCTAAGGGTGTCGAGATAGGTGATGGTTTCGGCTGCGTTACTCAGCGCGGCAGCGAACATGGCGACGAGATGACTCCTCGAGGTTTCCTTAGTAATCATGCTGGCGGAATCTTGGGCGGAATCTCTACGGGTCAGGACATCGTCGCGCATGTGGCCATCAAACCGACTTCCAGCATACGCATACCGCGTCACTCCATAGATTGCACTGGTGCACCCATCATGGTAGAAACGCATGGCCGTCATGACCCGTGCGTTGGTATCCGCGCCACTCCTATCGCCGAGGCGATGTTAGCCTTGGTGTTGATTGATCACGCGTTGCGCCATAGAGCTCAGAATGCAGACGTTGTATGCAGTACACCGAGGATATAGTTTTGATGAATATCAAGTTGATTTCGCGTTTCGCCATCTTCCTTGCTGCGCTTTTCTTAGGCGCTTGCGCGACGTTGCTGCCGAATGAGTACTTGATAGATCAGGCTCGCTTGGAAGCAAAGATGAAAAACACCTTTCCCATCCATCAAGACTTGGGGAATGGCATGTTCAGTGCAACTATTGAACTGCCTAAAGTAAATTTCTTGGCAAATGAGGACAAGATAGAGCTTGTTGGCAGATTTTCGGCCTCTACCATTTATGTCAAATCGCTGACTGGCGGCTACACACTGAATGCGGGCCTACGCTACGACTCTCAAAAAAGAGCGCTCTTTTTACGCGATCCGCGCTTAACGCTACTTGAAATTGATGGCGATAGCAACTACATGGAATTGGTAAAACCTGCCTTTGATGTACTCTTTGCGCAATATGCGAAAGACAATGCACTGTATCGTTTCAAGCCTGATGAGCTACGCGTACTAGGAAGCGAAATCGACATCACCGCGATACACATCGAGAGTAAGGGCATCAAACTTAAGCTCGCGCCCAAACAGACTACGCACTGAGTTCTGCATTAGCTTTTCATCGTACCGATATGTGTTAGACCCTTGCGCTGTGCTAGTTCCACTTGTTTCTGGCGCTCACGCGCAGCAGCTATCTTTTCCGAGCTGAGTTTGTCGTAGCAATTTGGGCAGGAAACACCCTTCTCGTATTTTTCACTCGCCATTTCCTGCTCCGTGATTGGTCGCGAACAACCAAAGCATAGGGCGTAATGACCTAGCTGCAAGCCTTGTCCTACTGCTACACGCTGATCAAATACAAAGCACTCACCCTGCCACAGGCTTTCCTCTTCTGGCACCAACTCTAGGTACTTCAATATTCCACCTTGGAGGTGATACACCTCAGGAAAACCCTGCTCCAACATATAGGCCGAGGCCTTTTCACAGCGTATACCTCCGGTACAAAACATCGCGACGCGCGGTTGTTTATCGGGCGCAAAATTATTTTTCACGTATTCAGGGAATTCCCGAAAGGTAGTGATGTGTGGATTGATCGCACCCTGAAAGGTACCAACATCAACTTCATAGTCATTGCGCGTATCTACTAGCACCACATCAGGATCGGTGATGATTGCATTCCACTGTTCTGGTTGCACATAGCTTCCGACCAACGAAGTTGGATCAACACCAGCCACGCCCATGGTCACGATCTCTTTCTTAAGCTTCACCTTCATACGGTGGAACGGCTGTCCCTCAGCAAATGACTCTTTGTGGGGCAGATCAGCAAGGCGCGCATCGCTACGTAAGTACGCCAGTATCGCGTCTATGTTCGCGCGTGCTCCTGCAATCGTGCCATTGATACCTTCATTGGCGAGCAGCAATGTACCTGATATCCCCAACTCATCGCATTGCTTCTGTAGCGGTGCACGTAATGAAACGTAGTCATCTAGTGTGACGAATTTATAAAGTGCTGCGACGATGAATTTATCCATGGTGTGTGCCTTGTTTGATTACGCGTATTTTACCTGCGTAAAAAAGTAAAAAGCCCCGACATTTCTGTCGGGGCTTTTTACTTTGTAAGGAGTCTGACGATGACCTACTTTCGCATGGAAGAACCACACTATCATTGGCGCGGAGTCGTTTCACTGTCCTGTTCGGGATGGGAAGGAGTGGGACCAACTCGCTATGGTCGTCAGACAAACTGTTAGGTTACTTGCGATGTTATGCAAGAACCGTGTTTGTTGTCACTTGAGTCTTTCGATTCAAGCAACGATATTTTTGGAAGAAGTAAATCAGGTTTTCAATTGTATTTTTACACAACGTTGCGTTACACCATAACACTTACTTAATGTTATAGGATCAAGCCTCACGAGCAATTAGTATCAGTTAGCTTAACGCATTACTGCGCTTCCACACCTGACCTATCAACGTCCTGGTCTCGAACGACTCTTTAGGGGGGTTAAACCCCCAGGGAAATCTAATCTCAAGGCGAGTTTCCCGCTTAGATGCTTTCAGCGGTTATCTCTTCCAGATTTAGCTACCCGGCAATACCACTGGCGTGATAACCGGTACACCAGAGATCTGTCCACTCCGGTCCTCTCGTACTAGGAGCAGGTCCCTTCAAATTTCCAACGCCCAAGGCAGATAGGGACCAAACTGTCTCACGACGTTTTAAACCCAGCTCACGTACCACTTTAAATGGCGAACAGCCATACCCTTGGGACCGGCTACAGCCCCAGGATGTGATGAGCCGACATCGAGGTGCCAAACTCCCCCGTCGATATGAACTCTTGGGAGGAATCAGCCTGTTATCCCCAGAGTACCTTTTATCCGTTGAGCGATGGCCCTTCCATACAGAACCACCGGATCACTATGACCTACTTTCGTATCTGCTCGACTTGTCAGTCTCGCAGTTAAGCATCCTTTTGCCATTGCACTATCAGTACGATGTCCGACCGTACCTAGGATACCTTCGTACTCCTCCGTTACAATTTGGGAGGAGACCGCCCCAGTCAAACTGCCTACCATGCACGGTCCCCAACCCCGATAAGGGGTCTAGGTTAGAATCTCAAACACACCAGGCTGGTATTTCAAGGTTGGCTCCATAAGGACTGGCGTCCCTACTTCGTAGCCTCCCAGCTATCCTACACAGGTCTATTCAAAATCCAATGCAAAGCTACAGTAAAGGTTCATGGGGTCTTTCCGTCTAGCCTCGGGTAGATTGCATCTTCACAAACATTTCAACTTCGCTGAGTCTCAGGAGGAGACAGTGTGGCCATCGTTACGCCATTCGTGCAGGTCGGAACTTACCCGACAAGGAATTTCGCTACCTTAGGACCGTTATAGTTACGGCCGCCGTTTACTGGGACTTCAATCAAGAGCTTGCACCCCATCATTTAATCTTCCAGCACCGGGCAGGCGTCACACTCTATACGTCCACTTTCGTGTTTGCAGAGTGCTGTGTTTTTATTAAACAGTCGCAGCCACCATTTCACTGCAACCCCATCGCGCTTCGTGAGTAAATCACTACACGCTAGCGGGGCGCACCTTCTCCCGAAGTTACGGTGCTAATTTGCCGAGTTCCTTCTCCTGAGTTCTCTCAAGCACCTTAGAATTCTCATCCTACCCACCTGTGTCGGTTTGCGGTACGGTCTCAACATAACTGAAGCTTAGTGGCTTTTCTTGGAAGCTTGGTATCAGCAACTTCAGTACCTAAGTACCTCGTTATCACGCCTCAGAATTGACCTCCCGGATTTGCCTAAGAGATCTCCCTACACGCTTGAACCACCTATTCCAACAGATGGCTTGCCTAACCTTCTCCGTCCCCACATCGCATTATATTGAGGTACAGGAATATTAACCTGTTTCCCATCGACTACGCATTTCTGCCTCGCCTTAGGGGCCGACTCACCCTGTTCCGATGAACGTTGAACAGGAAACCTTGGGTTTTCGGTGAGGGGGCCTTTCACCCCCTTTATCGCTACTCATGTCAGCATTCGCACTTCTGATACCTCCAGCATCCCTCACAGAACACCTTCGCAGGCCTACAGAACGCTCTCCTACCATATGTAATAATTACATATCCGCAGCTTCGGTGCATGATTTGAGCCCCGTTACATCTTCCGCGCAGGACGACTCGATCAGTGAGCTATTACGCTTTCTTTAAATGATGGCTGCTTCTAAGCCAACATCCTGACTGTTTTAGCCTTCCCACTTCGTTTTCCACTTAATCATGTCTTTGGGACCTTAGCTGGCGGTCTGGGTTGTTTCCCTCTTGACACCGGACGTTAGCACCCGATGTCTGTCTCCCATGCTCGCACTACTCGGTATTCGGAGTTTGCAATGGTTTGGTAATCAGCAATAGACCCCTAGCCATAACAGTGCTCTACCCCCGAGCGTGATACATGAGGTACTACCTAAATAGTTTTCGGAGAGAACCAGCTATTTCCAAGTTTGTTTAGCCTTTCACCCCTATCCACAGCTCATCCCCTAACTTTTCAACGTTAGTGGGTTCGGACCTCCAGTACCTGTTACAGCACCTTCATCCTGGCCATGGATAGATCACTTGGTTTCGGGTCTACGCCCAGCAACTATCGCCCTTATCAGACTCGGTTTCCCTACGCCTCCCCTATTCGGTTAAGCTCGCTACTGAACGTAAGTCGCTGACCCATTATACAAAAGGTACGCAGTCACGGAACAAGTCCGCTCCCACTGTTTGTATGCATACGGTTTCAGGTTCTATTTCACTCCCCTTCCGGGGTTCTTTTCGCCTTTCCCTCACGGTACTGGTTCACTATCGGTCGATTACGAGTATTTAGCCTTGGAGGATGGTCCCCCCATGTTCAGACAAGGTTTCTCGTGCCCCGCCCTACTTGTCGCAATCCTAGTTCCACACTAATGTTTTCACCTACGGGGCTATCACCCACTATGGCCAGACTTTCCAGACTGTTTGGTTAACAATAATGCTAAAAATTGCAGGCTCTTCCGCGTTCGCTCGCCACTACTTACGGAATCTCGGTTGATTTCTTTTCCTTCAGGTACTTAGATGTTTCAGTTCCCTGAGTTCGCTTCCACTAGCCTATGTATTCAGCTAGGGATGACCTATAAGGCCGGGTTTCCCCATTCAGATATCTACGGATCAAAGCTTATTGCCAGCTCCCCGTAGCTTTTCGCAGGCTATCACGTCTTTCATCGCCTGTAATCGCCAAGGCATCCACCATATGCACTTATTCGCTTGACCCTATAACGTTAAGCCCTAATCATCGCTGATCAGGCGTTATCGTGTTTCGCATTTTGTTGCCTTATTTCTTATCTAATCTTTCAATCAGACTCGAGCAAAGGTTTGTGTCTCATCTTTATGACTAATAAAAATGATCTTGATACAATCAAAAACCCTCAAGTTTTCTCACACAAATAAAGATGGATTTAACCAACTCGATTCATGCTTGAATCACTTATTTACTTCTTCCAAATTTTTAAAGAACTTCTTATCGGCAAAGCCAATATCTAAACCCTCAGGCTTACATACAGACTCTATCTACTACAGCTTTTTTTCACCCACCATCGTTTTAATACTGGTGGAGGTTAACGGATTCGAACCGTTCACCCTCTGCTTGCAAAGCAGATGCTCTACCAAATGAGCTAAACCCCCTATACCGCACGACTTGCTCTGGTGGGTCTAGTTGGACTCGAACCAACGACCCCTGCGTTATCAACACAGTGCTCTAACCAGCTGAGCTACAGACCCTTAACTGTACTTCGAACGAACAACTGATGAGTGTAGGCACTCAGCCTCTTTGGATACTCTAGAAAGGAGGTGATCCAGCCGCACCTTCCGATACGGCTACCTTGTTACGACTTCACCCCAGTCATGAAACCCACCGTGGTAAGCGCCCCCCTTACGGTTAGGCTACCTACTTCTGGCAGATTCCACTCCCATGGTGTGACGGGCGGTGTGTACAAGACCCGGGAACGTATTCACCGCGACATGCTGATCCGCGATTACTAGCGATTCCGACTTCACGCAGTCGAGTTGCAGACTGCGATCCGGACTACGATCGGCTTTCTGAGATTAGCTCCCCCTCGCGGGTTGGCAACCCTCTGTACCGACCATTGTATTACGTGTGAAGCCCTACCCATAAGGGCCATGAGGACTTGACGTCATCCCCACCTTCCTCCGGTTTATCACCGGCAGTCTCATTAAAGTGCCCAACCAAATGATGGCAATTAATGATAAGGGTTGCGCTCGTTGCGGGACTTAACCCAACATCTCACGACACGAGCTGACGACAGCCATGCAGCACCTGTGTTCAGATTCCCTTTCGGGCACAATCACATCTCTGCGATCTTCCTGACATGTCAAGGGTAGGTAAGGTTTTTCGCGTTGCATCGAATTAATCCACATAATCCACCGCTTGTGCGGGTCCCCGTCAATTCCTTTGAGTTTTAATCTTGCGACCGTACTCCCCAGGCGGTCAACTTAGCGCGTTAGCTGCGTTACTAAAGAAGTCTCCTTCCCCAACAACTAGTTGACATCGTTTAGGGCGTGGACTACCAGGGTATCTAATCCTGTTTGCTCCCCACGCTTTCGTGCATGAGCGTCAGTGTTAGCCCAGGGGGCTGCCTTCGCCATCGGTATTCCTCCACATCTCTACGCATTTCACTGCTACACGTGGAATTCTACCCCCCTCTGCTACACTCTAGTCTTGCAGTCACAAATGCAGTTCCCAGGTTAAGCCCGGGGATTTCACATCTGTCTTACAGAACCGCCTGCGCACGCTTTACGCCCAGTAATTCCGATTAACGCTCGCACCCTACGTATTACCGCGGCTGCTGGCACGTAGTTAGCCGGTGCTTCTTCTTCCGGTACCGTCATCCACATTTAGTATTAATAAATGCGATTTCTTTCCGGCTGAAAGAGCTTTACAACCCGAAGGCCTTCTTCACTCACGCGGTATGGCTGGATCAGGCTTGCGCCCATTGTCCAAAATTCCCCACTGCTGCCTCCCGTAGGAGTCTGGACCGTGTCTCAGTTCCAGTGTGGCTGGTCGTCCTCTCAGACCAGCTACGGATCGTCGCCTAGGTGAGCCTTTACCTCACCTACTAGCTAATCCGATATCGGCCACTCCGAAAGCGAAAGGTCTTGCGATCCCCTCCTTTCCCCCTCAGGGCATATGCGGTATTAGCGTAACTTTCGCTACGTTATCCCCCACTTCCGGACATGTTCCGATATATTACTCACCCGTTCGCCACTAACTTTGGAGCAAGCTCCAAAGCCCGTTCGACTTGCATGTGTAAAGCATACCGCCAGCGTTCAATCTGAGCCAGGATCAAACTCTTCAGTTTAATTCCTGTTACTTTGATTCTTGCGAATCGGTCTTACTCAAAGTGAATCATTGACATGATTCTTTTAGACTTCGTGTAAGTTGCTACTATATTTTTAAAGTCATTCATCATCCTAAGATGACAAATGCCCAAAAAAACCAAGCACCTACACTCGTCAATTGTTCGTTCTATTCTGTTAAAGAGCAGCTGCCTTGGCAGCGAAGAGGTGCGCATTATAGAGATTAAATTCTTCTCGTCAACTACATTCGCATTTCTTTTATTTCATCTCATTACACCTCAAAAACCAGCGCTATCTTTATGATAATTAAGCAGTTTTACCCGCTTCGCTTAAGCTGCTGTGCAACGAAGAGGTGCGCATTCTACAGACACAATCCCTCACGTCAATAGCTTTCTGTCATTTAGCTGTAATTATTTTATGAGTCGACCTTAGCCGCAGATTTTCACTACAATACACACTGCTACGAAAGGTCACAAATGTCATTGATTACACTGGGGATTGAATCATCCTGCGACGAAACCGGCATCGCACTCTATAAAATGGGTACCGGTTTGCTCGCTCACGCGCTGCACACGCAGATCGCCATGCATAGTGAATATGGCGGTGTCGTTCCCGAGCTCGCATCGCGTGATCACGTCCAGCGCGTCATCCCTTTGGTGCGCCAAGTCCTACAGGAAGCGGATATTCATTTGGCTCAGGTCGATGCCATTGCCTACACCCAAGGCCCCGGCCTAGGCGGCGCACTCTTAGTAGGCGCAAGTGTCGCTAACTCTCTAGCCTATGCCTTAGATATTCCTACTATAGGTATACACCACCTAGAAGGACATCTGCTTTCTCCATTACTTTCCGAACCAGCCCCCGACTTTCCCTTTGTCGCACTACTCGTCTCCGGCGGGCATACCCAGCTGATGCGCGTGGATGGTGTAGGTGAGTATCAATTATTGGGTGAAACTCTGGATGATGCGGCCGGCGAGGCCTTTGACAAGAGTGCCAAGCTCTTGGGTCTAGGCTATCCCGGCGGCCCAGCATTGGCGACGCTAGCAGCACAAGGCAGACCAGACATATATAAGTTGCCGCGCCCGATGTTGCGTAGCGGTGATTTTGATTTCAGCTTCAGCGGCTTAAAGACCGCAGTACTCACTGCAGTCAAGCAGAGCGACAACTCCACCCAGACCCGTGCTGACATCGCTTATGCTGCCCAAGAGGCCATCGTGGATGTGCTGGCGCATAAAGCCAGAGCAGCATTGGCACACACCGGGCTAAGCCAGTTGGTTGTCGCAGGAGGAGTGGGTGCTAACAGGCTATTACGAGAACGATTGACTGGCGACATAGAGAAGCGTGGCGGCAAGGTGTATTACCCAGATCTTGAGTTTTGTACCGACAACGGCGCGATGATCGCCTTTGCTGGCGCATTGCGGCTCGCAAAACAGCAAGGCGTCAAAGATTACCGCTTCGGTGTAAAGGCACGTTGGAACCTTGCCGAGATTACTGCTTAAGCAGCCTTGGACTTACTGCCTATTTTGGATTCCTTGCCTGTCAGCAGATTTTGAATGTTGCTTTTGTGACGCCAAAGCAGCAGCATGGACATAATGGCGGTAGCGAGTACCAACTCTGGGCGCAGATGGAATAGCATCGCATATATAGGTGCTGCTATTGCAGCAACCAAGGCTGACAAGGATGAATAGCGGAACACAACGGCCATAAAGAGCCAGGTCGCAAGTACCGCCAACCCCATCCACACATTCAAAGCCAGCAACACCCCCAGTGCAGTCGCTACCCCCTTGCCACCTTTGAATTTAAGAAAGATCGGAAAAACATGGCCTAAAAACACGGCCAATGCGACTAAAGCTACCGTCAGCAAGCCTATCGCATCGTGAGGTGCGAACTCGATTGCCAAGAATACCGCCAACCAACCTTTAGCCGCATCGCCCAAAAGCGTGAGCGCTGCTGCAGCCTTCTTGCCACTACGCAAAACATTGGTTGCACCAGGATTGCCTGAACCATAGGTACGCGGGTCAGCGATACCGAAAGCACGGCTAGTCACTACGGCAAAGGAGATAGAGCCTAAAAGATAAGCTGCAACGACAAAAGCTATGGTCAACATCGGGAATACCCTAAAATACGGAAGTTGCGGATTCTACTGTATAGCGTATATCCGTACATCACATGCAAAATACATAGGCCACCCCCTCATGGATCTCATCTTTATACGCGAATTGAAAGTCACCACGCTCATAGGCATCTACGAGCGCGAAAAGTTGGTCCCTCAAACCTTGCAGATAGACTTGGATATCGCCCTGCCAAATAGCCGCGCCTGCATCAGCGACGACATAGACGATGCGCTGGACTACGCCAAAGTGGCCGAGCATATCCAGACCGTACTGAGCGAGGGGCACTTCTCTTTATTAGAAACACTGGCCGAACATATCGCGCAGATCATACTCAAAGACTTTAATGCACCATGGGTGAAGATCAGCGTCGCCAAGCTACAAGCGATACGCAATTGCAAGATGGTCGGTATCACACTGGAACGCGGACAGCTGAAGTAGTCAAACAAAACACTTACCACGGATCGAACATCATGCCAGTTAGCCAATTCAAATATCAAAATCACTTTAAACTGACCGATAGCGACACCATCTCACTAGCGGCCAAGATGCTGATAGACAACAATCTCAGCCTATTGCCTGTGACTGACAGTACTGGCAAGTATCTGGGTGTATTCAGTATGAACCGCCTAATGTCGCTACTACTACCCAAGGCAGTACTATTGGAAGGCGGCTTGTCGGATGTGGGCTTCTTATCCAACCGCATGGAGTTCTTGGTTGAGCGCATGGCCGAACACGCCAAGCAAAAACTGTCCGAAGTGCTCGAAACAACGCCCGTAATCTATCCCAGGACACCATTATTGGAAGTCGTACTTCATCTATATAGAGGTGAGAACGACATCCCCGTCGTGGATGAACAAACAGGAAAATTATTAGGCCTGTTGTTGGGGGCTGATCTCATGGCTCAAGTCTGTTTGGAGCGTAAGTAATGCAAGAGCATGCAACAGTGATACATACCATCTTCGGCTTCAACCCGATGTGGTTGGCAACCATCATCTTTGTCTTAACCTATGCGGTCATCATCAGCGAGCGTATCAACCGTGCCATCGTCGCGCTGTTAGGCGGCGGATTGATGATCTTATGCGGCATCATGACGCAAGAGGCTGCGATACGTGGCATAGACTTCAACACGCTGGGCCTGCTGATCGGAATGATGATGATCGTCTCCATCACCAAGAAAAGTGGTGTATTCCAATTTGTTGCGATCTGGATCACCAAAAAGGTACGCGCCCAACCGTTGGGTATCATGCTCACCATGTCCTTGGTGACAGCGATCTTCTCCGCCTTGCTAGATAACGTCACCACGGTGTTACTCATCACGCCCGTGATGTTGCTGATTGCAGAAGAACTGAAAGTTAAACCTTATCCTTACTTATTCGCCATCATCATCATGTCCAATATCGGCGGCACCGCCACCTTGATCGGCGACCCACCCAACATCATGATCGGTTCGGCAGCCAATCTCAGCTTCAATGACTTTCTGTTCAACCTGACCCCTATCATTCCAGTCATCGCAATCTTCAGCCTATTGCCCATCTGGTGGATCTGGCGCAAAGACTTGGTCGCAACAGCTGAAGACAGAGCGCGCGTGATGCGCTTCAACGAATTCGAAGCAATCACCGATTGGCGTTTACTTAAGCAAGCCTCAGCGGTATTCGCGCTGGTCATTCTGGGTTTCATGTTGCACGGCATGGTACATCTGGAGCCCGCCACCATCGCGATGTTCGGCGCAGCTATTCTGCTACTGGTCGAAAATTTCGGCCAAGATCCAGAGACGCAATCTCATCGCGTACACCACGCGTTGATTGAGATCGAATGGATCACGCTGTTCTTCTTCATTGGCCTGTTCATCGCAGTCTATGGCATAGAAGAAGCGGGTCTCATCGGCGCCATGGCACATGGACTTATCAATGCCACACATGGCGACTTGAATACGACTGCCATCGCGATTCTGTGGGGCTCCGCCGTGGCCTCTGCCTTCGTGGACAACATCCCGTTTGTGGCAACCATGATTCCACTCATCAAATCGCTCGCTCCCGCGATGGGCGGCGATCAGGCCATCATGCCTTTATGGTGGTCGCTGGCACTCGGTGCCTGTCTGGGTGGTAACGGCACACTGGTAGGTGCGTCCGCCAACCTAGTGGTCGCGGGTATCGCTGAAAAATCTGGCAACCCGATCCGCTTCGCCACTTTTTTGAAGATCGCCTTCCCCCTGATGTTGGTATCAATTGCGATTGCCAATGCATATATCTACCTTAGGTACCTATAGTCATACATGCGCATCTATCTATATTGCCTGCTTTTTTTCTGCACACCTGCTATGGCAGATGTGGATGCCGATTTTCTTGCGGCCCACGCTGCCTACCTAGCAGGTGATGGCGCAAAACTCAACCGCATTGCGCCCCGCCTAAAGAAGTCCCCCCTAGAAGTTTATGTGAGCTACTACCAACTGCGTCTGGACTTAGAAAAGGATACAAGCGCAGCAGTCAAAAGTTTCCTATCCCGCCCCGAGGACAATCCCGTCATCGACAAGCTGCGTGGTGAATGGCTGAAAGTGCTGGGCAGTAAACAACAATGGGATCTATTCAATAGCGAATATCCGCGGCTACTCAATGAGGATACGGAACTCACTTGTTACGCACTGCAAGCTCGAAACCATAACCAGACCGAGAACCCACTCAATGAGGCACGCACATTGTGGATGACAGGCAAAAGCCAGCCTGACAGTTGCGGCCCAGTGTTTAGTGCTGCTATAGACTCCGGCGTAATCAGTGAGGCGGATATTTGGGCGCGATTGAAATTGACGTTAGAAGCAGGCAATGTGACGCTGGCCAAACAATTGGCTGAACGACTGACTGGCAACCACCGTTTCAGTGTCGAGTCTCTGAGTCGGGCGAGCGCTGATGCAGACCGTTATCTAGCCAAAGTAAAACTAGAAAAGGCTAATGAAGGTGAACGTGCCATCACCTTGTTCGCCATCCAGCGACTGTCCAAACAATCTATAGATATGGCGCTATCCCGCTGGAAAAATATCGCCGCCTACTTTACTGACGCCGAAAAACGCTATCTATACGGCTGGTTGGGCTATGAGGCTGCTCGAGCACAAGACCCACGTGCCTTGCAGCTTTATAAATCCGCTGCTACCCAGCCACTCAATGAGCAGCAATTAGCTTGGCGAGTGCGCGCGGCCTTGCGTGAGAAGAATTGGAGCGAGGTGCTACACAGCATAGACAAGATGAGCGAGGTGCAGCAACGCAACCCAGCTTGGCGCTATTGGAAAGCCAGAGCATTGCAGGCTCGGAATCTCAATCTCGAAGCAATCAAAATATTCGAGCCCCTTAGCACAGAGTTCAATTTCTACGGTCAGCTTGCCAGTGATGAACTGGCCGATATCCCACATGCCAGCGCACTGCAGCCCTCAGCTTACACACCCACCAAGCAGGAAATCGATGCGATGAGCGCACTCCCCGGCGTGCAGCGCACGCTAGCTCTATATCGTATGGACTTGCGTTCCGATGCCTTGCAGGAATGGCGCTGGGTGGTCCGCAACCTCAATGACAAGGAGTTGCTGACCGCCGCCGAAATCGCTAGGCGAAATGAAATGTATGACAGGGCCATCGGTGCTGCTGACCTTACCGTCAACACGCATGATTTCAGCCTGCGCTACCTCGCCCCCTACCGTGATGCACTGCAATCACATATCCAAGACAATGACTTGGACGAGGCTTGGGTATATGGATTGATGCGCCAAGAGAGTCGCTTTGCCACCAGTGCACGTTCTAATGTTGGCGCGGCAGGACTGATGCAGATCATGCCCAGCACTGCGCGTTGGGTAGCCAGGAAACTTGGTCTCAAAAGTTATAGGGACAATCTGATACACCAGCTCGATACCAACCTTAAGCTCGGCACCTATTACATGAAAAATGTGCTCTCCAGTGCAGATGACAGTCCTGTTCTGGCATCTGCTGCCTACAATGCCGGCCCTGGCAGGGCACGCAAATGGCGCGGCGAACAAGATATGGAAGGTGCGATTTATGCAGAGAGTATTCCGTTTGACGAGACACGTGATTACGTCAAAAAAGTGATGAGTAACACCGTGTATTACGCCAAGCAATTTGGCGACAGCCCTACAAGCACCCTCAAAAATCGCTTAGGCATCATCGCTGCCAAAAACGATGCTAACCAACGGGCCATTCCCGATGAAAAGTGAAGCAACCATCTATTGTGTAGGTGGAGCAGTGCGAGACGCACTCCTCGGCTTAGCGGTGAATGATCACGATTGGGTCGTAGTCGGCAGCACACCTGAAGCGATGGTGGAACAGGGCTTTATCCCCGTGGGCAAAGATTTCCCCGTATTTTTGCACCCCAAGACGCACGAGGAATATGCACTCGCTCGTACTGAACGCAAAACGGCCCCCGGCTATCAGGGTTTCATCGTGCATGCTGCACCTGATGTGACTTTGGAGCAGGATTTGTCGCGCCGCGACTTTACCGTCAACGCCATCGCGCGTACCGCAGACGGCAATCTCATAGACCCGCATCACGGACAAGCAGACTTACGCGCAGGCGTATTGCGTCATGTCAGTGCCGCATTTAGCGAGGACCCTGTGCGTATTCTGCGTGGCGCACGTTTCGCCGCGCGCTTCGGTTTCAGCATCGCCCCAGAGACACAGCGCTTGATGCGCGACATGGTTGATAACGGCGAAGTAGATGCATTAGTAGCAGAGCGTGTATGGCAAGAATTGGCACGCGGCCTGATGGAGAAACACCCCTCGCGTTTCATCACCACACTCAGGGAGTGTGGTGCATTGAAGAAAATATTGCCCGAAGTCGATGCGCTATTCGGTGTACCGCAACCCCCGCTATACCATCCCGAGATCGACTGCGGCATACACACCATGATGGTATTAGATAACACCGCCAAGCATGGCTACCCACTCGCGGTGCGCTTCGCCGCGCTCACCCACGATCTGGGTAAAGGCAACACGCCAGCTGACATCTTGCCGCGTCATATTGGCCACGAGATGCGCGGAGTCGAATTACTCAAGGGAGTATGCGAACGTTTGCGCGTGCCGACCGAATGCCGCGATTTAGCACAACTCACCACTCGTTTCCACGGCGACATCCACCGCGCGTCACAACTGCGTGCCGACACCATTATCAAGCTATTCCAATCGGTTGATGTGTGGCGCAAGCCGGAGCGCTTCGAGCAGATCCTGCTTGCGTGCAGCGCTGATGCGCGCGGTCGCACTGGGCATGAACAAGATGACTATCCTCAGGCCGCCTATCTGCTCAGACTACTCACACTGGCTAGAGCGGTGGATGCAGGTCAGATTGCGCAAGCATGCACTTCTCCAGCTACAATACCCGCCGCCGTCTTTCAGGCGCGCCTAGACGCAATACAACAAACCGTAATCGAACACCGAAAGGAAACACCATGAAACGCATCATCTGCCTTTTATTAGCAGCCAGTATCAGCCCAGTGGCCTTGGCAGCAAACAAGAAAAAAACCGATAAAGTAGATGTACAGTTCGAGCAACTGTTCAACAACGTAGATGCCGATCAAAATGGCACGATCTCAAAGGCTGAAGCCGAACTGAAAGCACCCGCGATGGCTGAATCTTTCGAGATGATAGACGCGGACCGCAACGGCGAGTTGACCAAGCAGGAGATCAAATCATTCACTGCCATCATGCTCAAGAGCCGTGAAGAGTTCACCAAGCAATTAGACAATGCCGACAAGAACAAGAACGGCCAGCTATCCTTGGCGGAAAGCAAAGCCATCCCCAAGCTGCATGACAACTTCGACGCCATCGACACCAATCACGACGGTCAGCTCGTCATTAAAGAAATCTCCGATTTCCTGCGTGCGCAACTGGACGCACAAAAAGCGACGAAATAAATTGGGTCGCGCATAACGAGGCAAGTATGTGATTTTCGTAGGTTGGGTTAGCGTTTTTTGCGTAACCCAACAATGAGTTTCCTGCGCTTTTGTAGGATGGGTTGAGCGTAGCGATACCCATCGCAATAAGACCAAATCAACTTCGCCGGTGGTAGACCGGCTGCTAGTCACTTTTTCTTGCTTCGCCAATAAAAAGTAACCAAAAAGAAGGCGACCCCGGTTTACCGCGCCTTCGGCGTACCCTGCGTTGCTCGACTGGTCAGGCGGCTGCGGAACTCGCACTACGTGCTCAGACAGTCCTCGCCGAAAACTCCTGACCAGCCTGCGCTACTCGGCGGCGCACAGGGGATGAAAATCAAAAGCCAAATTCAAAACCTTCAACCCAAAAGCAGATGCCGCGTAAACGCGGCATCTGCTTGCAATCTTAGAAACTGGTGCACCCGAAGAGGTAAAACTGGGCACTGGGAACTGAAGATAATACTATTTATCAGGTCTTCCAATATAAGGAGAAATATCGCAAACCTTTACTTCGAGGCTCTTGAGAGCATAGTAATCACGAACCATTTTAATGGTTGGATATTTGTCATGTAACTGGGTCAAAAGTGTTTGCTGATTTTTTAAAACGCTCGTAAGTTTACGACGACTCTCACTGAGGAACTTGAGCGGATATTTTTCTCCTACGACATATAGGTATTTTCTCTTAGGGGTTATATGCTCAGCCAATTCAAAAAAATCCTTGAAGATTCCATTCTGCCTAATAGATTCCGCTCCACCTTTCCAATCGATGAACTTGTACTCAGCTATACGGTAATTTGTTTCCAAATCAAACTCTCTCCCAGTGTTGCCAGCGCCCAATGACACACTTTTGACAACCTCACCCGGCTCCATAATGCCCGGAAGTGAGCGCAAGATACCAGCTGCGTGAATAATCACGTTGATTTGTCCGGCAATCTTCTTTAAAGATAACGCGGAGGTCATGAAATCATCATCAATTTTCTTGCTGATACACAAGCTCTCAAGCTCGTTAACTCCCTTTCCTATTACAAACCCTTCAATGTTCGATATGCTTTCAGTTAATGAGAAACCCTGAAAGCGCTCAATCGCTTCAATGGCTTGGTCAATACTCATAGATTAGTCTTTCTTCAATGATAAGAAGGGATGTCTTTAGGGGCTGATTGCAGCTATCCTTTGCCTAGGTCACTCGTGCTTAGATATGTCGTACCAGTCGAACCAAATCGATTCCTTCCAACAATCAATTCAATAACACCCGGATTCTCCACTTCACAGGAGTAACGATCCTCTCGGTAGAGAAATATAAAGACATCAGAATAGTCAAATATAACCTTGTCAGGAATATCTGTCAGAATCGGTCGGTGGTCGTCCCGGCTTTCTGGATTTCTATTAAGACTGGATATGATGATGATTGGTGTCTCAATTTCAACAGAAAGCTTCTTCAGTTGCTTTAGAGTCTGAGCATAATTTTCAGATTCACCAACATCATAGTTTGATTTGCCCATTTGCTGGATGCTATCGATCACTATTAGACCAATCTGTTCGTGCGAATCATAAAAAAAATCGATCGCTTTTTTTGATAGCTCATCAACAGAAATTCCTGCTGTGTCATCAATTGCAAAATTGATATTCTTAATTTCACTACTTGCGGAAAGTATCTTGCTGGAGTCAATTTCGGTGCTATCTCCGTGACGCAACTTATTTAGTGGGATATGAGCAATCATTCCCATGATATTTGATGCAACTACTTTTGATGACATCCCCATGCTAAAGAAAAGCGTTGGGAGTGCTTCGTTTTTTGCTACATGAAGTGCAATATTCTGCACTAGAGTTCTCTTTCCCATCGCTGGGCGAGAAGCGATAACAGTGATGCTTCCGGGTTGCAGTCCATGTGTAATCCTATCCAAATCAGGAATTCCAGAGCTAATTCCAGAAATCAATAATCCTGAATTATCTGAGCTTTTTCGCTTATTCAGCTCAGATAAAAACTCATCCAATGCATCGCCAATCATTTGATACCCCTGAAATGCCACTTTATTTGTGACAGGAATATTAGTCATTAATGCCTCCAAAGAAGATGTATCACTAAAGCCTTAGTGGTACAGATATTATTGCTTTCTGATTCTACGATTTCACAAATTATCGCATCCAGAGCAAGGGCAATTACCCCCATACAAGTAATACGGGGGGCTATAAAGCGAAGCACACTATCAGCTCTCTTGATTAATTCCCACCAGAAAAAATGACTAGGCCGTGCGCATCGAACGCTCCTGATATCGAGTGTTAAGAATGTCTCATCTATAGATGCCGCGTTTACGCGGCATCTGCTTTTGGGTTGAGGTTTTGAAGTTAGCTTTTGACTTTCCTTCCCCTGTGCGCCGCCGAGTAGCGGAGGCTGGTCAGGAGTTTTCGGCGAGGACTGTCTGAACGCGTAGCGCGAGTTCCGCAGCCGCCTGACCAGTCGAGCAACGCAGGGTACGCCGTAGGCGCGGTAAACCGGGATCGCCTTTTCTTTCGTTAGTTTCTTTTGGCGAAGCAAAAGAAAGTGATTAGCTGCCGGTCTACCACCGGCAAACCTTAACCACCTGATAAAAAATTTAGCTCGCAAAAATTTAAGTGAGTTGTCGGGTTAAAACCCGACCTACAAAAAGCGCGGAAACTCATTGTTGGATTACGCAAAAAACGCTAACCCAACCTTCGAGAAACATGGTTCGACAAGCTCACCACGAACGGCTTGCGTGTTGTCCGCTACGCGGAGCGTTATTCAGTCAACTGGATTACGGCGACGAACGTCTAACGCGAGGCACGCTACAACGCTCGTGAGAGCTCGCCTCTGGCAAATCCCGTTAGTGGAATTGTTATCCCTCTTCCCATTGCGATGACTTTGAATAAATCCCCCATCTCTGATGGGCTGGTGAGTTTTTGTAATTGACCGGACAGCGGCAAATACTCGCGCAGATTTTCTGGCGTGTGTTGCGCCAATAATTCGGTGATGCCGCCGTTGATTAAAAAGAACGCTTGGTTCGTATAACCCAACAATTCTAAGCCCGCGTCTATGCCACATTCGGCGATACTGGTGAAATTCACATGCGCGGTGATGTCCTGCAAGCCGGGTAGATAGAAGGGATCATCGTGTGCATGGTGACGGTAATGGCACATCAACGTGCCTTTATTGCGCTGCGGATGATAGAACTCGCGCACACCGAAGCCATAGTCAATGAACAACAATGCACCTTGCTGCAAACGGCTCGCCAGACTCTGTATCAATCCCCGCTCAGCCATGCAGATCTCGCTGATGTAATCGTCTGGCACAACCAGATTCTGCGCGACCTCACGCAATGCAGCACCACTAATGTCGCGCTCCTGCCAAGCAAATCGACCATCTACCACCACGACACCGCGCTCACGAACCGCACTGTCATGCCAGTGCACCAGATGAACCGGCAATGCATCCAGTACTTCATTCGCGACCATCGCACCTGAAAAACTTTCCGGCAAAGCATCTAACCAGTGCACCCTATCGGCTAGATGTGGCAAATGTTGCTGCACCAAGGCTTGCTGGCGTTCGCGCAAATCAGCGCTCACTTCCAAGATCGAATAGCGATCAGGTAAGCACCCTAGGCGCTCCAATTCACTCAGCATATCGACCGCTAGTTTGCCGCTGCCCGCACCCAACTCGAGGATGTGTGGCGTGCTCTGCGCCATGATCTGCTGTACTTGGCTAGCCAACGTGTGTCCGAACAAACTTGATAGCTCGGGGGCGGTAACGAAGTCGCCCGCCTCGCCGAATTTATGTGATCCCGCCGTGTAATAACCCAAGCCCGGCGCATACAAAGCCAATTCCATATAACGAGCAAATGATATCCAACCACCACTGGTGGCGATCTCGTCTTGTATCAATCGGGTCAATCGTGCGCTGTGCGCTAAAGCTGGCTGGCTGGGGATAGGTAGGTTAGCTGACATGGTCGGGTATAATTGCAAAGTTGTGCAAGTTTAGTGGAGCATGCGATGCAAGGCAAAGTGGTATTAGTAAGTGGGGGTGCGAAACGTGTGGGTGCGGCGATCTGTCGTCGCCTGCACGCCGCGGGTGCGAACATCGCACTGCACTACCATACCTCCACCCATGAAGCCCAAGCATTGCAGGACGAACTCAATGCCTTACACGCTAACAGTGTGGCGAGTTTCTCCGCCGACCTATTAGACCTGAATGCCTTACCGCGCTTGATCGCAGAGACCATCTCGCACTTCGGTAGGCTGGATGGTTTGGTCAACAATGCATCGAGTTTCTACCCCACACCGCTCGCCGAAGTCAGCGAACAAGATTGGCACGATCTACTAGGAACGAATCTGAAAGCGCCGCTGTTCTTGGCACAAGCAGCAGCGATTGAGTTACGTCGCACCAAGGGCAGCATCGTCAATATCGTCGACATCCATGCTGAACGACCTATGCAAAATCATTTGGTCTACAGCGTAGCCAAGGGCGGCTTGCGATCACTGACTTTGGGGCTGGCACAAGAGCTCGCCCCAGATGTAAGGGTCAACGGTGTCGCTCCTGGCCCTATCCTGTGGCCTGAACACCGCGACTGGAACGATGAGCAGAAGCGTGCGGCCATCGTGGCGCAGACCCTACTCAAACGTGTGGGCGAGCCCGACGACATCGCAAAGACTGTTGCATTCCTGTTGCAGGACGCACCCTATATCACCGGCCAGATCATCGCAGTTGATGGCGGCAAGAGCATCAACAATTAAAAGATCCAAATCGCGTTGCGATGCGGTGTTGCTCACAAAAGATGACGCATAACATATTCGCTATATGCGTCGTCGTAATTTTCTATGTGCGCCTTGCCTCGCTTAGCATTTTGAATTTTTAGAAACACCCTTAATAGATTTAACATGAACAAAGAGATCACATGAACGCGAACGTACAACCCATCCATTTCGAAGCACACTCCAACAACTTCAACCGTCTGCGCAGCCGCTTGGAACATCAAGTCGGAAAAGCCATCGGCGACTTCAACATGATAGAAGAAGGCGACAGCGTGATGGTGTGCCTGAGTGGCGGTAAGGACTCCTACACACTATTGGATATTCTGCTCGCGCTGCGCAAGCGCGCACCGATAGATTTCCGCATCGTGGCGATGAATCTGGATCAGAAGCAGCCTGGCTTTCCAGCCGATGTGCTACCTACCTACTTGAAGAATTTGGGCGTGGAATATCACATCGAGACCCAAGATACGTACTCCATCGTCAAGGAAAAGATCCCTGAAGGTAAGACCACTTGCTCGCTGTGCTCGCGCTTACGTCGCGGCATCATCTACCGTGTCGCTGGCGAACTGGGCGCGAACAAGATCGCCCTCGGTCATCACCGCGACGACATGATAGAGACGCTGTTCCTTAACCTATTCTTCGCTGGCAAGCTAAAGGGTATGCCACCCAAGCTGGTCACCGACAAAGGCGACCATATGGTGATTCGACCACTCGCCTATTGTGCCGAGAACGATATCGCCCGCTTCGCGCGCGCTATGGAGTTCCCCATCATCCCGTGCAATCTGTGCGGTTCGCAAGAAAACTTGCAACGCCAGAACATCAAAGAGATGCTCAATCAATGGGAGCAGCAATATCCTGGCCGCACCTCGACCATCTTCACGTCCATGCAGAACGTCTCCGCCTCGCACCTGATGGATAGTGCTCTGTTCGATTTCAAGAACATCAAAATGGGCGACGCGGTAGCCGAAGGTGATGTGGTGTTCGACCAAGAAGATCCGTGCTAAAGGAACTAAGTACAACATCGACAGTCTCATCACGCCACATTCATTAACGCAATTATTCTTGGAGTCTAGTCATGCGTTCAAATCAATTCCGTCTTTCCGCCTTGATGCTAACAGTGCTGTTGGGTGCTTGTGCTACCCCCGTCAGCACGGCTATCAAGCCCACCGAAGCGAACATCGCCAAATACAGCGAACTCTCCGCGCTGGACGTCGTGACAGCATTCGAAAAGAACGTCAACGATGCCAAGACTGCAAACATGGACTTCCTCGCGCCGAACTACTACTCCGAAGCCTCCAAAGTCTTGGCCGAAAGCCAAAATGGCCTGAGCAGCAAACCCAAGGAGCAATTGGCACAACTTGCCGCTAAGGGCGATGCGATTCTGGAAAAAGGTCGTTCTGTGATGTCCATCGTGCAATATCGCTTTGCCAAAGAGCTAGAACTCAAGGCTCAGCTGGATCACTTGAACGCCGCCAAGACCTTGCCTAAAGACTACGAAAAAGTCATGAAAGACTTCACCAGCCTGATCGTAAAGGTCGAGCGCGAACTACCAGAGAATCTCGACAAGCCCAAAGAAATCCTGGTCGACGCACTGCAAAAGCTGGAAGTGAGAGCAGTACAAGAAGGCGCTTTGCATGAGAGCGAGGCCATCAATGCTGCCAGCAAGAACAAGTTGGCCGAGAAACAAGTACCCGCAACATACAGCGAGGCCGTACGTATCTACCAAGATGCGCACACTCAGATAGCAGCTTCACCACATGACCAAGAGCTGGTCGTCCGCCTGAGCAAACAAGCTCTGTTCGCTGCGCGTCATGCTCAGCAACTGAATGACCGCGTCATTGAACTGCAAACACAACTCAAAGGTGTCAGCAACAGCGCGTCTCCAGCGATGGGGATGAGCATAGGCGGCGCAGCAGGAGCGGCCAGTCTCAACACGCAAAGCAGCAGTTCAGCCGGCGTGGAAAAAGGTGCGATGGAAAAAGTCGTGCTGCAAGAAGAAGACCGCTTAGCGAGTATCGCAAGCGCTTTAGGTCAAAAGGACCTGCGTGATCTGAGCTTCGACCAGCAGGCGACCGAGATCAAACGTGCGGCAGCCGATGCAGCGGTAAAAGCCAAGAATGAGGATGGCATCGCAGCCACTAAGAGCATGGAAGTAAGACTGCAGGCCGCCAAGGATGCGACCCAGAAGGCTTTAGCTCAAGTCGCCGACAAAGATCAACTGTTAGCGGCACGGACTGCGCAGTTGGCTGAGAAAGATGCTTTGATCACTCAATTAAATGACAAGATCACTGCCCTGACGCCCAAGAAAAAAGTGAAAGCCAAACGCTAGTAATGATAAGCGGCTAGACCGCGATCTTGAAGATGACTTTACGTATCGCGCCGCTGCCCACCAGCGGCGCGTGCGCATCATCAGGAAAGAAAATGCAGAAATGATCCGGCGGCACAGCTAGCCATGAGGCTGGCGCATCGCGGAAGAATCGAATATCGCGCTCCCTGCTGTGCTCACTCATAGGATTATGGCAATCCGCCAGCGGCTTCCAGCCCATCACCTCATCGCCCTCCAACACCAACTGTATGTCGATATAACGACGATGCGCCTCCAACCAAGCATCGGTCTGTGGCTTACCCTGCGCATGCTCCACGATGAAGAACATATCCTCGCCCATGATGGGATAGCGTCCCGGCGCGAATGCGAAAAAATCCGTCTCGCGCATGGTATCGAAGGCACGCTGAAACAAGGGATGCAGCGCCGTGTAGCGTGAGGATTGTGCAAGAGACGAGAAAATCATGTGCTAATCCTAGTAGTGACCTAACAACATTTGATCAGGCTGCATGGTTCGATAAAGCTAGAGTGTACGATAGGCATTCAGTTTACAAAAACCGCGCCACCATGCCCTTGGACATATCACCCTGCATTGGTATCTGCACATGATGGCCGCTACCGGGTGCGACGGTCATTGCTTCACCTTTGAGGCTACGCATCGCGGCAAGGTCAATGATGTGGTTGCCGGAAGGATGGATGACCTCCAACTTATCGCCCACGCTGAAACGATTCTTAACTTCGATCTCGGCATAGCCGTCCGCACATTTCACGATATCACCAACGTATTGCTGACGCGTGCTTTCCGAATGCCCACGCATATAGTTCTGCTGCTCGTGGGTGTGGTGACGTTCGTAGAATCCATCGGTGTAACCGCGATTCGCCAACGCATCCAGCGCACCCAACAAAGAGGTATTGAATGGACGACCTGCGACCGCATCATCTATCGCTTGGCGATAGACTTGCGCAGTGCGCGCGACATAATAGATCGACTTGGTACGGCCTTCGACCTTGAGTGAATCCACACCGATCTTCGCCAAGCGTTCGACGTGCTCGACGGCGCGCAGATCTTTCGAGTTCATGATGTAAGTGCCATGCTCATCTTCCATCACTGGCATCAATTCATTAGGGTGATCATGACGTGCGATCAGATACACCTTGTCGGCTGCAGGATGGCGTTGTTGCGAACCGCAATCAGACAAGCCGGACTGACCCAGCGCTTTGTCGAAATCAAAATCGATCTTCTGGATATCGCCCGTCGCATCCTCATCCGCATCTTTGACCTTGTAATCCCAGCGACATGAGTTGGTACACGTGCCTTGATTCGGATCGCGGTGATTGAAATAACCCGACAACAAACAACGGCCCGAATACGCGATACACAGCGCACCATGGACAAAGACTTCCAGTTCCATATCTGGGCATTGCTGACGGATCTCTTCGATCTCTTCCAGCGACAATTCGCGTGACAGGATCACGCGGGTCAGGCCCAACGATTTCCAGAACTTCACCGCCGCGTAATTGACCGTGTTGGCCTGCACCGACAGATGCACGTCCACTTCCGGCCAGCGTTCACGCACCATCGCGATCAAACCGGGGTCGGCCATGATGAGCGCATCTGGCTTCATCGCGATGACCGGCTCCATGTCCGCCATATAGGTTTTCACCTTGGCGTTATGTGGCATCAGATTGCTGGCGACGAATAATTTCTTGCCCAAAGCATGCGCCTCGCTGATACCGGTTTGCAGTGCTTCCAAGGTGAATTCATTATTACGCGCACGCAAAGAGTAGCGCGGCTGTCCTGCATATACCGCATCCGCGCCAAAAGCGTATGCGGCACGCATCTTGTCCAGCGTGCCCGCCGGTAACAGTAGTTCAGGTGCGCGTAATGTACTCATTTTGATAGTCCCAATTGTTGCCAGATCGCCAAACTCGGTGCAGCTTGATTCAATGTATAAAAATGCAGACTGGGCGCACCGCCAGCGATCAGTTGCTCACATAGCTGAGTGACGACCTCCTGCCCAAATGCTTGCACTGACTCATTATCATCACCATAGCCTTCCAATACTTTACGCATCCAGCGTGGGATCTCCGCACCGCACATTTCCGAGAAACGCGCCAATTGCGAGTAACGCACGATGGGCATGATGCCGGGCACGATGGGCGCGGTGATACCCAATGCCAGACATTCATCCACGAAATAGAAATAGCTATCGGCGTTGTAAAAATATTGCGTGATCGCCGCATCTGCGCCCGCATCCATCTTGCGTTTGAAGTTCAACAGATCGTCACGCGCAGACTTCGCTTGCGGATGGACTTCCGGATAAGCAGCGACTTCGATGTGGAAGTGATCGCCGGTTTCAGCACGGATGAAAGCCACCAACTCGTTGGCATATTGGAACTCACCGATGCTGCCCATACCGGAGGGCAGATCACCACGCAAGGCAACGATACGATCCACACCTTGCGCACGATAGGTATTGAGCAGCGTGCGGATGTTCTCACGGGTAGAGCCCACGCAAGACAGATGAGGTGCGACTGCCGAACCTTCTGCCTTGATCTGCGTAACAGTCTGCAAGGTACGCTCTTGTGTAGAGCCGCCTGCACCAAAAGTCACCGAGAAATATTCAGGTGATGCGATCGCCAACTGCTTACGTGTCGCCACCAACTTCTCTGCGCCTTCTGCCGTTTGCGGCGGGAAGAACTCAAAACTGATCTTGGTATTGTTCATTTTTTTCCTAATAACTGTTGGGCCGCTGCGGACAGCGCCCAAGTAAAGATACTGTAGAGCAAAGCGCCTAATACACCATGCCAGAAGTTATCCACGATAAAGCCGCGTAACACTGAGCCAACCACCCAGAACAACATCCCGTTGATGACAAAAATGAACAAGCCCAGTGTGATCAAAGTCACAGGCAAGGTCAGCACCAACAACAAAGGGCGTATCAGGGTGTTCACCAAACCCAGCGTGAACGCAGCGATCAGAGCGGCGACGAAACCATCTACATGTATGCCGGGCACGAAGCTCGCCACGGCGATCAAAGCCATGGCGTTCAGCATCCAAACGATCAACAGTTTCATTTCACTTTCCTCGTACGTTTTTTGGACTTAGCAACATCAGCGCGCATTGCTGCGGCATACCCCAGCGCGCACCACTCAGCCATTTCGGCAGGCGACTCCAAACATTCAGTAGGTGCTGTCCAATACGACACTTGCACCCTGCGCTCTCCGGCCTGATAGACAAAAGGCACACTACCCGCTCGCTCGAATCGGGCGACGTTGTGCGCATCCGCTTTGATGAACAACTGCTCATCTGCGAGCAACGCGAACATCAGCCCATCTCTATAGATGCCGTAACCGCCGAACATCTTGCGCGCGCTAACAGCAGCCCAATGTGACATGGTCTCCAACACATACGCCAAAAACTCGTTATGTGGGGAGACCATGTTGTTATGCCGCTGCCTTAACAGCCGTTAAATCAATAACGGTAGTGGTTAGCCTTGTATGGACCTTCCTTAGGCACGCTGATGTAAGCAGCTTGCACGTCAGTCAGTTCAGTCAACTGCGCGTTCAGTGTAGTCAGTTGCAGACGTGCCACTTTCTCATCCAGATGTTTAGGCAGTGTGTATACGCCCACTGGATATTCAGCCGTGCGTGTGTACAACTCGATCTGCGCGATGGTCTGGTTCGCGAACGAAGAAGACATCACATAAGAAGGATGGCCAGTACCACAACCCAGATTCACCAAACGGCCTTCAGCCAGCAACAGGATAGAGCGGCCAGTGGGGAAAGTCACCAGATCGACCTGCGGCTTGACGTTAGTCCATGGGTATTGCTTCAGCGCAGCGACATCGATCTCGTTGTCGAAGTGACCGATGTTGCACACGATGGCTTGGTGCTTCATCTTGATCATGTGATCATGGGTGATGACGTGGAAGTTACCGGTAGTGGTGACGAAGATGTCGCCGTGCTCACATGCATAATCCATCGTTACCACGCGGTAGCCTTCCATCGCAGCCTGCAGCGCGCAGATAGGATCGATCTCGGTCACCCAAACTTGTGCGGACAAGGCGCGCATCGCTTGAGCAGAACCCTTACCCACGTCGCCGTAACCGGCGATGACAGCGATCTTGCCCGCGATCATCACGTCAGTCGCGCGCTTGATACCGTCTACCAAAGACTCACGGCAACCATACAGGTTGTCGAACTTGGACTTGGTTACAGAGTCGTTCACGTTGATCGCTGGGAACTTCAGTTCGCCGCGCTCATGCATCTGGTACAGACGATGTACACCAGTGGTGGTTTCTTCGGTAACGCCCTTGATCGCAGCCAAACGGGTGGAGTACCAAGTCTTGTCAGTTGCCAACTTCGCCTTGATGGAAGCAAACAAACAGGTCTCTTCTTCAGAGCCGGGATTGTTCAACAGGGAAGCGTCCTTCTCAGCGCGCGCACCCAGATGCAACAACAGGGTCGCATCGCCGCCATCGTCCAAGATCATGTTGGAGTAACCACCATCCGTCCATTCGAAGATGCGGTGTGTGTAGTCCCAGTAATCAACCAAGGTTTCACCCTTGACCGCGAACACAGGTACACCGGTCTCTGCGATCGCAGCAGCAGCATGGTCTTGTGTGGAATAGATGTTACAAGATGCCCAACGCACTTCCGCGCCCAGTGTAGTCAAGGTCTCGATCAACACACCCGTTTGGATGGTCATGTGCAAAGAGCCAGTGATGCGCGCGCCCTTGAGCGGTTGAGTCTTAGCGTATTCGTTACGGATAGCCATCAGGCCAGGCATCTCGATCTCGGCGATAGACAATTCTTTACGTCCCCATGCAGCGAGAGACATGTCGGCGACGATATAGTCGGTGAAACTTGCTTTTGCGTTCATTGCAGCTCCATTCAAAAAGTTAGATTTAAGAATGGGTGCAGTTGCTTAATCAGAATCCGAGCCTGACGGAAGAACCGTTGCAGCACCCCTCGGAGGTCGCGGATTATAAATGCAAATGCGGAAAATCCAAAATCGAGAGGAAACAGTCGCTAGTCATTAGACTTTAGTCGTTAGTTGGCGTTGTCCGCTGCGCGGATTTATTAAGAAGCGTAGTGATACCAAATATACAGTCCACGGTTATCGCATTACTCAACCCATCCTAGGCAGATACGTCTTATCACGGGTGACGCCTGACTTATTAAAGTCATCTAAGCGCAAGGTCTAGATATTCTTATTGATAGGCATGTTCTATGCGAACTGATAGATTGCCTGACCTTTTTCCCAGTGTTTCTTGGACAGGTGTGTAGAGCTTCCAGAAAGCAGACGGATATGAGTGACTCAACTGTCCCGATAGCGGACATGCGTGAGGTTGCACGTACTATTATTAATATACTGACAGGAAAAAAATGTGAGTTCCAAGTTATTCAGTCAGTTATCTAAAATATGCGCGTTTCATTAATTTTAATAATACTGACCGGTTGGTCAGCCTAATAACTGTTATGCATATCGGAGGAAAAGTGATGCTTTTTAATCAAGAAAATTACCCTCAAATCAAAACGGCCTGCGAAAGCAAAAACGAAATTGAATTTGAGGCTCCCCGAGAACTCACTGCTTTTGCCACAAGCAGTGCCCCTCTCGAATGGACTGCCTATCCGCCTTGCGCTCTTCCGCCGGAAGGCTACGCTCAAGTATTCGTTCATGCTGGCGCGGATGCAAAAGGTGAATTAACACGCCTTGAACTACTGGTTCATCTTGATGGTGGTCGCATCTTGTACAAGGCGCAGGCAAATGATCGAGTGGCTTTGAAAGTCACTTGGCCTCACGTGAGCAATGCATAACCCTACATTCGAGTGGGACTGCGCAAAAGCGCGCAGCCCCTCAATTCCACGTTAGAGGTCAAGCGAACATGCGCGAGTCACTGCTGAGCATGGAATATTTCGAAACATATTACTACGCGAATATCGTGCACAACGTTTTGCTCGACCCGATGGAATTCCTTCGCAACCTGAATGAGTGGCATGAAGATCGGGAAGCAGATTTATTCCTTCAGCCATTTTCTAAGTGGAGCGTACTACACGATTTTTCACATTTCATTATTTCCGCCCTTATGTACGAAAGACTTGATGATGTAACTCTTGATGCGGTCGTAAATGATCGTAAATATGAACTCTGGGTTGACCAAGCATCGAGCTATCATGGCATTCAAACCGATGGTTTCCAAAACTGGCTCAAAATACAGTCGCGCGCCCTAGAAGAAATTACTGAGGATGACATTCACGACTACCACCATGAGCTTGGCGAATCAGGCGCGCTCGACGCTTTGCTGACTCAACTTTCTAACGAAGTATTTTTTCTGCTATTTGGGAATAGAACTCTCTTGGCGCGTCTGAATAATTATGTTGCTTCCGCAGTAAACAACATTGAAAGAGACTCGCTAAAACCAGAATACTTTAATCTTATGGACGGCGACGGCGTCCCCTCTAGGGCATACATACCAGAGTGGGTTCGCCGTGCAGTATTTTTTAGAGATCGCGGTATGTGTGCAGCCTGCAATACTGATTTGAGCGGCCTAGTTACTGTGCAAAATGATAAGCACTTCGATCACATTATTCCTCTTGCTGCTGGCGGCATCAATGATGTTACCAACATCCAACTACTTTGCGGCGCCTGCAACTTAAAGAAAGGCCCGAGAGTTGTCGGCACTTCTAACCGCTATGAGGCCTGGTACACATGATCTCTAGCCCGACAGTCAAGCGGAACTGCCCTGATAAAACGTTTCGCAGCCCCTTACTTTTACGTTGTGGACGAACCATGTGCATTTCCTGGTGACGCCCGATACGGATTCAAGCCTTTCTAAAACCATGCAGTCGCTTGGTCGGCGTTATGTGCAGTATTTCAATCATCTGTATGGGCGCACGGGGACGTTGTGGGAGGGGCGTTTCAAAAGTACGCTGATTGATAGCGAGCGTTATTTGTTGACGTGCATGCGCTACATTGAGATGAATCCAGTGCGCGCGGCTATGGTGGCGCATCCTAGCGATTATCATTGGTCGAGTTATCGCGCGAATGCCACTGGAACTGAGGATGTGCTAGTTGCGCCACATGATTTGTATCTACGCTTGGTGCGCAATGTGGCGGAGCGACAAGCGTCCTATCGGCAGTTGTTTCGCGCGCAGGTGTCGAAGGCTGATGTGGATGCCATCCGCGATGCAACCAATAAAGGATGGGCACTGGGCGATAGTCAATTCAGCGATCGGATTGAGGCTTTGACAGCTAGACGCGCTGCCCCACTGCCCCGAGGAAGACCTAAACGTGAAGCTGATTAAATCGAGTCTGACCCCAATTTATACCAGAGCAGCAAGGCACTAACTTTATTAGTGCTTCGGAAACTCTAGACTGACTTCTATTGCACCTATCAAATAATGACCACTCGCTTTTGACGTAACAACAAAAGCAAAACGGTGCATCGAGCACCGCTTCGTTTACCCATCCAAGCCGCAAAAGAACTTACTACTTACTACTTACTACTTACTACTTACTACTTACGACTTACGTCTTGCTACTTACACCTTGATCCCGCTGACCTTGTAGAAATTCTGCAAGTCGCTCAGATCTTCGAACACCGCTGCCGCGCCTGTGAAATCTTGCTTGCTGGTATAGCGATTGGTCGTGACATAAGTCTTGATGCCTGCCGCTAGGCTGGAGCGCAGACCATTCTCAGAATCTTCCAGCGCGATACAGTCCTCGGCTTTCAGCCCTAACTTATCCAGCACCCAGAAATAAATATCGGGCGCAGGTTTCTTGTGCGGGATGATGTCGCCGCAACCGTTGGCCGCAAAGTTGTCTTCCCAGTTCGCGCCGAGTGCGACTTCCAGCAAAGCCGAGACGTTCTGTGGCGTTGTGGTGGTGGCGATCGCCAGTGTGATACCTGCCGCACGTGCGTCAGTGATGAGTTGCCTGATGCCGGGACGCAAAGGGATGCCGCCTTCGCTGATCATCTTGGTGTAATGAATAGTCTTGACTGCGTGTAGATGTTTGACGAACTCGTCAAAGTTGTCCGGCTTTTTGTAGCCCTGCAGAAAATCACTGACGTAATATTTGATGCGTTCCTTGCCGCCCGTGACTTTGAGCAGCTTGTCATACAGCGCCTCGTCCCAGTTCCAATCCAAACCGCTTTCGGCAAACGCCTTGTTGAAGGATTTACGGTGTCCGTCTTCGGTATCGGCCAGTGTGCCGTCCACGTCAAAAATAATCGCTTTCATTGTTGGTATCTCATAAGTTAAGTTGAAAAATTAGGTAAACCGCAATCGTCGTTCCCGCGCAGGCGGGAACCCAGCTAATCAAATCACTGGATCCCCGCCTGCGCGGGGATGACGACCTGTTTGTTATGCCGCGAAAAGTTAGCGCATGCCCGGGATTTTCCCTGCCATGCCACGCATCAGTTTCGCCATTCCGCCCTTGCTGAACATCTTCATCATCTTCTGCGTTTGTTCGAACTGATTGAGCAACTGGTTCACATGCATCACTTGCACCCCCGCACCCATCGCGATACGACGCTTGCGGGAAGCCTTGATGAGCTCAGGTTTACTGCGTTCTGCCATCGTCATGGAGTTGATGATGCCTTCCAGACGGTTGATCGCTTTGTCATCCACCTTGGAGTTCGCCGCAGCTTGACCCAACTGTGCGGGTAGTTTGTCCATCAATGCGGACATACCGCCCATCTTGCGCATCTGCACCATCTGCGTCTTGAAGTCATTCAGGTCGAAGCCCTGCCCCGTCTTCATCTTCTTGGCCAGCTTCTCAGCCTCGGCGTGATCGACTTCGCGATGCGCTTCTTCGATCAAGGACAGCACGTCACCCATGCCCAACACGCGTGAAGCCATGCGCTCAGGATGGAACGCTTCCAAGCCGGTAGATTTTTCGCTGACGCCGATGAACTTGATCGGCTTGCCGGTGACATGACGCACGGAGAGCGCCGCACCACCGCGTGCATCGCCATCTAGCTTGGTGAGGACCACACCCGTCAGCGGCAAGGCTTCACCGAAAGCCTTGGCTGTATTCACCGCATCCTGACCCGTCATGGCATCGACCACAAACAGCGTCTCGATTGGATTCAACAAAGCGTGCAGCTGTTTGATTTCATCCATCATCGCCGTATCAATCGCCAAGCGACCAGCGGTATCGACGATTAAAACGTCATGATGATGTTTGCGTGCAAAATCCAGCGCGGCAAACGCAATGTCCTTGGGCTTCTGCGAGATATCAGAGGCGAAGAAGTCAATCTGTAACTGTGTTGCCAAGGTACGCAACTGTTCAATCGCTGCAGGACGATATACGTCACAACTGACCAGCAATACCTTTTTTTTCTGTTGATCACGCAGCAATTTTGCCAGCTTGCCACTAGTGGTGGTTTTACCAGCACCCTGCAGGCCCGCCATCAGAATCACAGCCGGCGGAACTGCTGCCAGATTGAGGGCATCGTTATGCTCACCCATAAGCTTGGTCAGTTCACGATGCACCACGCCTATCAGCGCTTGCCCCGGATTCAGATTGCCGACCACCTCGTGACCGAGCGCCGCCTCTTTGACTTGGGCGATGAATTCTTTGACGACGGGCAGCGCGACGTCAGCTTCCAA
The DNA here is from genome assembly GCA_963740305.1 of uncultured beta proteobacterium. Taxonomy (GTDB): domain Bacteria; phylum Pseudomonadota; class Gammaproteobacteria; order Burkholderiales; family Gallionellaceae; genus Gallionella. Next base: position 125,969 of record CAVUDR010000010.1, on the reverse strand, counting down.
CAAGGCCATACGCACTTCACGTAATGCGTCTTGGATATTGCTTTCAGTGAGTCTAGCCTGACCGCGTAGGTTTTTGATCACGCCCGAAAGGCGTTGTGTGAGATTGTCCAGCATGAGATGCCTGTATTAGATGGTGTAGAATTCGTGAAGTCTAAAACATCCAGCTCAAAAATGCCTAGCCTTCTTATCTCTATTCTGACATTTATCGCTTACGCCGGCTTGTCCGCGCTGTTCTGGCGTGCCCAGAACTCTGGCAACACAGACGCACAAAGCCGAGGCATGGGTGGGCATCTGATATTGGTGCCGCTTACATTGCACGGCTATCTACTCAATAACGACATGTTGGCCAATGGCAGTTTCGATTTTGGCTTATTGAATGCACTCTCGTTGATCGCATGGTTGACGCTGTTCGTCTATTGGATCGCGCGCTTCTTCTACCCTATTGGCGAATTCTTGGTACTGGTTCTGCCCATTGCGGCGATTACAGCGATATTGCCGGGTTGCTTTCCCAGCGAGCATCCGCTCAACCATACACACTCTTTTGCCTTTACTGCCCATATCAGTGCAGCCATGTTGGCCTACAGCCTGTTCACCATCGCCATGTTGCATGCAGTACTCATCTCACAAGTCGAGAAGCGCTTACACCACGCATCCCTGCCACGTGTGTTGCGCAACCTTCCACCACTGATGACGCTGGAAAGTCTGTTATTCCGCATCATAGGCATAGGCTTTGTATTGCTCACACTCACTTTGGCTTCGGGTATGTTGTTCAGCGAAGAGATCTTCGGCAAGGCTTGGCAGTTCAATCACAAGGTGTTGTTCGGCATCCTGTCTTGGTTGGTATTCGCCATCCTCTTATATGGTCACCGCTACTACGGATGGCGTGGCCGCATCGCAGTACGCTGGACCGTTGCAGGCTTCATCATGCTGCTTCTTTCCTACTTGGGTAGCAAGTTTGTCTTCGAGGTCTTGTTGCATCACTGATAACTCGCCCACTTACCTGGGGTTTTCCTCTTGCTTTTCTACGACTTGCACAATCGGCAAGAATTAGCGTAGAATCCGCGCCCTTTCGCTTGGCTTATTTTTAGATAGGTTTTTATATGGTCATCATTCGTCTTTCCCGTGGCGGTTCTAAGAACCGTCCTTTCTACAACGTCGTCGTTGCTGATTCCCGCAATCGTCGCGATGGTCGTTTCATCGAGCGCGTTGGTTTCTACAACTCTGTTGCGACAGAAAAACAAGAAGCACTGCGCCTGGACATGGCTCGCGTGACTCATTGGCAGAGCAAGGGCGCGCAATTGAGCGATGCCGTTGCTAAGCTGGTAAAGCGCGCTGGTGCACAAGCTGCAGCAGTCTAAAGACGCCGTTCCCATGGTCATCATGGGGCGCGTGGCTTCTGCACACGGCATAAAGGGCTGGGTCAAGGTCCAACCTTTTACCGAACATGTAGATAGCCTGCTGGATTACCCCGTTTGGTGGATAGGTCACGAGCATGGCCCGTGGCAGGAGACTAAAGTTCTGGAGTGCGAAGCGCACCACAAGACTGTCGTCGCACTGCTGCCCAACTGCCTTGACCGCAATGCCTCGGAAAAGCTGAAAGGCTTGCTGATCGCTGTACCGCGTAGTCAGTTGCCCGAACAGTCGGATGACGAATATTACTGGTCAGACCTGATGGGTATGGCTGTAGTGAACGAAGCCGGCGAAGATTTAGGCAAAGTCGAACAGTTGCTGGAAACTGGTGCAAATCAAGTACTGATGGTCAAAGGTGAGAGTGGTCAGACGCTGATTCCCTTTGTAGCCACCGCAATCAAGCAGGTGGATGTCGCTAAGCGCGTCATCCACGTCGATTGGGCGGCAGATTACTAAGATGATCTTCGATGTCATCACACTGTTTCCCGAGATGTTCGATGCACTAACGCAATACGGCATCACAAGGCGGGCAGCAGAGCAGGGGCACTATGAATTGAAGACGTGGAATCCGCGTGATTTCACGGCAGACAATTATCGCACCATAGACGACAGGCCTTATGGTGGCGGCCCTGGCATGGTGATGTTGGGTGAGCCGCTGGCTGGTGCGATCAGCGCCGCCAAGCAGCGACAGGCAGCAGCAGGTGCGCAAACTTGCCGAGTGGTGTATCTCTCACCACAGGGTAGACCGCTCAGTCAGGCTGTAGTCAAAGAATTGATAGCAAAGCCGGATCAAGGTCTGGTGTTGTTGGCGGGTCGATACGAAGGCATAGATGAACGCCTGATTCGCCAAATGGTAGATGAAGAGATCTCCATCGGTGACTATGTGTTGTCCGGTGGAGAGTTGGCGGCGATGGTGTTGGTGGATAGTTTGGTGCGGCAATTGCCCGGTGTCTTGGGCGATGCCGAGTCGGCCGAGCAAGATTCTTTTGCAGATGGCCTGCTGGATTGTCCACATTACACCCGTCCCGAAGAGTTTAATGGTGAAGTCGTGCCCCCGGTGTTGTTGTCTGGCAATCATGCAGACATCAAGCGCTGGCGGCTTCAGCAGTCGTTGGGCAGAACGTGGTTGCGACGACCTGATCTATTGGTCGGGCGTGACTTGACTAAAGAGGAAGCTCGGCTTCTTAAAGCATTTCAGGATGCTTATGAGAAGGAACAAGTTCCTATAACTAAGGAGTAGCAAATGAATCTGATCGAACAATTGGAACAAGAAGAAATCGCACGTTTGGGCAAGACCCTTCCTGCATTCGCACCTGGCGACACAATCGTAGTCAGCGTTAACGTCGTTGAAGGTGAGCGCAAGCGTGTTCAGGCTTTCGAAGGCGTAGTGATCGCTAAGCGCAATCGTGGCTTGAACTCAAGCTTCATCGTGCGCAAGATCTCGTCAGGCGAAGGCGTGGAACGTACTTTCCAGTCTTACTCACCTGTTATCGCCGCTATCGAAGTGAAGCGTCGCGGTGCGGTACGTCGTGCCAAGCTGTATTACCTGCGTGAACGCTCAGGCAAGTCTGCGCGTATCAAGGAAAAACTGACAGCTCGCGCTTAATCGCGGCACGGTTTTTTTGTACGGCAAGAACGGAAGCTACGGCTTCCGTTTTTTATTGCCTGTCATCTAGTATCATCACCCCATCATGAATTACCAAGCCATTCTTTCCACCCCTTTCGCCAAGCTGGGCATACGCTGCAGCGACGAGGCCTTGCTAGGTTTGGAGTTTTTGCCTTTGGGCACTGCATCACTAGCCGCCAACAACGCGCTGTCACGCGAAGTATGTGCGCAACTGCGCGCCTATCTGAAGGACGCAGCCACGGTATTCGACCTGCCACTGGCCTTGCTGGGCACCCCACATCAGAATAAGGTTTGGCATGCGCTACTAGCAATCCCCCGTGGTGAGACGCGCAGTTACGGAGAGCTCGCCCATGCACTGGGTTCTGCTGCACAAGCTGTAGGCCAGGCCTGTGGCGCCAACCCCATCGCACTCATCGTGCCCTGCCACCGTGTGGTCGGCAAAAACAGCTTGGGCGGTTTCATGCGTCATGCGGAAGGTCAGGAGCTGGATATCAAACGCTGGTTGCTGACGCATGAACAATACTGAGTTACTTGACGAGTTCAGTGATGCCTTATGGCTGGAGGACGGCTTATCGCGCAACACACTAGACAGTTACCGACGTGATTTGAATAAGTTTGCAGACTGGTTACAGGCTCAACGCGGCGCGGTCTTACTGCAGACTACTTCTGCTGACATCCATGGCTATCTCGGCCACTTGATGCTGGAACAAAAGGCCAAAGCAAGTTCGGCGGGTCGTAATGTCTCCAGCCTCAAACGCCTGTTCCGTTACTTGCTCCGCCAGAACAAGATAAGCATAGATCCCACGATACAGATAGACACGCCCAAGCTACCACGTAACCTACCCAAGTCGCTCAGCGAGCAAGATGTAGACACTTTGCTCAATGCCCCAGACACACAGACGCCACTTGGGCTGCGCGACCGCACTATGCTGGAAGTACTCTATGCAACGGGTTTGCGTGTCTCAGAACTGGTGACGCTGCGCGTATCGCAAGTGAGCATGGACAACGGTGTTGTGCGCGTGATGGGTAAGGGTAGTAAGGAACGCATCGTACCTTTGGGGGAAGTGGCACTAGACTGGCTGCAACGCTATATGACCGAGGGGCGCACGGTGCTGTTGGGACAGCGCAGCAGTGATGCGATGTTCGTTACTGCTCGCGCCGAAGCGATGACGCGGCAGATGTTTTGGTATCTGATCAAAAAATATGCACGCCAGGCGAATTTACGATCCGCCTTATCACCACACACCCTGCGCCATGCTTTCGCCACACATCTACTCAACCATGGTGCCGACCTGCGTGTAGTGCAAATGCTACTGGGCCACACCGACATCTCCACCACCCAGATCTACACGCACGTTGCGCGTGAACGACTCAAAACTTTGCACCAACAACACCATCCGCGCGGCTAACCCTTCGACAGGCTCAGGGCGATCGAAGAACTAAAACTCGGAAGTTGCTCCAATTAACGCGGCTTGTCCGTGAAACACACCCTGCGCATCCACCAGATTCCAAATCGTCGTGTCGCGTATCCAAAATTTTCTTCCTGAGCTAGCGATACGTACGCCGGAATAGCCCTGCACGAAACCATGCTTGGCGACTTCATCCAAGGCCTTGCCACGCTTTTCCTGATTCACTGCTTCGGCTGACAATCGTGAGGGTAGACGGGTAAAACTTGCCCAGTCCATTTCGAATAATTCCAAGGCGCGAGTATTGGCATAATTGAAGATGGGGTCGGCTGCTGTATCGTGTGACACCAATGCGCAAGGACTTGCCATCAGCGCGGCTACCGCACCCTCGACACCCAAACCAAGCGAAATCAAATGTAAGCCGGTCCAATGCGTATAGCTGCTACACAATAGCCCCACGTGTCTGTGTATATCGAAATCTAGTGTCGTCATCTTGGTATTAGGGTATGAGCCAGTTCGCCGCGCATTTTACACGCAGCGTACCACCGCATATGTGATGCAACTTCAATAACGCCCATGTGTGCAATACATATAGTTTGCCATCTCCGCCTTCTCAGTGTTACTACGTCTGACCACACCGTGCATATGGCGCACTAGATTGCGCATCACGCAATATGCAAGCCTAGGGTGAGTATCCAGCATGCCCTCAAGCGTGGTGCGATTAAGCAACAACACCATACTGTCGCGCTTCACCTTGATACACGCCTCGACACTAGTTGTGCCTCCGACAAAACTGATGATGCGCGCCATATCGCCTGGATGTTCCAATTCCAGCACTACGCGGTCATTATTCACCGTAGCTAGAATCTCAATCTCACCACTGACCAAAATCATCAGGGCATCTTGCAGCTCACTGCCGTCCATCGTCAGCTCGCCAGCATCCAGTTCGTAGTGCTGCACACGTACCAGCTCAGCCAATAGCGCGATATCCTCCGCGCTCAGGTCTTCTGCCAATTTACTGTGTGCCAATGTGATCAATATTTCGAGTTTGCTGTCCATGTCATTCTCCTTTACTTGCCTGCAGCTGCCGGTGGCAGCGCCCTAACAACTGCAATATGCATGCCAACAATAGGTTCTCTGTAAGCCATGCGGCACGGAGTGCCTAGATATTTAGACTAGGCCACTTCTGCACCGTTTCGAAGCAAAATCATTAAACTGGTGCATGGGTGGTCGCTGCGCAGGGTGTTACAATTCGCGCCTTTAAAATTGGAGCAGAGCGATGCACACACTCATTTGCGGATCGATGGCTTACGACACCATCATGGTGTTTCAGGATCAATTCAAGAATCACATCCTGCCGGAGAAGATACACATGCTAAATGTGGCTTTCTTGGTGCCTGAGATGCGTCGTGAGTTCGGCGGTTGCGCTGGTAACATCGCTTACAACCTGCAGCTTTTAGGCGGAGACCCTATGATCATGGCGACCGTGGGTGACGACTTCTCCACTTATGCCCTGCATCTGCAAAAACTCGGCTTGTCGCAAGCCCACATCCGCCATGTATCAGGTGGCTACACTGGTCAGGCCTTCATTACAACGGATCTGGACGACAACCAAATCACCGCTTTCCACCCCGGTGCGATGAGCTACTCCGAACAAAATAAAGTCGGTGATGCAAGCAAGGTCAGCCTGGGCATCGTCTCACCAGATGGCCGCACCGGCATGATAGAACATGCACAACAATTTCATGATGCGGGCATCCCTTGGGTGTTCGACCCGGGTCAAGGTATGCCTATGTTCGGTGGAGAAGATCTGTTGAACTTCGTCAGACTCGCCACCTATGTGACTGTCAACGATTACGAAGCACAGTTATTGCAAGACAAGACTGGCAAGACTATAGAAGAATTAGCCAAGGGCAAGCGCGCCTTCATCATCACCCGTGGTGGCGAAGGCTCTACCATCTACGCTGATGGCAAAGAGATCACTATCCCTTGTGCCAAGGCGACTGCCTTGCTGGACCCAACAGGGTGCGGCGATGCTTATCGCGCAGGTCTGCTGTTCGGTATCCAAAAAGGATGGGATTGGGAAACCACGGGACGCTTGGCTTCGTTAATGGGTACCATCAAGATCGCCAGCCGTGGGGGCCAGAATCACAAACCTACACTGGACGAGATCAAGGCACAGTTCCAACAACACTTCGGTTACGCACTGCCGTTGTAATCCATGTTGCGTCTCATCCTGATCGCCCTGCTGCTGACGGGCTGCGCAAGTTCCAAGCATAGCGCCCTCAAAGAAGTCATCAAACTCGGTGTCATCGAAAGTGTCACCCCCATAGAACTAGATGACAGTGGTGGAGGGGCTGCAGGTAGTGTCGCAGGGCAAGTAGGCGGCATCTACAGCGGCTCCATGGTCGGCGTGATCTTGGGCTCGGTAGTGGGCGGCACCGTGGGTAGTCAAGCCGGCATAGGCACCAAGCCGGGTGTGGAGCTGTGGATAAAACTTGATGAGGACAGCAGCAGCGTCTACGTTATGCAAGCGGCGGGCAAAGACCCTCTCAAAAATGGAGACCGTGTGCGCGTGATACGCAAGGGCAATGAAGTCAGAGCTGAAGCACAGCCCTGAAAACAGACCGCTATCGCAACGATACGATCAAAGCCTCAAAGTGTTCTAAATCGACTGGCTTACTATACAGATAGCCTTGGAAGTGTCCGCAACCACTACGATGTAACAATCTCATTTGCAACTCTGTTTCCACGCCTTCTGCAATCACATCTACTTCAAAATTCATGCCTAGATCGACGATTGTCATCACCATGACCATGTCGGCATTGTCGGTTGCTAGATTACGCACAAAGGACTGATCTATCTTGAGTTGGTCTAGCGGTAGTCGTTTCAAATAGGACAGTGATGAATAACCTGTACCAAAATCATCCATGGAGAAGCTCAACCCCAACTCCTTCAGTGCATGCATCTTGACTATGGTGTCTTCCACATCATAAAGCACTAGACTCTCAGTCAACTCCAACTTAAGCAACCAAGGTTTAATCCCAAATTTACTGATGACTGTGCTCACTTGGTCCACAAAATCATTTTGGGAAAACTGCTTGGCACTGACATTGACAGACAAAGTAAGATCGCTAAAACCCTCCATCTCCGACCATCGTCTAAGTTGTGAACAAGCATATTCCAGCACCCAAGTACCAATAGGCAGGATCATCCCCGTTTCTTCTGCTAGCGGGATGAACTGCATAGGCGAGACCAGTCCACGTTGTGGATGCTGCCAGCGTACCAGTGCCTCCGCACCGGTAGGTTTTCGACGTGCATCAACTTGCACTTGGAAGTGCAAACGCAATTGCCCCTCTGCCACTGCCTGATGCAAATCCGCTTCCAAGGCTGCGCGAGTCTCTATCGCCGATTGCATCTCTGGATCGAAGAAACGGATCACATTACGCCCTGCATCCTTGGCTTTATACATCGCCATATCGGTCCATTTCAGCAGTTGCTCTACGGTCTCATCATGATCTCTAAACACAGTGACACCTATACTGGAGCTGCAGCGATGCGTCACGGGCTCACCTTCCCGCAACAGCACATAAGGAAGTGCGAGATTTGCGCGTATCTTCTCCGCGACAATCTCTGCCTGAGTCACGGCCTCACTTAACTCATCGGACAGATCCTCTATCATCACCACAAACTCATCTCCACCGAACCGAGCCGCACTATCCTGTTCTCTGATGCAATCAACAATACGATGCGCAACTTCAATCAGCATCTGATCACCAACTTCATGCCCATGCAGGTCATTTAGCGATTTAAAATTATCTAAATCCAAAAACATCAAAGCGCCATACCTACGTGTACGCGCACATGTGGCTAATGCCATACGCAGACGATCTAATAACAAACGACGATTGGGTAAAGTCGTCAACTGGTCGTAGAACGCCAACTCCTGCATCAACCCTTCCAGATACTTGCGCTCTGTAATGTCATGCACGATAGAAAACAATAGGGTACGTCCATCCACCTGCATCGGCGAGGAGTGCACTTCCACGGTACGACTCTGCCCATCGGCCAGTCGATGTTGGAAAATGAAAAAATTGCGTGTCTGATGCAATGCAAGCGCACGCTCTTCTGCGACCTGCTCTGCTGACTGTGTGTTGATCTGGGCAATATTCATAGTCGACATCTGCGCGATGCTATATCCATAGAAGCTCGCAGCCGCCTGGTTTGCATGGACGATGCTCCCGTCCTCGGCATCTATCATCAACATCGCCGAGGAGTGGTTCTCGAACATTTGGCGGAAGCGCTGCTCGCTAGACTGCAAAGCCTGCTCTGCGAGCTTAAGTGGCGTGATGTCATAGAACCAAGCCAAGACCGCACTCTCACCGCCAAACTCGAACATGACATAGGTCGCCAAGGTCCAGCGTGTCCCCCGTCCCGGAATTGTGAGCTCTATCTGTACATCTTTGATACGCTCACCTGCAGACAATTTACCCAGCACCTCTAGATAGTCTTCTTCATGGGCATAGAAAAGCTTGGGATCTACCCCCAAGGCTTTGCCACTGCTCACGCCCAGCAGCTGTTCATAGCTATGATTCGCAAATAAGACTTTCTGACCGCCATCTACCGCGATACGAACTGCAATCGGGCTAGCCTGCAAGATATCCATCAACAGTTGCTCATTGTCGCGCAGTTGTTGCGTGCGCAATTCCACTTTTTCTTCCAGCGATACATTCGCATGCTTTAGCGCTTGATCGAGTTGTGCGCTCTTCTCATAGCTAATCTTCAAGCGCCGATTGGCGCGCATCAGATATAAAGCGACCCCCAGAAGTAACAGCAACAACGCTAAGGTGCCTGAGAATAAAGGCACTTCATACTTCCGTCGTACGTCCCGCCAATCGAACTCAGCTGCGCGATCTGGATTCAACTTCAGACGCATCATCACCGCTTCTACTGGCGCATAGTTACCCGGTGGCGAAAAGCCAAAATAATGGCCCACTCTGGCTGCAGCATCATCTGGCTTGATGTTGAGCAAAGCCAAAGACACAGCCTTGACGAGCTCGTCAGAGACGCGCGGCGTGGCGGAAAATGCCCACTCAGGATACAACTCGGTGGACAACAATAGCGGGAAATCGCTGCCCAATTGGCGATTGATGACTTTGATCTGATTAAGATTGAGCCTGTTCTCGTTCGCCATATTTTCGAGTATCCCGGTACGAACAAAACCCGCATCCGCATCACCCGCTAGGACTTCGTACACAGCATTATCCTGTGGCATACCAGTGAAACGCACGCGACCCACTTCACCGATCTGTATATCCTGCTTATACATGGTCCATCGTTCTATCAAATAGGCACCGAATGACTGCTCTGCCGCGGAACTGATTACCTTGCCGCGCAAGTCACGCAGCGTAACGATGTCATTGCGATCAGCACGCGTAAAGATGACGCCACCGAAGCTGGAGACTGGACGCCCCTGAGCAAGGGGCATTAGCGTAGCGATGACAGCCAATCCGTGATCTGCTCGAAGGGTGACGTAATGTTCGGGGTTGGTCAGGATGAAGTCGTAGCGCTGCTGATCTACTGCCTTATCCAAAGCTGGGAAAAATTGTGACTCTATGCTGAAGTGATACCCGCTTATGACGGCATTTAGATGATCTGCAGTAGCCTGCCACTGTGCTCGTGATTGCTCCAACGGGCGATACGATAATATGCCAATACGTACTTCTTGAACCTGAGCGGAAGCAGAAGATATCCCCAGCAACAATGCGATGACGCCACCCCCTATCATGCACAACTTAATGAGGGTACGGCTCAAGATCAATACTCCTTAGTGTAAGTACGGACGCAGTTGCGCCCAATACCCTGGGCAAAATAAGGCGCCTGATTAACCTTTAGCAACATCGTGTCTAGCATCCCCTGAGTGTGGCGCGCTGCCTAGCGCACTGTTCGCCCCAACGTTAATTCGCTTTCGCCATCAATCGTGCTGACAGATACCAAGTCATCCGCATGAAATTGACAAACATCACCGTCATCAGCTGTAATAATCTTAAATTTTAAGTTTCATGGATACTGCCACATTTAGCGGTATGCAGCCAACGTCAACTGTATCGACGGTAAGTTAAGCATGTACTTTTTTGCAAAATGACAGTTTATTGTGAAAGTGTCGATGCTATGCCGCGAACAATGGTCAAGAAGCACCCTATTAATGCCCTATAGGGTTAACTGAATTAAAAATCTTAGCGCGTAACCGTTATCACTCGACCGCGAGGTGCAAGGCGATGAGCTCCATGGCCTTATCTGTTGCGCCCTGATGGGATGCAACGAAGGCCAGATCTTGGCGGCGCATCTCTTGCATGGCGGCCACATCGTGCAACAGAGATTGCTGAAGTGCGACGAGTTGTTGTGCATCTTTTACACGTTGGGCCGCACCAGCCTCTACCGCAAGACGAGTGGCGTCAGCAAAATTGTAAGTGTGCATACCTATCAACACCGGCGTGCCTACCGCGCAGGCTTCGATGAGATTCTGACCGCCAAAGGGTAGCAAACTGCCACCGATGAAAGCCAAATCAGATGCGATGTAATAGGCGAACATCTCGCCCATGCTGTCGCCCAGTACCACCTGCACATCCAGCGGCACGGCCTCACTTTGGCTGCGTCGCTGCATCATCAAGCCGTGCTTGTTAATGAGCTCGGCCACTTCGCTGAAGCGTTGCGGGTGACGAGGAACAATCACCAACAAGGTATCTGTAGCCTTCCATGCGTTCAACAACAGCGCCTCCTCACCTTCACGGGTACTGGCTGCCAGAAATACCTTGCGATGCTCACCAAAACGCTCGCGCAACACCCTCCCCAATTCCTGCATCACGCGCGGAGGCACGATGTCGAACTTCAGATTGCCCATCACACGGACTTGCCGTGCACCTAAGGTAAGCAGACGCTGCGCATCGGTCTCAGTCTGCGCAGCGACCGCACACAATGACTGCAGCGCCTCTCGTGTCAGAGTATTGAAACGGCCATAGCCTATAGAGGATTTCTCCGACATACGCGCATTCAGCAGTAGCAGTGGGATCTGTTCACGCTTGCAGCTGTGTATCAGGTTGAACCAGATCTCGGTCTCCATCAGCATACCCAGCTCGGGCTGGAAATGACGTAGGAAGCGGCGCACCGCAAAAGGATAGTCATATGGCAGGTAGACACGGATGACGTTATCAGCATATAGCTGCTCCGAGGTCGCACGTCCGGTGGGCGTGGTATGCGTCAGTAGTATCTGGTGCTGCGGATAATGATGACGCAACTGGTTGACCAGACTGACCGTGGCGCGCGTCTCGCCCACAGACACCGCATGCAACCAGATCACTGGCCGCTCGCTACGCACCTTATAAAAACCAAAGCGCTCTCCCACATGCTGCAGATATTCCGGTTGCAACCTCGCACGCCATAGCAACTTGATGAAGATGAAAGGCAACAACATGAACAGTACTAGCGTGTAAAGACTGCGTGCCGCAGTGCGTCGCAAACAACTCATATCCTGCGTAGCCGTACCTAGCTCAACCATGCTCAGCCTGTATAGGGTTCTCGGAAGGGACTTGGAAGATCTTACGGTCTGACAAACGTATCGCCGTCAACGGCCCACCCCACAAGCAACCGGTATCGAGCGCAATCAGATTCGGCTGCACCATCAATCCCAATGCCGACCAGTGACCGAAAACCACTGTCGCATCAACACTGGCACGCTCGGGCACCGCAAACCATGGCATATAGCCCGACGGTATCTTGTGAGTTTCACCCTTAAACTTGTACTCCATCTCACCTGCTACGGTGCACACACGCATGCGCGTAAAGGCATTGGTGATGACACGCAGCCGCTTGTACCCAGACAAGGACTCATCCCAAGCATTGGGCTGATTGCCATACATATGTTCGAAGAACTTCTTGTGCTCTTTGCCACGCAGATGCGCCTCGACTTCTGCCGCCAAAGCGCGCGCTTGCTTGACCGTCCAAGCAGGCAACAAACCAGCGTGCACCATCACATGCTCGCCATCTACATGCATCAATGGCAGGTAACGCAACCAGTCTAATAGTTCGGCGCAATCGGGGGCTGCGAGGATCTCATCCAGCGTGTCACTCGGGTGTGGATTAGCGATACCATCGGCGACTGCGAGCAGATGCAGATCATGATTGCCCAGCACGGTGACTGCACGCTCGCCTAATGAACGCACTAGGCGCAACACTGCCAGTGACTCCGCACCACGGTTCACCAAGTCGCCAACGAACCAAAGCTGGTCATGCACAGGATCGAAAGCGATCTTGTCCATCAACCGTCTCAGCTCTGTATAGCAGCCCTGCACATCGCCTATCGCGTAGATAGCCATCACGTTACCCAAGTGTTTGTCTGTAAAATAGCGTATCAGATTTTAATAGAATTCAGATGAAACCCAACACCCTTCATTTGCTTCCGTTTCTCACAGCCCCTAGAGTCTAATCGATGCTATTCAATTCCTACGGCTTCATCTTCCTTTTTTTACCGCTCACCTTGCTGGGCTTCTTTCAACTTGCGCGCATCAGTCACGTCTATGCCGCAACCTGGCTCGCCCTCGCTTCGCTGTTCTTCTACGGCTATTGGAATCCGATCTATGTAGGTCTGCTGATGCTATCCATCATCGGCAATTATGGGTTTGGACTTTGGTTGGGACGATACGATGCGGCTGCCAGCAAGCTTAGCAAGAAGCATGTGCTGATACTGGCGATTTCGGTGAATCTAAGTCTGCTGGGCTATTATAAGTATGCGAATTTCTTCATCAGCAACCTCGACCTAGTCACCCATACGACTTGGCAGATCAATGATGTCATCTTGCCCTTAGGTATTTCCTTCTTCACTTTCACGCAGATCGCGTTTCTGGTCGACACTTATCAAGGCAAAGTAAAAGAATTCAACTTCATGCACTACACCTTGTTCGTGACCTATTTTCCGCATCTGATCGCCGGTCCGGTGTTGCATCACAAAGACATGATGCCCCAGTTCGCATTAAGCACGACCTACCGCATCAATTGGAACAATGTAGCGACTGGCTTGATCCTATTCACGCTCGGTTTATGTAAGAAGGTACTATGGGCCGATAACCTAGCTCCATTTGCCACCGCCATCTTCGATGGCACACAACTGGGCGCCAGCACCGGAACTTTGCCGACCATCTATGAAGCATGGTCAGGCGCATTGGCCTACACGCTGCAGATTTATTTCGACTTCTCTGGATACACAGACATGGCACTGGGTATCGCGCTTATGTTCAATATCCGATTGCCTATCAACTTCAACTCGCCCTACAAGGCGACTAGCATCATAGAGTTTTGGCGGCGCTGGCACATCACGCTATCTACCTTCCTGCGTGATTATCTCTACATTCCTTTGGGTGGTAACAGACTGGGTAAATTTCGTCGCTATCTCAATCTGTTGGTCACGATGTTACTAGGCGGTCTTTGGCACGGCGCAGGCTGGACATTCATTGTTTGGGGGGCATTACATGGGCTCTATCTAACCATCAACCACTTGTGGCGAGAACTAATCTCGGACAAATATTTGCGCTGGATACCAGGATGGTTAGGCGCCCTAACAGGTGGTGCGATCACTTTCATTGCCGTGGTTTCCGCATGGGTGGTGTTCCGTGCCGCGGATATCACTCAGGCGATGATCATGCTCAAAGCCATGTATGGCGTTGCAGCACGACCCATCAGCTTCGATGCGGTCGTGCATGGCAATCTGCTGGTGCTGACGAATTTGTCGGGCCGAGATTTGTTACGTTTACTGATACCCGGCTTGCTGTGTGTGTTCCTGCTACCCAACTCCACCAAGGTCAGATTCATCGATAAAGGCATGGCACTATCGGTATTGCTATGGGGCTTTATCGTCCTAGCCCTGTATATCGCCATCGATCAGTTTGGCAGCTACAGCCCTTTCCTCTATTTCCAGTTTTGAACATGAAGAACGCAAAACTTTTCTCACTGTTAGTTACCGCCACCATCCTTGCTTACGGAGCAATAGGATTTTATTTGCTACCACTCGCCACGTTCGAGGGGGAACTTACGCGCATGGCCTTGTTGCCCGAAGCGCAATTTGGTTGGACTAAGCCACAACCAAAGATTGATATCAAGCTGATGCAGCAGGCGGCAATGAAAGATGCCGATGTACTGGTTATAGGAGACAGTTTCTCTGAAAGCAGATTATGGCAAACAGCACTGACCAAAAGAGATTTGAAAGTACGCACGGAGTCTTGGGAGAGTATGCGCGGGATATGCGAGGACATCACGCCATGGCTGCGCGGACAAGGCTACAAAGGGAAATACCTCATCATTGAATCAATAGAACGCAATCTGGTGAGTGATTTGGCAAAGTCCAAAGCCTGCGAAAAAATGGCTTACCACCTACTTCCAACCACTGATATGCAGCACTACCCTCCGCATTCGTCATTTGATGTGCACCAAGGCAATTATTCTGGAAAACTATCAACAGGCATAGAGACACGCTATCACGCTTGGCAATACGAAAAACTGAGTAGCGACAGCGATTTCAAATCCTGGCAACTACCTAACGAGGTCACTCTGGCACGTGTGCCAGGTGGCTGCCAGCTATTCAGTCATGCGAGTTGCCAAGATGCGCTGTTCTTGTCCTACGACAAACCAGAAGAGATCGCTGATGAGGCACTGGAGAATATCGCCCTACTGAATACACGTTTGCAGGGATTCACTACGATTTGGGTTTTCGTCCCGAACAAAACCACTGCCTACCTTCACAATGACAAGCAGTTCTGGCAGAAGGCACATGCTAGATTCAATGCGCCTGACTTGCTGGCAATGACACAGCAAGCCATCCGAGAAAAGACGACAGACCTATATCCGGCCAACAACACGCACTTTTCACCCACGGGATACCTGATGATGGGTGAGGCCATCCACCAAACCATGCAAACGGCACGCTAGTCGCTTTTCGTCCAATCGCCTTTGCCCGGCATCGCATCCCAAGCTTCTATATCTTCCAACGGGTAGTTGTATCGCAAGGCATAACCAGCGCGGCGTAACTTACCCAACCAAGTACCGCGCACGCAGTTGTAGGGATTGTCAGCAGCGACACCACCGTTGGCACTTCCTAGTGACGGCAGGTATCTGCGATGAAACTCGATCTGCGTGATACCCCACTTCATCACGAATATCCGTCCACCTAAATTATGTTTGATACGCCCAGTACTCGCGCAACCGAAATGATAGAAGCGACTGTCGCCGACGATGCGCGCCGTCCTGCAACCTGCGACACAGAATTTCATCAGCAGATCGTCGTCGCTGCTCATCCCAGGCGAGAACTCCAAACTATAGCCCCCCAGCATATTCCACCACTTCTTGTTAAATAGTGTTGGTTGTGAGGCTGCCCCCTGCTTGTCTGTGTATGTGACCTGCTTATATTCCTTTAGGAAGCGTGCTTCATCGAACTGCTCAGGGGTGCGGCCGAAGTCCTGTTTGATGATAATCCCATTACCACCATTTTCAGGCTGTATCAGCGTACCAAAGAACAAAGCGAGGTCAGTGTCAACTGAATCTATCGCTTCAACGAAGGCTTGGTCCCAACCCGGCGCAGCGACCATATCGTCATTCATGAACAGCACCCAATCATGGCTCGCTTGGGCGACCACATGATTCAGTGCAAGACATACACCAACGTTCTTCGCAGACTGCGTATATCTGAGGCCCTGCGCTTGTACCCATGCCAATGAACCATCCGAGCCATCATTCAAGTGGACAAGTATCTCGTGTTCAAATTTGGAATTTTTGCGCACGCTCTCTACGCACAATTTCAGGTAAGGCAGATTATTCCAACTGGGAATCACAATACTAAACATGCTTACCGCCTTGATTTAATGGATGGTGGATGTTGTAACAAACAGCCAATAACACTGCAAGCGTGAAGCTATAGAAGGCCGTAACTAAGGTAAGCGATAGGAATTCAACGGTTAATCCAAAAATCATAAAGCCCACGATAAAAGTTACCCCAGACAATGCAGCACGCCGAATGATGAAATTCCCAGAGTGACAGACTCTTAAGAACAACCAAAGTGGCACCAAGTAAGTTGCTAGTAGTGCAGCTACGCCTAAAGTCCCCATTCCGGCAGCCTTAGCTAACAAATCGCTATGCACTTCTCCCCTTCCGTAATTTGCAGCTTGTGGCGTGATTTTGCCAGCGTCAAGCATGGGCTGCATCTCCAGAGCGAACCCCTCTGGGCCCACCCCAAACAACGGGTGCCTGAAGAACACCTCAGCTGCTGCTACATATAGTTGCAGCCGAATACCAGTATCACTATCGCTCTTTTCAACCCCAATCACCTTAAAATCTTGAGCCATTTCACTCATACGGCGACTAAACGAATCACTCAACGAAAGCAACACTGCAATTGCCAATACCGCTGCAGCAAAAGTGATACTGATAGTTCGCAAAGCATTACGGGGATTATTTATTGAAAAATATATAATGACAAACACTGGTATTGCTAGCCAACCACCTCTAGAACCCGACAACAATGAAGCGGCAATACCCGCTACCAAACCACACCAGCCCAGCAGTGATAAATACCATTGCTTACTGGTGTGTGGCTTCATGAGGTGCAAAGACAACACGCCCAAAAGCAACTCAAAATCTCCAAAATGGATCAAATCTAAACTCGATATACCGTATCGGCCCCCACCGATCTCAGAAATCGATGCTAGACCGACAATAGCTGCAATTGGGAAAGCGAATCTCAGCACCTCGAAAATCTGTACTTCAATCCGCTGCATTAACAATAGTATGGGTACAGCCAACCAATAACGTGAAATCGCATCATATGCGTGCGCGCCATACTGGTGATTAGCTACTTGACTAAGTAATGTAGCTATCGTCATAGATAACATCGAACACGCAAAATATGTCCACTCTTTGCACCAAGTGATTTTGGGTAAACCACTTGGGCGAATTACCGCAACAACAATTGTAAGTAGGAGCATAAGGATAAACACAGCATTCATGCCGCCACGTACCATTAGCATGCAGACTGGGTAAATCAGCAGCAACAACATAACAAATTTTTCGATGCCAACAGAGTAAATAGATGTTATGCGTTTCATATCTTCTTAAGTGCTATCTTGCGATAGTTCATTTCCATTTCCTCTGCGACCTTATCCCAGCCATGCCTATATGCCGAGGGTAGGTCCGTACGTGACAATTGCGCGTCGACTGCCTTAACCCAATCCTGTACATCTGCATGCAAAGAAAGCACAGCACCTGAGTCGACATGAACTTGTTCAGCTGCGCCACAAACATCAGATATCACCACTGGGACGCGAGCCGCCATAGCCTCAGATATGACCATACCGTAAGGTTCAACTGCTGCAGGATGCAGCAACACGCCTATATCGGCGTAGGGAGGCTGCTCGCACCACTCCATCAATTTATATCCACCTTCCCAAGCGCTGAACAAGGGTGCTATCTCAGTGGCATTGGCACCGACCACCAGCAACTGCACATCAGGCCTAATCTGGCGTAAGCGCTCAACAATCTGTATCGCCAAGCGCAATCCCTTGCGCTTCCATTCATGCCCAACGAATCCGACCACACCACCAGTTGCGGAAACATTGCTTGCAGCACGCGTTATGCCGGCGACCACGCCGGGCAGTACGGGCTCGGTCATTTTTGACGCATACTCTGGATAGTAATGCAGGAGCTGCCGCTTGATGCTAGGTGAATTCGGAACGATAAGCTGAGCCTTGTACAACTCGCGCCGCTCTAAGAAAAGTTGCATGGCGACGCGTATGGAAACCCGCTTCCACCAAGGCTTTTTTAACACATTGGCAAATGGCGGACCGTGGATAGTGGTGATCTGATGGACATTCACGCGCTCATTACTATGCACCAATGCATCTTGAGAGTGATGCATTTTGAACCAAGCTGATACGCGGTGACTAAAGCGCAACGATCCAACCCAACGCGGACGGATCGCCATGTCACCCAGCTCAACTACTGTTATACCCGCTGGTTTCTCTACATGGCATCGCTGACAGATCACCGTCTGCTCATGACCGCGCTTAGCCAGTTCAAGTATCGTTTCCCAAACATAACGCTCCATGCCACCCACTGGGCCATATCGTCGAACGATGTGAATAATTTTCATTCTGTATCTAATATTCCAAGGGGGTCGTTTAGAATGCGACTAATGAACAGCTCTATCAAAACTGCGAAATGGCAATTATAGCAAGCCAACCTAAACCCCTTTGTGATCTTTGTGGCTCTACTGGGAGTGTCTTACAAACAGACATCAAAGATCCAGATGGCAACCTCGAAGGAATATGGGGCTTCCAACGTTGTAGCAATCCAGATTGTTCAGCTTGCTGGCTGGATCCCGCGCCACCGCCTGAGGAATTGTGGAAAGCCTATGCCAGTTACCACACCCATACCCGCAAATCTGGCGCGCGTTTCGGCAAAGCTACACTCAGTCTGGCGCATCGATTACTGAAACTAGTGCTGCTGCCGACTTGGATGAAGTCCGGGCTGAAGCGAGATGCCGATGCTCTGCGTTTCATGACTTTAACGGGCGAAGCAAATGGCAAGCTCTTAGATGTGGGCTGCGGTGGTGGCCGATTCCTAAGACGCATGAAAAGCCGCGGCTGGTTGGTCGAGGGAACCGATTTCGATGAACAGGCGACAACTAAGGTAACGTCCAAGTATGGCATCAAGACTTATGTCGGCGACCTTCCTCAATGCCAGTTACAGGCTGACACCTACGATGTCATCACGCTCAGTCAAACGATAGAGCATCTATATGACCCGCTCACCACACTCAAGGAATGCTTGCGCATCTTAAAACCCGGCGGCCTACTGGTGATGACCACCCCCAACGTTGAGAGCATAGGTGCGGCTGAGTTCGGTCCTGCATGGCGTGGTTGGGAAGCACCCCGTCATCTGCATTTATTCTCAGTTGAGTCTTTGAGCAGGTTGACGCAACGTGCAGGTTTCGTCATCGATGAAGCGCGTAGTTACTCTGCAGGTTCGGCTGTGGTATACCGCGTCAGCCGTCAAATCCACGAGCAAAAGCAATTGTCTTGGCTAGAAGAATTTGAAGCGCTGAAATGGGGATACCGCAAAGAGTTAGCAGAAGAGCGCGCTCAAACAAGCAGACCTTTTAGCGGGCAGAATATATTGCTCCGTGCTCGTAAACCTTTCACTTCATAGGCCGCCCATGTTCTCTATCCTCATCCCCACTTGGAATAATCTGGAACTGCTCAAATTGTGCGTACGTAGCATCCGTGAGAATTCCGCTCATCCACATCAGATCATCATCCATGTAAACGATGGTAGCGATGGCTCCTTAGCTTGGGTACAAGAGCAGGGCATCACCTACACAGCTTCACCTGAGAATATAGGCATCTGCCTAGCCGTGAATGAGTCGGCGATGCATGCGACTCAAGATTACATCCTGTATCTGAATGATGATATGTATTGCTGCCCCGGCTGGGACACAGCCTTGCTTGCCAAGGTTGCACAATTAGATACCGATCTATTCATGCTTTCGGGCACCATGATAGAGCCGCGCGATACTGGCAACCCCTGCGTGATCGTCAGAAACTACGGCACGGAAGCGGATCAGTTTGATGAAGCCGCGCTGTTGGCCGAACTCAAAACATACAACAAGCCTGACTGGGTAGGCGCAACCTGGCCACCAACCTTGGTGACCCGACGCTGGTGGCACAAGGTGGGCGGCTATAGCAGCGAATTTTCACCTGGTATGAGTAGTGACAATGACTTCTCGATGAAACTTTGGCACGCAGGTTGTCGCGTATTCTTGGGGGTTGGCGACTCCTTGGTCTATCACTTCCAATGCAAATCAACCGGCAAGGTCAAAAAGAACGACGGCGGCAAGATGTTCCTGCACAAATGGGGTCTGCGTCAGTCTGTTTTTGATCGCTATTACCTGCGTAGAGGACAGCTTGCGACGGCGATGGATTTGCCAGAGCCAGAGGATACAAGTGAACTGCGCAGAGAGGTCTTTAGAAGTGCCTTGAAACGGCGTTTGTCTTAGTCGTTTTGCGCGAGGCTGCGCAACATCTGGTATTTTAAATAAGTGGTTCTGCCATTCATACAGGCGATACGATAACCTGCGATGCCATCCAAAAAACCTACTCGTAGCAACAAAGTACGGATAAACGCCCACGTGCCACGCAATGGCGCGTCCCATATATGAGCACGCTTGCCGCGCAGATAACTTTGCTGAGCTCCTGCCGCCGCATATTGCATAGTTTTGCGTTCCACATCCGCAGCATCCAAGTATGTGTAGTGCAGCAATGGCGCTTTCAGATAGTCACTTTGGCCTTGCAACAACACCTGCTCGTGTACCAGATCTTCAGTGAAGCGCGCCTGAGTACGTCTGAATAAACGCAACACATAATCTGGATACCAACCGCAATGGTGGATGAAGCGGCCACAAAATTGCGACAATCTTGGTAGGTAATAGCCATCCTTGTCACCGTTCATCGCCGACTCGATCTCAGTGCGCACCTCAGCCGTCACGCGTTCATCCGCATCAAGTGACAACACCCAATCATGTTGCGCGTAAGCTAGCGCGCGGTTCTTCTGTATACCGAAACCCGGCCAATCATGCACATAAACGCGTGCACCCAATGCACGGCACACGTCTGGTGTTCCATCATCACTCCCTGAGTCGACCACAATGACCTCATCCGCCCAAGAGACGGACTCTAAGCAGGCTCGAATATTCTGTATCTCATTTTTGACAATGATAATGACTGAGAGCTTAAGCATGCTGTTTCGCGCTGATGCCGCTGAACAAGAGTGCCACCATCCAAGCAAAGAACAAGCCGTCGGCATGATCATGCAAGGCTGAATTGAGCGCGCAGTTAATCATGTACGCCAATACCAGACCGCGCGCAGCATCTTGTAGGTAGTTGCTCTCTAAACGCGGAGCGGTGCGCCAAACCGTATAGAACAAATACAGCAACAGTGCTAATCCTATGGCGCCAGTTTGCGCAGCAATCAAAAGGTACTCGTTATGTGGGTTGGGCGTCGTGAGCAGATCTGTATCCTTAATTTGCTCAGTAAATGCAGCCTCGAAACCACCTGTACCCACACCCAATATCGGATGCTTTGCAAAGATTTGTACCGCATTGTAGTAAAAGTTTAAGCGCGTACCTGCTGACGAGGTCACTATCTCTTCATTGGGGTGCCATGCTTGGAATTCCTGTGCTACCAAGCTCATGCGATCATGCAAACGCGGCGATGCAATATACGCACTGGCGATTAACAAGATGGTTATGCTCAATCCTGTCGCGCCCTGCTTCCACCCCCAAGGCTTGCCCTGCAGTTGCGCACGCCTTGCCCAAGTGACCCAAGCGAACCAGCACAACAGTACCAACAATATCAGGTAGCCAGTACGGCCCTGAACCATGAATAACACATTCGCCATGGCCAATATCGCATATGAGGCCCAAGCCACACGCATCTCTTTACTTAAGGCATCACGACATTTCAACAACGCTAGAAAAGCAGCGTATGCCATCATGTTGTTCTGGGTGATGTGGCTGTGGAATACCACCGGATTATCGACCGTGGCCATATCGCTCATCCAGGGTTGGATACCCAACAACTGCAATCCGATCAAATATGAAAGGAGCAGCGTCAGCGCCATCCCTGCCATGTATGCCCGCTCAGCGAAGACACGGACTCTGCCGTTGGTGAACATGAGCATAAACAAGGGTACAAATGCCAGGTCTATATATTTGCCGAGTTTGCCCAAGGCTTCGCTTATAGTTGTATCACCGTAACTTACACCCACTGCCAGCAAGGCGAACAATAGCATTGCCGCACGCGCTACTGGATTGCGTAGTGTGATACGCCAAACTTGCGGTGCACTGAAAAACAACCCAAGTAAAACGATTGCCAATAGCAGATTATCTAGCGCCGTCGAGACAGCAACAGAGAGGCCTATGATTGCGGCACTGTTGCGCAGATGCGGCATCAGCTTGCGCTGCAATGTCAGACTCAAATTCATTTGCCGGCAATGTCCTCGGAATAGGGTTGATACTCGGGTACCCAGCCAGTCAAGTCCGCACGCACCTCAACGTCAGGCTTGGAAGTCGCAGCAGTCCATTCCAACAGACGCATCAACCATGCTGCATCCGCCTGATTTGCTTGTGCGATACGAAGCTTAGGATGCGGGGTAGGTAACGTCTGCTCATCGTCGGCCAAGAGCTCTTCGTACAACTTCTCACCAGGACGTAGGCCGCTGAATTCAATCTTGATATCCTCTTCGCCCATGCCAGAGAGTCGTATCAGCTCTTTGGCCAAATCGACTATCTTGACGGGCTCCCCCATGTCCAGCACAAATATCTCGCCGCCCTGCCCCATCAAACCTGCTTGTAGAACCAGTTGCGCAGCTTCTGGTATAGACATGAAGTAACGTGTGATTTCGGGATGAGTCACGGTGATGGGCCCACCTGCCGCGATCTGAGCACGAAATTTTGGAATCACACTCCCTGTACTACCAAGCACGTTGCCGAAACGTACCATCACGAAACGAGTACCGCCTGATGGTTGTAGTGCCTGACACACCAACTCGGCAAGTCGCTTGGAAGCCCCCATGACGTTAGTTGGATTGACTGCCTTATCGGTTGATATCAATACGAACTTGGCGACTCCTTGGCGTTGTGCCGCATGCGCCACTGTCCATGTACCCAGCACATTGTTACGTATCGCCTGCCAAGCGTTGTTCTGTTCCATCATAGGCACATGCTTATAGGCAGCAGCGTGGAACACTACGGAAGGATTGTAGATATGCAACACCTCCGCGACACGCGCGGCATCCCGCACATCACCTATGATGCAAACGAAATTCAGTCCCGGAAAGGTCTGCCTGATTTCCTGTTCGAGCGTATACAAAGCGAACTCACTCTGTTCAAACAACACCAATGTTGCGGGGTCAAAGACAGCGACCTGCCTGCACAATTCTGAACCTATAGAACCACCCGCACCTGTCACCATCGCAACCTTACCAGCCAATAGTTCTTGCAAACCGGTTTTATCCAAACTGACAGGATCGCGACCTAATAGGTCATCTAACTCAATGGCGCGCAATTGCGATACGCCTACTTTGCCACTCATCAGATCGTCGAAAGAGGGGACAGTCAATGCATGCACACCCGCAGCCTGGCAAATTTTGATGGCACGTTGACGCTGCTGATGCGAACTAGAAGGCATCGCTATGATGACCTTCTCTATGCTGTAGTGTTTGACCCAATGCCCAAGGCTTTCTAGATTACCCAACACCTTGATTCCGTTAAGCACATAATTTTTCTTGCTCACATCGTCATCAAGGAACCCTATCAGCTGCCAAGCAGGATTTTTGCTTAAATCTTTAGATAGGCTCACTGCTGCATCGCCAGCGCCCAATACCAGCACCGGTTCCGCAGCCAGCTTCAAACCCGACCGACCACGCGTTTCTTTCCAATAGCGGTAGAACAAACGGCTGCCACCCATCATTGCTACCAGCAATATCGGATCTAATATCAACACTGAACGGGGTGCAACCACATCAGTTCGAGCCATCCATAACATGAAAGGAATGATGGTTGCAGCAAGTAAAACTGCCAGCACTATACGGCGCAGGTCATGCAGACTGGCGTAACGCCATATACCGCGATACAAACCGAACTTCCAAAATACTATCAGTTGTAATCCGACTACCCACAACACCGTTAACTTCAACTCAGCCAGGTATTCGGGTGGTAGTTCAAAGTTAAATCGCAATAGATATGCGAAGGACCATGCCAGCAACGCCGCAATCAGGTCATGCGACATAGCCATCAATGTTCGGGTGTTAGATTTACGCAGCATGTTATCGACCTTGTTGTGCCTCATGATTGCGCCAACGCTTATCTATCCACATCGACAGGGCGATATAAATCGCGCCCCAAATAGCTAATAGATTACCTTGCGTCGCTGCATCCTCCCCGATTGCCCACAAAGCAGAGGCACCTGCTGAGAACATCAATATGTATTCCAATATCGCGGTACTTTGATGACTCCATCCACTCAAAATCAAACGTTGGTAATAGTGACTGCGATGCGCCTGTGAAAGTTTATGCCCGCGACTTCCACGCATAACTAGAGTGGCAGTCGCATCGACCACAAAAGGTGAGAACACTAAAATAGGAAACCAGATCGGCCAATAGCCATGTGTCCAGCCCAGCACACCCAGAGTTGCGGCTAGGAAGCCCAATGGAATTGAACCTGCATCGCCCATAAACACTTTTGCTGGATGGAAGTTATAGTATAAAAACGCCATTGCGGCAGCACCCACAGTGAAGCAGATCATGGCAAAAGCTTCACCCTCGACTACTCCGCTGCGCAGTGCGGCAAAACCATACATGGTAAAACCAAACATCGCCATACCACCGGCCAGACCATCCGCACCATCCATAAAGTTATACAGATTGGTCATCCACACAATGAACAGCAACACTGGCAGCCACCAGTACCAGGCTAAACCTACTCCCGCCATCATCACGATTGCAGCAACAAAGTGACCAATCAATCGGGTCTTGGGGGCGAGCCCTTTCATATCGTCCAGCAAGGACATAGCGAACAGGGCCAGCATAGGCAACACTACCCACAGATTTAATTCGTGCAGCAACATACTCCAGCCGCCCAGCACACCGGCCATGATGCCTATGCCACCTACACGTGGCACGGGCTCGGTATGTAGTGATCGTTCATTAGGGATATCTTTGATCGTGCCGTCCTTGTTCAGTGACAAATATAATGTCAAGAGCAGCGTGACTAGCGCAGAGATCATCGGTGGATAATGTGACATAGGTAGCCGTGTAAATTATGGGTGCGGCATTCTAACATTAGCGACTGCCTGTATTGAGCCGCTTCCTAACGGAGTACCTCATCCTTTAAGATGCACGACTTGCACATCACTCACGCGAATATTTTGCATACGCTCTCCGCTCCTCGCATTCTGCTAGTCAAGACCTCATCTCTCGGTGATGTCATCCACAATTTACCAGTGGTCAGCGACATCGTTCGTCACTACCCTGATGCGCAGATCGACTGGCTAATAGAGGAAGGTTTCGCCGCCTTGCCTGCGCTGCACCCCAAGGTGCGCAAGGTGATACCAGTGGCGGTAAGACGCTGGCGACGCAACCTGTTTGCTTCATCTACTTGGCACGAGATACGAGCATTCCGCAAAAATCTCGCCTCTGAGCAATATGATTTCGTAATCGACACTCAAGGCTTATTCAAGAGCGCGTTACTCATGTCTCATGCGCATGGATTACGTTGCGGCTATGACCGCGACAGTGCGCGTGAACCACTCGCTACGGTTTTTTACCAAAAGACTTTTACGGTCGCGCGCGAACAACATGCCGTAGAACGCAATCGTCAACTAGTCGCATCCAGCTTGGATTACGCCCTGCCCGATACAGCCGATTTCGGCATCGTCCCGCCGACACAACCGCGCCCCACTTGGCTTACAGAAGGGCAATATGTAGTGCTGTTACACGCCACCAGTCGTGACGACAAATTATGGGCAGAGTCTAACTGGATAGAACTGGGAAAACACTTTCAGCAACTAGGCATACGCAGCATCTTGCCGTGGGGGAACGCGAGTGAACAGGCGCGCGCAGCTAGATTAGCCGCGCAAATTCCTAACGCAATTTGCACACCGAAAATGAATTTGAACGAGGTCGCCGCTTTGCTGGGGGCTGCTCATGCGGTCATCGGTGTAGATACTGGCATTGCCCATCTTGCAGCGGCACTGAACAAACCCACGATAGGTATTTATACCGCGACTAATCCTGTACTGACGGGTGTTTATGAAGGTAAGCTAACGACAAATCTGGGCGGTATCAACAGCTCGCCTAGCGTAAAAGAAGTTGTGTCCGCGTTCACAAAACTTATCGGCTAGACGCATCACTTCGTCTGCGTAGCGCAATACCAATCTGCCGTTTTTTTCAGTCCTTGTTGCAAGGTATACGGCGGAGTCCAATTCAATTCATCACGTATCTTGTGACTATCGATACGCAGCGAACCGAACAATCTGTCGACTTGTGCTGTCTTGCCTACGAGCGATGCGATTGCACGCAATATAGCCGGTGGAAAATTGAATGTGCGATTAGTGCACTGCAACGCGATGGCAATTTCTTTAGTCAATGTCGCGGTAGAAACATCCGCGCCATCACTCAGCAAATAAGTTTTACCTACCGCCGCAGGATGCGTCGCACAAGTAATCAGCGCATCGACCAAATTGCCGACATACACCAAGCTGCGCGCGTTATCCGCCCCTGCCAGCGGCAACGGCAAGCCCTTGCTGATAGCTTTGAACAAGCTGATGAAATTGCCCTTCACACCGGGACCATAAACCAGCGGCGGACGCACGATGACGATTTCCAATCCAGTTTCTTGAGACACACGATGCAACGCCTGTTCGGCTTCCCATTTGGAGATGCCGTAAGGGTCTTGAGGATTGGGTGTGTCGAGTTCGGAAAATGCTGTGCCAGATGTGCCTTCGCCGTTTACTTTGATGGAGCTGACGTAGATCAATCGCTTCACACCCGCACGTGCTGCCTGACGTGCCAAATTCTCCGTGCCATGCAGATTGACCTTGCGAAACTCGGCGAGTGGGTCCGCCGATACATCCTTCATCACATGCACTCGTGCCGCCAAATGAAATACCAACTCTCTATTTTTAAGTGCAGAGGTCCAATCTGTGACTGCATTTATCTCTCTAATCACAACGGTATCACTCATTGCATCCTGCGGACTATTGTAAATACTTTGTCGCACCACACCAGCCACGTAATTACCTTTGCTTAGCAAAGCAGAACAAAGTACTTTACCTACAAATCCATTTGCCCCAGTTACCAATATGTTCATTGAGCCCTCCGCCCCAACCATGAACTAGTTATTAGCCGCTCGTTCCCGGACATCACTCTTCTTTTCCCTGTCTTATCACTCTAGCTGGAACACCAACCGCCACCGATTGTGGGGGTACGTCTTCTAGGACAACGGCATTGGCACCGACCTTGGAGTAATCGCCAACTTTAACTCGGCCGATTACCTTTGCGCCTGCGCCTATCGTGACATGATTACCGATTATGGGCCGCATCGCAGATGTAAACTGCATATCCGGCTCTTTAGCACCTAAAGTAACACCCTGCATGATGGTTACACACTCACCGACCTCCTTAGCACCGATAACCGTACCTACTGTATGAGGCAGGAATAATCCGCCGCCAATCTTCACGCGGGGCGACACTTCTAGGCCGAATAGCACAACATTCAATACTGCACATACCTTGTACATTGGAACAATTTTGTGGCGATAAAAAAACTCTGCTAACCTGATTAACACTACTGGAGCGATGCGCGGGTTAAAACAGGAGCGAAAGAGTCGTACACTTGAAATTGGCCTCTCATCTCCCGACAGTCGGTAAAATCTCTCTATGTCCAATCGTAATTTTTTCATTTATCAACTTTCATATACTCCCAGAATGCTGCGCCGCTAACTACTGGTCCAGCCAACAGCAGCAACCAAGACGTGCTGCCGAGGACTGCCAAGGGAAGCGCAGCTACTATAGTCATAGGCCAGACTTGACGACGACGCAACAGGGGATTTTTGTGACATGCATATTCAATCACGAACAACAAATACAATAAATTGCAGATCACAAATGCCCACGCCAGGGATTCGAGTGTCTGATAATGCTGCAGACAATATCTGCATAGCACCAACAGACCCAGATTCAGAATCATATCGGACACCAACAACACTCGTGCATCTCTAGTGGCAACAATCAACGTGCCGTAGACCCACGACACTCCTCGCAAAATGATTGCAATTGCCAGAATGGTCAATACATCACCTGCTGCCTCAAATTCCTGACTGTAGAGCAAATGAATAAGGGGGCTTCTAAAGGCCACCATCACGTAGCAGATCAGACTGCCACCACTCAGCACCAGATAGGTCGTTTTGAGCATATATAACTTCTGCTCCAGCGCCTTAGTTGCGCCTGAAAGCAGCGGTAGATATATGACGCTACATGCCGTAAGGAACAGTGTCGTATAGTTAAAGGTGAGTGTCCAAGCTGCATCGAACAATCCCGCAAACGCCAGATCATGACTTGCTATGATCCAAGAACGAATCAACAGTAGTGAAAGTGTTGTGGAAAGTGTTGCCAACATAATCGAGGCCGCAAACTTGACAAAGGCCCTCGTCTGCACACGATCCAGCCCTTTGGGGGTATCCGTGGGCTGAGACTCGTTGAGCCGCGCCACACCCCATGCACCGGCTAAGCAGAACACAGCAAAACACACTATCAGTAACATTGCTAACATTTCCGGCTTATAGCCACCTCCACCGAAATAAATAATCAGCAATGCCACGGCCATGACCAATGGGCCTGCGATCTGCGCAAACGACAGAAAAAAGAAATATCGATAGCCGTTCAGAACAGCAATCAAATAAGTTCCTGCCACGTTCAGCAATACTGCCAGACTAATCAAGCGTATAGCCATCACGAACTCTGGTTTGCTTGAAGACAAAAACACATTCGTAATCTGTTGCGCAAATACCAACATACAAAACACCATGCCCACCCCGGTCATGCTAATCATGCGACTTGCCGTGTTGCGAAATCGGCGACGCTCCAACTCATCATCACGCGAGGATAAACCCTGCACGACAGCATTCGTGCCGCCCATTGCCCCGACCACCGTAGCCGCCTGGGTAATCTGGCGTAACTGAGAAAACAAACCAATCCCAGCCGGACCCAACCAATAAGCTACTACTTTAAAACTCAATAGCCATAGGAAAGCTGAGCCAAATACGCCGACGAAACTGATGTAGCCGCCTTTTCTCACGATTTTGATATCCGCCACTGAATGACTATCAATGCCCTCTGCTTAAGCATGTCTTATTTTTGCGCTCTTGCTTAATAACGTCGAAAGCAGCATACCCCACAGAAAATATGTGAATATCCCAGGATATGGCTGGCGCAAAGTGACCTTGAAGTTGCTATCCACGATGACCAAATAGAAAACAACAATTGCCAGCCATAATGTTTCTGCAGGTAACGTTTTTCTCTTTAACCAAAGCAGATACACAGAATATCCTAGTAAAAGAAGTGTAGGCAGCCATGAGACTACGCCGAAGTTATAGGCGATATCCAGATACCAGTTATGTGCGCTCGATTTGACATCGCGCGCAATAGGACTGGGATGCCCCCAGAACAGCGTACGCCCGCTTTCAACTATCCCGCTACCAAATAACGCCCAATCAGCCATTCGATCATCGAGGTTTCTTGGCTCCTCTCCGTTCGCCAGCATTTGCATCTTTCCAATATACTGAGGATCGTTCAGCAATTTTGGACTGTTTTTCATATATGACATATACGATGCCACACAGATCAACGCAATTGCAGAAAGCGTAAATGCCTCTACCCGCCCCTCACCGCTGTGCAGCTTAGAAAGTCCGAATGCAATCATGAATACAGAGAATGCGAACATTGTAAGCATCGAAAAACTTGCCACGGCATAGATTGCCATCAATGGTGTGAGGAAATATATTGCTTTTCGATGGCTACTCCACAAGTTCGCCATCACTAATATATAGGCACACACTAGTACCAGCGGCACATATTGGAAATGCTGGTAGATACTGAATACATACAAGTCATGCGTTAAGGTAATTCTATCCTGCATAAAACCTGATACAAGTTGAAACGGAACTATTACCAACAACACGACAAGGAACGCTTTAGGGATAACCTTGTGCTCATCAGAGATCATTTGCCCTAGCACCAAACCCATGACTGGAAGCAGAATTTGCGCCATCATAATTACTTTTCTCTTGTCAAAGGCTGTTAGTCCCGCGCCAGAAAGCAAGAAAGACGCCAGCATCGTAAGCAACATTGCGCCCACCACTAATATGGCTACAGATGCGCGCCCACGGCTAACTCTCAGCATGAACATCCCCACCATACAGGCTAGTATCGAGATCGGTAGCGGCAACCGGCTTATCAGGCCACCAGAATCAGTCATCGCTTCATGGCTGTTATATATCCCTCCAGACAATTGGAAAAAAAGCGGGAACAATATCCCAATACCAATAACCCACAGCAGACTGGATGATTTCATGTATTAACCTTCATTATTGAGCCACACGACGATGGCGGCGGATATTGTCCTAGACTAGGCTCGCCGCCACATAATGCGATGACTTTCGCAGGAAACGTTTTTCAATCAAATGCCAGAGAAAATACGCGGCCACAAACGTTATCCCAACTGCCAGAAACAGAGCTAGCCAAGGATGTTGGACGAACAACCCGTACGCAACCAATAATTGCAATATCGGAAAATGAAGAATGTAGATGCCATAAGAGAAATCACCATATTTTCCGAAATTCCCAACATTTTGAAAAATGCATGCAAAATAAATGACTATTATAGCCAAGGCTAAAGGTTGAACTGCCGTCCAAGGCAACCAAGATTGCGACAGAAATGCAGCTACCGCAAGGATTGCCAGCCATGACCCATATCTGGAAACGTGCTGAAAATAATAGTATCCCGCTGCTCCGGCAAGAAAGAATACCAACTGTCCAGGTAGCTGACGCTGCAACTCAAGATAAAAATTAGCGCCAGTATGGTTAGCTAAATTGCTCATCCACATGGAATAGGCTACAGATGAAAGATACAAGGTGATTAATACCGGCAAGCGTCCAAACTTGCGAAATCCTGTGACAATTATGGGAACCGAAAGATAAAACAATACTTCGATCTTCAATGTCCAAAGCGCCCCGTTAACGGCTTGCAGTGCATTGCTTTCAAATAGTCCAGGCAAGGTAGGCTGCATGAAATTTAAGAAAACAAGATTGGCCGCGATGTACTTGAATGTCTGCAGGGAGGCATATTCTCGCAATGTAGTGCTTGTCAGTACCGCGCCAAGAAGGACACTGGCAAGTACGATGAAGAAATATGCTGGATAAATCCGGCGTATCCTCTTTGAAAAATAACTCTTTGCGCCTGCGGAATTCTCGTAACTCATAAAGATTAGAAATCCGCTGACGACAAAAAAAGATTTGACAGCAATTTCGGAAGATAAGACTTCACTTAGTATTAAAAGCGGCTCAGCTCCTGATAACGCATATGAATGCACCAGCAGTACGATGAAAGCGAACATGAAACGCAGCAGGTCAAAATTGTTCGCCCGCAAACGAGTATCTATCGGCAATTTGTCCTGCCCAGCTCTGCTCAAGATTAATCAACCTTCCTGATCCAGAATGATCTTGGCTCAGGATGCTTCGGATTCATGCGCATCATAGGAAACCTGTTTGCCATTTCTTCTGCATGATGCCGACTGAGATAGTTCAACGCCGCAATTATTTCGTAGTGAGGGTTGCACGAAAGGAACGCTTCCAACAGATACTGTTCATTCCACAGCTTCACCTCGTCGATTAGCCAATGATCGAGATAGTCACACGGCGTAAAAATATCATGAATATGGACTAACACACCTGCCTTAAGAATAGGCAGTATTTCTAGGCACTCGGTCAGCACATCGCTCTGCGGCCTAATCACGTGAGACGAGTCAATGAACAAAATGTCGTTCTCAGTTAGCTGTAGAAACAGTGCGGGATCAACATCCTCTACCTTTTGACGAATGACCTCAATTCCCTGCACCCCATCCAGCCACTGCATTTCATAAGGCTCGATACACTGGTGCACACACTTGTATGCAGGGTCATCTTGCTGATTTCGTATAACCGCAGCTCTGGCCATCAGGGTCGAAAATCCGCTGCCAATCTCGATGATACGTTTGGGTTTGCAATGTCGTATCAAACTGTATAGACACTCCGCATCACCTTCGGCAAAGTTAGGATTGTCATAATAGTATGATCTGTCCATAGTCTTCGAACGGGGGAAGTGCACCAATTCATCGGCATATTTAAAACTCTTCAACCATTCAAGCTGTACATTTTCGTTCAGCTCGACTCCGGGTAATCTTCTCTCATCACGTAACGAATGTTGCAGATGTTTTTTGTAGTTATACATCGGCTCATAGTAATGATCACGTATAGGAAAAACACCTACCTGATTAAATATGCTCCTAGCCAGCGGCATGCGCCATATTCCTAAGCGACGCACCAGCTTCATGAGAATAGCAGCAAGATAAACTAACGGCGAAAGTACAAAATCAACGATAGGCACTATCACATTGGCCAATACACGCTTTAACATAAATTAACTCCCGAATTATTCACTTCTACCTACTTCTACGAAACAGCAATCGCCAGTAAACAGACGAAAAAAAGAATCTCAACATGCTTGTCAAATGCCACTTAAAAAATCTGAGGTTGCGGTGGCTATCCCTCCGAGCATCATGCACTACCCTTGCGTTTGGACATAGCACCACCTCATACCCCTTTAACCGCACTCTTGCACATAAATCTACGTCCTCGTAATAGAGGAAAAATTTCTGGTCAAAGCCGTCCAACTGGCGGAATATTTCGTGCCGAAGCAGCATAAACATCCCGCCCACCCAGTCTGGATAGACAGTTTTACTTTCGACGGCATAGTCACTTCCTCGGCATTTCCCAAACGCCTTGCAGAGAATCTTGAGCGGGCTTGGGAAGCGTCGCGCGCTATCTTCAATCTTGCCACTCCTATCTAGCACCAGCGGTGCAGCCACACCCACTACATGATTTTGCACACAGGCAACAAGCGCTGGAAAGGGATCGTGATCAATCCGTATATCCGGATTGATCACACAAAAATATTGTCCCTTTGCATATGTGAATGCTTGATTATGATTCTCAGCAAAACCCAGAGGATTTTCATTGCGAATGACTGTAATAGGAAATGAGAAGCCATGGATATCAAATGGTACGGACTCTTCAAGATTGAGCGTAAGCAAAAGTTCCAGTGATGACGTTTGGCAATGGCTTTCAATATCGCCCAACAATTTTTTTATCATACCAATCTGCATGTGGCTGACCACCGAGATGGATATCTCGGTGGTCAGTTTTTCCATTTCATATAGCCCCAATATATTATTAACCGACGAACGAATTTAATCAGTGAATACAGACTCAGCCCCATCCACATAATCAGCCCAACACATCCAGAAAGATATAGATGGCGATAATTACTCAGTTCGCCCAACTCCATCGACCACAACTGTGCGCTCAGTCCGGACGCGCCAAAGGGTGACTTGAATATTGCGGCCAATTCCATGTCAATCCTAACTGTGCCGAGGCGACTACAGACAATCTCAAGCCACAGCAAATGATCTTCCATATGTCGCCTACCTTCGGCAAAGCGCATTGGGATATCACGCCTAAGCATGACTGACGGAGTCACGAATCTGTTAGAAAGCAGCATAGTCCACTTTGAAAGGTGTTCCGCATAAACCTCTGGCACTATCCAATCCAAATCTACTGAAACTCTTGTTAATATTCGGTGTGCATGCCCACTTAACACAACTTCCGGATGTGCTGCCATATAGGCGTACTGAATTTCAATCTTCCTTGAGTGCCAAGCATCGTCGGCATCGAGAAATGCTATGTAGGTTTGGCTCGCCACCTCCCAACCACGGTTACGTGCACTGGCTGCCCCACTGTTTTTATCCAGCTT
Source organism: uncultured beta proteobacterium (assembly GCA_963740305.1). GTDB lineage: Bacteria > Pseudomonadota > Gammaproteobacteria > Burkholderiales > Gallionellaceae > Gallionella. Next base: position 91,806 of record CAVUDR010000010.1, on the reverse strand, counting down.
GATAACTTTCACCCAACCCTTGTGTTCCACTTCTATTTTCAGCAAGGCCTCAAACGTGTCATCACCACTGGCATCCTCAACCAAAATAACTTCTGCTGGCTTTTGGGTTTGCTTCGCAATTGACACAACTGCTCTACCTATCGTCTTTGAGCAACGAAAGCAGGGGATAACCACGCTGACGGGAGCGATTTCTATTAAGGATGCTTGCATAACTTTTAGGGATCAAACTTTGCTAGCCTGCAATTATCGCTTAGCTAATTGCGGCTTTTCTCAATTAGCTCACTTAGACCATACGGTTCGATTTATGTAATCTACATAGCTCAAAACAACTCGAAGCACTTGCTTGGACACTGGACCTGCCTCATAGTCGGCTACAGCGCGCATCACGCGCTTGTCCTTGACATATTGAGCACCTATCACGCTTACAGCCTCAAGAACGCGATCCTTTTTGAGGCCGCACATTATCAGTGTGCCAACATCCATACCCTCAGGCCGCTCATGCGCATTTCTTATGGTGACTGCTGGCAAATTCAGCAAAGAGGCCTCTTCGGTAATAGTACCGCTATCAGACACAACACACAGCGCCTCCATCTGCAACTTGATGTAATCGCAGAAACCAAATGGCTTCATGAATTGAATGCGCCGATCAAGATCCCCCATATCAAGCGCATCAAGTCGCTTCCTGGTACGGGGATGGGTGGAAACAACTACGTGACAGTCATATGCCACCGCCAGTGCATTCAAGGTTTCAACCAAATCTAACAAATTTTCTGGTGAATCAACATTTTCCTCACGATGTGCGCTGACGACAAAATATTTCCCTGGCAGCAAATTCATGCGTTCCAAAATATTCGAACTCAGGATCTTGGGCATGTAGTAATCAAGAACTTCGCGCATATGCGAGCCAGTTTTGATTATGGTTTCAGAGCGTATTCCCTCTGCGATAAGGTAACGGCGTGCATGCTCGGTAAGTACCATATTTATATCGCTAAGGTGATCAAGCACCTTGCGGTTCAGCTCTTCAGGCACACGCTGGTCGAAACAACGGTTGCCCGCTTCCATATGGAATACTGGGATCTTGCGACGCTTGGCTGCGAGAACAGCCAAGCAAGAGTTTGTGTCGCCATACAGCATAATCGCATCGGGCTTTTCATGCTCCATAACAGCATCGGACTTTTCAATCACGTGCGCAATCGTTTGCGCCGCGTTTTCGCCCACCGCTTCCAAAAAATGATTCGGCTTACGAATACCTAAATCGTCAAAGAACACTTGATTGAGTTCGTAGTCATAATTCTGACCGGTATGAACCAGAATGTGCTGGGTATGAAGATCGAACTCTGCGATTACCCGGCTCATCTTGATCAACTCGGGGCGAGTTCCTACTATGGTCATAACCTTAAGCATTGAGCTCTTCCTGAATGTAGTCCAGCTTCAGCAACAAAGTTTTAATCTGCTCCAGCTTGAGACGATCGGTATTATGCGAGGTGTAGTCATCCAGATGGGATATCTTTTCTTCTCCCTCGCTGAAAAATTTGGCGTAGTTGAGATCGCGGTTGTCGGCCGGAATGCGATAGTAGCCACCCATGTCTTGGGCATGCGCCATTTCTTCGCGCGAAATGAGTGATTCGTACAGTTTTTCTCCATGCCGGGTTCCAATGATGCGGATATCGCTTTCCTTTGCAAAAAGCTCCTTAAGAGCTTGTGCCAGATCGGCGACGGTTGAAGCTGGCGCTTTTTGCACAAATATATCACCCTGTTTGCCATGCTCATAGGCATAGAGAACCAAATCCACGGAGTCTTCTAGTGACATCAGAAAGCGCGTCATGTTTGGATCAGTAACCGTCAGCGGCTTGCCATCTTTGAGCTGCGATACGAACAGGGGGATGACCGAACCGCGCGAGGCCATAACGTTGCCGTAGCGCGTTGCACAGAATACCGTTTCACCATCGCGTTGCATGCGCGACTTGGCGACCATCAGCTTCTCGCCCATTGCCTTTGAAATCCCCATCGCATTAATCGGATATACCGCTTTATCTGTGCTCAGCACCACCACGCGTTTCACACCATTAGCGGTTGCCGCATTCAGCACATGCTCGGTGCCGATAACATTAGTGCGCACCGCCTCCATCGGGTAAAACTCGCACGAGGGCACCTGCTTCAACGCGGCGGCATGAAACACATAATCCACACCCCTCATCGCCTGATAGACACTGTCATAGTCGCGGACGTCGCCGATATAGAATTTCAGCTTGCTGTTATTCAGCGCAATGCGCATATCCTCTTGCTTTTTTTCATCGCGACTGAATATTCGAATCTCCCGTACTTCAGTTGACAAAAAACGCTTGAGCACAGTATTTCCGAACGAACCTGTCCCTCCAGTAATCATCAATACTTTGTCTTTGAACATAGTGTCAGTTTCCATTGTGAATGGGTTGGTAATATCCATGCATGGTTTTAATCAGCTCAGTCCATTCTGGTGCAACATAGCCCGTCGCGGTCTGGAAACGTTCTGCATTTAAGGAGCGGTCAATCACCAGCGAATCGCTAGGTACTATTTCAATATTCTTGCTGTAAATATTTGCTACCAATTTTAGCAATTCAAATTTTGAAATTGGTTGTGCAGCAACATGATATACACCAGACAATTTCGGCATCGGTACAACAACGTCACGAATAATCTGGGCCAGGGCAACGGTGGGCAACCCTGAAAATATAGCCTTGGTAAAACCTTTGCAGTGTTTCTGTTGAGACAGAAACCAGTCAACCAATCCAATTGCACTCTGCAATTCATGTCCAATAATTGAAGTTCGCAACGTAATTGCATGCGGATAATTCACTTCGCCCAGATACTTCGACTTTCCGTAGAGATCAATTGCATCCGAAGGGTCGTCCTCTATGTAGCTTCCCTTGGCGCCGGAAAAAACGCAATCCGTACTCATATGTACCAAGCGCGAGCCGCCAAGCTCACAAAGCCTAGCCAACCGATGGGGTAACAGCGCGTTTATCGGAATGGCTTGCAATGGGTCATCTGCGTCCGCCAGTTGCTTGATCAGGCCTATGCAATTAATCACTACATCAGGGCGCACTTCAGCAAATACCTTAACCAGGGCATCATGATTTTCAACATCGACCCCCGTCAGTAGCCGATCGGCAATCGCGCTCGGGAAGAAACGTCTCACCCCTGCTGAACGGACGGTGCCATATACGTTCCAATTTGATTCCTCACTTAGCACGCGAATCATTGCATTACCCAGCATTCCACCCGCGCCCAACACCATTATCTTCATAATGCGCATCCTTTTGCATTTGAGTCGGCGCTATCCTCGGTCACTTCAAAGTTGGCAAGTCGCGCGTTAGAAGAATTTATCGATTGCATCACATCACGCCTTTTTCCATCGGCGCGACAGGCCAGACACTGCATCATGAAAAAAGCCATGCCGTTGCAGATGCGATGGAAGCCCAGCGGGTTCAACACGACTCATTCTGAGCGAGTGCCGGTAATAACGCCACGCCCTCAGTGGGGCTGCGGGAAGAATAATACGGCTTGCCACTGCATATATACGACTCAAACCCAGTGCGCGCAAATTTAAAACACGCTCAGGCAAATTGCTCTGCGCAAAGAACTTCTCCCCAAATTTGATTACCTCAGTAGCTCTCGCCACTGCAGATGCAGCCACAGTTGTAGCACCACCATGATGGCGCCATGTGGCCCAGAAACCGGGGATTCGCACAAAATCCCCTCTAAGCGACAAACGCGCCCAAGTTTCCATATCGGACACATAGCGACAAGTGGGTTCACGCAAATTGCTTATGTCGCGTAAAACTTCACGTCGAATCAGTGACCCAGGTCCAGGAAGGCAATGCCACCATCCCAACATTTTTTCCAGTGAGTAATCATAAACCTCGACTTTTTTTATCTCATTACCTTCATCATCAATCATTATCCAGTCTGGGTAACCTACGATTGCTGCTGGTGTTTTTTCCATGAAGTCGACGCAGGCAGCCAACCAGCCAGGCCGTACCGGATCGTCAGAACTGACTATAGCTGCGAATTTCCCCTTTGCTTCAACCCAGCCCCTATTGACCGTAACAGCCTCTCCTTGATTCGGGTGGTAAAAATAGGCAATTTGAGCACCATATTTTTGCAGAATATCTGCCGTACCATCCTTCGAACCATCATCAATAACAATAATTTCTTTTTTTGGATAGTCTTGCGCCAGGATACTGTCAATAGTTTCGCATATATAGTTTGCCCGATTGTATGTAGGGATGATGATGCTTACCAACGGGTATTCAAGTGTGTTATTTAGGTTCATAAATTCTGCAATTTTGCGGTCTGTTTAATTTGTGGTATTAACTCTGTTAAGGCCATAAATTTTATGTCTCTAGCTTAGGCTTGATAATGTCCTCTTCAACAATTGCCTAGCTTCACGGAATTACACTTCATTCATATTAGAAAAGGCCGGAGTATCAAACGAGTCAGCCTCAAGAACAAAAAATAGACCTGGGCGAGCTTCAAGGGCAAGTTCATCAGCGGCACCAGAAAAAGGAAATATCTCCAATTCCCGCCATATATCCGCCTCAGCTCACTCTCCACATCCTCTTTCGAAAATCCGGATTTGCCTTTTCGCTGGCTAATAATATAGGTGGGAAACCACGTTATAATCGCACCGTTCTGGATGGATTCTGCCAGCTCTGGCCGACTCAGCAGCATGCTGTTCGCAACGTTGTTCAGATTACGGCCAAATACATCTATCGCTCCGTACCCGCCAGAGTTCGCAATCTTAGCAGCAAAAATCCGATTTTTGAGAATTGCAAATCTTGCGCCGTCACGTACCAACGGCAATACCCACCCCAGCTGAGGCAGATTGCTTCCATTTAAAACCTTGCTATCTGGGTCCGCCTTAACACCAGTTCGCACTATTAACGCAGTGATAAATGTCAACATGACATGTGTCTGCCTGACAAAATCCGAAGCGTTTGTATATTCGACAATTCCGCACTTTCCCCTGCCGTTTCTTGGCTCGTCAAGATAGTTGTCAGAGTAACTGTAACCATTCACATACAGAATATCCAGATTCTGTTTGTCCAATGCATCCAATACCATTTGCAGGCCGCCTTGAAGTATGACATCGTCATCACCCAATACCCATACATAGGGTGTTGTGGCGGATGCATAACATTGCGCCACATTGCATTCTCCCCCGATGTTTACCTCATTATTTACAACTCGAAATCCCCCAGCGCCCTCATATCGGTATCTAGAGATAACTTCGTCCGTATCGTCCGTTGATGCATTATTTGAAACATAAACTTTTACCAGCTTGCGCCGGTCTGCACTCAGGCTATCAAGCTCCTCGCTAATGCGCTTCAGACAAAGTTCGAGAAATTCCGATCTGTTGTATGTCGGGATTGCCACAGTCAACAATGGCAGGCTATGCAAATTCGTTGTGTCTGTTGGCATCTACGCCTCTTTTCCTGTCATTTCCAGAGCATATTTCTTCTGCCACTCTTTTCGCCTGGAATGAAATATCAAGCTACCCCATCCAAGTCCAACTGTCAGACACACGCCAAAATATCCAGCCATAATTCCCATTGCACCATGATTCTTTCCCAGTAAAAATGTTAAAACTGCAATCAGTCCGGCACTGACTAGGCTGATCAGCAAGAAAGGCTCTTGTTTGTGCGCCCGCAAATAGGCTGATTGTGCAAAAGTCACGTAATTCATAATTGTTGCCAGAATCAGGAGTGTAAATGGCAGGGGATCGAGCAGTCGAGATGCGAAGCCGAAACTCTTCATATGCACGATATAATTTGCCGCGCATAGCATTGCACCAAGTAAAGCCATCACCGCCAACGAACGGGTAAATGTCAATTTGAACAACTGATCCAAATTAGGGTAATCCTTCATTGCAACTAGCGTCCCGAACCTTGGTGCCTTTGTTCCCATCCATGCCATCGCAACGCTTATCAGTGCGCTTGCCAGCGAGAAACTCAAACCCATTTGCCCGGCCTCCACTGGACCGCGGTAGGCGAACAGAACAGGGACAAATAGTTGGAAAATGAAATAACCACTCAGCCAACTGAGAGCAATTCTCCACTGTAGCGGCCAAATTTCAGTTTTCCACTTGATACCAGCGCCACCCTCGTGAAACAACAAGTTCATCAGGAATGATTTCTTGCTACGCCACAACCATATGATGGCCACTACTGCCATTCCGGAACTCATGGCCGGCATCGCCAACAATCCCCCCCCGCTCGCCAGCAGAACCCATGCGGCCAAACTACCTGTTATATTCTGAAACATTCTTAACTGAGCTACTTCGGTGACACGACCGCATCCTTCCAAAAATGCCAATATTGGCATTATGAAAATACTAATTGCGGCCACCAACACCAGCCAGATCCAAGCGGCCTGCCATTCCACTGTCGCTTTGTCATAGTTGACCGTAAAGAACCACCACCCGATGGGAATGATCACCACGACGATTATTGCCGAAATCGCGCCATACCATTTTGTCACCAGCAACAGCAACGAACGGAGGCGACTCTTTGCCTGGCGGCCTCCTTCGATAGTGCCATCAACCGACCATGACAAATTCGCCATCTCATGACTAGCGAATTGCATCACCACGTAACTCATACCCAATTCAAAAAGGACCTGCATCGCCAGCAAACTTGCAAACGTGTAGTAATAACCCTGCTCATCAGCTGACAGATAGCGCACGACAAAAAATAGGGTGACTACACCTGAAACCAATCCCCAGCCGCGCCCCACTAATGTGTAGAGAACAGCGCTATCCACCCCCATGTAGGAGAAAATCCTTCTAAATAATTTCATGCTGCGGCGTTGATCTATTATGAAATTCTATTGGGACAGATTATTGATATTCTTACTGTGCTTCACGGAGTGCAGAAAGAAAAAATTGGTTTCAACTGTATTTTCATCCATTGAGAAAAGCTCAATGAGCTTATTGTCCTTCGCGCCAAAGCATCGATATCCGATCTCCGAAAACAACTTAATTATTTCATTCGGATGATAGTTGAATTTTGCCGCCCACTTACGCAGCATCTCTGTAAACACAATGGGCTTATCCTTTTTCAGAGTTTCCATCCCACCCTGAAAAACAAACAACTCGGCCCCCTCAACATCGCACTTAATGAAGTCGACGGCAAACTCATGTTGAGCCATAAAGTCATCCAGCGGCAACACCTTACATTTTATTTCCTGAAGACCTTCGGCATCCGCCAATTTGGCTGAAGAGGCATTGCCAGAACCAGATGGGTAGTAATAAAAAGTTAATTCCTTTGTCTCGTTTGAAAAACCGTGGTTGTAGGTTTCAATACTTGTGACTGAATTAAGACCGATATTCTTCTTGAGGTACGCATAGGTCTTGGGAATAGGCTCGAATGCCAATATTTTGCATTGGGGATTTCGTTTCGCCAGATTAATTGAATACCAGCCGATGTTTGCCCCAATATCTAGCACCCGGTCACCGTCATTAACCAGATGCATAATCATGTCCGAATCCTTTTTTTCATAATGCTGGAAATTCAGGATTTCAATGGGGACCATTCTCTTGTCATCTTTGTCGCAGACAATTCTGATGCTGGCCTCTCTAGATGTCATTTCAACGCCATTGTCGGTAATTTCAATCTTCGCAATGTCGGTATTTTTGATAAACGTCGCATAGTCGAAAAGCTGGCTATGTAGATCATGCATTTGATCGATGTACTCAGGCTTGCTGATCTGATTCGCCGCGAATTTATTTTGAATGTCTTTCAGTTTCATTTTTTGCCTTTTGTGCATTAATTTTCAACTACGAAACAGCTTTTGCATACCATTGCATGGTCCTTGATAGCGCAGCATCAATATCAAACTGCATTCTCAGCCCCATTTCGGCTTGGGCAAGCTCTACTGATGGGACAAATATTGAAGACTTCGACTTTAGCAGCGCACGTGAGTGGTTGATTTCAATTTTATCGCCCGAGATATGCCTAACTTTTTCTGCCAATTCCTTCAGCGTGATCGCATTCGGACTCCCCAGGTTGTAACTGCGGCCCGATTCGCCTCTTAACAACATATTGAGTAGCCACCAAGCCATATCGGCGCCATACATATAGCTCCTTACGGCGGTGCCATCTCCCTGAATTCGAATGGGCTGATTATGGACGGCATCATTGATGAAGTTGTTCACCGCCCAGGGAGCATCTACCGATTGATAAGGGCCCACAAAGGAGAATGGGCGCACGTTGACTATTGGCAACCTGAACTGATTTCTAAATATTGTACATATCGACTCCGCATATCGCTTTGCCTCTACATATGCCGCAGAAAAAATGCTGGGATCAAAACCCTCGAAGCCTTTCTCTGTAATGGGCTCTTTAATTGAGTGGTATCCATAAACATAGCCCGAGCTGACATTCAGGAAGCCCCTGAGCTTGGGCAAGCGCGTTGCACACTCAAGCAGGGTGACCGTGCCTTGAGCAATGGTTTGCGACATGAAAATGGGCTGTGAGTTATGCACTCTCAAATCAGGGGATGCGGCCGCATGAATGATCCACTCCACGTCAGCAGGCACTTCGTGCAGAGATCTGACGTCATCACAAATCACCTTGATGTTTTCATTAGGCTCATAAAGATGCGGCGCCTCCTTTTTTGCAAAAGTGAAGTCTGTCGCCAGAAGATAGAGCCTCAGCTTCAACTGCTGAGTTTTCATCAAATAGATCAACAATTCGGTTAGCCATATCCCCATGAATCCGGATGCGCCCGTGATCAACAGGCTGGAATTATTCAGATGGGCAAGCTCCATTGGCATCGCAACCCGAGCCAAATCTTCTTCTACAAATGACCGGTGCAATTTATTTGCTTTGCTCATGTCGCCCCCGCTTGCTTAGTTCTGTCGCCACTTCGATGATCATGTCTTCCTGCCCAGCCACCACCTTGCGACGCCCCAACTCAAAAAATATATCTCTTGGGTCAAGCTTATATTCAACAGCGATTCGATTAACAGGTTTAATGTATCCCGAAAAGACACCGGACAATCCGCTAACAATACTCACGGATGATATGGTGGGCAGCGTTTCAACTAGATCTCTCTCCGCCACATCGCCTGCATCCAATATCTTGTAAAGGTCGACGCCTGTCTTAATACCCAGTCTTTCAAATACGGCAATCAACACTTCAAGCTGGGTATTGCCTGCGCCGGCACCGAAGCCCCTTGCGGTACCGTCGACGATCGTGGCGCCGGCATTCACCGCAGCAATCGAATTGGCAACCGCCATCCCCAAATTGTTGTGGCCGTGAAATCCAACAGGTATACCAAGCGCTTCGACCAGCGCCTCGATTCTGGCGCTGACATCTGCTGGCAAGTAGTTGCCCGAAGAGTCCATTATAATCAGCCCCTCAGCTCCGTAGGCTTGCATCTTGGAGGCCTCTTCAACCAGCACCTCTACCGAGGCCATATGCGACATCATCAGCACGCCGTAAACTTCGCGGCCATGCTCTCGAATGTAGCTGATATGCCGTTCGGTAATATCAGCCTCTGTGCAATGCGAGGCAATCCGGAATACGTCGACCCCAATCTCCAGTGCGAGGTGCAAATCTTTTTTTATAGTGGCGAATCCAGGAATGACATGTACGCCCAGTTTTGAAGTTGTCAGGACTTTTCTGGCAGCTTCAAGCGCACTCTTGTCACTCGTTCCGGACAGTCCGACCTGGAGTGACGACGCGCCCAAACCATTGCCATGTCCGACCTCCACGATTGGAACACCTGCTGCGTTCGCAGCCACAGCATAAGTTGAAATTTGCTCGCACGTTAACTGATGACGAACGGCGTGATTGCCGTCCCTTAGCGTTGGATCACAAATTAATACGCTACGCTCTTGATTTTGCATAATGCTCCGCCGCCGCGATTGCCGCGCAATTGATAATATCCAGATTTCCCGCATATTTAGGCAGGTAATCCCCCAGGCCACTTACTTTTACGGTCACTACAATGCGCCCATTCTCATACACAGGCCCCACCAGCAGCTGATATCCCGGCACGTATTCCTGCACGCGAGCGACCATCTTCGCAATGCTTGCGCTGATCTTCGCCAGGCTGGGTGAGGCAACCTGCACCAGGATCGTGGTTTGCATATCTACGCAGGGTACGGCGGGATTGAGTGTAAGAATTGCCTTCGCATTTTTTACGCCGGAAAATTTTCTCACCGCCGCCTCAGTGGTTTCAATGTATTCATCAAGGTTTATCCGTGTCGCAGGTCCTGCGCTACGTGATGCAATATGTGAAACCACCTCAACATATTCCAACCCCTTCTGAACGGCCGCAATGGCATATACGATGGGTACGGAGGCTTGCCCACCGCAGGTAATCATGTTCACATTTTTTATCGACGATTCAGCCTCAAGATTAATTGATGGCACACACATTTCGCCAATTTTTGACGGGGTCATATCGATTACATGCTTTCCCAGGCCCTCCAATATCTGCCAATGCTGCAAGTGCGCCAATGCCGAAGTGGCATCAAACACGATATCGCAACAAGATGGGTCATCCTGAATCGCCTTGATACCCTGATCGGATATCTTCACGCCCAATTCATTTGCCTTGCGCATTCCGGCCGATGCCATGTTGCGGCCGATAAACAGCGAGCAGGTCAGATAGGGCGAGCGCATTGTTTTGACAAGCAGGTCCGTGCCAATATTGCCGCTCCCCAAAATCGCAACGTTAAGCTTTTTTTGTTCAAGCGTCATATCGTCAGTTCACCGATTGGATTGGGTTGCGTCGATTTGCTTTGATTTGGGGTGCATTCCAACCAGCATGTCTTTCTCTAGCTCCTCCCGGTCAACAAAAGGAAATAGATCTTCCAGCGGCGGCGACAACAGACTCCCATCAGCAAGCTGAACGACCGACAATTTTGGCAGGAAGGGCTGCTGAGGATCCATGAATACCTCACAAATGACTGGACCAGTATGCGCCTGAACCTTGGGGATGACCTCATCGAAGTCGGTCCAGGTACGAACCTGATAGGATGGGAAGCCGAATGCCACGGCCAGCTTGCTAAAATCCGGGCATGAAACACCAGATGCTTTGTCTATACCAATAGTCGACTTCCCAAACAACGCCTTCTGAGTGTGCTTAATCATCAGATAGCCATCATTATTAAAAATAAACAATTTGACCGGCAGATTGTGATGCGCAACCGTCTGCAATTCCTGCAGGTTCATCATCATACCCCCGTCGCAATTAAGGCACATTACCTCGCCCTTGTCGCGTGCGAACGATGCGCCGATTGCACCAGGCAAACCATATCCCATTTCTCCCAATCCAGTAGAGGTCATCAGGCGCTGCCCGTCCTTCAGCTTCAGAACCTGATGTCCGCTCAACAAAGCTGTTCCCATGTCCGTGACCACAACCTGATCAGATTTGAAATGACGGTTGAGCCTCTCCATAAAGGCGTAGGAATTAATAAAGCCCTTCGAATCAGCATGCTCCTTGTTCGCATCCACCCATGGATATTTTTTCCGGTAATGATTACATTGCGCCACCCAGTCCGAGTAATCCGCAGCGAACCCTTTCTGCTCGGCATCAGCCAGTAGCGCTTCGATAAATTGCTTGGCATCCGCACAAATGGGCAATGAAACGCGGTTGCCCAATTTGGTCAATTCTTTCGGATCGATGTCGACATAGACGATCTCACCGCCCCGCACCAGTTCCGACATGTCGTAACCCACCTGCGGGACGGCAAGTCTCGTGCCAATAGCAAGAACAAGGTCCGCATTCTGCAAAATAAAGTTTGCGCTCCTTTGGCCATAAACTCCCGCCCTGCCGTAGACAAGGGGATGCTCCGAGTCGATCATGTCTATCCCAGCCCATGACACCAGTGAGGGCACCTGAAATCGCTCAATCAGTTTCTTGACCAGCGCCTCGCCCTGCGCCAGACGAATGCCATGTCCCAGCCATAGCACCGGACGTTTTGCCGTGCGCAATTTCAGTAACGTCGCATCAACAGCCTGCTGCAGCATATCGGGCTGCACCTTGAGTTCGGTGGAACAAACAAGCGCGGGGAGGCGCTCCGTTTCAATAATCGCGCTCTGCAAGTCCATCGGAATATCGAGCCAACAAGGGCCGGGCCGGTCTGATCCTGCGATGTAAAATGCTGCAGATAGCTCCTGTCCAATGTCCTTGGGATCGAGTAGTCGTGATACTTGCTTGCAAACCTCCCTAACCATCTCGCCACTGCCGTAACCTTGCACGCCCCACATCCGCAGCGGATTGTCAGTGCGCGTATGTTTCGACGCCTCATTACCTGATATCACTACGCCGGGGATCGAGTCCGCCCAAGCACTTACCACACCCGTAATACCGTTTGTCGAACCTGCACCGGTCGTCAGCAAGCTGGCCGATATCTGTCCAGTCATGCGGTAATACGTCTGCATCGCCATGCACGCCGCCTGTTCATGATGAACACACACAATTTCTGTATAACCGCGTGCGGCAATCGCCTCAAAAATTCTGACATTACCTGCACCGATAATACCAAAAACATGGCGAATCCCACGATCAGCTAGGAAATCGGCAATATATTCACTTACTTTCTGCTTCATTCAGCTATCCAGTTCTAAAGTATTCAAACCATAATGTCGCAACGTGCGAGCGAATCCCTCGTGTACCCCGATGGAGGGTTGCCACCCCAAGACTATTGCTGCATCTATATTTGGAACGTTGCGGGTGATGGGGCTTGAAATATAACCGTTGGCAATACCTTGCTTAACCTGCACCTGTAATTTCTTGTCTCTGCGCAACTCGATCAATGACTTAGCCAAATCCAAAATGGAGCACTCTTCATCAGGGTTACCTATATTGTAAGCCGCCGCAGGCCGCCCATTAAACAACACTGTAAAGAAGCCCACTACCGCATCGGATAAATAACAAAATGCCCTAGTTGCTGATCCATCGCTGTTCAGGCGAATATCCTCGCCATTCAGAACAGCCCTCACAAAATCTGCATACACTCGCCCATCATCCAAGCTCATGCCTGGTCCGTATGTATGAAACGGTCGAACTATCTTGGCATTCACATTGAATTGGTGGTGCCAGGAGGCACACATATTTTCGCCCATGCGCTTGCTTTCAGCATAACAAGCACGCACGCTCAATGGATCCACATAGCCATAATCCAGCTCTCCTGTTGGTATTTTCGTCACTTCTCCGTACACCTCGCCGCTGCTGAAATACAAAAAAGTCGATGACTTGCAGTTCACCGCATGCCGAAGCAAGTTTGCGGTTCCCAAGGTGTTGGCTGACAATGTCCCTACAGGGTCGCTTCCGTAATACTTCGGACTAGCCTGACTTGCCGCATGGATAATGACATCAGCATGGGGCAGCATTCCAACCTCCACTGTACTAACATCACCTTGCACGAATTGCAGCTCCTGACGATTATGATAGGCTGAAAATCTTGCCTTGGCTCTAGCAAGGTTGCGTACCAATCCAATCACCCGAATATTCAAACCTTGCGTCTCATTCAAGTAAAGCAATGTCTCGACCATGTAGGCGGGCAAAAATCCATTCGCCCCGCTAATCAACACCACTTTGCCGCTGAGTTCATTCCAAGGGAGTTGCGCTGAAATGATTCTGGCTAAATCCTCCCGAATAATCGACTGGGCCTTCACGTTAAAAATTAACCCCGAAATACGACTCAATCTTACCAATGACAAAGTCCAACATCTCTTGGCTCAAGCCCGGATATACACCAATCCAAAAGGTGTCATTCATCACAATGTCGGTGTTAGTTAGCTCACCCGAGATGCGGAAGTTGCGACCTTTCATATAAGGCTGGCGGGTTAAGTTGCCAGCGAACAACAGGCGCGTACCAATTTTGTTTTCATCTAGGTATTGCAGCAGGTCTACTCGTTTAACCTCGGCATTGGGCTTGATGGTAATTGGGAAACCAAACCACGACGGCGCGCTGTTGGCCGTTGCTTCGGGCAATAGCAAGAATTCTTCACAACTCTTCAAGCCATTCTTCAAATATGCGAAGTTCTGCTTACGCGCTTCAACGAAGTCTTCTAGTCTGTCCATTTGCGCTAAAGCGCACGCGGCTTGCATGTCGGAGATTTTGAGGTTGTAGCCTAAATGCGAATAGGTGTACTTGTGGTCATAGCCTTCTGGCAATTCGCCCAGCTTTTGGCAGAAGCGTTTGCCGCAGGTGTTGTCTTTACCTGGACCACAATAACAATCACGCCCCCAGTCACGGAACGATTCGATAATGGTGTTGAGTGCGGAATTGTTAGTGAACACCGCGCCGCCTTCACCCATGGTGATGTGATGCGCAGGGTAAAAACTCAGGGTGGCGATGTCACCGAAGGTGCCTACCAACTTGCCGTTATAAGTTGTGCCCAAAGCATCGCAGCAGTCTTCGATGAGCCACAGATTATGCTTCTTGGCGAGTGCGACGACCGCATTCAAATCGTAAGGATTACCCAAGGTGTGCGCCAGCATGATGGCTTTAGTCTTGGGCGTGATTGCCGCTTCAATCTTGGCTGGGTCGATGTTGTAGGTAGGCAGATGCACATCCACAAAGACGGGTACGGCACCAAACTGCAAGATGGGATTTATGGTTGTGGGGAAGCCCGCTGCCACTGAGATAACTTCGTCACCTGGCTGGATGGCACGTGCGCCCAACTTGTGTGAGGTCAATGCAGAGAACGCCAACAGGTTCGCAGATGATCCTGAGTTGGTCGTCATGGCGTGTTTCACGCCAAGAAATTCGGTGAGACGCTTTTCAAAAGCATCATTGAAGCGGCCTGTGGTCAGCCAGCCATCCAACGAGGCTTCAACCATGTTCTGCAATTCTGGCGCACCTATCACTTTGCCAGAAGGAGGAACGACACTTTTGCCGCCTTCAAAGGTTGTCGGCACATAAGCCAAGTCAGCGTATTGTTTAACAAGGTCGGCAATCTGGGTGCGGAGTTGTTCTTTTGTACTCATGATTCTTTATTCTCTTTCCTGTGTGTACTGCTTGATTTGATCTAAGGTTATTTGCTGCATATCTGTTGATGCTAGCCAAGCACGTTGCCATGCAACAATCATTTCTAGCGTGTGCTTCAAATTCCAACGTGGCTGCCAGTCCAAGCGCATCTTAGCTTTGGAGCAGTCCAGCTTGAGGTAGTGCGCTTCGTGCGGATGATCACCTTGGTCAAGCTGCCAGCTTGCACCATCGCCCCATTGTTGGGTTAATCGCTCTACTATCCATTGCACAGGCTGCGCATCTTCATCTTTAGGACCGAAGTTCCAGCCTTCGGCATAAGCCACGCCTTCTTCATACAGCCGTTGCGCTAACAGCAAATAACCGCTGAGTGGCTCTAACACATGCTGCCAAGGACGAATTGAATGTGGATTGCGTATGACTGCGTGGCGATTTTCTGAGATTGCTTTGAGTATGTCAGGTATCAAGCGATCTTCTGCCCAATCGCCTCCACCAATCACGTTACCCGCCCGCCCAGTTGCCAACGCAACCCGATGTTCAGCATATTTCGCGGGGTTAAAAAATGAGTTGCGATAGGCGGACGTGACTAACTCTGCGCAGCCTTTGCTATTGCTATAGGGATCGAAGCCGCCCATAGGCTCGCTTTCGCGATAGCCCCATACCCACTCTTTATTTTCATAGCACTTGTCGCTGGTGACATTTACAACAGCGCGCACCGATGGTGTTTGCCGCACCGCTTCGAGCAAATGTACCGTACCCATGACATTGGTCGAATAAGTTTCCACGGGTGCAATGTATGAATAGCGCACCAAAGGTTGCGCTGCCATGTGGATGACAATGTCAGGCTGCGCTTCAATCATCACCTTACTCAATGCCGCAGCGTCGCGTATGTCGCCGATGATGGAATGCATACCCGCCGCGACATTGGCAACTTCGAACAAGCTAGGATTTGTTGGTGGTGCAAGTGCAAAACCCGTCACCTCTGCGCCTAAGTGCTGCAACCATAAACTCAGCCAGCTGCCCTTAAACCCAGTATGTCCCGTCAGAAGGACTTTTTTACCGCGCCAGAATGCTGAATTCACTTCCATACCTTCCAAGGAGCCTTGCCAGATTGCCACAATTCTTCCAGATGATTTTTATCACGCAGAGTGTCCATAGGTTGCCAAAAACCTTCATGCAAATACGCTGCAAGTTGTCCATCACGCGCGAGTTTTTCCATCGGACCACGCTCCCAGATGGTGCTGTCGTCCTCGATATAATCAATGACCTGGGGAGACAGTACGAAAAATCCACCGTTAATCCACGCGCCGTCTCCATGAGGCTTCTCTTCGAAGCTAGTAACGATATCTCCCTGCAAATTCAGAGCACCGAATCGACCGGGTGGTTGTGTACCCGTCAACGTAGCAAGCTTACCTTGTGCTTTGTGAAATTCAATCGACTTGGTGATGTCTACATCGCCTACGCCGTCGCCGTAAGTAAAACAGAATGATTCTTCATCTTTAAGGTACTTAGAGACGCGCTTCAAGCGACCGCCCGTCATGGTGTCGTCGCCCGTGTCAACGAGCGTAACCTTCCATGGCTCAGCACTATTCTGATGCACTTCCATCTTATTGTTCTGCATGTCAAATGTTACATTTGACATGTGCAGGAAATAGTTTGCGAAATATTCTTTGATGACATAGCCCTTATAGCCACAGCAGACAATGAACTCGTTGATGCCATGTGCCGAATATGATTTCATGATGTGCCACAATATGGGCTTACCACCAATCTCAATCATCGGCTTTGGTCGCAAAGATGTCTCCTCGCTTATACGTGTGCCTAAGCCGCCAGCTAATATAACTGCCTTCATATCAATTCACCTTGTCAGTTAGCAATCGGGGGGCTATACGTGATTTATTTTTTTCGCTTCGCGCTTTAAGGCAGCGATTTCTGAGACCAACCGCTCATACTCTTGTACCTTGATTTGCAAGAACTCCATAGTCATAAGGGTTTTTTGTTCAACGCCGCTAGGTGTAAGTAAATATGCGTAGGCCAGTTTATTATCGCTGTTCCGAAAATTATCAACCTTTATACATCCCTTTTCAATCAGAGCATTTAGGCAGAAATTCACCTTACCCAAGCTCACACCCAGACGTTTCGCAAGTACTCTTTGCGATAAATCTGGATTGTCTTCAAGGGCTTTTAACAAGTCGTAACTAATCGATTGGTCAGACATTGATAGTTTGTTCATAATGTGAACGCACATTAAATCAGCCTATAACATAGAATGTCAAGCACTCACATCTTTTGCTCTTTGTTCTTCACAGCAGCGACTCAGACAAATCACCCACCGCAAAAATTCGCCTGTGCTCCCGTATCGCGTAGCGATCTGTCATACCCGCAATATAGTCTGCGACCGCTCTAGTAAGATCGGCTTCCGCATGCGCCTGGAATTGCGGTGGCAACAGCCTTACATCATCCATAAATACGGCGAACAAGTCGCGAATGATTCGCTGCGCCTTATTGCTCATGCGCAAGACTTTGTAATGTCGATACAAGTGGGTGCACAGAAAGGTTTTGAGCTCGCGTTGTTGCTCAAACATTTCATCACTAAAAGATAATATAGGTGGTGCCATGCGCACATCATCTAAGCTGCCTATCTGATATTTTTTGAGGTTATTTTCACAACTTTTAATGACATCACTGACCAATGTATTGATCATGTGACGTATCGTTTCATGCACCACCCGACGCTCTGATAAATTGGGATAGTCTCGCCTTACTTGCCGCAAGTGAGTCGCCACTAATGGCACGTCATTTAATTGTTCTAGACTAATAAGTCCTGAACGTATTCCATCATCAACGTCGTGATTGTTATATGCGATTTCATCGGCAACATTGGCAATTTGCGCCTCAAGCGCAGGACGTTGATTACGCAAAAAACGCTCTCCAACATCGCCTAACTGGCTCGCATTATCTGCCGAGCAATGCTTTAGTATCCCTTCACGTGTTTCAAAGCACAGATTCAATCCGTCGAATTTCGCGTAGCGTTCTTCCAACAGGTCGACAACGCGCAATGACTGCAAATTATGCTCGAACCCGCCGTAACTTTTCATGCAGGTGTTAAGCGCATCTTGCCCCGCATGCCCGAACGGTGTGTGACCCAAATCGTGTGCAAGAGAAATTGCTTCGGCTAAATCTTCATTCAAACTCAAACTACGTGCGATTGAACGAGCAATTTGCGACACCTCTATACTGTGTGTCAGGCGTGTACGAAATAAGTCGCCTTCATGATTCACAAACACTTGTGTTTTATATTCCAGCCTACGAAATGCTCCAGAATGTATTATCCGGTCACGGTCACGTTGAAATTCACCGCGACCTTGCGGAGAAGGCTCATCGACTTTTCTACCTCTAGAATTTTTCTCTGTAACCGCATACTCGGCTAACTTAGTCATGGATGCAGGTCTCTAAAGTTGCGTACAAATGCTGCAATGGTACGTCTGCGGTTATCTCCGCTTTACCCAATTCTTTGAGAAGGATAAAGCGCAATTTTCCGCTCTCCACCTTTTTATCCATTCCCATTAAATCTATGTATTTATCTCTACCGAGATTTGGTGCAATAGTTGGCAAATTGGCACGCTTAAACAACGCTCGAACTCGTGCGACATCCTCTGCACTTATCCATCCCATTCGATACGAAAGATCTGCTGCCATGATTGTGCCCGCTGCGACTGCCTCACCATGCAGCCATACCCCATACCCCATACCCGACTCAATAGCGTGGCCAAATGTGTGACCCAAATTTAGAAGTGCACGCACCCCACTTTCCTTCTCATCTAAACCTACTATTTCGGCTTTATTCTCACAACTTCTTGAAATTGCATATTTCAATGCACTTGGCTCTCTATCAATCAGCCTATCCATATTGGCCTCTAACCACTCAAGAAATGGCCAGTCTCTAATAAGGCCATACTTGATCACTTCTGCCAAACCGGCAGAAAGCTCTTTGTCAGGTAGGGTTGTCAATGTATTGATGTCTACAATGACAACTTTAGGCTGATAGAAAGCACCTATCATGTTTTTTCCCATAGGGTGGTTGATGCCAGTTTTGCCACCTACTGATGAGTCCACTTGCGAGAGTAGTGTTGTTGGAATCTGGATGAAGGGCACCCCGCGCAAATAGGTGGCCGCAGCGAATCCCGTCATATCACCGATTACTCCACCACCCAGTGCGATTATTGGCGTTGATCTTTCACATCTATTTTTCAATAGAAAGTCATATATTGCATTGATCGATTCGAATGTTTTGTACTTCTCTCCATCTGGCAAAGTGATGGAATTAAACTCAATGCCCGAATCCTGCAAAGCACGAGTGATCACCTTTAGATATAGAGGTGAAACGGTTGTATTTGTAACAATAGAAACTCGCTTTTGGGGTATATGCGGAAGCAGTAGCTCAATACTGTTAAGTAGTCCCTGATCAATATAGATGCTGTAACTTCTATCTTTTAATGGCACCAATATTTCCATATTTCCACTTTCTTCATTATGACTTCGAATGAACTCATTAATTTTGCTAATCAACTTTAGCATCAAACTGTGTACGCTTTGTTTGCCTGTTTGTATAACAATGTCTGCCACCTCTTTATAAAGTGGATCACGCTCTGCAAATAGTTCTTTTAATTTCAAGAGTGGATTATCAGTTTGCAGCAATGGCCTATTTTTATCTCCCCGTGTTCTTTGCCATAACTCATTCACATCTGCTTGTAGATATACAACAATCCCTCTCTCGCTCATCAATTTCCTATTCGCAGCTTTCAACACTGCGCCACCGCCGGTAGCTAGGACTATATTTGAATTGCCTAGAGTATCTTGTATTACATAAGACTCGCGCTCTCTAAAGCCACCCTCTCCCTCGATGTCAAATATATGTGGTATCGAGACCCCGGTCCTGTTTTGGATTTCAATATCACTATCTATGAATATTTTTCCAAAATGCTTTGCTAGCACCTTTCCTATGGTTGACTTGCCAGACCCCATCAGTCCTACCAAAATGATATTCATACTTTTTGCTTGGAAGCTAATTTTACGTAATTCTCTCATATTGATTCTAGCGTTACAGATACAGAAAGCCCGGCAAGCCGGGCTTTCTGTATCTGTAACGCTAGCAGTTTACTTCAAGTTCAAAGAATCTTTTAATATCTTGGGTGTAATGAATACTAGCAATTCATTCTTATTATCAATTTGCGATGAACTCTTAAACAAGAAACCAATAATTGGGATATCTCCCAGCAATGGGACTTTATTTTCGCCATTTGTCTGCGTTTGAGAGTACACACCTCCGATAACTACAGTACCTCCATTTTCTACCAATACCTTTGTTGTAACTTTATTGGTATTTATGCTTGGTACATTATTGTAGATTTGCCCAACCGAGTCCTTATTAATTTTCACGTCAAGCATTACATTATCGTCGGGTGTGATCTGTGGCGTAACAGTCAGGCTTAGTGTTGCCTTCTTAAATGATACGTTTGTTGCACCACTGCTACTAGCTTGCTGGTATGGAACCTCTGTACCTGTCTCAATGAAGGCTTCAGTCTGATCAGCTGTCACAACCCTAGGGCTAGATATGATTTTACCTTTGCTATCAGATTCTAAAGCTTGCAGTTGTAGATTCAAGACTCGAGTATTTGCCGCATTAAAGAGCATCGCTGTCACAGTACCAACACCAGCCACAGGAGCTGTTACACCAGCCTGAGATATCCCACCGCCACCAGGAGGGCCACCTGCTGCAATATTAGTATTGTTATAGGTCATATTCACACCCAAGCTTCTACTGAACTGATCAGAAGCCTCAACAACACGCCCCTCAATCATTACCTGTCTGACTGGCACGTCAACCTTAGCAATAATTTTGCGCACCTCATCCAGCCTGCTGGGAATATCTTGAATGAATATTTGATTAGTTCTGTCGTCCCAAACCGCACTACCCCTCTTAGACAGTAATTTTTGGTTTGGATCAGTCAACAACTTTTTAAATGCTTCAGCCTTTATGTAGTTCAGTTGAAATGTCTCTGTTCTAACATCTTCCAGTTCCGAAATTTCCTGACGGGCAGCCAGATCTATCTTTTCCTTAGCCGCCAATTCTTCTCGTGGAGCAACTTGTATAACATTCCCATTTTTGCGCATGTCCAATCCGCGACTTTGCAATATGATATCTAGCGCTTGATCCCAAGGAACATCCTTTAACCTAAGCGTCAGATTCCCATTAACAGTATCGCTAATTACCACATTCAGATTCGTAAAATCAGCGATTACATTCAGTGCTTCGCGCACAGCGATGTTCTGGAAATCTAATGTCAGTTTTTCACCGGCATAACCAACATGATTACCTTTCACTAATTTATTTGGATCTTCAATTACAGGCTTAACTTCGATAATGAACTTATTATCAGTTTGATACGCGGAATATTCCCATAATCCCTTGGGCTCAATGACCATCTGGACAGAGTCACCCTTTACAAAGGTATCTACACTCTGCACTGGTGTGGCAAAGTCAGTCACATCTAGCTTACGTTGCAAATTATGCGGGAGACTTGTTTTCGCATAATCAACAAGTAATTTCGTCCCCTGCTGCCGAATGTCAATTCCAGTGTTAGAGTCTGAGAGATCAACTATCACCCTACCTTCGCCATTCTTGCCCCTACGAAAATCTAGGTTGCTTAATGTGTGCTTGGCGGAATCAGATCCAGCTGCGGCAAATTTAGATCCATTTAAAGGCTCACTTAAAGAGCTAGACTGAGTATGCAGAGTTATCAATAAACTATTGCCATCCACCTTAGACTCGTATGCTGCCATTTGATTTAGATTCAATACCAGACGAGTCCTTGATCCTGCTTGAATCAAGTTCAGGCTACGTAAATCTCCCTCATTTATCTCTTGCATTGACTTGTTCATTCCGTTGACTGCGTTCGCAAAGTCAAATGCAATCCTCGGTGGAGTGTTAATGGCGAATCCATTCGGAACACCTGACAGAGCTTGAGCCATATCAACTTTCAAAATGATGGTGCCATTGCCTGCATTACTAGCACTGATGGAGGTAATGCTATTTTGCGCATCAGCAGCTAACGCACTGAATGACAGCAACATAGTCAGCAATCCGACCAACCCTTTAATTACATTTTTAAACTGGCTCATGTTTTACTCCTAATCACTCAACTAATTGCAGGGTACTCATACGTTCTGTCCAATCCCCAGAGCTATCCTGCACCATCTCTTTAACCTTAACCTCTGTTGCTTGAACTTCTAATATCTTGCCAAAATTCAGTCCCAAGTAATTACCTACTTTGACCCTGTATATTTTGCTATCGGGTGCTCTCAACACTGCATAGCCAACATTTTTTTGCTCAAGATATCCAACCATTTTCAGCGCCTCAAGAGGAAACTCCTCGAGCGCTTCCTTAGGTCTATCAAGATCTGGCTGATTTAAGCCAGCCCTACCTCCAGATTGCAATTCCGGCTTACGTGGCTTAAATGGGCTCGACAGATTTGTGACGTTATCATATGCAAATGGCTCATATGGAACCACTTCTGGCGCAGGAGGAATCTTACCCCGCATGTCTGCACCGGCGTTCTTAACGAAATCACGCAAATCTTGAAATTCTTCCCCGCCACACCCTGTGAGCGCGAGTGTAAGCAAGCTTATGTAAATCAGCTTCATCTTGCTCTCCCAGCAGACTTCTTCTGCGAAGCAATTTCATTCCCATCTAAATATCGATATGTCTTAGCTATTGCGTCCATGCTTAACACCCCTGCTACCGGATTAATTGCCACCTCATTTAGCGTAACAATACGCGGCAACATCGAGATGTCGCTAGCAAACTTACCAAGATCGTCATAATTTCCGCTAACTTTAATTGCTATAGGCTGCTCGACGAAAGATCCATCAATCACCGACTCTGCACCAGGCCTAAACAATTCGAATTGCAAGCCCCTACCCAGCCCCGCCTGATTGATATCGGTCAAGAGCGCATCCATCTCTGATTTATTAGGGAGTTGTTTCAACAATGCGCCTAGGGACTCTTGCGTTTCGATTAACTGCTTCTTGATTAGATCTAAATTGATTGCTTGCTTTTTCTTCTCCAGATAGGTCGTTTTAAGCACTTCCTCCTTATCTGTAGCTACTTGCAAAGTATCCCATTGATCCTTCGAATCAACGAATAAACCCAAGGCTACTGCGGCAGCAAAAATCACCACAAAAGATAACAATTTAGCCGACCATGGCCAAGATCCCGGATCCTGAGGATTTAAATTTTTTAATTCGTCAAAATTAATCATACGCTACCCCTTTTTGCCTGCTGGATTTGGAGCCTTGACCGCAGCATCTTTGGTTAGATTAAACGTAAGCGTATATTGACTTATGCGCCCACCACCTTGAGCACTGGAAGCATGAATTTCAATCAATGCCGGCGAATCCAACCACGGTGAGTCCTCTATCGCACGCATCAGAGTTGAAACACGCGCATTCGACTGCGCATAACCAACCATTGTTATCTTGCTACCAGATTGCTTTAGCGTGCTCAAATACACCCCATTTGGCAGAATGCGCAACATCTGATCCATTAGATGAACCACATCAGCACGAGTACTCTGCAACCTTTCAACAACACTCTTTCGAGCAAGCAATGAATTTGTTTGTTCACGCAATTTCTTTATCTCGGCTATCTGCTTATCGAGTATGGAAATCTCTTGATTCAAATACTCATTTCTTCCATCTTGATAAGAGATTTTCGCACTCATCACTGCATGCACAAATCCAATGAGCACAACACCAGCCAACAAGCTAATCGCACTCAGCGCAATAAACTGAATCTTTTTGGCCTTCCTCTTTTCTGCACGATGTGGCAGTAGGTTAATTCTTATCATGATGGATCAAACCTCCTCATAGCTAATCCACAGGCGATAATGAGTGCTGGCGCATCCACCTGTAACTGTCTTGGTTTGATTCGACTTGAAAGCGTCATTAGCGCAAATGGATTCGCAACCATCGTACTTACCTGTGTTTTAGTTGCTACCGCATCATCCAGACCAGGCAACACAGCACACCCACCAGCCAACACTATGTAATCTACTTGATTGTATTGTGATGAAGTAAAGAAGAACTGAAGTGCTCGCGCAATTTCCATTACAACATTCTGACGGAATGGCGAAAGTGCATCGTTTTCATAATTATCTGGCAGTCCACCCGTTTTCTTCGCGGATTCAGCCTCTTCTACAGACAATCCAAACACCGACTGAATTTGCTGCGTTAACTGGTTACCGCCAATTTGCTGATCACGTGTATATACAGACTGCCCATTTCGAAGCACATTGATATTCATTACGTTAGCGCCTATGTCCACCAACGCTATGCAGAGATCTGTCGCGCCACCTGGCAACTGTGCGGTAATGTGTGCAAATGCCGATTCTGCGGCATAAGTCTCGACATCCACCACAATTGCCTTGAGACCTGCAGATTGAGCTGCAGCAACTCTATCTTCCACGTTTGCCTTGCGTGACGCAGCAATCAAGACCTCCAACTCTTCCGCATTACCTGAAGCTAAGCCCAAAACCTGAAAATCCAGATTCACCTCATCAAGTGCAAAAGGTATGTATTGATTGGCCTCGGCTTCAACCTGATACTCCAAGTCCTCCTCCCTCAAACCAGCAGGAAGCAAAATCTTCTTTGTAATTACTGCTCCTGCGGGCAAGGCAAGGCTTACATTCTTGATTTTTCCACCCAACCTCTTCCATGCACGCCTCAGGCTTTCTGAAACAGCATCTAGATTATTGATGTTTCCATCACTAACAGCATCTTTCGGCAACGGCTCTATGGCGTATCTTTCAACCACGAAGCCACCATTTTTTGGCAACTGACTCAACTCGACCATCTTTACTGAAGATGTGCCAATATCCACCCCAATCAAAGGCGGTGTTTTGGTTTGCAAAAAATCCAATGGGATATCAAAATTTACTTTAGGCATAGACCGTTTAGAGCTGTTCTGAATAAAGTGGTTTAAATCCTAGCAATAACTACAGAAAGTGTAAAGCCATTTTTAGAATGGCTGCCAATATCCCGAAGCCGATATAATGGCGGACGTTTTTGCCTGAAAATTAACATTCCAACATGCAGGGATCCCTTCACATGCTTCCACGCCGCCTGATCCTCCCGCTGCTAATTATTGCAGCGCTCGTATTACTGCCGCTTATATTGGTCAGTATTGCCGTGATTCTGACTTATCCAACGTTACCTTCTTTGGACTCATTGACAGACTATCACCCAAAAATTCCTTTGCGCATATATACGCAAGAAGGCGCGCTGCTTGGAGAGTTTGGTGAAGAGCGTCGTGCACTTATTAAGATAGATGAAGTTCCCGCTCTCATGAAAGATGCCATCCTTTCTGCTGAAGATGACCGTTTTTATCAACATGGTGGCGTTGACTACAATGGTGTAGTACGTGCAGCCATTTCTAATTTCACCTCTGGGGGCGCAAAGCAAGGTGCAAGCACCATTACTATGCAAGTAGCGCGAAATTTCTTTCTCTCTAAAGAAAAGACATTTAGCCGAAAATTCAATGAAGTATTGCTCGCGTTCAAAATTGAAAATACTCTATCCAAGGATGCAATATTTGAGCTTTATATTAATCAAATCTACCTCGGCCAACGAGCTTATGGTTTTGCTGCCGCTTCACAAGTCTATTTTGACAAACCTCTCAGTGCACTCTCTATCCCAGAATTCGCCATGCTGGCTGGGCTACCAAAAGCGCCCTCCAGCTATAACCCCGTTGTCAATCCAAAGCGCGCCAAATTACGTCAACTTTATGTATTACGTCGCATGCATGAACTCGGGTATATAAATGATACTGACTACAAACTCGCTCAAATTGCACGCATAGATACCCATCATTCTTCTGCATCATCAACACATGCCGACTATGTTATTGAAATGGTTAGAAGTGAGATGTTTGAGAAATTCGGGGATGCGACTTACACCCAAGGCTTCAAGGTTTACACGACTATCAAGCAACTTGATCAGAACGCAGCTTATTTGGCCGTTCGCAAGGGCGTACTTGATTATGATCATCGGCATGGCTATAGAGGACCAGAGAGTTTTGCTGACCTACACGATGACTTCAGTGACGAACGACTAGAGGACGCATTGCAAGATGTCTCTGATAGCGGCGATCTGATTCCGGCCATCGTTGTTGCAACTTCCTCTCGATCAATTACTGCCTATGCGCGGGGCGGCGAGCGTGTCGAACTCAACAGCGATGCCCTTCGCTTCGCTGAACGCTCTTTAGGTAACCGCTCACCCCTAAATCAACGCATACGGATAGGCTCCATCATCCGACTACAAAAAGACGAAAAGGGCGTTTGGCAAATCAGTCAGTTGCCTCAGGTTGAAGCTGCCTTTGTTTCTGGCAATCCACAAGATGGAGCAGTCTTTTCTTTGGTTGGCGGATTTGATTTCAACAAGAATCAGTTCAATCATATTACGCAGGCTTGGCGCCAACCTGGCTCCAGCTTCAAACCATTCATCTATTCTGCAGCGCTGGAGAAAGGCCTAACTCCTGCCACCGTCATCAACGATGCGCCGCTTGAATTCGATGCCACCCAAACAGGCAGTGAGCCTTGGCAGCCCAAAAACTATGAAGGTACTTATGATGGCCCTATGCGTATGCGACAGGCTCTAATGAAATCTAAGAATTTGGTATCTATCCGTATCCTTCAATCCATCACTCCCCAGTACGCTCAGGACTACGTAACCAAATTCGGCTTCGATGCCAACCGCGTTCCTCCTTATCTAACTATGGCTCTTGGAGCAGGTTTGGTGACTCCGATGCAACTGCTAACTGGTTATTCTGTCTTTGCGAATGGCGGCTTCAAGGTAAATCCTTACTTCATTCAACGCATTGAAGATGCCCGTGGCAACGTCCTTAGCAAGACCAGTCCTGTTATCGCTAACAATGGCGCCGAACAGGTCATCGACCCTCGCAATGCTTTCACTATGGTGAGCATGTTGCAGGACGTTGTTAAGCATGGAACAGGAATTCGTGCGATGTCGCTAGGCAGGCAGGATCTCGCTGGCAAGACAGGTACGACAAGTGATTCTATCGATGCATGGTTCTGTGGTTTCCAGCCCACAGTGGTCGGCATCTCATGGATAGGTTTTGATCAACCACACAGTCTTGGTGACCACGAAACTGGCGGCGGGGCGGCACTGCCGATTTGGATGGGCTACATGGACAAGGCACTTAAGAATGTTCCTGAGGCTGTGTACACCCCTCCTGCGGGCATTGTTCCAGTTCGCATCGATGATTCTGGCCATAGAGATGAGAATGGCACACGTATCGAGTACTTCTATCAAGAAAATATTCCCTCTGCGGTTACATCCTCTAATCTAGATGAAGCTACGCCACAGCCTGATATTATTAAGGACCAGCTATTCTGATCATCATGACTAAAGAATACGGAAATCGTAGAGACTTGATGCGTGAACAACTAGCACACCAAGCTGCCAAATTAATGGCTGAGGATGGCATAACAGACCACGCCTATGCCAAACGCAAAGCAGCAAAACAGCTAGGGGCTGTCGATACCCACCATCTTCCCAGTAACGAGGAAATAGACATCGCACTGCGGAGTTTTCGTATGCTATACCAGCGTGAGAGCCACCCCTCCGTACTGCGCGAATTACGCATAGAGGCTTTAAGCAAGATGCGTTTGCTGTCCGACTTTCACCCATATCTGACGGGATCTGTGCTGGACGGTACAGCTGGTGCAAATTCCGACATCAACATCATGCTTTTTTCAGATGACGCTAAAGCGGTGTTGTTATTCCTTCTGAAGATGAACATTCAGTTCGAAGATGGCGAGTGGACAGTGCGTATAGCAGGACGGGAAGAGTCTGTACCCAGCTACACCCTCACGAATGAGGCTGAATTACTAACTCACGTAATCGTATTACCGGAAAACGCACGTCACAGCGGCAGCAGGCATCCGGAAACACATGCTGATATAGCTGCAGTTGAAGCGTTATTGCACATTTGAGCAAAATTGCACCATGTTGCACAGCGCAAGACCTACTACTTACCCGAATTTAACCAGCGAGCGGCATTCAAAGCAAAATAAGTCAAAATTCCGTCCGCACCGGCACGCTTAAAGGCGAGCAAAGATTCTAAGACGCAAGCCTCTTCATTCAACCATCCGTTCTGTGCTGCAGCTTTAAGCATCGCGTACTCTCCACTTACTTGGTACACGAATGTCGGCGCCTTGAACTCATCCTTAACGCGACGCACGATATCCAAATAAGGCATACCCGGCTTGACCATTACCATGTCAGCCCCCTCTTGCAGATCCAAACCTACTTCCCAAAGCGCCTCATCTGAATTGGCCGGATCCATCTGATAGGTGTACTTGTTTCCCTTTCCCAGATTGCCACTAGAACCCACGGCATCCCGGAAGGGACCATAGAAACTAGAAGCATACTTGGCGGAATAGGCCATGACACGTGTGTGTATACACCCTTTAACATCCATCGCTTCGCGTACAGCACCAATACGGCCATCCATCATATCTGAGGGGGCAACCACATCGGCACCTGCCAACGCGTGTACTTGAGCCTGCTTCGCTAATACCGCTACAGTCTCATCATTCATCACGTAACCATTGTCGTCGATCAAGCCATCCTGACCGTGGCTGGTGTAGGGGTCTAGAGCAATATCAGTCATCACCCCCAATTCAGGATATGCCTGTTTGATTGCAGCAACCACACGAGGAACCAATCCATTGGGGTTGTAGGCTTCTTCCGCGCCCAGACTCTTGAGTGATACATCGATTACAGGAAAGATGGCCATCATTGGAATACCCAACCTAACGCACTCGCCAGCATCCTTCAACAGCAAGTCCAAAGTCTTGCGCTGCACTCCTGGCATAGACTTCACATCCTCCACAGTATTCGATCCTTCCAGCACAAAAACGGGATAGATAAAATCCGCCGGAGTGAGTATATGCTCGCGCATCAAGTCGCGTGAAAAGGCATCTCTTCGCATCCGACGCATACGAGTTTGTGGGTACTTTCCTAAGGTCTGCATAAACTTCCCAAAAAAATTATAAATTTTTGAACTATTTTAAAAACCGCCACTCAGAGCGTGTGAATGATGATGAATCGTTCCACGTTTCTCCTCCCTGAGCGTGCATCTTAACCAAGTTAAGATTTTGTGCCCCCGTCCTTACGGGGGTATTTTTTTGCCTAGCTTTTTATTCTTCCACACCTAATGCGTAGTCTTCATCTTGCGCAGCGAACCAACCTGCAATCACTTTTTCTGCTTCGTCTATACCTGTTTTTTTCAAACTGGAAAATAACTGCACCGTGCAATGCGGGAAATATTCCAACAGATGTGCTTTGACCTTGTTGAGCGTCAACGTCGCTTGCTGGCGACTGAACTTGTCGGCCTTCGTCAGCAAGATATGCACAGGTTTATTGGTAGGCGCGAACCAGTCCAACATATTTTCGTCCAACTCGGTGAGCGGATGGCGCGCATCCATAATGACGACCAATCCGCAAAGCTCATCTCGTTTTTGTAGATAGTCTGTCAAAAGCGTTTCCCAATGACGCTTGCTTTCAGGCGGCACTTTCGCATAACCGTAACCCGGTAAATCGACCAGATAAGTGTTCGGACTGAGAGAGAAAAAATTCAGATGTTGAGTGCGGCCCGGTGTTTTACTGACGTATGCCAAGCGCACATGGTTAGCGAGCGTGTTGATCGCAGAGGACTTGCCCGCATTGGACCTACCGACGAATGCCACCTCTTTACCGCCATGCTTAGGCAGATCCTTGAAGTGATTGACGGTAGTGAAGAACGTCGCTTGTGAGAACAGTCCCATTATTTCCAGGCCGCAAAAATCTTATCCGCAGCAGCCACTGTCGCATCGATATCTGCTTCAGTATGTGCAGACGATACAAAACCCGCTTCGAAAGCCGAAGGTGCCAGATATACGCCTGCGTCTAACATGGCGTGAAAAAATCGATTGAAAGCTTCTTTATCACAGCTCATCACTTCATCGTAGCTGGTCGGTACAGACTTGCTGAAGTACAAACCGAACATACCACCAACAGACTGCGCACAGAAATCAACACCATGCTTCTTAGCCGCAGCGCTTAAGCCGCTAGTCAGTTGCTTGGCCAGTTGTGCGAGATGCTCATAAAAACCAGGTGCTTGCACGAGCTTCAGCGTCGTCAAACCAGCGGCCACTGCGACAGGATTACCCGACAAAGTCCCCGCTTGATACACCGCACCCAAAGGTGCCAGACATTGCATGATGTCACGGCGTCCACCAAAGGCCGCAGCAGGCAAACCGCCACCCATCACCTTACCTAAAGTAACTAAATCTGGCTTGATGCCGTAATGTCCTTGCGCACCCTGCATGCTGACCCGGAAACCTGTCATCACCTCATCCAAAATCAAAACGGCACCATGCTCGGTGCACAGATTGCGCATCGCATCTAAGAACTCACGCTTAGGTGTGACGAGATTCATATTGCCCGCAACAGGCTCGACAATCACGGCAGCGATCTCATCACCCATCTCGGCGAAGCAGCGCTCCAAGCCAACCGCATCGTTATAGGCAAGAACAGTGGTCAGTGCAGCGATCTCTGCGGGTACGCCTGACGAGCTAGGTTGACCAAAGGTCAAAGCACCAGAACCAGCTTTCACCAACAAGCCATCTGAATGTCCGTGGTAGCAACCTTCAAACTTGATAATGCGTGAACGACCTGTAAAGCCACGCGCCAAACGGATAGCCGTCATCGTCGCTTCCGTACCTGAGCTAACCAGACGCACCATTTCCAGACTAGGCAGCAATTTGCACAACAGTTCCGCCATCTCCAACTCGCTCGCGGTTGGCGCGCCAAAACCCAAACCCTGTGCAGCAGCATCTTGTACAGCCTTGACCACCTCAGGATGGCAATGACCCACAATCATCGGACCCCAAGAACCAACGTAATCTGTGTACTTCTTGCCGTCCGCATCCCATACATATGCGCCCTGGCCGCGTTGGAAGAATAAGGGCGTACCGCCTACTGAACGGAACGCACGCACCGGAGAGTTCACTCCTCCAGGTATGAGTTTCTGTGAGTCGATAAAGAGTTGCTCGTTATGTGTGGTCATGTCGCTATGTTCCATTTCTCAATCAATAATTCAAATATCCGCCATCACAGCAAATCTTCGTGCAGCTTGTTCTATGTCTGGCGCGGAGAAAATCGCCGAGATCACCGCCAAAGCATGCGCCCCAGCTTTTAGTAATTGCTCACCATTCTCGTGCGTGACACCGCCTATCGCGACGATGGGAATGGCTATTTTGCTACTGGCTTCTGCTAGTACCGCCAGACTTGCAACAGGCGCATTTGGCTTAACGCTGGAGGTGAAAA
The DNA here is from genome assembly GCA_963740305.1 of uncultured beta proteobacterium. Classification (GTDB taxonomy): domain Bacteria; phylum Pseudomonadota; class Gammaproteobacteria; order Burkholderiales; family Gallionellaceae; genus Gallionella. Next base: position 60,359 of record CAVUDR010000010.1, on the reverse strand, counting down.
ATGCGCCAAAAGCAATATAGTCAGCACCATCCAGTTCGGCCTGCATCGCCAAATCTTGCCGATTATAACAAGACACACCGATTAACTTGGATTCGCCCAACAGTCTGCGCGCTTCCACTACGCTCCCATCATCACCACCCAGATGTACTCCATCAGCATCAACCGCCAGCGCGAGAGCCGCATCATCATTGACGATGAAAGTAACAGCGAATTCACGTGTCAGTGCTCGCAAGGCTAGTGCCTGCTCCCTCCGCAACTCTGCATTAGCCGACTTGTTGCGGTACTGCAAGACTTCAGCCCCCCCTCGCAAAACCAACCTGACCTTGCGCAGCAATTCCGCCGTATCTAATTCATCCGGCGTAATTGCGTACAGGCCTTCAATTGACGAGCGGTTTCGCTTCTGCATCATCATCTTCTTCACTGCGTGCCCAGAACAGGCGATCAGGGATGTGTTGCCCCATACCGGGGCGAAAACCTGAATGGAGTGTCTGCCAAGTATATTCCTGAGCCTCTTTTACCGCTTCAGGCACATCAACCCCCTGCGCCAGCAAAGCAGCAATTGCGGATGCCAAGGTACAACCCGATCCATGATAGATATTGGGCAAACGCTCCCAACTATCCGCGCTCACCACACCTTGCTCTGAGTACAGCGTATTAGTAACCTTGGCAGTCTGTTCGTGCGTGCCCGTGATCAGTACATATTCGCAGCCCATTGCAAGTATGCGTTTAGCGCATTCCTCTAAGCTAGGATCGTCATTGTCATCGTCTTCATTGATCGCCAATCGTCGCGCTTCAATGCTGTTCGGCGTAACGATAGTGCACTGAGGGATTAACAACTCGCGCATTGCATCCAGCATGTCATCATCGACCAACTCGTCGCCACGGCCTGATGCCAACACCGGATCAAGCACCAAAGGCACATCCGGATAATCTGCCAGTACTTCAGCGATGGCAGGAATATTGTCTACACTGCCCAACAAGCCGATCTTAAATGCCGCCACTGGAACGTCTTCCAGCATGGCGCGCGCCTGATCCACCACCCACTCGGGGTCCATGGCTAGCACATCATCCACGCCACTGGTGTCCTGCACCGTAATTGCGGTCACAACCGACAGCGGATGACAACCCATGCTGGCAATGGTGAGGATGTCCGCTTGCAGACCTGCTCCACCACTCGGATCGGTGGCGGCAAAACTCATAACTAAAGGGAATAATTCAGGCATATAGATGAAATGTTAAGATGCGAGGCTAATTTAGCATTTTACCCTATTATGAACACGATTACCGAATACAAAACCTTCATGTGCCTGATTTGCGGGTGGATTTACGACGAAGCTGCTGGTGCCCCCGAAGAAGGACTCGCGCCTGGCACACGCTGGGAAGATGTGCCCATGAATTGGTCTTGTCCTGAATGTGAGGCGCGCAAAGACGATTTTGAGATGGTGGAAATCTGATGCGTATCCTGCATACCATGTTGCGCGTCGTCGATTTGGAAAAGTCACTGGCTTTTTACACCGAAGTACTCGGCATGCAACTATTGCGCCGCAATGATTATCCAGACGGAAAATTCACCCTAGCATTCGTCGGCTACGGCAGCGAATCTGAAGGTGCGGTCATCGAACTCACTCACAACTGGGGCGTGGAGTCATATCAACTTGGCAACGCTTACGGCCACATCGCCATCGAAGTCCCCGATGCCTATGCTGCCTGTGCCGCCATCAAGCAACGTGGCGGCAAAGTCGTCCGAGAAGCAGGACCGATGAAGCATGGCAACACCGTGATCGCGTTCGTAGATGATCCAGACGGATACAAGATTGAGCTTATTCAAATTAAAGTTTGAAGGGTGTCATTCACGCCCTTCGATAAACTTAGGACAGGCTTGTCGAAGGATGGTTGTCGATTTTGGTAGGTCGGGTTAAAACCCGACCTACCAAAATCCATCCTTCGATACACCGCGCTTTGCGCGGCACTCAGGACGAACGGTTAGAAGAAAAATTATTTCTCGTCTAAAAAGTTCGCCACTCGAATGAAATCCGCGACAGATAGATTTTCTGCGCGTAGCTGCGGGTCTATGCCCAATTTCTCAAACGCCGCTTCATCCAGATAACTGCGCAAAGTATTACGCAGCGTCTTGCGCCGTTGACCGAAGGCGGTGCTGACGACTGCGGAAAATAATTGCTCGTTTCGGACCAAGATTTGCTCAGGCGGCATAGGGATCATGCGCACGATGGCAGAGTCTACCTTGGGTGCAGGACGGAAAGATTCGGGCGGGACATCTAATAATTTTTCCATCGCAAAGCGATATTGCAGCATCACCGACAAGCGACCATACGCAGGTGTCGAATGCTCGGCGACCATGCGTTCGACCACTTCGTTTTGCAGCATGAAGTGCATGTCGATGATGCGTTGTGCATACGCGGCAAAATGAAACAGCAGCGGCGTAGAGATGTTGTAGGGCAGGTTGCCGACGATGCGCAGCGGTGTCGGCAGGGTGGCGAAGTCGAATGCTAACGCGTCACCTGCGTGTATCACCAGTTTGACATTGGGATTTGCTTGCGGGTAATCAGCTTCTAAGCGCGCGATGATGTCTCTATCGATCTCAACCACATGCAAACGATCTAGTTTTTTCAGCAGCGGTCGCGTCAATGCGCCCAATCCCGGGCCGATCTCCACCATAGTATCCGTCGCTTCGGGACGTATACACGCAACGATGTCGGCGATGATATTTTGATCGACCAGAAAATTCTGGCCAAACATCTTTTTAGCTTTATGTCCGCTCATGCACCGAGTCCAGATCGTTCATGCACAATCATTTCTTGCGCGACTTTGATGGCTTCCATCAAGCTGCCGCAATCTGCTCTACCCGTACCCGCCAGATCCAATGCAGTGCCGTGATCGACCGAAGTACGGATGATGGGCAGACCCAAAGTAACATTCACCCCCTGTCCGAAACTTGCATGCTTGAGCACGGGTAAACCTTGATCGTGATACATACTCAGCACAGCGTCGGCCTGTGCCAGCTTGTGGGGTGTGAACAAGGTATCAGCTGGCAAAGGCCCACTGACATTAAGCCCTGCAATACGCAGCTTATCCAAAACCGGCATCATCACATCCAGCTCTTCGCGCCCCAGATAGCCACCTTCGCCTGCATGTGGATTGAGACCCGCCACCAAAATACGCGGTGACTTGATACCAAAGCGGCACTTAAGATCGCGATGCAGTATGAGCAGCACTTGCTCCAAAAGTGGCGCAGTGATTGCATCAGGGACTTCACGCAATGCCAAATGTGTCGTCGCCAAGGCGACACGCATTCCGCCGCCGACCAACATCATCACTACCAGCGGCGTATTCGTTTGCTCTGCCAGATATTCTGTGTGCCCTGTGAAGGCGATGCCTGCATCATTGATGATGCCTTTGTGAACAGGTGCTGTGACCATGCCAGAAAATTCACCCGACAAACATCCAGCTAAGGCGCGACTCAAAGTACGTAGCACGTAATCACTGTTGGATGCATCCAATACACCCGCTTTGGCCGACACATTCAAAGGCATATGGACCACACTCAATACACCCTCGGCTGACGTTTCACCTGCGAGGTAGTCACGTATCTGCACGCTCAGTCCGAGTTGTGCGGTGCGCTGTTGTAAAAGATGGCGATCGGCAATACACACCAAGCCCTGTCCTCGATTGGCGAGTTGCACACACAAATCTGGGCCTATGCCGGCAGGCTCGCCGCAGGTAATGACTAAAGGGGATGGGCTCACGATCAGTTCTTGTGGTCCAAGTGATATTCGATGAAAGCGCGGTCGCGCAGTTGGCGTTGCCAGTCTTGGTATTGCTCGTCAGCTTTGAAAGTGCCGATTGCGATGCGAGCTTGTTGGCGCTTCTGCTGCTCACTCACATCAGTGTCTCTGCGCTCCATCACTTGGATCAGGTGCCAACCAAATTGCGACTGCACCATGCCCATTTGTTTGGGCTGCAATTTATTCATGGCAGCTTCGAACTCAGGAACTGTCTGACCCGGTGACAGCCAGTCCAGATCGCCGCCCTGTTGCGCGCTACCATCTTCCGAATAACGCTTAGCCTGCTCAGCAAAGTCAGCGCCTGCATCAATGCGCTGTTTGATTTCCAAGATACGTTTCTTAGCTTCTGCAGCCGAGACGATCTCGCTGGTCTTGATCAAGATGTGGCGCGCATGGGTCTGCGTGATAACCACAGGGGCATTACCGCTGCGCTTGGCGATCAGTTTGAGGATATGAAATCCGCTGGTACTGCGCATCACTTCGGTAGTCTCGCCCGGCTTCAGCTGATGTAAAACCTCCAAAAATGCTGGTGGGAGTCGGTCACTGCTGCGCCAACCCAAATCACCGCCAGTAAGAGCGTCTTTAGCATCGGAAATACCTGCAGCGACTTGGGCAAAATCCGCACCTGCCTTCAATTGCGCATAAGCCGCATCTGCACGCGCCAAACTAGCCTTGATCTTGTCGGCACTGGCTTGTTCAGGTACGACCACCAGTATGTGCGCAAGATGGAACTCCTCGGTCGCATCGCCCATTTTTTCTTTGTTCTCCAGATAGGCGTCAACTTCCGCGTCGCTGATGACCAACTTGCTTTCGACCTCGCGCTCGCGCAAACGTGTAAAGATTAACTCATTGCGTACATCTTCACGATATTTGGCATAGTCCACGCCGTCCTTCTCTAGTCTGGCTCTAAACTCCGCCAGTCCCGAGAACTTATTTTGTTCAGCAACACGACTGATCGCCAGATCGAGCTGGGTCTCGTCCACCCGCACTCCACTCTGCTTGGCATACTCCAATTGCAGCTTGTCACCTATCATGCGTTCCAACATCTGCTTCTCGAGCACATCGCCCTGTGGCAAAGGCGTACCCTGTTTTTGCAATTGTTTGATGGTCGCTGTCACTTTTTCATCCAACTCATCATGGGTGATGACATCGTCGTTTACAACCACAGCCACCGCATCCAACATTACAGGCTGCGATTTGCTTGCAGTCTGCGCACTCTGAACGAGGGTGGCCGGCACTGCACTGACATCAGTTTCAGCATGTGCATTCGTCATCAGCAACGCAAGTAGACACCATAGTGAAAAATTTATTTGCATCATTCTCTTTCGGGATATCAAGGTGCGCTAGGCACCAATGGATTAGTAGAGGTATTAACCAATTTGGTGTAACCAGGAACATTTTGTCTCAAGACCGTTAGTGGGTCTGAGCCAAATTGCATCAAATCACTCAATTCCAGTTGTACGAAGAAGCCAGTATTAGCTTGTTGTGTAGAGGTCGTATAGTGCTGACCGACGAAACGCAATGTCCAACAGCTTTGATTATACTCAAGCCCCGCGATTGAATCCAAAATGCGCTTGTCTTGGAAGGAGTAGTTCATACGCGCCACCAAGCCCCAGTTACGTGCCAAAGGCCACTGCGCCGAAATATCTGATTGGCGTAGCGTATTTCTCAGGTAACGGTATCCATAATTCAAGGTCTTGCCAGGCTCAGGGCGATATCGCAACTGCCAGTTATAACGCTGAGTCTTAGATTGATTTGGATCGAAATCGGTCTCACTATCGAAAGAAAGCGTACGTGTCAAACGACCACCCACCGCCAACAAAACGTCTGATTTGGATGTAGTCGTCACAGGCGTCAACAAAGAAACCTGGGGTGAGATGAAGCTGAAGCGCTCACCCAATGTCAACTTGAAGCGCTCTTCCCCAGTATTTTCCGACAACACCCTAGTCGTTGTCGCCAGCGTCACCTGATTAGCATCGCCTATGCGATCATTACCGAAGAAGCGATTCTCGGTGAACATCTGAGTGAAACTAAAGTCCGCCTGCGCCGTATCGAAGTTAGGTAAGGCATTCTGATTGCGATAAGGCACATAAACATAGAAAGCTCTCGGCTCCAAGGTCTGCAGATAGTCGCCGCCAAAGAGATGTGTATTCTTTTCGAAGGACAAACCACTGTCCATACTAAAGATAGGCAGCGTACGAGTCGCATCGGGTGTGAGGGCAAGATTATTGGCGCCCATCTGATACTTGGTGCTATGTATCGCCAACTTGGGAGTGACATAGAGGCTGGGGCGACTAACCAAAGGGTAGCTGACACTGGGATTGATCACCAGTCGCTTGCCGTTCACAGCGGTAGGATGACTGAACTCGACATACTCGCCTGCGAAAGCCAGATTGGCATCCGAAATGATGCGACCAGCACTAGTAGTAATCTGCGGCATACGTGCATATGGAACTGCAATTAGCGCCAATGGGTCCTGCAGAGTCTGATAGCGCTGCACCTTCACTTGGCTATTCCAAACATTGGTGTTGTAGTTAACTCCACCTTCCTGTAGCAAGTTGACTTGCGCAGAGCTATTGACCGCCGTACCTAAGTCACGGAAGAAACTATCGTCTGTGACACGATTGAAATTAGCGAACACACTCACTTCATCGTTAAATCTTTGTCGGTGTTGCGCTGAGTAATGCACACGATTACGCTTGGTCACGATGTCGTTAGGCAGCACGTCGCCGTGCAACTCACCGCTATACGATGCACCCAAATAACGAAATTCATTATTGAACAGCACACCGCGCTTAGACATATAACGGGGCGCCAAGGTAGCATCCATGTCGGGCGCGATATTCCAATAATAAGGCAGCATCAATTCGAAGCCCCCTTTGCTGGTACTCCCCTGTATAGGTGAAAGGAAACCAGACTTGCGGTGATCATTAAGGGGAAAATTCACCCAAGGCGTGTACAAGAAGGGGACGCCTTTGAACTCAACGGAAGTATCACGCGCCGTACCGACCTCCTCGGCTCGATCGATACGCAAGCTGCCCATATTCAGCTGCCAATCATCATTTCCAGCCGGGCAGGTCGTATAAGTAGCATCCTTCAAACTGTAATGCTGCTTATCCAAGATATCCATTGATGTCGCCGTCGCTCGTCCATTGGTTTCTTGGAAATGAAATTGCGGCTGCTCCATCTTGCCTTGCCCGCTATCTAGATCCATATGCAAACTCGGGCCCGATACCTGATCGCCCTGCTGTTCCAGCAACACACTGCCTTGAGCATCAACTTTTCGATCCGCTGGAGTGTAGATGATTTTGTCTGCACGTATCGTCTTGCCGTCTTGGCGCAGAATCGCATCCCCGGTGGCCTCAAGTTGATGGTTCTTCTGCCCGACTAGGCTATCTGCTTCCAGCACAGCCTCGTCTTCGACTGCTGGGACTTCGGACGCGGCAGGCGCTGCATATACGGCATGCATGTAGCAACAAAACACAGGGATGACTAAGAATGAGGCTCGAAACCGCATAACGCGCAGCAAATAGTAAGGTGGTAAACTTTCGCAAGTTTACCACCAAGCCCTACTGAGAACCCCACTATGCAACGTCAGCAGCAACTAAATAATTGGTTACAAAGCTTTGGCCCCAACGAAAGCTTCACCCTAGCACCCGCTTCAGCTGACGCCAGTTTTCGTCGCTACTTCCGCGTTACTTACGCCGACGGCTCAACCAAGATCATCATGGATGCGCCACCACAACACGAGGACTGTAAGCCCTTCCTGCATGTAGGCACGCTATTTGAGAAGGCTGGCGCCCATGTGCCACATGTGTATGCACAGGATCTGAAACAAGGCTTCTTGCTACTTTCAGACTTAGGTAACACCACTTATCTACAGGCTTTGGACAGCAGCTCTGCCACAAGACTCTATGGTGCGGCGACCGATGCTTTAATCAAGATACAGCTAGCCAGCAAGACCGAAGAGCTACCTCCTTACGACGAGGCTTTGTTGCGCAGGGAACTGAATCTCTTCCCCGAGTGGTACATCGCCAAGCATCTAGGCGTGACCCTTAGCGAAAAACAAACGGCCAAACTGAAAGAAGTGTTCGTGCGCATCCTCAAGAACAATCTCGCTCAGCCCAGTGTGTATGTTCACCGTGATTATCATTCGCGCAACTTGATGGTCATCGCTGACAACAATCCCGGCATCATCGATTTCCAAGATGCAGTCTATGGTCCTATCACCTACGACCTAGCGTCCTTATTCAAAGACGCTTATGTGCGTTGGGAAGAAGCAGACATCATGGATTGGCTGATCCATTACTGGGAGAAGGCGCGCAAAGCTGGCCTGCCTGTACACGCCGATTTCGGCGAGTTCTACCGCGACTACGAGATGATGGGCGTGCAGCGTCATCTCAAAGTGCTGGGTATCTTCGCCCGCTTGTATCACCGCGATGGCAAGGACGGATACCTCAAAGACATGCCGCTGGTGATGGACTATCTACGGCGCGCCGCAGCACGTTACATAGACCTCAAACCGCTGATCAACTTGCTGGATGAACTTGAACCGCACATCAAGCACAAGGACTTCCCTCATTGATTGCCATGATACTGGCCGCCGGACGCGGTGAACGCATGCGTCCGCTCACCGACCACACTCCCAAGCCCTTATTGCAAGCGGGCGGCAAAGCGCTGATCGTGTGGCACATCGAGCGACTGGTCGCGGCGGGCATCACCGATCTGGTTATTAATCATGCCCACCTAGGCACACAAATCGAGGCCGCGCTGGGCGATGGTCGCCAGTTTGGCGCGCGCATCGAATACTCGGACGAGGGCACGGCTTTGGAGACGGCTGGCGGCATCGCCTATGCTGCCGCTCTAATCGGTGACGCAGTGTTCGCAGTGGTCAACGGCGACATCTATTGCGACTACGATTTCAGCCGTCTGCCAGTGATCGCGGCACGTATGGCGCACAACAGCGACATGGCGCATCTGGTGTTGGTAGAAAATCCTGCACACAACCTCAAAGGCGACTTTGCTCTGCACGAGGGCCGCCTCGTACCCAACAATGTCCCAGGTTTGTCGTCATCCACACTGACTTTTTCCGGCATAGGTTTATACAAACCCGAATTCTTCAAGGACATCGTGCGCGGCAGCAAAGCACCGCTCGCACCACTGTTGCGCGAACAGATCGCGCTGGGCAAAGTCTCGGGCGAATTTCACGACGGCACCTGGATAGATGTAGGCACACCACAACGGCTGAGCGAACTTGATGCACAATTACGACATGAACACGCCTGACACCCAAATCTACGCACGCCGTCGCACCCGTTTGCTAGCGCAGATGGAGAACGGCATCGCCATTCTCACCGCAGCACCCGAACGTGTGCGCAACGGGGATGCACACTATCCCTACCGACACGACAGCGACCTGCATTACCTGAGCGGATTTTCAGAACCCGAATCCGCTTTGGTGCTGGTCGCAGGCGCGCAGCCACAATCCATCCTGTTCTGTCGCGAGAAAAACCTGGAGCGCGAGATCTGGGATGGACATCGCTATGGTCCCGAAGCTGCATGTACCACCTTCGGTTTCGATGCCGCCTATCCCATCGCACAACTGGATGAAAAATTGATCGAGTTGATGGGTAATCAAGAGACGCTCTATTACGCTTTGGGTGCGCAAGCAGAGCTCGATGCACGTATCCTCAGATTGCGTGGTGAAGTACAACAAAAATCCCGCAGCGGCATACGTGCACCTGATGCAGTATACGATGTACGCAAGCTGCTGCATGAAGCGCGTTTATTCAAAGATGCACACGAGCTAGGCATCATGCGTCGCGCGGCAGCGATTTCCTGCGGCGCACATCAACGCGCCATGCGCTACACCCGCCCCGGTGTCTTCGAGTATCAAGTCGAAGCCGAGTTGTTGCATGAATTCTGTCGGCATGGTGCACGCGATCCCGCTTACACCAGCATCGTCGCGGGTGGTGCGAATGCGTGCACGCTGCATTACGTTGCCAACGATGCACATCTCAAAGACGGCGAGCTCTTGCTGATCGATGCCGGTTGCGAGGTACAGGGTTATGCCTCCGACATCACCCGCACCTTCCCAGTGAATGGCAAGTTTTCCGCCGCACAAAAAGATGTCTACGAAATCGTGCTGGCCTCGCAAACCGCCGCAATCGCACAAGTTCGTGTCGGCCAACATTGGAATGCACCCCACGAAGCAGCCTTGCGCGTCTTGGCGCAAGGATTCATCGACCTGAAGCTATGTAGTGGCACCTTAGATGCCGTACTGGAATCCGAAAGCTACAAGCAGTTCTACATGCACCGCACTGGGCATTGGCTGGGCATGGACGTGCACGATGTGGGCGAATACAAGATCGGTGCTGAGTGGCGTGAGTTGCAACCCGGTATGGTGCTCACCGTCGAACCTGGTTGCTACATCCGTCCTGCCGACAATATCCCGCGCGCTTTATGGAACATCGGCATACGCATAGAAGATGATGTAGTAGTCACTTCAGATGGCAACGAAGTGCTAACACTGGCTGCCCCCAAGCGTGTGGCAGATATCGAAGCACTGATGAAGGACAGAGCATGAGCCCGCAAACAACCATGCAGCACGACATCGCCATCATCGGTGGCGGCCCGGTGGGTGCGGCACTTGCATTGGCCCTGCGCGACAGTGGCTTGCGCATCTGCTTGTTGGAAGCGCGTGCACCACAGACAGCCAGTAACGATGCACGTGCCCTGGCCTTATCCTATGGTAGTCGTCTGCTGTTAGACAGACTCAAAGTCTGGCGTCATATACAAGATATTTCCGCGATACGCACCATACACATCTCGCAGCAGAAGAGCTTTGGTCGTGCCTTATTGAAGGCCGAGGAGCTGGATGTCACCGAACTGGGTTATGTCCTGCCCTACCCCGCGTTGCAAAGCGCCTTGGATCTCGGACTGCAAAACACAGCGACGCACACTTTGTACGGTGCGCAAGTGACAGCACTACAAGGACATCGTGATTACGCCAACATCACGTACACACTGGACGGCACAACACATGAGATGCAAGCACGTATCGCAGTGGTGGCGGACGGCGGGAAATTGCTTGCTGCGCAACATCCACCCGAAGTACGCGACTATGGACAGAGCGCACTCATCACACACATCACCTGCAGCGCGCCTGTACCGCACACTGCTTACGAACGCTTCACCCCGCAGGGCCCGCTAGCTTTACTGCCCTACAAAGATGGCTATGAGTTGGTGTGGACAGCGCCGCATCAGGCCGCACAAGCGATGTTGCTTTGGGATGACGCAACTTTCTTGCACACCCTGCAGCAACAGTTCGGAGAGCGCATCGGTGACTTCCTGAGTGTGGCCAAGCGCAGTTGCTTCCCACTTGGCTTGAAGCGCGCACCCCAACAGACACCGCAGCCGCATATCGTGCTACTCGGTAACGCCGCACAAACTTTACATCCAGTAGCGGGTCAGGGTTTCAATCTGGGTTTGCGAGACGCTTGGGACCTGGCACAAGTAATACTGGATGCCGAGACTACCGCCCTGGGCAGCGAGGAGATGCTAGCTGCCTACAGCGCACAACGCCGCACCGACCGTGAGTCAGGCATACGATTCACCGATAGCCTAGTGCGACTATTCTCTAACGATATGCCGGTATTGAGTGGTGCGCGTGCCGCTGCACTGACGGCATTGGACTGCCTGCCCTACGCCAAGAAATTCGTCGCCAAACGGATGATGTTCGGCGCGAATGGTTAATTGCAGGCCTGATTAGCCGCCTGTTGTGCCGCGTCTATCTGCTGCTGACGCTGGCTCTCATCCAAGTAAACTCGTTCACCACTCTCGTCCATCTTGAATGCGCGTCCACTCTGTTGCAGCGTACGCAAATTGTTGCGGGCATTCATACAATTCACCTGTTTGGCCTCCGCCTTAGCCTTAGCTTGTTCATCCTTCTTTGCCGCATTCTCACGTGCGGTCTTGCCACGCTGAAAATCTTCCTCCATCTCTGCGGTGGATTTCTGCTCGTAAGGATTATCAGCGGCGGGATCACTGCGAGTATCTTTGAACTGTAGATGCTCTACCTTGGCCGCATTGCGCGGCGCGCCTTCCGAGTAATGCACCCGCCCATTCTCATCTACCCACTTGGTCATACCCGCATAAGCATCGACACTGACCAGCACCAATAACAGCAGCAAAGACTTGTTCATGATTCACCCTAAGGTTTAAGTTTGGTTGACATTGCACGACGCGATTGAAGCATAGAGTGCGCCGCGACACAATCAGCTCAGACTTCTGCCAAGGCTTGTAGAAATACCTCTATAGGCTGTGCGCCCGACACACTCAAGCGCTCATCGAACAGGAAGAAGGGCACACCGCGTATCCCCAATTCGTTGGCGCGCGCTTCGTCGGCACGCACCTCCGCGATATAAGCCTCCCCCGCCAGCACCGACAACACCTCCGACTCACTGATACCAAATTCCGGTGCGAGGCGCGCCAACGCACTGGTGTCGCCGACAGCGAGTGATTCACAGAAATATGCTTGCATCACCCGCTCGGTCGCGGCGTCACTCAACTGACGCTCTGCTGCCAGATGCAACAAGCGATGTGCGGCCAAGGTATTGCCAGGCTTGGCCTGCTCAAGTTTGTATTCCAGACCAACCTCGTGTGCGACCGCCGTCACCCGTGCATTCATTGCGGCCGCCTCAGCCAAACTCACGCCATATTTGTGCGACAACATCTCGACCAAAGTGCCAGCACGCATAGTTGGTGCTTGCGGGTCCAACTCATAACTGCGCCAGATCAACTGCACTTCATCGCGCTTAGGATATTGCGCTAGTGCCGCCTCAAAACGCCGCTTACCGATGTAACACCAAGGGCAGATCACATCCGACCAGATTTCTATTTTCATGATATGAATGTCCTACACGAGAATTGAATGATTAGATTCATGTTACTTGAGTAATGCGTAGATATATAACTGAACTGTGATCTGCTAACCTCAAAGCAAAAGGCCACCAACATCCGTTGGGGGCCTCTTTGATTACTACAAGACCGTTTTCAGCTTAGAAACGGAAACCCAGTTTTGCACTGTAGGAAGGTGCAGATCCTGTCTTGTCATATTCGAATGCTAAATTAGCCAGACCCAGATTCAAGTTTGCACCCGCGAAAATTTTATTCTGGCGGAATGACTCGGAAGCCAAACCCGTGCCAGTGGTTGAACTGTTGGTCCATACGCTACCCACGCCTGCATAAGGTGTCAGCATCGCAAAGCCTTTAGAGATAGAAACATCTACCGCTTTCGTATCCAGCGACCATGAGTTAATGCCAGAAAGTTTGCTGAACGAACCACGGATACCAACTGCTGGCTCTGCGAGGCCACCATCTAAGATAGCGTAGCGCAATTCAGCACCGTACAAACTAATGCCAGTGGTTGGGATCGCTGAGTAGAAACCAGCGATGTCGAACCCCATAGGCAGACCCTTGGCAATGTGTAGCTTAGGCACGATCAAAGATGTAGTACTTGCACTACCACCCGCTTTGGTGAACAAAGCAGAGTTTTGCAACTGTGTGGAAGTCACTTCCACGCCCAAATCGAAACCTGTCACGCCCAATGGTGCTGCAGGTGTAACGCCCTTATAGCTCAGGGCTGAACCCATGTCCTCGGAGAAGGCTTTGAATTGCGCTTGTGTAAAGCCTGCAGCGCCAAGATTGAGGGTTGCCGCCATCGCTGGTTGAGCAAAACAAGCCAATACGCATAACGCCGATAAACTCTTTTTCATGTTCTACCTTTCAGTTGTTGATATTTTCATACTACCTAGATGCCATCACAGCACCCGTGTCACCGGTACTCAGAGCGGATAGAAGTAAAAAGGTTCCCTAGCGCTCAAATGGCCAATTCCACTATCACTGGCGTATGGTCAGATGGACGTTCGCGTTTGCGTGGTTCTTTGTCAATCACGCAGCTTTTGCATACCAGCACCAAGGGCTGACTGATAAGGATGTGATCTATGCGCACACCGTGATTACGGCGAAAGGCCATCATACGATAGTCCCACCAGGTGTAGGCTTTATCGGCCTGCTCAAACATGCGGAAGCTATCGGTCAGACCTAACTTAATAAGCTGCTGGTATTGCAGACGTTCCGGCTCACTGACCAATATATTGCCCTGCCACACCACTGGATCATGCACGTCGCGGTCTTCGGGCGCGATGTTGTAATCACCCAGCAATACCAGTTTTGGATGATGCTGCAACTCCTCCTCCAACCACTCGCGCAATGCCTGCAACCAGCCCAGCTTGTAGTAATACTTCTCCGATTCGACCGCCTGACCATTGGGGATATAAACGCACACCACGCGTATACCGTTGATAGTGGCGCTGATGACGCGACGTTGTTCGTCCTCAAAATTTGGGATGCCAAACTGCACATCCTCCAGCGGCATACGGCTAAGGATTGCCACGCCGTTATAAGTCTTCTGACCGATGAAAGCAGTGTGATAACCCGCTTCCAGCAACGCTTGTTGCGGGAAGTCCGCATCCTGCTGCTTGGTCTCTTGCAAACACAACACCTCGATAGGATTAGCCGCCAACCAGTCCAACACATGCGGCAAGCGCACGTTGAGCGAATTCACATTCCAAGTCGCGATCTTCATGCAGCGCTTTCCGCCAAGCCGTTGTGACGCAACAGAGCATCTATGCTGGGTGCACGTCCACGGAAGGCGGTGAATGATTCCATCGCGCCACGCGAACCGCCCATCGCCAGTATCTCGGCACGGAAGCGCGCACCCACATCGGGGTTGAGCACGCCGTTCTCTTCGAACAAACTATAGGCATCGGCAGACAGCACTTCCGCCCATTTGTAGCTGTAGTAACCTGCGGCATATCCACCCGAGAAGATGTGCGCGAAGCTGTTAGGGAAACGGTTGAATTCGGGTGGTATAAGCACTGCGACTTCTGCGCGAACCTCGTCCAGCAGATCAAGTATGGAACGGTTGCCACCCGCTTCGAAGTTGCTATGCATCAACATATCGAACAACGAGAACTCGATCTGACGCAACGCCCCCAAACCACTCTGGAAGTTCTTCGCGGCGATCATCTTGTCAAAGAGCACGCGTGGTAGTTTTTCATTGGACTCGGTGTGGCGTGTCATACCTTGCAGCACGTCCCACTCCCAGCAAAAGTTCTCCATGAACTGACTGGGCAGTTCGACCGCATCCCATTCCACACCGTTGATACCGGACACCGCCATGTCTTCGACTTCGGTGAGCAGATGATGCAGGCCGTGACCAAACTCATGGAACAAGGTGATGACTTCGTCGTGGGTGAATACGGCGGGCTTGTTACCGACTGGCGCGGAGAAATTGCAGTTGAGATAAGCGACAGGTGTCTGTATGCCAGTCGCCAATCGGCGACGCGTGATGACATCATCCATCCATGCACCGCCCCGCTTGCTGTTACGCGCATAGAGGTCGAGATAGAACTGGCCCACCAATTCATTTTGCACATTTCGGATATCAAAGAAACGTACCGTCTCGTGCCATATCGGTGCACTAGAAGACTTGATCTGTAAGCCATACAGCGTTTCGATCAAACTGAACATGCCCTTAAACACTGCATCTTCAGGGAAGTATTGCTTCACTTCCTGCTCAGAGAAGGCATAGCGTTGCTCACGCAGTTTTTCGCTGGCATAGCTTACATCCCATGATTTTAGCTCGTCCAAGCCAAGTTCCTTGGCAGCGAATTCACGCAACTTCAGCAGATCCTTTTCAGCATAAGGTCGGGCGCGCTGCGCCAGTTCACGCATGAAGGTCACTACTTGTTCTGGCGTGTCCGCCATCTTGGCCGCCAAGGACAGTTGGCCATAGTTGGCAAAGCCCAGCAAGCGCGCTTCTTCACCGCGCAGTTGTACGATGTCGTTCATCAACGGTGTGTTGTCTTGTTCCGCTTTACCAAACTCTGAGGCACGCGTGCTGTAGGCGCGATATAGTTTTTCACGTAATTCGCGGTTGTCGCAGAACTGCATGATGGGCATATAGGACGGCGCTTTCAGGCTAAATTCCCAGCCCGTTTTGCCAGCCTCAGTCGCCGCATCCGCAGCCGCTTGCAAAGCATCTTCAGGCAAACCACTCAACTCAGCCTTGTCGGTGACGAGTAGCGAATAAGCATTGGTTGCATCCAACAGATTATCGGAGAAGCGCGATGACAACTCGGACAAGCGTTCCTGTATCTCCAGATAGCGCGCCTTCTTATCATCTGGCAACTCTGCGCCACCCAAACGGAAATCGCGTAATTCGTTTTCGATGATCTTCTTGCGTGCTGCATTCAGGCCGGCGTATTCAGAGCTCGCGCGCAGCGCTTTATACTTTTGGAATAGCGCCAAGTTCTGGCCGAGCGCGGCATAAAAGGCGGTGATCTTAGGTAATGTGGCGTTATAGACTTCACGCAAGTCGGGTGAATTCATCACCGCATTCAAATGACCGACCGGCCCCCATGCACGTGCCACTCGCTCGTTCGCATCTTCCATAGGCGCGACAAAGTTTTCCCAAGTGGGCGCGATCGTATCTGCCAACAAGTGTTGTAGCAGACTGTCAAATTCAGCCAAAAGCTGCTCTATCGCAGGCGCGACATGTTCGGGTTTGATCTCTGAGAAACGCGGTAGACCTGAGAAGTCCAATAAAGGATTATTTGGTGTGGCGGTGGTATTCATATGAGTCTCGATGATTACTTTGTGAACTTACGATGCAGGCATGACAACAGCCATGCCCTGATGCTAAATACTGAAGGGTGACTGCTACTAGGCGCTATATACCAACTGTCCATCCAACAGTGTGTGGCGCACCTTGCCCTGCATCTCGTAGCCGTTGAATGGCGTGTTCTTGCCTTGGCTCTTGAGTGCAGCGGGTTCTACCTTCCAGATGATGTTCGGGTCGTATACACATAAGTCCGCATGTGCGCCTACACTCAGGTGACCCATCTTCACACCCAGTAACTGAGCGGGATGGATGGTGATACGTGACAACGCATCCGTCAGCGTGACCTTCTCTTGGGCTGCCCATTTCAACACCAACGGTAACAGCAATTCCAACCCGGTCGCACCCGCCTCTGCTTCACCAAAGGGTAGTTGCTTGGCATCATCATCCACTGGTGAATGATTCGAGCATATCGCATCTATGGTGCCGTCCATCAAACCAGCGCGCAGTCCGGCCTTATCGCGCAAGCTGCGCAACGGTGGGCTCAGATGACAGTTAGCATCGAAGTAACCGATGTCCATTTCGGTCAGGTGTATGTGGTTCATCGACACGTCGCAGGTCACGTTCAAGCCTTCACGCTTGGCCGCACGCACCATTTCTACGCCAGCAGCACTGGAGATGCGACAGATGTGTAACGTCACGCCCGTCTCGCGCGCCAGTTGCAATGCGGTGTGCAACGCGATGGTCTCGGCGATGACAGGAATCGGTGGCAGGCCCAAGCGGCTCGCTACCTCGCCATCATGTGCCACACCATTCTTGGCTAAGAAACTGTCTTGTGGCCGCAACCAGACGCGGTAGCCGAAGGTCGCCGCATATTGCATGGCACGCATCATCACGCGCGTATCGATCAAGGTTGCATCTGCCTGACTGAAGGCCTTGCAACCTGCCTCGGTGAGCTCGATCATCTCGGTCAACTCGGCCCCCTTCAAGCCATAGGTCAATGCACCTACTGGGAATACACGCGCTTGATTGAGTGAACGCGCGCGGTACTTCAACATCTCTACCAAGCCGGGTTCATCCAATGGCGGATCGGTGTCAGGCGGACAGGCCAGCGAGGTCACACCACCCGCGATCGCGGCAGCCATTTCAGATTCCAATGTTGCCCTGTATTCGTAGCCTGGCTCACGCAATCGTGCGGCGATATCGACTAAACCTGGCATGACGATCATGCCAGTCGCATCTATCACTAGCTCGGCGACAAAACCCTGCGGTGCTGCACCTATCGCCAAGATACGGCGTACACTGATGTAGACATCCTGCTGCGCATCTATCTTGTTCTTGGGGTCGATCAATCGTCCATTCTTGATATGTATATTCATCATTTAGCTCCAGCTAGGATGCTCATCACCGCCATACGCACGGCGATACCGAAAGTGACTTGGGGCAGGATCACCGAGTGCGAACCATCGGCCACACTGGAATCAATCTCCACACCACGATTCATCGGCCCGGGGTGCATCACGATAGCATCGCTCTTGGCGACGGCCAGTCGCTCTTGGGTGAGGCCGTAGTATTTGAAATACTCTTGCGCGGAAGGCAGTAAGGCACCCTGCATGCGTTCGTTCTGCAAACGCAACATCATCACTACATCCACATCCTTCAAACCCTGCTCCATATCGTGATAAACCTGCACACCCAGTTTTTCCACATGGCTAGGCAGCAAGGTCTTAGGTGCGACCACACGTACTTCAGGTACACCCAGTGTCGTCAGCGCATGTATCTGCGAGCGCGCCACGCGGGAATGCAGCACATCACCTACGATGGCAACCCGCAAGTTGTGGAATTCTTGCTTGTAGTGACGGATGGTGTACATATCCAATAAGGCCTGAGTCGGATGCGCATGTCGACCGTCGCCCGCATTTATGACATGAATCTCTGGGGCGACGTGTTGCGCAATCAGATGCGCCGCACCGCTGGTTGAATGACGCACAACGAACATATCGGCATGCATGGCGCAGAGATTGTCTACGGTATCCAGCAGCGTCTCGCCCTTACTAGTAGATGACTGACCGATGTTGAGATTGACCACATCCGCAGAGAGTTTTTTCGCCGCGATCTCGAACGTGGTGCGGGTACGGGTGCTGTTCTCGAAGAACACATTGAATACAGACTTACCTTGTAGCAGCGGCACTTTCTTGATGTCTTTATTCTCACCAGCGTCTAGGAAGGTCGACGCCTTGTCCAGTATGTCGCGCATGATGCGCACTGGCAGGCCTTCTGTCGTGAGCAAATGTTGCAGCTCACCATGCTTATTTAGTTGTGGATTGTTCATATGAGTATTCCCGAAGTGGGTTCATCAAAATAGGCTTGCAGTATCTGTTGTGCGGCGTATTGATCCAACACGGCTTTTTGCTTGCGTCCATGTATGCCTAACTCATCTAGCGCACTACTCGCGGCGGCAGAAGTATAACGCTCGTCCACCAGCATCACCGGCAAATTAAACCGCCCCTTGAGGCGGTTAGCAAAGCGGCGCGACAGTGCTGTCATCTCATGCGGCGTGCCGTCATCGTTGCAGGGAAGGCCCACCACCAAACAAGCGGGCTGCCATTCGGCAATCAGTTCTGCGATGCGTGCGAAACGGGTCTCGTTTTTTTCTGCATCTATGGTGGTCAACGGTGCTGCATTGCCAAGTAAGGAGCTGCCTTTTGCAATACCAATACGTCGAGTGCCAAAATCGAATGCGAGTAGCGTGCCTTGCATCATCAAAATAAATATTCCAGTCCCACTACGAGGGTCAAACAAGGCGACGACGAGCAAACGACGCTGGCAGTGCAATAAGCACGACTAGGAGTAAGCGAGGAAGTCAACGCAGTTTCACCGATGTCCTGGGGCGGGAATTAGGCGTGTCCTGCATCTTCTACCAAGGATGCGTAGTCTATGCCTAACAGAGCCATCGCAGCAGGCAGGCGTTCTTCTGGGGGCAATTCAAACAGGATATGTTCCGTAGCTTGCACCGTAAGCCATGTATTTTCGCCGATCTCGTGCTCCAATTGACCCGGTTCCCAGCCTGCATAGCCTAGGGTGATGATCATATTGTGCGGGCCTTTTCCCACGCCCATCGCTTCCAAAATATCTTTAGAAGTCGTGAGCGCCATGCTCTTGCCTATACGCAAAGTGGATTGCCAATCTTGCTGGGTATCGTGCAAAACAAAGCCGCGCTCGGTTTGTACTGGACCGCCAAAATGCACTGGCAAGCGTTCTAATTCAGGCTGATGCAAAGGGATGTTGATCTGGTCGAACATATCCGCGACAGTGATACTGGTCGGGCGATTCACCACGATGCCCAGCGCACCGTTTTCGTTGTGCTCACAGATGTAAGTCAACGTGCCGGCAAATATCCCTTCCTGCATGGCAGGCATCGCGATTAGGAAGTGGTTGGTGAGGTCTAGTTCATTCATGCGCGCATTGTAGCTTTTGCTGTGAAGCCGCACAATTGATGCTCTTAACTCTTTTAGCCCCTCATGACTACCTATAACGCCGCCCTTTGCTGGCTACGTCGCGACCTACGGCTACATGATCATGCTGCGCTGTATCACGCCCTTAGCACCGCCCGTGCCGTACATTGCGTCTTCGTGTTCGACACCGACATTTTGGATGGCTTGAGTAACAAGACAGATAGGCGTGTGGAATTCATCTGGCACAGCATCGTAGAGTTAAGGCTTGCTTTACGCGAACTCGGTAGCGATCTACATGTTCTACACGGTAGCGCCCAGCAACTCATACCCCAACTAGCTTTTCGAATCGATGCTCAAGCGGTTTATTGCAACCATGATGAAGAACCCGATGCCTGCTCGCGGGATGCTTATGTCGCTACGCAACTCAGTCGCATGAACATCGATTTTTACGACTACAAAGACCACGTCATCTTCGAGCGCGACGAGGTATTGAATGGCTCAGGCAAGCCATACCACGTCTTCACTCCTTACAAAAATGCTTGGCTGAAGAAAGTCGATGACTTCTATTTACGCCCCTACCCCACAGAGCGTTACTTTGACCAACTGGCTAAGTTCGTTGCTACCGAAATGCCTAGCTTAAAATCACTGGGATTCAATCCGTCTAATCTTGCGCAACTCGCTATGCCCAGCGGCATGTCCGGTGCGTCCGCGATGTATAAGGATTTCCTGACGCGTATCGCGCATTACCACGAAGCTAGGGATTTCCCCGCGATCAAAGGTGTTTCTTATCTCTCTACACACCTACGCTTTGGCACAATTTCGATACGTACGCTGGCACGCCATGCTTTTCATACTGGCGGGCTAGGCGCGCAAACTTGGTTATCTGAATTGATCTGGCGCGATTTTTACCATGCCTTGTTGCATCACACGCCTCACGTCGTTGGTCACGCCTTTAAACCGCAATTCGAGCATCTTGCATTCAGCAACAACGCTGCATGGTTAACGGCTTGGCAACAGGGCAGAACTGGCTATCCGTTGGTCGATGCAGGTATGCGTCAACTCAATCAGACCGGCTTCGTGCACAACCGCTTACGCATGGTGACGGCGTCATTTTTGGTTAAAGATTTGCAGATAGATTGGCGCCTTGGGGAACGATATTTTGCAGAACACTTGAACGACTATGATCTTGCCGCGAATAATGGCGGCTGGCAGTGGGCAGCTTCCACAGGTTGCGATGCTCAACCCTGGTTCCGTATCTTCAATCCGGTCACTCAGTCAGAGCGATTCGACGCTGCTGGAAAATTCATTAGGCGCTATGTACCGGAGCTAAGGAACTGTCCTGACAAATACATCCACGCGCCGTGGACACTACCCGTTGCGGAACAACGAGCACGACAAATCGTGATAGGTGAAGACTATCCCGCACCCATCGTCGACCATGCCGTAGCAAGGGAAAAGACCTTAGCGATGTTTAAGAATGTAACAAGCAGCTCATCACGCTAGCCTAGGCTTAGCGCTATGCAGCTGCTTTGATAAAGTCTGCGATACGACCCAGCAAGTCGTCTTCCTGATAGGGCTTGCCCAGATAGGCATTCACACCCAGCTGCATCGCATGATCACGGTGTTTATCCGCAGTACGCGAAGTAATCATGATGATAGGTAGTTGTTTGGTCTTGCTGTCCTGACGCAGACGCTTGGTCAGTTCGAAACCATCCATACGCGGCATTTCTACGTCCAGCAGCATCACCGTCGGCGAGACATCATTGAGCTGCTCCAGCGCGTCCACACCATCCTTGGCCGTCACCACTTCATACCCTGCACGCGTCAACATGCGTGTGGTGATCTTGCGCACAGTGAGCGAATCATCAACCACCATGACCAGTGGTAATCTGCGTGGCAATTCGGCATCGGATTTGATTGGCGCACTGACGAATACACTTTGTGAGATTTGTAGGGGATTAAGGATCAGGACTACGCGACCATCTCCACGCACAGTTGCACCCGCAATACCTGGCAGTCGAGCAAGTTGTGGACCTATGTTCTTGACCACAGCTTCTTGGTTGCCCAGCAACTCGTCTATATGCAATGCCATACGCGCCTCACCACTGCGCAACAACAGCACGGAATTACGCGCCTGATTCTCACCAGCGGGGGCAGAGGTATTCAAAAGTTGCGGCAGATAATGCAAGGGATATTGCTTGTCTTGCCATTGGATCATTTTAGAGCGATAGAGCTCTTCCATCTCGACTGTTTTAACCTGACGCACTTGCTCCACCATGGCCCCTGGTAGGGCATAGGTCGCCTCTCCGCAACGCACCATCAGCACTTGCGTCACCGCCAAAGTCAACGGCAAGTGGATGGTGAACTTGGTTCCTTTACCCGGATGTGAGATGACGTCGATACGACCACCCAAAGCGGTAATCTCACTCCGCACGATGTCCATTCCTATGCCACGACCAGCGACCTCGGTCACTTCCTTGGCGGTAGAGATACCCGAAGCGAAGATCAGTTGTGCGAGTTGGTCATCCGACGCTCCATCCTGTGCTTGCAACAGACCCAATGCCACAGCCTTTTCTTTTAGGGCGGGGAAGTTCAAGCCAGCGCCATCGTCGCTCAAATCAAAAACAACCTCATTATTCTCTTGGCGCAAGCTCAGTCGAATTTCACCAATAGGCTGCTTACCCAGTTTGCTACGATCTTGCTCAACCTCCAAACCATGTGCCATCGCATTGCGCAACAGGTGTTCAAAAGGTGCGGTCATCTTCTCCAGCACACTACGGTCCAATTCTACCGAGGTACCTGATAACTCCAAGTTGGCGCGCTTGCCCAATTCCTTACCTGTCTGGCGCACGATACGATATAGGCGGTCAGTGATGCTATTGAATGGCACCATGCGAACGTTCATGAGACTCTGTTGCAACTCGCGATTCAAACGCGCTTGTGCCGACATCGCCGATGTTGTCACATCTAGATTCTTGAGCAAGGCCTGCTGTACAGTCTGAACGTCATGCACACTTTCGTTCATGAATCTCGTCAGTTCCTGTAAACGGGTGAAACGATCAAATTCCAGTGGATCGAATTGCTGGTCTTGGTCATGTACCAAGGAGACACGCGCCTGCATCTGGCTTTCGGCTTGTATCTCTACTTCGCGCAGTTGTTTGCGCAAACGCACCACACTCTCAGTCAATTCAAGCAGGCCGTCCTTGAAGGCGCGCAACTCACCTTCAATACGTGCACGTGCCACGCTGATCTCACTTGCTTCGTTGACCAAACGGTCAATCACGTCTGCACGTACGCGCAACATATTGCCTTGCAGAGCACGTTCTGCACCAATCTCCAGCATGCGTCTATCCGGTAGCGCATTTGTGCTGACCTGATCTGTCGCACGTTGACGCGCATCAACCACATCTACTTCCTGTGCTACTGACTTGCCAGTACGCAACTCTTCCAACAGTGCTGTGATGCGATCACAGTCATGCTCCAAGCCATCCCAGTATCCCTGTTCTTGCTTGCGTGTAGCTACTGCCAACACTTCGTCTTCCAACTCGTGTGCAACCTGACCAATACGCATCGCACCCGCCATACGTGCGCTACCCTTAAGTGTATGCAACAAATGGTTGAGGGCCTGCAGATACTGCCCATCGTCCGGCTCTTCGCGCCATGCGCGCAGACTCTCACCCACCTTGGGCAGCAACTCATCTGCCTCTTCCATGAAAATTGGCAGCAATTGCTCGTCGACTTCATCACGCACCAAAGAGCTGCGCTCTACTTTTACTTGGGTAGATGATTCGGCAGCACTTTCCTGCTTGACGATCTCACCTGGCGCTATCGCCACCATTTCCTCTTTATTACTCACCAGGGTCAGATGGGGCGGGATATTAGCACCCTCATTCTCGTTCTCCTCGGCGTGGAATTTATCGACATTCAACAGATAGACCTGATCGCTGCTAGCCTTGGGAAACTGCCGTGCACACAGATCCTGAACCATACGATTTAGCGTGGCGATGCTGCTGCTGAGCAGTTCGTACTGGCTATCTTGCAGCTGGAAAGTGACATCCATACGGGCTTGCAGCCAGTTTTCCAATGCGTAAGCCAGTTCTACGATGGCGTTGAAGCCCATAGCACGACTGACACCGGCCAAGGTATGCGCAGCGCGCATGAAATCGTATTCGACATGTGAAGGTTCAGAAGCGGCCATCAATGCAAGCTGTTGATGCAAGGTGGCAACATGTTGAGTCGCCTCTTCGGTACCAATCTTAAACAAGGCGCCAGATAAGCTAATTGCACCGATTTGTACTGGGCCTTGGTAACTATCTTCTTCTTGGGCTGGCGTAATTTTGGTCGCTACGATTTTTGTCGTTTCAGATTCTGGCACGTCCACTTCAGCAGCGCGTGTCTCTATGCTTTGCGCCAACGCCAACAGCTCCCCCGCCGCGAAATCTACGCTTGCGTTATTTTGCAAGGCATCAACCCAGCCGGAGAATTTGGGTATGGACATCTCTATCATTTCTAGTAGGGGCTGTATGACTGGCTTTCCATCTTGCAGCCAGGTATTCATCGCACGCTCCAAACCCCAAGCCACCTCGCCCAATTCGTTCAAACCGACCATGCGTCCACTCCCCTTCAGGGTGTGGAAGCCACGCCTTATGGTGACTAGAGGCTCATCACTCAATTCATGCAAGGTGCACAGCTTGAGATTCTCGCGCATGATGTCCAACACTTCTACTGCTTCTTCCAAGAAAATTTCGATTAGCTCGAATTCGTCACTGGAGCGCGCTGCAGGTGACGTATAGGCTTGGGACATCCGAGTTACATCTTGCTTTGATGTGTTGCCAGTCAGCATGTTTTCCAATTCGGTATTGGCAGCAAACACTGCGTCCTCGATTGCCTGATTGGGGTGAGGCAGATTCTTAAAATAGGTCTCCAACGCACTCAATGCATTGGCGATTGCACGTGTTTTCGTACGATCCACTGGTTTATCTATGCTGGCTATCAGCTTTACCGCCTCTTTGAAAGTGCCTGTCAGCTTAGCTGCTGAGGGTAAATCCAGTATCTGCAATCCGCCCAGTATCTCGCTCAACTCTTTACTAAGAGGCATCAGCATTTCATGCCTGCTTTCATCTGCGAAATAAGTGTTCAGGCCTATCTCTACCCTTTGCAGATTATTCAACATCTCTTTGCTCAACAAAGATCTGACCAGAGTACTTTCCTGACCGCAATACAAAGCGACCAGATCAGCTATAGGCTTGTCTTTAACTTGCGGAGAATACAAGGCCTCATGCATGCGTTCGGCCAGCGCTAAAGATTGTTGCTCGAAGTCATCTGGCAACTGGTGATAGCTTGACAATCCACGTGCCATAAGTAATAGAGCCATTGCCATATCCAGTGACAAGGCTTGCACATTGCCATCCTGATTCGCATGGGCAGCAAATTTATCGATTGCCCTCGCTAGAACTTGCAATGAGTCACGATCCAACTTTCCTGAATACTGTTCGATCAATTTCGCTTGGCTGATGAAATTTGCACATTCTTCTTTACTGCCGCGTACGCACGCATCCCAACATTCTTCAGCTTGCTTGACATGCTCACTGATCACCGTCAAACGTCTGCTCAGCAATGAAGTAGGGACACTGTTTTCACCCGGGATATATCTTTTCAAAGCGAAATGTTGTGCGACATCCTTGGCTATACCGCCGATACTGAGCACAGTATTAGCGATGGCGTACAACATCTGATTCATCTCAGGTTGCTCTTCCATGCTTCGACCTTCTAGAAAGGCACGCATCTGATGATCGATACGTCCTAACATCCTAGGCACATTCATATCATTGGAGGGTCTCTGTGTGGCTAAACTATCCATGAAGCCAGCCGCCACCCACCAATAAGTACGCTGCTGGCCAGCAGGGAAAGCCAACAATACCCCCATCATCGCGTCTTGCATCACTTGCAAGGCAGCGCTCACGTCGAGTTGGCGCAGATAACGGATTAGCGCTTGCTGGAATTGCATACGCGCCGCTTTTATTTGGCTCTGCGGGTCTGATGCCTGTGCAATCTCCAACAAGTGGATTGGTAGTTTCACATTCACATTCGGGAAGAACAGATCAAGCTCGAAGGACATCTCCATTCCGCGCATATGCTGGAGCTCCTGATACAGCGGGAAGAGACGCAACGTAGCGTTATCTATGCCCTTTGCCAAATCATTCACAAACTGCGCCATCGCTTGCAGGCAGTTCTCCAGACCTTCCTGCTGTACGGGCGTGGCCGTATCAGGATGGTTGGCCAACTCAGTCATGACCGTCTGAATCTCTGAGCAATAAACTGCCAACCCCTCTAGGCCGACCATCTTAAACACGCCAACAATGCGCTTGGCTTCGTTCTGTGCTGCGACCATCGCATCAACTTGAGCAACTGGTCCCGACCAGAATCGCTCCAACAGCGCTTGCAACTCGGACAAGCCCCCTTCTATACCGGGTCTGACGACCGCAAGTGCTGCCCGATCGAATTGTGCTGGATTCCCCATATTTATGAATTCTTGCCCAGATTATTGGAGTTTAAAGCCCGCTACCGATCCCTTTAGATCGTTCGCCAAGGCATTGATCTGTGCCACAGAGTGAGCTGACTGGCGCGTGCTTTCGGTGGTCTGATTAGTAATGCTCATTACGTCCTTCATCAGACCAGACACCTCGCCCACCATGTCAGTCTGTACTTGTGTCGTCACCGAGATACTATTGATCAATCGCGCCAATTCATCTGATACCTGCTCAATTTCTTTTAGCGACTGACCCGCAGTATCCGAAAGCTTGGCACCTTCAACCACACCGACGGTGCTCTTTTCCATCGCCGCCACCGCATCGTAGGTATCGCTCTGAATGGTTTTAACCAGTGCACCGATCTGCTTAGTTGCCTCGCCTGAACGTTCAGCCAGCCGTTGAACTTCTTCCGCAACCACCGAGAAGCCGCGACCTGCCTCACCTGCCGCCGCAGCTTGGATCGCCGCGTTCAGCGCCAACACGTTGGTCTGTTCGGTAATGTCCGAAATCAGATCCACGATCTCTCCAATCTCTTGCGAGCTTTCACCCAGACGCTTGATTCGTTTCGCTGTGTCTTGAATCTGTTCACGAATACTATCCATACCCGCAATTGAGTTGCGCACCGCATTTGCACCCTGTTCCGTCGCAGCCAATGTACGTCGACCCACTTCAGCCGCCTTGGTCGCGCTACCGTCAACTTCCTTGATGGACTTTGCCATCAATTGGACAGACTCTTCAGCATCTTGCAATTCGCTCACCTGCCTTTGGGTCGCAATCAACAGCTCCTTGGAAACTCTATCCGCCGCTACGGTCGCCACACCAATTTTTTCAGATGATTGCGTGATACCCAACACCAGCTTGCGCAATTCTTCAGTGGTGTAGTTAACCGAATCGGCGATCGCTCCAGTGATATCCTCAGAAACCGTTGCGCGAATGGTCAGATCACCCTCAGCCAGATCGCTCAACTCGTTCATCAAACGCAGAATCGCGCTCTGGTTCTGTTTGTTTGTGATTTCCGCGCGCTCCGCTTGTTGCCTTGAACCATCCAAGTTGACCTTGAAAATCGCCAACAGCAGCAATATCGACAGCAATCCAAACACCACCGACATCCAACCGGTCACTTTAGCCAACACACCACCCTGATAGGCATCACGCAATGCGATACTGTGAGTAATTAACTCCTTTGTACCTCTATCGATCTCAGTCAGCGCTTCCTTACCTTCAACCAAACTACGTGACTGCCCAACTAGCGTTTCAACGCTGGAACGATATGGTTCGAAAAGTTCGAGCGCGCGCTGCGTCACTGCCTCACCCTTGGGCATTGCAGCCAAGGCCGTTTCAGCAGCGTAAGTATCCACACCCAGACGAGCCATCTCATCCATACTAACTTGTGTTCCCAGCAACACTGCCGTATCACGCGCGATACGCTCGACCGCTAATTGGAATGTTCCAGACAGATCCCGACCAACAGTTGCTGTCAACTGATCAGATAATTGGCGGAATTCGTTATCCCCGAGGTTAATCGCAGCGATAGAACGAGCAAGTGTGACCAGCGCCGCACGGCCAGCTTCCAGTCGCTGGACATCTGTGATTGTCTGTTTGACAGTCACTAAGGCCGGATCTAGCAAATCACGCGCCTTACCAGTCGTCGCTGGAAAATGTGCACCACCCTTGTCCAGCTTGTTTGCGCTGACATCCAGAGCCAGACGTGCCGCAGTCAATTGATCGAAGGCCTTACCATCACCCGAGACAGCCAACGCTGAGGCATTGTTAATCTGGTTGGCATATAAGTCGATATTTGAAGCCTCAAGAACATATCCAGTTCTGTAGCCAGCTTCCCTGTCGTTGAGGAATGCCGAGATTGCAGTCACAGACAAAGTCACTGCAACCAACACGCCCAGCAAATTAAGCTGCTTCGGAATTGGCAAATTGCCAATTCCGGGTAGTTTAAAGTTCACACCAGACTTCTTTTGTCCTGCTTGCGGTTTAATTTTGGTAGATTTTTGTTCGCTTGCCATACTGAATCACTCCTGCGGCACTTATGCGCCTATTTGCAAAAACTCCGGCTGAGTCAAAAGATTGCCGATATCAAGCTTGTGCCATACGGCATCCAGCTCGTCCCTATACACTGTCTGTTCTTCGCGCCACTCACGCACGTCGCGCAAGCCCAACACCTTATCCACCATCAACGCTGCATTGAAAGCATATCGTTCGGATACCAATAAAATACGATTCTCTGCGGCGGTACTGACTGCTCCCAACTTCAAGTAACTGGCGATATCCGCCACGCAATAAAGACTACCACGCACATTGGTCACGCCCTTGACCCAAGCTTTGGACATAGGCACGGGTTCTACTGCAAGTGGGGGCAAGACTTCACTGATGTCTGCCATATCGACCAACCAATTCTGCCCAGCGATGCTTACGCCCAAAGTCGATATCTGGCGCGCTTTGCTGCCTCCAGCTTTGATGCGGTCGCTCAGATTCTGTTGAAATTCACGCAGATTCAGATGTTGTGCCATATTCGCTACTACTGCTTATGCAAGTGCTGAGATCTTGCTGAGCAATTCAGCACCATCGACAGGCTTGACCACATAGTCCTTGGCACCCTGACGCATACCCCACACTTTGTCGGTCTCTTGGTCTTTGGTAGTACAGATGATGACGGGTATATGTGCTGTTTCAGGATCTTTAGTGATTGCACGTGTCGCTTGAAAACCATTCAGGCCTGGCATCACAACATCCATTACAATCAAATCAGGCTTCAAAGCTTTAGCTTGTGCCACGCCTTTCTCACCGTCTTCTGCCAAGCTGACTTCAAAACCTGCATCGGTCAGGATCCCCCCAATGATGTGGCGCTCCGTAGCCGAATCATCGACAAGCAATATCCGTTTAATAGCCATTATTCTTTTCCTCTTGTTTTCGTGTGTGTGCCAGCACAGTGTCGACTATGCTTTTTTTATTGAAGGGCTTGATGAGATACTGATCGGAACCGACCAATCTGCCACGGGCCCGATCGAACAAGGTGTCTTTGCTGGTCAGCATTATCACCGGTATCATTCTGAATTTATTGTTATTTTTTATCAAAGCACAAGCTTGGTAGCCATCCAAGCGTGGCATCATGACATCTATAAAGATCAGGTCTGGATGATGCTCCACCACCTTGGAAAGCCCGTCAAAGCCATCTTCTGCAAGCACGACATCGCAGCCTGCCTGCTTCAAGAATATCTCGCCACTACGGCGTATGGTATTACTGTCATCAATCAGTAATACCTTAAGCCCTGCTAATGGTAGTGCATCTTTCACTGTCCCCCTCCATTGACGCTCGCGCGTTCCCCTATCCTTGCATTCGCAAGACCCAAGATACTAACCAATTTACAGGCACTTGTCATAGCAAGTTACCGACGCCAAAACTGCGGCGTGAATAAGATCAACACGGTGAATATCTCCAAACGACCAATCAACATTGCGAGCGTACACATCCATGTCTGAAAATCGCTGAGACCCTGATAGTTCAATGCTGGCCCTACCTCGCCCAAACCTGGGCCGCAGTTATTTATAGAAGCCAATACCGCCGTAAGGGCAGTCACAAAATCCAGCCCACTGATCAACAATACAAAGGTCAGCGTAACGATGGTCATGAAATATAGGAAGATAAAACCCAATACCGAGAACACGATATTATTTGAAACCACATAGCCGCCTATCTTCATAGGATTGACAACACTGGGATGCAATAATTTGAGGAATTCCCTACCCGCCTGTTTGACTAAAACCAGGGTGCGTATCATCTTGATGCCCCCGCCGGTAGAACCCGAACTTGCCGCAATTGCGGTTAAAAACATCATCCATAAAGGTGCAAAGATAGGCCATTGGGCGTAGTCGGTGCTGGAATAACCCGAACTGGTGGCAATAGAGACCAGATTGAAGCTGGCATAACGCAAGGATGTCCAAAATTGTGGGTATACGCCCACCCACTGTAAGTACAGCGCGATAGCCACGCAACTACCCAAAATCAATCCCAGCGAGGCAACCGCCTCTGCGTCCCGCAGATAAACTTTCAACGTGCGACCGCGCCAAGCCAGAAAGTGTGTTGCAAAGTTAACTACCGCAATCAACATGAACACCATCATTACAAACTCGATTTTGGTCGAATTGAAATAACCTATGCTGGCGTCGTGTGTAGAGAAACCGCCCAAACCCATCGCCGAGAAAGCATGGCAAACAGAATCCAGCCAATCCATACCGGCCCATTTCAGCGACAAAATACAAATCACCGTGATGACCACATAGACTACCCACAGGCTACGCGCAGTCTCGGCGATACGCGGCGTCAAAGCAGAGTCCTTCATAGGCCCTGGTGTTTCAGCCTTGAATAATTGCCGCCCACCGATACCCAGTAGCGGGAGGACAGCCACGGCTAGCACGATGATACCTAAGCCGCCCATCCAGTTTAACTCGTGACGCCATACGTTAATTGCGGGTGGCAAATAATCTAAGCCAGTGAGAACCGTCGAACCCGTGGTAGTGAGTCCTGACATAGTTTCGAAATAGGCATCGGTAAATGACAACCAAGGCATGGTCATCATTAGAGGTAGCGTGGCAAAAGCGGGCATCGCCGTCCACATCGCGACGACCAGCAGATATCCGTGGCGTATAGACAACTCACCCTTATAGCGACGAGACAACAACCACATCAAAATTCCAGCGGAGGCGGTCCATAACATCGCTACTAGAAAATCTACCACCATAGGCATGTCGCTATAGATCACTGCCGTCACCAGTGGCAATAGATAGGTCAAGCTGAACACCACGATCAGCATGCCCAGTGCGTGTATAACTGTGAGTGCGCGCTTCATCTAGAAAAAACCGAGATTGACCTGGAACAACTTCTCTACTTTACCGACCATGGCTTTATTGATAACAAAGACAATGACATGATCGTCCGCCTCTATGACAACATGACGGTGACCCATAATGACCTCTTCACCGCGCACTACGGCGCCTATAGTCGTACCTGCGGGCAGTTCGATCTC
This sequence comes from uncultured beta proteobacterium, assembly GCA_963740305.1. GTDB lineage: Bacteria > Pseudomonadota > Gammaproteobacteria > Burkholderiales > Gallionellaceae > Gallionella. Next base: position 28,850 of record CAVUDR010000010.1, on the reverse strand, counting down.
ATCTATACGGCGGCCGACCACACGTGAAGACTTGCGATCGCCGTGCGCGACCAGCTCTAGCGCCTCGGCCACACCCCGGCGCAAAGAATGCACTGCAGCCACGTCGCCTTGGCGCACATAGGCAAGCAAAGAACCGATGGTGACTTGGGCAGGTGATAACGCGATGTCGATCTTACCGCCCTGCACCAAGTCCACATATGCACCGCGATTGATCAATGCAATTACTTTGCGCGCACCACCCTGCTTAGCTAACAGGGCGGACATGATGTTATTCTCATCGTCATTGGTCAGCGCGCAGAACACGTCCACATCTTCGACATGCTCCTGTTGCATCAACTTCTCGTCGGTACCATCACCATGCAGGACCAAAGTATGAGTAAGGTCCTCTGCTAACTTGGCACAGGCCTTCTTGTTGTACTCGATAAGTTTGACTTGATAATCCTGCTCGAGCGCCTTGGCCAAACGTTTACCAATATTGCCACCGCCGACTATCATCACGCGCTTGCTGGGTTTATCCATGCGGCGCATCTCACTCAATACACTGCGGATGTTTTTAGTCGCAGCGATAAAGAATATCTCGTCGCCGTCTTCCACAACCGTTTCACCCGTCGGCATGATGGCGCCATCCTTACGGAAGATCGCAGCGACACGCGTTTCGACCTGAGGCATGTGTGACTGTAGAAACTTGAGCGGCTTACCAACCAAGGGGCCGCCTTCAAAAGCGCGTACCGCCACCAGTGACGCACGCTTGCGCGAAAATTCCAGCACTTGCAGTGCTTCGGGGAAGACAATCAGCTTAGTGATGTATTCCGTCAGGATCTGCTCGGGGCAAATAGAAAAATTGACACAAAAGTTATTGGAATCGAAGACTTCGGGACGCTCCAAGAATTCGGTGGCGCGAATGCGGGCGATACGGGTAGGGGTGTTATACAGGCTGGCCGCCAATTTACAAGCCAACATATTGACCTCATCACTTTGCGTAACTGCCAACAACATATCGCTGTCAGCGATACCGGCCTGCTCTAGCACTGAAGGATGTGAGGCATTACCTACCAAAGTGCGCAGGTCCAAGCGATCCTGCAATTGTTGCAATTTCAGGCCGTCCGAATCGACCACTGTTATGTCATTGGCCTCGCTCACCAAGCTTTCGGCGACCGTAGAACCCACTTGCCCCGCACCCAAAATCAAAATTTTCACGACCGTACCCTGCTGTGAGATAACGCTAATTTAACGCATAGACCAGTATATAGGCGAAGCTCACCTCCAAACAGGCGCACCTGCATGGCTGCGGTTTGTTACTTACTAAGTATTATTGTCTTTAAACTTACTGCCACAACGACTTCCCTGTACTACCCTTAACTTGCGTCTTCCATGCCTCACGCACGCTATTCGCAACACTCTCTGGCAAGGGTACGTAATGCAAAGCGATCGCCATATCCCCACCGTTACGGTAAGCCCAATCATAGAAGCGCATCACTTCTGCTACGTGCTCGGGCAAAGCTGGATCACGTTCGAACAGAATAAAGGTCGCTGCGGTAATGGGCCAACTGTCTTTACCCGGCTCGTCTGTCAGTATCTCGTAGAAACTATTAGCCGCAGACCATTTCGCCGCCGCTGCAGCCGCCGCGAAGCTCGCACTACTAGGGCTGACAATGTTACCGTCACGGTTTTTCATTCGCGTGGAAGTAAGTCCCTTCTTCTGCAAATCGGCTAGGTCTAGATAGCCTATAGAGTTAGGGGTCTCAGATATTTTTTTGGCTAATCCTTCGGTCTTGTCAGCGCCTACACCAGTCTTCCAAGCTACGCTTAGGCCTTCGCCCACGGAAGCTTTCCATTCGGCGCTGGCCTTACTCAAATAATTGGTGAAGTTGAATGTCGTACCAGATTTATCGGAGCGATACACCACGGTGATCTCAGCATTCGGCAACAATACAGCAGGATTCAGCGCTTGCAACTCGGGATCGTTCCAGTGAGTGATCCTGCCCAGATAGATACCCGCTAAAGTATTCGCATCCAGCAGCAACTGGCCGTCTGCGATGCCCTTGATATTGATTGCTGGCACCACGCCACCGATCACCGCGGGGAATTGCATCAACTTCAACTTACTCAACTCATCTGGCTTGAGCGGTTTGTCACTGGCGCCGAAATCGGTGCGTGCCGCCGAGATTTCAGCGATACCTTTCCCAGAACCTACTGGTGTATAAACTAAAGTGGTATCAGTTTTGACCTTATATGCCCTGCCCCAAGCTTGATAGATAGAGTTGGGGAAGGTCGCACCCGCACCAAAAATCGCATCGGCTTGCGCCGCACCCATACACATAACTGACGCTAACAACGCCAAGCGCATAATATTTATTAACGACATTACTTATTTGCCTCACGTATCCATTTTTTCCACGAATCGACCAAGACCGCATCCCGTCCTGCGATCACCGAACGCTGCCAGATGTCACCCTGTGTAAAATCGTCATGCTCTATGCAACTCACAAGCGCACCCGATTCACGCAGGACCAATTCGCCTGCGGCATAGTCCCATAACTTTTGCCCACCGTGCAGGTACACGTCATAGCGACCCGCAGCGGTGTAACACCAGTCCAACGCGCTGGCACCAAAGTTACGTTGAGATGCATAAGGAGGCTTGCTGGCCAGTTTCTTGAGCAACTTGGCTGGCAGGCGTTTCAGATCGACGCAGGCTAGAGCCTGTGTAAGCGGTGTAGAGAACTCCCGCACCAGCATCTTTTCGCCGTTCAAGAATGCACCCTTACCCGCCTCGGCAGCGAACAACTCGTCGGACACGGGGTTATACACCACGCCCATTACAGATTTATGTTCACGAAGCAAGGCGACCGAAACCGCGAAATAGGGCAACCCACGGGTGAAATTAGAAGTGCCATCTATGGGGTCTATACACCACATACCTTCATAGCCGGCATCCCACAATGCGTGCTGCTCTGCTTCACTCATCTCTTCACCGAGTACCGGCACGTTGACGATAGCTTGTAGCTTCTTAATGAGGGCAGTTTGAGCCGCCACATCTGCTTCGGTACACAGACTGCCGTCATGCTTGTGCTGGTGCGAGACTTTTAGGTAACGCGGCATGATCTCTTCCGACGCGACCAACTTCACGGCAGCGACCACGGCTTTCAGAACGGCACTCATGCCTTTAGGGGCGGGATGATTCATAGTTTTTATAATGACATTTAAGGGTGGCTCTAAAAATTCAAAAGTCTAAGCTAGGCAAGGCGCAAATAAAAATTACGCCGCCGCATATAACTGATATGTAAGAAGTAATTTTTGTGAGCAACGCCGCATCGCGACGGATTTTGGATTTTTAGAGTTGCCCTTCATTCGTCCTTCCACTTGATAGAACAGCCCATGCTCGCAATCTGCTCACGCGGACCGTGTCCAGTTTTAGCAACTTGCGTCATGGCATTGAACAGATCACGTGTCGCATCGGGTGCAGCCTCCTTGCGGGAAGCATCCAGACGACCACGGTATTGCAACTCCAACTTGGCATTGAAACCAAAGAAATCGGGCGTGCAGACCGCGCCATAGCTCTTGGCGATCTGTTGTGTCTCATCGATCACATAGGGGAAAGGGTAGGCGTATTGCTGCGCAATCAACTTCATATTCTCGAAGGAGTCTTCTTCGTAATCAGCTGGGTCATTGGACATGATGGCGATACAGTTGATGCCGTGCTGCTTGAGTTCCAGCGCATCGCGGATGATACGGTCGCGGATCGATTTGACGTAAGGGCAATGATTGCAAATGAACATCACCAGCAAACCATTCTCACCACGGGCATTTGCGAGCTTGTAACGCTTACCATCTACACCCAATAAATCAAAGTCAGGCGCGTTCCAACCGAAGTCGCACAAGGGCGGCTGCAGACTAACCATCACTACTCTCCTAAAATAAAACGCTACAACTTTTTAATAATGATCTTTTCTGCCGTTATATTATCACGGCCATACACTCTGACCAGACACACTATGCCACGTTTCTTTTGCCCTGCACCCCTGCCAACTACTGGCGACTTCGACCTGCCCCCAGACGCAGCCCATCATGCCTCGCGTGTATTGCGCCTACGTGTGGGGGATGAATTGCAAATGTTTGACGGCGAAGGCCATGAATGTCATGGAGTGATTGCCGACCTCAGCGGCAAGCGGGTATTGGTCAGTGACATCAAGGCAGTAGATACGTTTAGAGAGTCACCGTTGCATACCGTTTTAGCCCAAGCACTATGTAGCAGCGAGAAAATGGACTGGATAATCCAAAAGGCCACCGAACTAGGTGTGACTGAGATCCAGCCCCTGGATACAGAGCGCAGCGTCGCACGGCTCTCCGCCGAGCGCGCCGAAAAACGCATGGCGCATTGGCAGCAAGTTGCTATCTCGGCTTGCGAACAATGTGGTCGCAACACGCTACCTGTTATTCATCCGCCTATAGACATCATGGCTAGTCTGCGTAAGTTGCGCGAGCAAACGAGCAGCAAATTCATCCTGCTGCCCGAAGGTGCAACCGCACTCAGCGCACAAGCACGTCCAGTTGGACCTGTCGTACTGATGATAGGCGCAGAGGGTGGCTTCTCTCCCGCTGAATCTGAAACAGCGTTACTTTGCGGCTTCACACCGATACGGATGGGTGCACGCGTGATGCGCACCGAAACTGCCGCCATCGCTGGCCTGGCTGCCTTGCAATTACTATGGGGCGATATGGCATGAGACTGTCTTACGCATTTCTAATTTTGGCTGGTATCTTAGGCGCCTCCTCAGTGCACGCCGTAGCACTTCCGGATGTAGTGTATTGGGACAGCCCGCAAGGCAAAATGCTGCACAAGCACATCCGCGACGATGCTGACTATTGGCAGCTCAGCCCCAATTTCACCGCGCAGATCACCCAGAGCTATTGCGGCGTTGCCAGTGCCACCACCGTGCTCAACTCGCTGCCTATCAAAAAGCCCGTCGACCCACGTTACGAGCCTTATGCCTATTTTACGCAAAGCAACTTTTTCAGCCCAGCAGTGAGCAAGATCATCAAGGCGCAGACTGTGATGGCGATGGGCATGACCCGCGAGGAAATGACCAAGACACTCAATGTCAGCGGTGCACAAGCGAGCTCCATCGCGGGTGATTTTTACAACGAGACCTCCTTACGTAACACGCTCAAGCGTGCACTCGGCGACGATGGTCAATTCGTGCTGGCCAACTATCTACGCGCTGAACTCGGACAAGTGGGTGGCGGACACTGGTCTGTACTCGCCGCCTATGACACCAAGTCCGACCACGTGCTGATACTCGATGTCGCCAAGTACAAATACGCGCCATCATGGGTGAGCATCGCCGCCCTGCTGCGTGCGATAGCCACCACCGATGAAACCAGCGGCTTGCCGCGCGGACTGGTCTTCGTCAACGCACCTAAATAAAGGAGTACACATGCCCTACGTCAATATTCGCATCGCTGGCACCTTAACCCGCGAACAGAAAGCCCAAATCGCCGCCGAAGTGACCGACACCCTAACGCGCATCGCCCACAAACCGCCTTCCTACACCTATGTCGTGTTCGACGAGGTCGACGAGGAGAACTGGGCGGTCGCAGGTAAGTTGCTGGATGTGGAATAGCGCGGCATGATGCGCGCACAACAACAAGAGGAATGAACATGCTGATCAAAACTGCCCCCACCGACTTCGTCGCTTGGTTCCGCTCGGTCGCCCCCTATATCAATGCCTTCCGTGGCAAGACCTTCGTCATCGCCTTTGGCGGTGAAGTGGTCGCGGATGGCAAATTCGTCGAGCTCACCCATGACTTCAATCTGCTCGCCAGCTTAGGTGTACGGTTAGTGTTAGTTCACGGTGCACGTCCGCAAATCGAGCAACATCTTGCTAAGAACAAAATCAACGACAGCTATCACCAAGGCATACGCATGACCGATGCCGAGACCATGCAATGCGTGAAGGAAGCCGTGGGACGTGTACGCTTAGAGATCGAAGCGCTACTGTCTATGGGCTTGGCTAACTCGCCCATGGCGAATGCAGACATCCGTGTCGCAGGCGGTAATTTCATCACCGCCCAACCCATAGGTGTGATCAATGGCGTAGATCTGATGCACACCGGCAGCGTACGCAAAGTCGATGTCGCCGCACTCAATGATCGTATGGAATTCGGCGAAGTCGTGCTGCTCTCTCCCTTGGGTTACTCGCCCACTGGAGAAGTGTTCAACGTCACACTGGAAGACATCGCCACCTCAACCGCTATCGCGCTGGATGCCGATAAGCTGGTGTTCCTGATGGACACTGATGGCGTAAAGGACAAGAAAGGCGCGTTGCTAAAAGAACTCACCGTCGCACAAGCGCAAAGCGTATTGAACAGCAGTAGTAAACGTAAACAGCCCGATGACGTGAGTCTGTTCCTACCCTGCGCCATCAAGGCCTGTGAAGCAGGCGTGGCACGCACCCACCTCATCAGCCGCCACACCGATGGTGCGGTGTTACAAGAACTATTTAGTGACGAAGGCATCGGCAGCATGGTGGTCGAGTCCACCCTCAACACCCTACGCGAAGCAGACATCGACGACATAGGCGGCATCCTAGAATTGCTCAGACCGCTAGAAGAGCAAGGCATTTTGGTCAGACGTTCACGCGAACTGCTGGAGCGCGAGATCACCAGATTCGTGGTGCTAGAACACGACCACCGCATCGTAGGTTGCGCCGCGCTCTATCCCTTCCCGGATGAGGCCGCCGCCGAACTCGCCTGCTTAGCAGTTGATGCGCAATACCGCGACCACGGCTACGGCGAAGCCGTGCTCAATCACATGGCTGCCCTCGCAAAATCACAAGGCATGAAACAACTCTTCGTCCTCACCACCCGTACCGCGCACTGGTTCTTGGAACGCGGCTTCGTCGAAGCCGATGTCACCGCACTGCCCGCACAGAAAAAGACGCTGTATAACTACCAGAGAAAGTCTAAGGTTTTTGTGAGAAAGATCTAACTATTGGCACGACATGGTGGGCCGCCATCTGCATACACTAGAACTACTGGAATGTCTCATAAGGCGGCATATTCCAAGTAAGAAGCAGCATTACAAATGCTGTGGGAGACCGTTAAGTTCGCTCTATTCATTACTAGTTAAGCCTATCTATGCTGAATTTGAAAGCGCCTCCAACTTATTAATTAATATTTGCAATACATGGCGAACTAAAAAGGTGTCCTTGCCAGGCTCCATGCAGGGTGCGGACAGCGACGAAGGTCCACATCATGGCAAGCACAATGACCAGCATAGTTCCGAATGCTGACAATGCGCCAATACCCAGTAGCGCACCCAATTTCAATGTAGCGAGGGCATATACACCTAGCGGGAAGGTATAGCCCCACCAGCCGAGATTGAATGAGATCCCTGCACGAAGGTGTCGAATCGTAATAAGGAGTGCTAGCAACAGCCACCAGAGGCCTACGCCCCAAAGCAAAAGTCCTGCAATCACACCGAAGCCCGATGCAACCATACCGATATTGCCCATGCCTTGCGCTGCAAAAATGGCAGGGGCGTCGCCTCCAAATATGAGCATGCCGAACGCACCTGTGCCAATAGGGCCAAGTGATAACCAGCTGGACGCGGCCATACTGTCTGGTGGTATTCGATGTAATGCCATACGTAGGAACAAAATCGTCAAAACACAAAATGCAACGGGTACGGAATACGCCCAGAGTACATAGCTGGCAATAAGGGTCATGAATTGGGTATTGGTATCGATCAGATGTGGCACAAGCAAACCGCCAGTGCTCGCCGCAACTTCAGCCGCGACTATCGGTAGCAGCCATACCGCCGTCATTTTATCGATATCGTGCTGCTGTCGCGTGAACATAAAATAAGGGATCAGCACGCCGCAACCGAGTGACAATGCGACATCGAGCCACCACAGCACTTGCGCGACCTCAACCATGCTGCTACCCCAACGCATTAGTCCGTATGACAGAAAGCCATTGATAATTGTTGCGAGCCCCATCGGGATAGTGCCGATAAACATCGACACGATGCTGTGGCTGAATATTCGCTTAGCTTCGTCCCAGAACATAATCCAGCGCATGGTATATAGCACTGTGAATAGCGCGAATAAAAAAATGTTAAACAGCCACAATCCCTCGCCAATTGCTCGCAAAGTTGAGCCCGCATCAGGAACCTGAGGCAATGCAAGCGACAAAACACCTGTGCCCATTGTTGCGGCGAACCAATTAGGGGTGAACTGCCGGATCATTTCGCGTGGATGTTCCAACTGTACAAGCGGCCTAAAACTAGCCAGGAATTTATGTAGGTATATACCAGTCATGCGATGTTCTCTTTTATCAAGTTCAGCAGTGCATCCACAGCCTTACTACGGTAGCGTTCCTTATGGAGTAACACTAAAAATGGACGTGCCGGTAGCTCGAAGGGCATCGAATGGAGGCTTCCAGCATCCAGCGCTTGCGCTACGACAAGCTCGGAAAGCACCGCGACACCAACGCCAACTTCGACCGCAGTGCGAACAGACTCATTAGACGGCAAAGTCAAAGCAATATTAAGCATCTCAGGTTCTATACCCCGAGTACGCAAAGCCTCTTCGAAGGACGAACGCGTACCCGATCCAGATTCACGCATAATCCAGCACGCCTTACGCAACCACTCATTATTGATTTGTGCGTCAGGCTCAGCCCCAACAAGCACCAATCGATCATGTGCGACTGCCCAGTGAGATATTGTGTCATCTTCAATGTCGCCTTCGACAAATCCCAGTTCTGCTGTTCCAGCCCTAATGCTCTGTGCCGCCTGTTTTGTATTGGCGATTGCAAGTTCGATGATGATTTTGGGGTAGCGCACCCTAAAGGCTGCTAGAAATGGCGGAAGCCAGTAGCTAGCAATCGTCTGGCTCGCAACCAAGCGCAAGCAACCTCTACTTAAGCCCCCAAACTCCGCCAGTGCCAGTTCTGCGCTTTCAGCTCTGCCAAGCACAGCACGCGCCTCATCTAAAAATACGCGACCTACTTCGGTAAGTTCAATCCGCCGACCTATACGATGAAACAGTGTCACATTGTGCCGAGTTTCCAGTGCCGCAATAGCTGCACTTACCGTTGACTGGGTCACATTCAGTGACTCTGCAGCTTTGGTCATATGTTCGCGTTCTGCAACACTGATAAATATGCGTAATTGTTCCAAGGTCATGATCAATCTCCATCTTTAAGTGCAACTATGCGCGAAGAGAATCCATCATTCAAACAAATAATAATTGTATAAACGATCTGAATTTACGATTAACTATTTACGAGCATCTCTTTCATTAAATGAATCGCTCCCGATTCATCAGACAAGCTCCACCTCTGTAATCGCTCAGTCATTTAGGGCTAGCTTGTACTGTATAGACCGACTTTCGGACTGCCTGAGGCAACACACAGTACTATCAGCTAAATAGTCTGCATTATTAAAGATATACCAATATGGAAAATTCCATTGAATAATCGCAAAATCTGCACAGTACGACCTTCAACCAGCCTTCGAATTTAAAATTGAGAAGAATATGAAAATCACCAGGGTGCGAATCTGGGCTTGGCCTATCTACTTAATCGTCTTAGCTTTAGGCGCCTCTGGCTGTGCCTCAGAACCTGCTAATAAGAATTACCTCAGCGAACCTAACCTGCCGATTCGCGGGCGTGTTGACAGGGCTCCAACAGATATTTCCGCTACCACTCTCGGAGCTGATGTACTGGTTTACGGGCGGTTCCGCTGGTTTGAAAATGACGAAGAACGTACGGAATACAGGAACTCTTGGGGATTTAATATCTGGTTGCCCTATTACCGTTTTCAAGATGAACAGACTGGTCTCTTTGTTGTGGAGAAAGATGGCACCTTCACTTGGCGCATCCCCAAAGGCTCATACATCTTTTACCAGATCGCTTGGTTTGATGCGTGGGATGGGCGGCATTCCTTAGCGCCCAAGGTGACTTTCGATGCTGCAACTGAAGCACAAGCACTCTGCCTTGGCACCTTGGTAGCGAAACTAAAAAGGCATCGCGATCTACTCGGTAAAATTTGGATCGAAGGCTTAAGTGTCCGTATCGATGATGATTGTGACGCTTTGTCTCTACAGTTCCGTGCTAAATATCACGATTCCAATTTCCTTGAAAGCAAATCACTGATGCAGTTCGATCCACAAATGCAGCTTCCGAAGGAGCTAGATGAACGCAATAAAATGGAAAATATATTTCGAGCTATAAGCCCAGGACTAATGACCAGTCCATAGTTTCACTACCAAAGCCTCTCATATCCTTTAAGACAATTAAGCCCGCAATGCGGGCTTAATTTATGTGCTAACAAACATGAGGCCGTCGCATTAGATACGCTATTCCTCTCCAATACGAACTGCGCTTTTTTTATTCGCATCGAGAGTGGCTTTGACTGCATAAATGAGAAGCGAGCCTAGTACCAGAGCCGCGAACCATGGATAGAGTGCAGTTTTGAACGAGATCAAATGGTAGGTGTAGAGCGCCCAAAGGATGGCGACAGTTGCGACTCCTTTGGCAATCACAACCAATTTTAATGGGTTTATCTTCATGACTTTTTCTCCTTACGATAAAGATCGATTCTCTGCTTGCGATGCATGCCAAGGGGCTACTTTGAGCAGTAACACCATACCCGGTATCGCCAACACTGCGCACAAGAAAAAGAACCCCGTCCATCCCATACTCTCGACCAACCAGCCTGTTGCGGCGTTGGCAAAGGTACGCGGCACGGCCATCAAGCTGGTGAAAAGCGCAAACTGAGTGGCGGTGTAGGCGGGGTGCGTGGTGCGCGCAATGAAGGCGACGAAGGCGACTGTGCCGAGTCCGACCCCTAAGGCTTCCAAGCCGATGACGATGGCGAGTTGCGTGAGTTCCACGCTGCTGATTGCGTCATGATGTCCGACCGAGGCGAGCCATGCGAAGCCGAATATCGCCAACACTTGCACCACGCCGAACAACCACAGCGCGCGGTTGATACCTATCTTCACCATCCACAAACCGCCCAATAGGCCGCCGATGACGGCGGGCCATAAGCCAGCATTCTTAGCGATCAAACCAATCTGCGTTTTACTAAAACCCATGTCCAAATAAAATGGCGTGGCAAGTGCGGTACACATGCTGTCGCCGAGTTTATAAAGGAATAAAAATGCCAAGATGAGCAATGCATTGCGCCATCCTTGGCGGGTGATAAATTCGTGAAAAGGCTCGACCACGGCTTCGCGCAAAGTCTTAGGTGGCGCGGCGCGATGCGGCTCTTGCACCAACAATGTCATCACAATGCCGGGCAGCATGAACAATGCAGTGATGATGAACACTTTATCCCACGCCATAAAGTCGGCGAGTATCAAGGACAGCGATCCCGGCACTAACCCCGCGATGCGATAGGCGTTCACGTACACCGCGTTGCCTAGACCCAACTCGACATCTGCCAACAACTCACGCCGATATGCGTCCAGCACAATATCTTGCGTCGCACTCAAAAATGCCAACAGCGTAGCGATGATTGCGATGCTACGTAATTCACTTTGCGGCGAGAACGCACCCATAGACGCGATGACGGCGAGCAAGCCGATTTGCGTCAGCAGCATCCAACCGCGTCGCCGTCCAAATGCGGGAAGCGCGTAGCGATCTAGCAGCGGCGACCAGAGGAATTTCCAGGTATAGGGGAACTGGATCAGCGCAAACAAGCCTATGGTCTTTAGATCGACATGTTCGCTGCGCAACCACGCCGGCACGAGGTTAAACAACAGATACAGCGGCAGCCCAGAAGAGAAACCTATGAACACGCATATCGCCATGCGGCGGGTGAAAAGTTGCTGCCACACCGTCATAACGCACCCCGCAATGTTGCTCGTTTGGTAGTGCGCTGTACTGGCGTTTTTAGAGGCATCAGATTGATGACTGGAAGCGGTACACCGCAGTGCTGCCGAACAGATTCGGCAACACTTTGACTTCGCGTTCGCCGCTCATCACGCTGCGGTCGGTGATACTCACCGCGCAACGACGGCAAAAATCTTCGAAATCATGCAAGGTACACAAGTGCACATTGGGGGTGTCGTACCACTGATACGGCAACTCACGCGACACTGGCATCTTGCCATTAAGAATGTTGAGGCGATTCTTCCAGTAGCCGAAATTGGGGAAGCTGACGATGCCTTCACGACCGACGCGCAGCATCTCTTTGATGAGTGCTTCGGTATGGCGTGTCGCTTGTAAGGTCTGCGACAAAATGACGAAATCGAAAGCGTCGTCCTCGAAATCCGAGAGCCCCGCATCAAGATCGTTCTGTATCACGTTCACGCCGTTGAACACGCAGGACACGATGTCGAGATCGTTAATTTCCACGCCGTACCCTCTAACGCCTAGGGTTTCTTTGAGGTAACGCAACAGACTGCCATCACCGCAGCCCAAGTCCAACACCGATGATCCCTTGGGTATCCAAGAGGCGATGGCGGCGAAGTCGGGACGCTCGGCTTCAAATTGCGCGCTGAATTGACTCATCTTGCACACTCCTTGGCAACGTTATCGAGATAGGCGCGCATCACATCCATGTATTGCGGCTGCTCCATCAGGAAGGAATCATGACCGTGAGCGGAGTCGATTTCGGCATAACTGACGTTGCGACGATTGTGCAATAGCGGCTGCACAATCTCGCGTGAACGCTGCGGCGAGAAGCGCCAGTCTGTAGTGAATGAGACCACTAGAAAATCTGCTTTAGCACGCGAGAAGGCCTTGTTCATATCGCCACCGAAATCATGCGCGGGGTCAAAATAATCTAGCGCCTTGGTCATCAACAGATAAGTGTTGGCATCGAAACGCGCCGCGAACTTGTCACCTTGATAGCGCAGATAGGATTCAATCTGGAACTCGACGTCATAGCCATAGTTGAGCTGTTCGCTACGTAACGCTCGGCCGAATTTATCCGCCATCACATCATCGGAAAGGTACGTGATATGTCCCAGCATCCGTGCCAATCGTAGACCGCGTGTCGGCACCACACCGTGCTGATAATAATTACCACCGTGGAAATCTGGGTCGGTCAGGATGGCGTTACGCGCCACGTCGTTGAAAGCAATGTTCTGCGCGGTCAAACGTGGTGCGGATGCGATAGCCAGTACATGATCCACGCGCTCCGGATAGGCCAACGACCATTGCAACGCCTGCATGCCGCCCAAGCTGCCACCGATTACTGCAGCGAATTTCTTGATGCCCAATAAATCCGCGAGTCGCGCTTGTGATTCGACCCAATCTTGCACGGTGATGACAGGGAAGCTCGCGCCATATGGCTGTCCAGTTAAGGGATCAATAGAAGCAGGGCCAGTTGAGCCGTGACAGCCACCCAGATTATTCAGGCCAACAACGAAGAATTTATCGGTGTTGATGGGCTTGCCGGGGCCAACCATGTTGTCCCACCAGCCTACGTTCTTTTCATCATCCACGTAATAACCAGCGACATGGTGATTGCCCGACAAGGCATGACAAATCAGGATGGCGTTGCTGCCCTGGGCATTCAATGTGCCATAGGTCTCATACATCAATTCATAGCGCGGCAACACCGCGCCGCTGCGAAACGTCAGCGGGGTATCGAACTGGGCGCATTGCGCGCTAACGATGCCTACACTCTTCTCCAAAGCACACTCCAAAATGAAAAACCCAGCCGGCTAAAGCGGACTGGGTTTTAGTCGCTTTAGCTGGAATCTTTTACGTGCCCCGCAAGCTGAGTTCAAATCGGCACGGGCGAAGTTTCCGTGATTTGATGAGGACTGTCAATTAACTGCGTAGTGTTTGTGAGTCAGGGCATAACGCTTGCCGATAGCGAAACATGGCACTGCCAGACTAGCGCTCATGCAGACACGCTCCCTAATGGGCCACTCGTGCTGGCTTATGCCTAAACAGCAAAAGACTCACGGCAATCAGGCTCAACAACACTGCAGAGGCGCCATAACGACTCAATGCCAAGCCACCATCCGCAAGCGGCTTATCGAGAAAGTCTCCGACCACCGCACCCAGCGGGCGTGTCAGGATGAACGCCGCCCAAAACAATAGGGTGGTTGAGAGCCGCGTCCAAAAATGTGCGGCCACCACCACGACCAGCAAAGCACCAAAAACCAATGCAGCACCGCCATAGCCCAGTCCTGCGGTATCAGCAGTCCAATCACCCAACGCTGTACCCAAGGTCTGCGAGAACATGATGGTCACCCAGTAATACATCTCGGCCTTAGCGCTGCTGATATTAGTCACCGTCACCGAACCTAGGTCGCGATACCAGATGATCAGCGAGCCTGCCAGAAGTAATAATAGCAAGGTACTACCACCCGCATAACCTATGCCCAGCGAGCGATCCGCATAGTCCGCCAGCGTGGTACCCACCGTGGTGGTGGCGATGATAGTGGCCCAATAGAGTAAGGGGTGAAAGCGCTTCGCCTTGATCTGGGCAAATACCAGCGCGCAGAAGACGGCAGCGAAGAACAGCGTCCCATACAGATATCCCAAGCCCAACGACATCGAGAAGGCATCCCCGCCCGTCTCGCCTAAAGTGGTTGCAAGTATCTTGGTGAGCCAGAAAATCAGGGTGACTTCTGGCACCTTGCTGAGTAGTTCTTTACTGTCGTAATGCATGGAAGCTTCCTAAACGGAATTGAGATGCGAGGAAGTTACGCGTCCAAACTTAACGTCAGCTTAAGCCCAACAATTTTCATAGGCCGACACGTCATACTCTTTTGGCGCGCACAATTTGATTATCGATTAAGCGTTAAGTTTGTCCAACAACTCGCGAATCTTGAGCGGATCATCAGCGCGCTGAATTTTTTGCGTGATGGCAGCGATTTCCGGCAGGCTGGTGGTGAGCACACGCTGCTTGATGGCGGGCACTTGCGAGGATGACATCGAAAATTGGCGCAGCCCCATGCCTAAAAATAAGCGCGTGTAGGCCAACTCACCCGCCATCTCGCCACACACCGAAACTGGCACGCCGAACTTATTCGCACTGCTAATGACATGCGATAAGAGATGTATAACGGCAGGGTGCAGCGGGTCATAGAGATGCGCAACTTCTTCATCGGTACGATCAATCGCCAGCGTGTACTGAATCAAATCGTTAGTGCCTATAGAAAGAAAATCCAGCTTCTTGGCGAACACGTTCAGGGCAAGGGCAGCAGCGGGTATTTCTATCATGCCGCCTATTTTTACATCACGGTCATAAGGTATGCCTTCATCGTCCAAGGCCTGCTTGGTTGCTGCGATGAATTGCAAGGTCTGATTAATTTCGGCAGCACCCGACAACATCGGCACCAGTATCTTCACATTGCCATAGTGCGTAGCACGTAACAAGGCGCGTAACTGAGTACGGAACAATTGCGGCTCAGCCAAGCACAAGCGTATAGCGCGCAAACCCAAGGCTGGATTGTTGGCGACACGTTCCGCGCCCTTGATCTGTTTATCCGCGCCCAAGTCGAAGGTACGTATGGTGACAGGCTGACCGCCCATACCTTCCGCGACAGCTTTGTAGGCTATGAACTGCTCTTCTTCGTCAGGCAACACATCGCGATTTAGGAATAGGAACTCACTACGGAACAAGCCTATACCGGTCGCGCCGTTCTCTTTGACCTCAACCATATCTTCGGGTTTTTCGATGTTGGCATACAGCTCGATGACGCTACCATCCAAGGTATTAGCCTTGGCGCCACGCAGACGTTTAAGCTTCTTACGATCTAGATCCAATTCGCTCTGACGTAGCTTGTATTCCGCCAGTATCGCCTTGTCCGGATTGACGATAATCACGCCCTGCTCACCGTCCAATATGAGCAAATCATCTTCACGTATCAGTTCACGCGCATGGTGGAAACCGACCACGCAAGGCGTATTGAGACTGCGCGCAACGATAGCGGTATGCGAGGTCGCACCGCCCACGTCAGTGATGAAAGCCGCATATTGCTGCGGCTTGAATTGCATCAAATCGGCGGGGCTTAAATCATGCGCGACCAATATGGTATCCACGTCATGACGATTCGGGGACGGTTGATGTCCGGGCTGACCAAGCAACTGCTTGAGCAGGCGTTCCGCGACTTGGGTCACATCGGTCTGGCGTTCGCGCAGATATGCGTCCTCGAACTCGTCGAATTGTGCGACCAGTTTCTCAGTCTGCGTCTTGAGCGCCCATTCGGCATTGCAATGCTCAGCCTCTATCATTTCACGCGGCGCCACACTCAGCAGGGGGTCGTCGAGGATCATCTGATGCAATTCCAAAAAAGCATCAAACTCGGCAGCAGCATATTGCGGCGGATTATTGCGCAGGCTGGAGAACTCATTTCGAGTCGCCAACAACGCTGCATCGAATCGCGCGATCTCTTCACCTAAAAACGGTTTAGGCAAAACATAGTGCAAGACCTCTAGTGAGGTGTGTGACAGCAGATGTGCGTGTCCGATTGCGATGCCGCTGGAGACGGCGATACCGTGCAGAGAAAAACTCATTGAGTTCCCCAAGTATCCGTTGCGAGCATGCCGACATCCAAGGAGCCGCTCAGTGCACGACGAGACATATCAAGTTGATAGGCGAGAATTAAACGAGCACGCGACACAGCAGATTGGTAGCGTAGTAGATTGTTTGGGGGAATCATTCACCTTCTCCAAAATAATCGTTAATCAACGCAATCAGCCCCTGCATCGCAGCTTCTTCGCCTTCGCCATTTGTCTCGATATTGATGGTAGTACCCTTGGCGGCCGCCAACATCATCACACCCATGATGCTCTTGGCATTCACGCGGCGATTGTTGCGCGACAACATCACTTCACATTTGAAGCTAGAAGCGAGTTGGGTGAGTTTGGCGGAGGCACGAGCGTGCAAGCCCAATTTATTGATGATAAGTACATCTTGTTGTTGCATGATTAAATGTCCGAATTCATATATACGATGCAATCACGGCCGCCCTCAACGGCTAATTTAGCCAAAGCGGGCAGTGTAGTTGTAGGTTGGCAGATCACACGCAACAGCATGGGTAGATTCACACCCGCTACGCCTATGACACGTTCAGCATGACATAACTGACGTCCGATATTACTGGGCGTGGCACCGAAAACATCGGCGAGGATCAGTACGCCACTCCCATTATCCAGTTGCTTAATGAGCTTCTGACCTTGCTTCAATTTGAGCTGCGGGTCATCGTCGGCCAGTACAGATAAAACCTTTAGATTGTTAGGTGCCGCGCCCAACACATGTTTGACACAATCGACAAAGCTATCGCCTAGGCCGTTGTGCGTAACCAACAAGATACCGACCATTAAAATACTCCCCGAAAATATGCCGCGACAACAGCCAACGATAACAGCGACACGATGCCATAGCGTAGTATCCAAGCTGAATATCTGTCTTTAGTCTCATCTAACTGATTCTCTTCCGAAACGATGTCCGCGATTTTGTGCAGGGCGTTAGCAGCCGCAGCTTTTCGTATCTTGTGCTGAACCACTTCGTTCTCGTCTGTCATCATTCCACCATGATGTTCTCATTCTTGTCCGTGAATTCTAGTCGTTTCTGCATAGTCGCTGTGAGATGCACGCGACCCTGTTCGTCGATCAACATGGTATCGCTCACGTCCATCAATTTGGAGGCCTTAACCCAGCCCCTCACACCCGACATGAATATGGGCTTGGAAGCGACATCCGACATCACGCCAGCATTCGGGCCATGGGTCAGCACGGTCACTTCCTGAACAGCCTGCATGGGATAGCCGGTGTAAGGATTGATGAGATGGCAGTAGCGCACCGAACCCACCATGAAATAGCGCTGATAATCACCTGAAGTACCTATTGCCTCACCATCATGCAGCACCAGACTTGCAATCGCACCCGACTTGCGGGGATGTTGTATGCCCACGCGCCACGCGCGTTCACCATGCGTACCCAAGGCAATGATGTTGCCACCAATATTGACCAGCGCGTTGTTGATGCCATGTTCATGCAAGATGACCACCGCCCTATCCAGCGCATACCCTTTGGCATAACCCCCTAAGTCGATCTGCACTGCGGGATTCTTACTTTCTACCCTACCCATTCTTATGGTCAGGTCGCTCATCAGCGGTTTTGCGTCCACCCACTTGGCAATCTCTTTATCGTCTGGCTGCACTGGCTTGAACTCATCCGCATGGAAGCCCCACAAGCCCACAAGCCCGCCTATCGCCGGGTTGAACATATTGTGTGACAACTTGGCGAGTTGCGTTGCGTCTTTGAGGATGGCCACCGTCTCATCAGAGACCGCCATGCTTCCGCCATTGGCAATCTCGGTGTTCAGATTACTCAACTCACTCGGTTGCCAAGCATGCAGCATCGTATGCAGCCTCTGGAACTCTTGCATTACCGCTGCCACGCCTGACTTGGCCTGATCTTCTCGTGCACCGTAGACACTGATCTCCACCAACGTGCCGAACACATAGCCTTGCTCTTGGTAAAGCGGCTCTTTCTCTTTACTGCATGCACTGAGCAGACAGGCCGCGATAAGAATGAATAGTAGTTGGCGCATCATGATAGACCCGAATTATCCTCTAGTTTTCTGCGGCTTCGATCTCTAGCGCAGCTGCCAGTAGCGCCAAACGCGCCACCACACCGTAAGCGTAAAAACGATTGGGTGCATCATCCGGGCCTCGCTCGGGATTAGGTAGTGAACAACTGGAATCGAAAGCCAAAGGCACAAAATGCATGCCCGGTGCGTTGAGGTTCTCATCTATGCCTCGGTCAGTGTGCACGCGATAGAAGCCACCCACCACAAAATGGTCAATCATATAGACCACTGGTTCAGCGACTGCCTCGTTGATGTTCTCAAAGGTATACACACCCTCTTGTATCAACACATCGCTAACTTCCTGGCCTTCCTTGATGACAGACATTTTGTTGCGTTGTTTGCGGTTCAGAGCGGTGATCTCAGCGGCATCCTTCACCGTCATGATACCCATGCCGTAAGTGCCCGCATCTGCTTTGACGATGACGAAAGGCTCGCTCTTCACACCATATTCAGCATATTTAAGACGCATCTTTTGCAGTGTGCTGTCGACCTTCTCAGCCAGACATTCCAAGCCTAGGCGCTCTTGGAAGTTCACCTGATTGCAGGTATCAAAGTATGGGTCTATCAGCCAAGGATCGATATTGATCAACTCCGCAAACTCCGTCGCCACCTTGTTGTAATGTGCGAAGTGCTCGGACTTACGACGCGTGTACCAACCTACCGAAAGTGGAGGATAGATTTCTTGTTCGATATTTTTGAGGATGTCTGGCACACCCGCAGACAAATCATTGTTGAGCAGCACTACGCAAGGGTCAAAGTCTTCTAAGCCGAGACGATTACCGCGCTTGACCAGCGGTTCCAGTGTCAGCACACCGCCATTGGGCAATACGATAGGAGTAGCTTGGGTGATCTCAGGCAACAGCGAACCAACTCGCACCCGCATACCAGCCTGTTTGATGATGGTCACCAATTGCGCGACGTTCTGCAAATAGAACATATTGCGCGTGTGGTTCTCTGGTATCAGCAACACACCCCGTGCTTCAGGGCAGATCTTCTCCACTGCGCTTTGCATTGCCTGAACGCACAATGGCAGAAAATCGGGGTTGAGATTATTAAAGCCGCCAGGAAAAAGATTGGTATCTACGGGTGCCAGTTTGAAGCCGCTATTACGCAAATCGACAGATGCATAGAAGGGCACAGAATGTTCTAGCCATTTGGAACGCATCCAATGCTCAGTGGTCGGCATGGAGGATAACAACCGGCGCTCCAGATCGAGCAGCGGGCCTTTGAGTGCAGTGGTGAGATTCGGAACCATATCGTCTTAGAAGTGTTAACTCAGCGTATTCTAGCTGATACATAGATGCAAAACGAAACCGCCACGCTGCATGAGTTACACACAATGGTAGAATGCGCCCCTTTCATTTATCTACCATCAGCCGATTTGGGTCGATGGTCGCAGGGCAAACCATGTTATCTACCGCAAATATCACTATGCAGTTCGGCGCAAAGCCGCTTTTTGAAAACGTCTCGGTTAAATTCGGTGACGGCAATCGTTACGGCCTAATCGGCGCGAACGGTTGTGGTAAGTCCACTTTCATGAAGATATTAGGTCGCGATCTGGACCAGACTTCTGGCGAAGTGATGCTAGACAAGACGGAGCGTCTTGGTAAGTTGCGCCAAGATCAATTCGCCTACGAGGACAATCGCGTACTGGATGTGGTGATGATGGGACATGCAGAGATGTGGGCGGCGATGTCAGAACGCGATGCGATCTATGCTAATCCCGATGCGAGCGAAGAAGACTATATGCACGCTGCTGATCTGGAAGCGACCTTCGCCGAATACGACGGTTATACCGCCGAACCGCGTGCAGGCGAATTGCTATTGGGCCTGGGTATAGACATCGCCTTGCACAGCGGCCCAATGCGTGAAGTCGCGCCCGGCTTTAAATTGCGTGTGTTGCTGGCACAGGCTTTATTCTCTGATCCGGATATCCTGCTGCTCGACGAGCCAACCAATAACTTAGATATCAACACGATCCGCTGGTTGGAAAACATCCTCAATGCGCGCACTTGCACCATGGTCATCATCTCCCATGATCGCCACTTCCTGAACAGCGTGTGCACCCACATGTCCGATTTGGACTACGGCAAAATCACCACCTACCCAGGCACATACGACGACTACATGATGGCTTCTACGCAAGCGCGTGAGCAGCAGTCAGCTGACAACGCCAAGGCGAAAGAGAAAGTCGCCGAATTAAAAGCCTTCGTGGCGCGCTTCTCAGCGAATGCGTCTAAAGCCAAACAGGCAACTTCGCGTGCGCGCCAGATCGACAAGATCAAGATAGAAGACATCAAACCTTCCAGCCGCCAATATCCGTTTATCCGTTTTGAATACGACGAACGTGAGAAGCTGCATCGCACTGCGGTTGAAACCGAATATTTGGCCAAAGGATTCGATAAAGTGCTGTTTTCCAATGTTAACCTGCGTATCGACGCAGGTGAAAAGGTTGCCATCATCGGCCCTAACGGTATTGGTAAGACCACATTGTTGCGTTGTTTGGCGGGCGATCTTGCACAAGATACTGGCAACATCAAATGGACAGAAAAAGCCAAGATCGGTTACTACGCGCAGGACCATACTCACGACTTCGCCAAAGACATCAACATGACGGATTGGATGACATACTGGCGCGGACCTGGTGACGACGATCAAACCGTGCGAGCGACTTTAGGACGTTTGCTGTTCTCAGGTGACGATGCCAAGAAGCGCGTGCAGATACTCTCTGGTGGTGAGAAGGGTCGTATGTTGTTCGGTAAGTTGATGCTGCAGCGCAACAACGTGTTGCTGATGGACGAACCGACCAACCATATGGACATGGAGTCCATCGAGTCGCTCAACACCGCATTGCTGGAATACAAGGGTACGGTCGTTTTCGTCAGCCATGACCGTGAATTTGTTTCTTCGCTCGCGACCCGCATCATCGAGATCTCCGACAAGGGCGTGAATGATTACCACGGCACTTACGAAGAGTTCTTGCGTGACCAAGGCATGGTTAGTTAACTTCTCAGCTGGTTGCTCGTAGCGGGTAGCTGTTTTGTCGTTACGCGATAGGATGTTGGAATGCAGGCATCTTTGCTAAAAGCCACAAACAACCAGCTACAAGCTCATTTAGGAGAGACGTTGAGCACTGTTAGAACTATCGGTGTATTCGATTCTGGTGTGGGCGGACTCTCCGTGCTGCACCACATCCACGCCACCCTACCAGATGCACGACTCATCTACGTCGCCGATTCCGCCCATGTACCCTACGGCGACAAACCCGCTAGCTACATCACACAACGCTCTCACACCCTGACAAACTTCCTGATCGGTCAGAGGGCTGAGGCTATTGTCATCGCTTGCAACACTGCGACGGCCGCTGCTGCTGCCAGTCTGCGCAGTCAGCATCAGTTACCCATCATAGGCATGGAACCTGCCGTCAAACCCGCCGTCGCGGCGACGCAGAGTGGCGTGGTCGGCGTGCTAGCAACCATAGGTACATTGGAGAGCGCTCGTTTCGCTGCGTTGCTAGGTCGATTCGGTGAAGAAGTCGAGATCGTCACCCAAGGTTGTCCTGGATTGGTCGAGCAAGTGGAGCGAGGCGAACTGAACAGCGATAAAACGCGTGAGCTGATCACACGCTACACCTTGCCCTTATTGGCTCGCGGCGCAGATACCCTGATCTTGGGCTGTACCCACTACCCCTTCCTCGCCCCGCTGATACGTGAGGTGATAGGCGATGACATCACGCTGATCGATACGGGTGCGGCAGTTGCTAGAGAGTTGAAACGACGTGTCGAGGCTGAACTTCCGGGACGCATTATGCACAGCGATACTCATCTACAGCCGACTTTTTACACCAGCGGAGACGACGTCTCAGCCACCCGTATCATGTCGGTGTTATGGGGTAACTCAGTGATAGCACACACCCTGCCGTCCTCCGCGCTTTAGAATAGAACCGTACGTCACTAAGCAGATACCCATGAGCCACCATTACACCCTGACCATTTCCTGTCCAGACCGCGCCGGCATCATAGCGGCAGTAACCACCTTCATCGCTCAACACGGTGGCTTCATCGTCGAAGCGAGTTATCACACTGAGCAACAGGCGCAACGTTTCTTCATGCGTCAAGAAGTGCGTGCCGATTCTTTGCCCTTTGATTCGGTTGAGTTCTCACGCTTATTCACCCCCTTAGCTACACAATTCGACATGAGCTGGCAGTTAGCTGACTCCGCGATCAAGAAGCGCTTGGTGGTATTGGTGAGCAAGCAAGACCATTGTCTGGATGATCTCTTGCATCGTTGGCGTAGTGGCGAGTTACAAGTCGACATCCCTTGTGTGATCTCCAATCATAATGATTTGCGCAGCTTCGTTGAATGGCATGGCATCCCCTTCATCCATGTCGACATGCAAGACAAAGATGCTGCTTTCGCGCGCATCGCCGCATTATTCGAAGAGTATCGTGGCGATACCATGGTGCTTGCGCGCTTCATGCAGATTATGCCGCCCGCGCTGTGCCAACGTTACTCGGGGCGCATCATCAACATCCATCACAGCTTCTTGCCATCCTTTGTCGGGGCCAAGCCCTATCATCAAGCGCATCAACGTGGCGTGAAGCTGATAGGTGCAACCTGTCATTACGTTACGGACGAGTTGGATGCCGGCCCTATCATCGAGCAGGACACTGTGCGGATAGACCACGGCGACACGGTGGACGACTTAGTGCGTTACGGCCGCGATATCGAGAAGACCGTGTTATCCCGCGGCTTGCGCTATCACGTCGAGGATCGTGTGCTAGTGTGCGGCAACAAGACCATCGTGTTCAGATAAGTTGTATGCTCGGTGTGCACATATGCCACGCCAATCTCACCATAGATGCCTGAAGCCACCATCCCATTACGTCTAGGCCGTTACTCCATCGTCGAACAAATCGGCGTAGGCGCGAGTTCCAACGTCTATCTGGCCATTGAAGACAAGAGCTTCATCTCCGTCGCCATCAAGCAATTGCGTCCTTCGGGCAAGTTAGAAGCCTTCAAGCGGCTGTTAGCGCACGAGGTCGAATTAGCCAGTAAGCTGCACCACAAAAACATCGTGCGCTTCATCAATGCCGACATGAATGAGAAGAGCGGCGCTTACACGGTGATGGAATACATCAAAGGCGTGTCACTGGACAGGCACCAGCACACTGAAAGCTTGCTCCCCATCAACAAAGTGCTGGCCATCATCGAACAGGTCGCCAACGCCTTGCAGTATGCCGCCAGCCAGCATGTTGTGCACCGTGACGTGAAGCCCGAAAACATACTCCTGATGCCGAATGGCATGACCAAACTTACTGATTTTGGTTGTGCGATCGCTACCGGCGAGCACGGCGCGATGGTGGCAGGTAGCTTGGCATATATGTCACCCGAGCAGTTAGATGGTTTACCTCTAGATGAACGTGCCGACATCTACTCATTAGGTGCGGCCTTGTATCGCTTGCTCACTGGCAAAAATACCTTTACTGCCGACAATGAATTCGACGCGCGTATCGCTGTGCTCAATTATCCCGCCCAGCCTATACGCAGCTATCGCCCCGAACTACCAGACAAGTTGGTCGAGGTTATACAGCGTGCCCTTTACAAAGATGTGGAGCGTCGCTACCCGAACTGGGAGACCTTCATACAGGCCTTCGGCAATGCTGCGCACGAAGTCCGCATGTCGCATATAGACTACGACGTATATCGCGGTTTTAGCCCGACCACCCAAAGACGCATCTCGGACCAACTCTCTGCGACAGGTCGCTTCTCCTTAAGCGACCTGTCGCGTAGCATCATGCCTCGCGAATGAACCGCACCGCGTTAGTCATGTCCTGCGCCAGGCTGGTGCGTTCCTCACCCTCTGGAGCTATAGAGATATTTTGTGGAACTGGTCTCCACTGGTTGGGATTGCTTCTTAGTAACGGAATCCGGCAAGATGCCGAGATCGACTTTCAAATTCAGGCATAGCAACAACAAATCCTCGTCATCAAAGGTTTCCAGATGGCTCAGCAGTTGATTCGCATATGCGCCATCCGTCAGTAAACGATTGAAATCTACCTTTACCACACCCTGTTTGCGCGCCAAAACACCCAGTTTGGCGACCTTTTTCAATATCTCGTTATCCACTTTAATTACCTTTGGGGTTTCTGTTAGCCTTAACTACAGCAGGATGCATGCCAGAACTTTAGATAGGTATATCGACTCTCCACTCTCTATCCAGACACACGACAATTTATGCTTTCTGCTTCACCTCTCGCGACTCATAAATGAAAAAAGGGCACCTTGCGGTGCCCTTGAAACTGAAGCGGGGAGCTTCAGGGGAGGAGACGAATCACTTATACATTGTATGCACGTTCACCGTGAGTTGCTGTATCCAGACCTTCGCGTTCGGCTTCTTCCGATACACGCAGACCCATCACCATGTCGACAGCCTTGAAGCAGACGAAGGCAACAACACCAGACCACAAGACAGTAACCAATACTCCAGTACCTTGGACCATCACTTGATGTGCCATGTCATAGTCCTTCACACCTACGCCGCCCAATGCTGGGGAGACAAAGATACCGGTGCCGATCGCGCCGACGATACCGCCAATTGCGTGGATACCGAACACATCCAGTGAGTCGTCATAACCCAGCATCTTCTTCAGTCCAGAGACAGCCCAGAAGCAGATCGGACCAACCAGTGCACCGAGGATGATAGCGCCCATCGGGCCAACCAACCCTGCAGCTGGAGTGACTGCTACCAGACCGGCGATTGCACCAGAAGTGATACCCAACATGGAAGCCTTGCCACGCATCATCTTTTCAGCAGCCATCCAAGTCAGTGCAGCAGCAGCAGGGGCAACAATTGTATTCAACAGAGCAAGTGCAGCACCACCAGTTGCTTCCAGATTTGAGCCCGCGTTAAAGCCGAACCAGCCCACCCACAGCAGAGCAGCACCTATCATAGTCATAGGCAGGTTGTGCGGAGTCATAGGCTCTTTACCGTAACCGATACGCTTGCCAATTACGATTGCGCCAACCAAAGCTGCGATACCGGCATTGATATGCACCACAGTGCCGCCAGCGAAGTCGAGTGCACCCTTGTCGAACAAGTAACCACCTGTTGCCCATACCATGTGTGCGATTGGCAGGTAAGAGAAAGTGAACCACAGTGCGGAGAACACCATCAGTGCGCCGAACTTGATGCGCTCTGCGAAGCCGCCGATGATCAGTGCAGTAGTGATTGCCGCAAAGGTCAATTGGAAGGCTACGAAAGTGAATTCAGGGATCACAACGCCAGCAGAGAAAGTCGCTGCAGTGCTATCACCAGTCATTCCTGACAAGAACAACTTGCTCAAGTCACCGATTGCCCAATTCATCGAACCGCCGTCACCGAAAGCCAGTGAGTAACCGTAGATCACCCACAGGATGGAGATCAAGGCGAAGATCCCGAATACTTGTGACAACACGGATAGCATGTTCTTAGTGCGAACCAAGCCACCATAGAACAATGCAAGACCTGGGACGATCATCAGAATTACCAGCAGTGTGGACAACATCATCCAGGTGGTGTCACCTTTGGCTGGTACTGGTGCTGCTGCAACCACAGCAACTACCTCAGCAGCGACAGGTGCTGCCGCTTCTGCTGTAGCCTCAACTGCAGTTGCTACCGCAGCAGCTTCTTCGGCATATGCAGTCACGGAAAGTCCGCTCAGCACTGCCAGTAACGCGAATAAAGCAAAGAACTTCTTCATTTCTTTCTCCTTATAGTGCTTCTGCGCCGGACTCACCGGTGCGGATGCGGATCACTTGTTCTATCGGTGAGACGAAGATCTTGCCATCGCCTATCTTGCCTGTGTGTGCTGCTTTCTCTATCGTCTCAACTACTTGATCGAGCAACTCGTCTTTGATTGCCGCTTCCAGTTTCACTTTGGGCAAGAAATCCACTACATATTCGGCACCGCGGTATAACTCGGTGTGTCCTTTTTGGCGTCCGAAACCTTTAACTTCAGTTACGGTGATGCCCTGTACGCCTATTGCGGAGAGCGCTTCACGCACTTCATCCAACTTGAAAGGCTTGATGATCGCTGTGACCATTTTCATAACTATCTCCTCATGTGAGGGCGGGTAACCCCGCCCATTTCAGTTTTAGAACGAGTGAGTCAAAGATGCTGCAACTGCACTTGCACCCCAGTTCTTACCCGCGAAAGTGTAATAACCATTCATCGGTGCATTAGTGTTGGTGTAAGCCAGACCCAAAACATAACCAGAGAAGTCTTTGCTTACGCTGACCTTGTAGTCAGAATAAGTCGCGCTCGTACCTGCAAGAGCTAACGCATCAGCGGCTGCGCCTTTGTATGTTTGCTTGCCGTAGTGCGCACCCAAACTTACGCCTGCATCTTCAATTGTGTAGCTCGCATTCACTTCCAGATAGTTAGTGCCCGATGCTTTAGGTACAGTCAGGAAGTCACCCAAGCTGTAGGAGTACTTCATGCTCAACCATTGGTAAGCGATAGAGCCATATGCTTCTGAGGTGTCTGCTTTTACATAACCCGCTGGAGGTGTGTAGTTACCCAAGTAGTTGTAACGAACCAGACCCACGTCGTAGCTAATATCTTCTGTTGCAGTGCCTTTGTAACCAGCGTATGTATCCATTTCCAGACTGGAATTACCTACAGAACCACTAGCCAAGATCCAATCTACATTCGAACCCCATACACCAGCGTACAAACCGCTTGAGTGAGAAAGATCCATACCACCTTGGACAGCTGGCTTGCCGACAGTTTGTGTGATACCACGGAATACATAGTTACTAACCACACCCACGTTAGAACTGAGAGAGAAGTCAGATGCAGCATCCGCTGCCATTGCTGCACCAGGCATTACCAAAGCTGCCAAGATCAAACCGTTCAACAGATTGCTTTTCATGTTATTTCCTTTGCGTAGTTAAAGTTTAGTTACGGGATTTGAGTTTCCGTGCATTACCTAAAGCAGCAACCGTGCCAAAGTTTTTTATTCAATAATTACATATAGTTATTGAATCTAAATTAATATCTATATTTTATCGTGCACCATTAACAAGCATATTTTCAAGTTGGCGCACTACCTTCGAGCAAGTTTTTGGTGCGCGAATACAGTGGGGTGTTTTTTGCTACACTCGCGTCATATCTATAGAGAAGGAAATACACCATGTTGAATGCCAATATCTTTAATGACTTGTCCGAAAAATTGCATCAAGCAGTAAACAATAGTCCCGCCAAAGATGTAGAGAAGAATGTGCGCGCGCTTCTGGCGCAAGGCTTTGCCAAACTAGATCTGGTCACACGTGAAGAGTTTGATGTACAAGCACAAGTACTCACTAGAGCCCGTGAACAACTCACTGCATTGGAAGCGCGCATCGTGGAGTTGGAAGGCCACAACAAATAATCATGTATCACTACTATCCATGAGCCTAGCTGTCCTCTATAGCCGCGCACTGTCCGGCATGGAGGCCGAGCTTGTGACCGTGGAAACGCATCTGGCCAATGGCCTACCTAGCTTCACCATCGTTGGTTTACCCGAGACCGAAGTAAAAGAAAGCAAGGATCGTGTGCGTGCCGCATTGCAGAATTGCAACTTTGAATTTCCCGCCCGCCACATCACCGTCAATCTCGCTCCTGCTGACTTACCCAAGGAAAGTGGTCGCTTCGATCTGCCTATCGCGCTAGGAATACTCGCCGCTACGGGCCAGATCCCCAAAGACAGATTGACTGACTATGAATATGCGGGCGAGCTTGCGCTAACAGGTGAGTTGCGGGCGATACGTGGCGCCTTAGCGATGACTTATCGCGCAGCACATTCAGGCCGCGCCTTCATCTTGCCAGCTGAGAACGCCGCAGAGGCTGCGTTGGTAGATGATGCTGTGGTTTATGCAGCGCAATCACTATTGCAAGTCGCTGCGCATCTAGCTGGCCGCGAGGTTTTGCCCCGCTATATCTCTGATACACCACAACTCACCCCGAATTACCCAGACATGCGCGAAGTAAAGGGACAATCTCAGGGCAAACGTGCACTAGAAATCGCAGCAGCTGGCGGCCACAGCGTGCTGATGTCGGGCCCACCCGGCACAGGCAAGAGCATGTTGGCGGCACGCTTTCCCGGCATCTTGCCGCAGATGACTCAAGCAGAAGCGCTCGAAAGTGCGGCCATGCAATCCTTAGGCGGCATGTTCAAAGTAGAGAATTGGAAGCAACGCCCATATCGCGCACCCCATCACACCGCCAGTGCAGTGGCTTTGGTCGGTGGTGGT
>CAVUDR010000009.1:0-118416 GCA_963740305.1 uncultured beta proteobacterium | reverse complement strand
GTCACACCGAGCGCGTGAAGCTGGCGGATAGCCTCGGCGCTGTGCTCGCGCACCGTATCGGCCACGCCGATGATCGCACAGCGGCTCGGTTGCCGTAGCCAGCACCACGGCTGTCTTGCCTGCCTGCTCCAGACGATGTAGTACCTCCTCGACATGCACTCCGCAGACCCCCAGTTCTTCGATCTGCCGATGGTTACCCACATAGTAAAGTTGCCCGTCCACCACCGCTTTGGCTCCGCGCCCGGTGATGGATTCGAACGATGCGATTGGCAACAGCGCCCGTTCCGTCTTACCTCCATCCTGCCAAGCCGATACGATGGCCGCCGCGATGGGATGCTCGGAATGTGCGTCCACGCTGGCGGCAAGTTGCAGCAACCTGTCCGAAGACAACTCAACCAGAGGAATCATATCGGTCACGATGGGCCTACCGTGCGTGAGCGTGCCGGTCTTGTCCAGCGCCACCGCCTTGATCAAACGGCCATTCTCCAGATGCACGCCGCCCTTGATCAGAATGCCTTGTCTTGCCGCAGCGGCAAGACCGCTGACCACGGTAACAGGCGTGGAGATCACCGAACGCGCAGGGACAGGCGATCACCAGCATGACCAGCGCCTTGTAGAACCATGGCTCGAACTCTGTGCCGAACAACAGCGGCGGTACGACTGCCACCAGTACCGCGAAGACCACTACAGCAGGGGTGTAGTAAAGCGCGAACTGGTCAACGAAGCGTTGCGTTGGCGCACGCTGGCCCTGCGCTTCCTGCACCGTATGGATGATGCGGTCCAGCGTAGTGTTGCCCTTGTTCGCCGTGACGCGGAATTCCAGCATGCCGCGTTCGTTTAGGGTTCCCGCGAACACCGGATCACCCGCCGCCTTCACCACGGGCAGACTCTCTCCGGTGATCGGTGCCTGATTCACCGAGCTGCCGCCTGCTGTGACCATGCCGTCCAGCGGGATGCGTTCGCCCGGTTTGACGCGCACGGTTTGTCCGATCCGCACGTCGGTAGCTGCCATTTCTTCCCACTCGCCGTTGTCGAGTTGCACGGTGGCGATTTCCGGAGTCATGGCCATCAGCCCCTTGATCGCATTCTTGGCGCGTTCCAATGAGAGAGATTCGATCAATTCGGCCAGCGCGAACAGGAAGATCACCACCGCCGCCTCCGGCCACTCGCCGATGGCAATCGCGCCGATCACGGCGACGCTCATCAGGAAATTCATGTTCAGGGTGAAGTTTTTGAGTGCGATCCAGCCCTTTTTGAGCGTACTGAGGCCACCGGTGGCAATGGACAGCAAAGCCAAAGCGATAACCGCAACCGACTGCTCGCTCGCGCCACCCCATGCGACGACTTCCGCAGCGATGGCGGCGGTGCCGGACACCGCCATCAGCAGCCAGGTCCGGCGCGACACCACAGGAGATTCCACCTCGCAATTGGAGCAGGAACCCGACTGACATTGCTGCCCAGTGCCTGTCTTCATGCCGATTTCGCTCAAGACATCGAGTATGGCTTGATCGTCGTCCAACGTGTGCATCACCGTAAGACGGCGAGCCATCAGGTTGAACGACAGTTCTCCGATGCCGGGCACTGATCCGAGACGCTTGCGGATCAGTGCCTCCTCGGTCGGGCAGTCCATGTTGCTGATGACGAATATGGATTGCTTCATGTTCATAATGCTCCTTGGCGCTCTACCAATGTAACTTGGTAATTGCACCGCCCTGCCAATCCAAAGTCCGCAGACAGCAACGCCTGCAAGACCTCGTCCACATCCTCGTCCTTGAGCAGAACGTCCACACGTACATGCGGCGTGTAGCCGATTACGCGGTCGCGTGCGGAAAGTGCCGGATCATATTCATCTTGTGGACTGTGCCCCTCGACCTGCATGAAAGTAAATCCGCTGACCTGCTCAAGGCTGTGCAGCGTATCCGCCAGCGACCGTTGAATGTCGGCATGTACGATCAATGTAAGATTTTTCATAGAGTACTCCTTTGGGGATTCTTGATGCTCGACTCAAAACGAGTCTCGATCCAAGCATAGAGTGTGGGCAACAGCACCAGCGTAAGCAGTGTCGAGGTGATCAGTCCGCCAATCACCACCACGGCCAGGGGTCGTTGCAATTCGGAGCCGGGGCCAGTGGCGAGCAGCATCGGCATGAGGCCGAGGCTGGCGATGAGCGCCGTCATCAGCACCGGCCGCAAGCGGCGCTCCGCACCTTCCTGCACTGCTTGCAGTACCGTGCGTCCTGTCTCTCGCAGCTGATTGATATACGCCACCATCACCACACCGTTGAGCACCGCCACACCGAACAACGTGATGAAGCCCACCGATGCGGGCACCGACAGATAAAGCCCGGAGAGATAGAGACTCACCACGCCGCCGATCAGGGCGAACGGGATGTTCAGGATAATCAGCCCGGCCTGGCGCACCGAACGGAAGGTCGAAAACAGCATGAAGAAGATCAGCGCGATGGATACCGGCACGACCACGCCCAGACGTTGCGCCGCGCGTTGCTGGTTCTCGAACTGTCCGCCGTAGCGGATGTGGTAGCCTTCGGGAAGTTTCACTTCGCGCCCGATGGCGGCTTTCAACTCTTCGACGAAACCCACGACATCACGTCCTTCTACGTTGGTGCGCACGGTGACCAGCCGACGCGCCGCTTCGCGCTGGATCAACACCGGCCCGTCCGCTTCCCTGACATCGGCGACCTCACCGAGGGGAACCAGCGCACCGCCCGCAGTCCGGATCAGCAGCGCCTTGATCGCCCGAGGCGAGGCACGCGCGGCTTCCGGATAACGCACCAACACACCGAAGCGTCGGCTACCTTCGATGACCTCGGTCACCACCTTACCCCCAACAGCCGATTCCACCACGGCGTTCACATCCTCATTGTTGAGGCCGTAACGTGCGAGTTTTGCCGAGTCGATGGCGACGGTGAGGTAGCCTTGCCCGGAAAGGCGTGCCCTGAACACGTCGCTTGCGCCTTGGGTGCGCTTGACGATTTCCTCGATCTTGCCGGACAGCGCTTCCAGTGTGGCGAAGTCGTCGCCGAACAGTTTGATGGCAACAGCGGCGCGCACCCCGGACAGCATCTCCGAGACGCGCATGTCAATCGGCTGGCTAAAACCTGCTTCGACACCCAGCTCTTCAAACGGCTCCAGCTTTTCGCGCAACTTTTCCTGAAAAGCTTCGAGCCCGTAGCCCCAATCCTTGCGCGGCTTGGTCTGTAGGAAGCAGTCGGTCTGGTAGAAACCCATCGGATCGAGCCGCAGCTCGTCGGCACCGCTGCGGCAGATTACGCCGATGACCTCGGGGATTTCCAAGATCGCCTTCTGGATCGGCGCGTCCAGCGCCAGCGATGCTTCCAGCGAGATGTCGGAGGCTTTTTCCAGACTCACCACCGTTTGTCCCTCGTCCATTGTCGGCATGAACTCCTTGCCGATCAAAGGAAACAACGCTGCGGCAGCGAAAAGCAGCACAATCGCCCCGAACACGGCGGACTTGCGATACTCAATAGCCCAGCGCATCGCCGGCAGATACACGCGCTTGATCGCCGCCAGCAGACGGTCTTCGCCGTGTGCGCCGGAGCGCATGAGGAAACTAGCCAGCACCGGAATCACGCTGAGCGACAGCAGCAGTGAGCCCAGCAGCGCAAACACGATGGTCAGCGCCAGCGGCCCGAACATGCGGCCTTCGAGCCCGGTGAGCGAGAACAACGGCAAGAACACGATGACGATGATGAGGATGCCGGACAGCACCGGAGCGGACACCTCGGCCACGGCGCGATAGACCAGATGCAGATGGCTCACGCCTTTGGGCGCATGCGCGAGCTGGGTGTGGACGTTCTCCACCACCACCACGGCCGCATCCACCAGGATGCCGATAGCGATGGCAAGCCCCCCGAGCGACATCAGGTTGGCGCTGACGCCGAACAGCTTCATCAGGATGAAGGTGGACAACACTGTCAACGGCAGGATCAGCGCCACGGTGAGCGCCGCGCGCAGATTGCCGAGCAGCACGATCAGCACCAGGATCACCAGCACCACCGCCTCGCCGAGCGCCTTCTCCACCGTGAGCACCGCCGCGTTGATGAGATCGGTGCGGTCATAGTAGGGTTCGATGGTGACGCCCTTGGGGAGCGTGGGTGCAAGGCGCGCGAGTTCCTGCTTGACAGCCTCGACCACGGTGCGGCTGTTGGCACCGACGCGCAGCAACACTAGGCCGGTCACGATCTCGCCTGTGCCGTCCGCCGTGACACCGCCGTAGCGCACCAAAGCCCCTTCCTCAACTTGCGCTACATCGCCGATGCGCACCGGCACGCCGCCGCGCGTCACCACAGTAATGCGACGGATGTCACTGGCATTTCTGAGTTGGCCCAAAGTACGCACCAGCAGCATCTTGTCTGCGCGATTGACTCGATCTCCACCGGCATTGCGGTTGTTTCGTCCGATAGCGCGTTCCAAATCATCAATGGTTAAGCCTTGTGCGGCAAGTTTGTGTGGGTCGGGGCGCACCTCGAAGGCGCGCACGAAGCCGCCCATCGCATTGACATCCGCTACCCCGTCGACTGCCCGCAGTTGCGGTCGGATCACCCAGTCCTGCAGGGTGCGCAGCTCGCTGTTTGTATAGCCGTCTCCCTTGACCCGATACATGAAGATATCGCTCAAAGGGGTGGCTATCGGCGCCAGCACGACTTCGGAGCCCATGGGGAGCGCCCCTCTGACCTGGTTTAGCCGCTCCGAAACTTGTTGGCGTGCCCAATAGATGTCGGTGCTATCGTCAAAATCGATGACGATGTTGGATATGGCGTACTTGGTGGTCGAACGCAGGAGCTTCAGGCGCGGGATGCCCTGCATCTCCATCTCGATGGGGAAGGCGATGCGCGACTCGACCTCGGTCGGCGCAAGCCCCGGCGCCTTGACGAGTACCTGTACTTGCGGTGGCGAAATGTCCGGGAAGGCATCGATGGGTAACGTGCGAAATGCCCACAGCCCGCCGACGACTACCGCGACGGCGATGATCAACATCATCAGGCGCTGGATCAGCGCAAAACGGATAAGTGCGGCGATCATGGCTGGTACTCCTTCATGTCAACAACGGATAATCCGGCGGCAAGCCGTAAATCGGCTGATGCCGATGCGCATCCATGCAATAGCTCCAGATAGCGTGCGCGCGCATCGAAATATGCGTAGTGAGCATCGACCAGCGCCAGCACGTTGGATTCGCCAGCGGCGAAACTGCGGCGGGTCAGCTCGAACATTTTTCGCGCCGGTTCGATAAGATGTTCTTCCATCAACCGGGTTTGATCTTGCAGGCGAACCAGTTGGGCATATGCCTGTTCCAGTCGCGTCCTGATATTCCTGAGCGTCGTATCGTTGCGCGCCCGGCTCGCATCGGCATCGGCTATGGCTTTGCCTTCCACGGCACGATTCTGGCTCCAAACAGGAAGCTCTATTCCTACGCCAATCCCCGTTATGCTTACTGTGGCGCCATTGTTGTAATCGCGGTCATGGAAAAACTTCAGTACAGGGTCGGCGTAGCGCCTTGATTCCGCCACCTCGACCCCGATTTCCGCAGACTCCGTTTCGCGGCGTGCCGCCTCTACGGTGGGATGTAGATCAAGTTTTCCGACCAACACTGCAAATGCTGCCGGGTGTTCAGGAAGTACCAGCGGCATTGTCTCTGGGGAGTCCTTGCCATTAAGAACGAGCAGGCTCTTGAATCCGATTTGTGCATTCTCAAGGTCACGCTCGGCGAGGATATCTGCCTGATGTGCTTCTTCCTGCAAAAGAGCGAGTCGCCCCGTTTCAAGCGGCGTCAAATATCGCTTTATCCGATCTTCTTTTGTCGCTATTTTCCCCGCAGCGAAACTGTTGGTGAGTTGCAGCCGTTCGTGGGACAACCGATGTTTTGCGACAGCAAACTGCACCGCATGAAAAACACGGGCTGTATCGCGCTCTAGCAATAAAAACTGTTCGCGGCGGCTGGCTTGCGCCGCCAATAGAGAGGATTCGGCAGCAGCTCGTTGATGCGCAAGACGGCGAATCGGTAGCGGTTGGGAGAGAGCAATCTGCGAGAGGTTGATACCCCCCTGACCGCTAAGCTGCCCGATCCTGTTGTCTGTGCGCAGATCGACACTTGGATTGGGCCACGTTCCCGCCTGAGTCAATTCCATCTGACGCATTTCTATGGTCGCTTCCGACTGGCGGCGTTCCGGTGATACCTCCAGTACCCGTCGGATCGAGGACTCAAGTGTCCATACTTTGCCATTCGTGGGAGTGATCATTGCCGCAGACGCAGCGGGAAGCGCGGCAGGGTTGGTTTCTGCAAGAACGGGGACGGAATACAGCACCGCCATCCCCAGCGGCAATAAAAATCTAAGCATCGAATTCTCCAAACAAGACTACGTTGGAATTCGGCGAGGCTTAGTGTCGCTGATTGCGAAAAAAACGAAACTGAAAGAACCCCGCCGGATTAGGCGAGAGTTGCCTTGGGCGGACGGAAAAGTTCGTCGGGGGAAGAAGACTGAACGGTGACTTGAAACTGGGCAGTATATTCACTGAAATATTTGGGAACCGCAAAAGCCGACTGGCTCAATAAACCCATGAAATGGACTATGGCATGGCACCAGTGATTGCACAGGCCTTGATGTGCAACAGCATTATCGTGTTGGTGTTCATCAGAAACCTGATCGGCAACCACGACCGAGCTGATCTGAGCCTCGAACCACACGTCGGCGACAGCTTCGTTATTGAACGTCCAGCCGACTGCATTGCTCACGAGCGTGAGCATCAGAAAGTATATGGACTGGCGAAGAAACTTTTTCATGGTTGCATGTTAACCGATTTTGAGATTAGAGCCTATGCGGACATTTTGGTTTTGTGCAGTCCGCATAAATGTGCAATGAGTGATCGTGGATGGTAAATCCAAGGTCGGCAGCGACTTTTTTCTGGCGCGACTCGATGGTCGCATCATGGAACTCTTCTACATGGCCGCATTGCAGACACACGATATGATCGTGGTGCTTGCCCTCATTAAGTTCAAACACCGACTTTCCGCCTTCAAAATTGTGTCGCACCAACAGCCCTGCGTGCTCGAACTGGGTCAGCACGCGGTATACCGTAGCCAGTCCAACGTCCCCCCCGTTTGCCGATAAAAGTCTATAAACGTCTTCCGCGCTCAGGTGGCGTTCTTGCCCAGATTCGAACAATCCCAGAATCTTGAGCCGTGGCAGAGTCGATTTCAGGCCCACATTCTTCAGGCTATCTGGCTGAGCTTGATCCATATCTGTTCAATGTGCCTTGGTTTTTTGATTTTGAGCATATTGTCAGAAATCATTTGCAAATGCAAATGAGAATAGTTATCGTTCGCACTATCAATCAAAAAGGACCGACATGAAACACCTCATTCTTTTATTGGCTTTATTGCCGCTGCACGCACTTGCCGCTGATGCAGACTTCATTCTTACAATCAAGGATCACCGCTTTCTGCCCTCCGAAATAAGGGTTCCGGCAGGAAAAAAAATCAAGCTACAGGTAATCAATCAAGATGCGACACCTGAAGAGTTCGATAGCCATGCCTTGAACCGCGAAAAAGTGATTGCAGGACATGGCAGTACCGCAATCTTCATCGGGCCGCTGGATGCAGGCCACTACCAGTTCATGGGGGAATTCCATGCAGCTACCGCCCAAGGGGTAATCATCGCTCAATAGGAGTCACATTATGTTTGAAACCGCCATTATCGTTTTCCGTGAAGTCCTGGAAGCCGCCCTCCTTATCGGCATAGTCGCTGCGGCGACACGCAGCGTTCCCGGCAGCAGGTTCTGGCTGGCTTCCGGATTATTGGCCGGCCTAGCCGGAGCTGCCTTGGTTGCAGCGTTCACCGACACGATTGGATCACTCGCCAGCGGCATCGGGCAGGAACTGTTCAATGCCGTCATTCTTGGGTTCGCGGTGCTGATGTTGATGTGGCACAACATCTGGATGGCATCGCATGGCGCTGAATTGGCGGCCAGCGCGCGCATGGTCGGCGGCGATATTCGCGATGGGCGCAGCGAATGTTCTGCATTGTTGATCATTGTCAGTCTGGCTGTGCTAAGGGAAGGCTCGGAAACCGTGCTGTTTCTCTATGGCATCGCGGCGACCGACGGCGGCGGACGCTCTGCAATGCTGTCCGGCGGTCTGTTTGGCATGTTGCTTGGCATCGCAACTGGTTACGCGATTTATGCTGGGCTATTACGCATTCCCATGCGTTGGTTCTTTGGGGTGACTGGCGTACTCGTGCTTCTGTTGGCTGCCGGCATGGCTTCGCAGGTAGCTCATTTCCTGATCCAAGCTGACCTGTTACCCAGCCTTGCGGCACCGCTATGGGACACTTCGACTTCGCTGCCGGAAGATGCTCTTCCCGGGATGTTGCTGCGCAGCCTTATCGGATACGACTCACGTCCGGCAGGAATGCAATTGATCTTTTATATCGCCGTTTTGGCTGTCACCTACCTGGGGATGCGCTTGGCAGCGTCCAAACGTCGGCACAGAATCGAACAGTGAGGAACGCATGAGCACGAAAGTAGTCCTTCTGCTGCCGACGGCCTTTGTTTGGGCACTCTTCGCACAACCCGTTGTCGCCGGACCTGCAGATTATGTGTACACCCCAATGGTGGAATACGGCGAGAAAGAGATAGATTCCAAATATGGATTTGCCCGGCAACCGGATGGAACGCTTAGGCAGGTTGCCAGCCTTGGTGTGGGTTATGGTGCCAAGGAATATTGGTTCACCGAGGTCTATTTTAAGCGGGAGCGCAGCGGAAACCAGGAGTCCAACTCGGTTGAATGGGAAAACAAGTTTCAGCTTACCGAGATTGGGGAATATCCCCTCGATCTGGGTTTTATCACGGAGTTGGAAGCGCCGTTAAGCAGCAATGCCCCGTGGGAAGTCAGGCTTGGTCCATTGCTCCAATCGGATTTCGGCAGGGTCCAGTTGAATGGAAATTTGCTGTTCGAGCGCGCCTTCGGCAAGACTGATGAGATCGGCGTTCCGTTCAGTACGAACCTCGGTTATCAGTGGCAGGTCAAATATCGCTGGCAGCCCGTTTTCGAATTCGGCATGCAAGGATTGGGCGAGGTAGGAAAATGGAACAACTGGAGTAAAAGCGCCGAGCAGCTGCATCAAATGGGGCCGGCAATCTTCGGTAAATTGCCTCTGGGCACCCGGCAAGCAATCAAGTACAACGCAGCCTGGCTTAGGGGCGTAAATCATGCAACTCCCAGCCATACCGTCAGAATGCAAGCGGAGTATGAGTTCTGATTTGCGTGTATATCCAACAAAGAAGCCAGCATGTCAAACCTTCTCTGCTGAAGAGTGGTAGCCACAGCAACGTAGACTACGAAGTAGAACTTTTCTATTCCTTGGTTTGAATACACTGCCAAAAAATCACCACATCCAATCTTTGGTTCTGCGACGGATATGACGCCGCAATATCCCATAGGTCAATATGACAAAGTATCTATACCTCCACCTATAGCTTTGAAGCGATATGTGAAACATCCAAGTGCTGAGCGTTTAGTTAGCAATGTCTGCCTATGGGGATTAACGATTCCATAGCAGCCATTGGCTCATCTGGTACTCACCGGCAGTTATGGCCGAGGATCGGTCTGTCTCTCCTATCTGAAATTCATAAGTTCAGATGGCTCTATTCCAAGCGTGTCAGCTAGTTTGCAAATGTTTAGAAGAGCTATATTGCGTTGTCCCCGCTCAATCCCCCCCCAAGTAACTTCTCGCAATGCCACTTTCAAGGGCAAGTTGTTCTTGAGACCACCCACGCTCTTTACGTAGCTTAGCCAAGCGGGCCCCTAATAGTTTCCTCGGGTCAGTTTCATTGATGTTGTTTTGTTTAGCCATCTGCAAATGCTATGGCTGGGATCACTATAAGGCCACGCGCTATGAGTGACAATTGAAATGATGTGATCTATAGTTCCTAGATTAAAAATAGGAAATAATGAAAGGTGGGCGCGGTGGAAATAAGCGATATAAAAAAACTGAAACAGGAAGTTTTGGATCATAGTCCAGAAGCCACTTTGCCTGCAAATCTTCCTGATGAGTGGATTAAGCTGCTTGCTCGGGACTTGGATATGCTGCTGAATGTAGATGGCGGTTATGAAGACCATCGTTATCTAACTGCGCCACTGGCCATTATTACTCATATCTTGTTTGGAAAAAAAGGCGAGAATGAAAGTAGCGTAAGTTTTTCAGAGGAAGATTTAGTTAAATTTCTTGATTATCTTAGATTTGAGATAGCACTTGAAGAAGTTCGCCGATGGACTGACATTTCTCCTGAACCGGCAACACTTGAAACAATTTTTACCAATCGTAAAGTAAAAATGTGATGTGAGCAGGAGAAATTGGCGCGCTGAATGCATCCCACTTGCGCCGCAATAGATTGCAGCGCATCCGCTGAATGGTGAATGGTTACCTATGGATAAAGACTGGATTCTCCTGACAAAAGAAACACGCCGAGCCTTTTCCAGTGCGACCTGGGTTCCTTTGAGGGCATCAAGCAATGACGAAAAAGGCAATGTCAGATCTATAGGCTACATCAGCGAATGTTTTGCATGCGGGTCTGTTGCGTTCCCGCCAGAGAACAAGGAAGTGGCGGAAAAGCTTAGCTGGAGCGATATCGGAATCTGTCATTATGTTCAACCATACGCTTACGATGATGGATGCTACTCATCCATTGATCAGTATCAGCACAACGACAAAGAGCCTATCGGTGTCAATCTTGTGTTCGAACACCCGCAGCCGGTAGTTGGTGGAAGGCTATGGATACTTAACCCGGATCTAGTAGTTGCTCTTCGTCTGATAAAAGATGGGACAAACTGGGTAAGGCCAGAAGAGGATTTTGTTGTAGTTGCTCGTGAGGTCCTAGATGAGAAAGGACAGCATCAGCTGATCGAGATCAAGAGAGAGTTTCTTATTGACTATTTGGCGGCAAGGAATCTTTCACTTCGCCTCTCCTACTACCGCCAGAAAGTAGAAAATATCGCAACACTTGAAGGCAGCGCATACTCGACTCTAACGGATCAACAAGAACATCGTGACAGCGGGCGATTTGAACTCAGAATTCGTAATTTGGCAGACGTCTATGGGGGAAGTTGGGCTTCGTTCAGGATGTGGCGGACTGATGTTGATGAAGATGAAGATGCACCTGTGATGGGGTTAGAAAACGATGACAACACTGACTATGAAAAATCGCAGGGGCATCATCGTGGTTATGAAGGAGTCCGAGTAGAGGGCGAGTTTTGGAGAGACGAATGGATTGAGCATCAAGGACAGAGCGTTCGAGTTCGGGGAGAAGTCGATAACGCTCTTCCTCAATTCATCGTAGAGACTGACGGATCGCGGATGACTTCAGCCAGTTTAGACAATGAAGATATTGGCCGATGGCTATGGTTTCGCTCCAGCATAGTCAACGAACTTCTCAGTCATCGCGGCTTTTCTCTAGAGTGGTACACAGCAGAAACAGGTGGCATCCATTCAACCTCTGGGTACAGCACGCACTTTGGAATCAACTCTTCGGATTTAATCACGGTATATGCATATGATGTTGCTCGCCTTGCCGCATGGGAGCAGCACATTTGGGCTGCTCATAACGTAGCTCCAGAGGGGAAAGTCTCAAACGAGTTACTGGCTTCACAGGTAAAAGCTCTGCCAGCCTCTACACATGCAGTTGAAGTATTGCTTTTTAAGAGCATGCGGATGCTTGAGGATGGTTTTCGTCAATGGTTCGACACTACTCTATTTACTCACGACATAGATGATGAAGAAGCTATGCACCATGTCTCGCGATTCGAAAGCAGGGATCAAGGTTCATTACTGAGGTTAGCGAAAGAGCTTGTTCGTGTTTTCTCGGATCGTCTCGATGTCCGTGCACTACGCAAGCTTTCCACTCATACAGATAAGGAAAAGCTCGGGTCAAATAAGCTTCTTCAAGATATCCTAGCCCAGAAGGTCGGTGATGAAACCGCTCATAAAACCTTCAGTGCAATCGTTGGCGCTTATGACATGCGAGTGGGTGATGCACATCCCACCAGCTCCAAAATTGGCGAT
Source organism: uncultured beta proteobacterium (assembly GCA_963740305.1). GTDB lineage: Bacteria > Pseudomonadota > Gammaproteobacteria > Burkholderiales > Gallionellaceae > Gallionella. Next base: position 106,322 of record CAVUDR010000009.1, on the reverse strand, counting down.
GCTCTACAGCTCGCTGGAGTCGATGTGAATAGTTCCTTCCTTAGACAGGGTGAACAGCTCATTTCCAGTTTTGGGCAATCTATTTGGTGGATAGGAAAATTGCTTTCTGAAAAATCAGAAAAGCCTTCCTAACTGATTGCACAAATCCCCTTTGAAAATGTAAAAAAATTGCAAATTTCAAGACATTCGGAGGATTATTTTTACATTTCAAGTGTGTTTGTTTTAAATTTGTTCTTATATTTATTTATTTTTATTATTTTTCATGTAGTTAAAATAACTGCACATTTATTTACATATATATTTTCGCCACTCGGCTACGGATTGACACCCGAAATTGTCAGACTGGCAGCTAAAGAGTCTCCCGACATCCTCGTCACCGTAGACAACGGCATCGCCAGCGTGGACGGTGTCGCAGAGGCCAATCGACTAGGCATGCAAGTCTTGGTCACCGACCATCATTTACCCGGCGATGAACTTCCCGATGCGGCATGTATCGTCAATCCCAACCAACCTGGATGCAACTTCGCAAGCAAGAATCTCGCGGGCGTAGGCGTGATGTTCTATGTATTGCTAGCCTTGCGGGCCGAACTGAAAGCGCGTGGTCAGCTCAGCGAAGCACAAGCCAAGCGTCTGCCAGACTTACTCGATCTGGTTGCACTCGGCACGGTCGCCGACGTGGTCAAACTAGATCAGAACAATCGCATCTTGGTACAACAGGGACTGTTGCGCATGCGGGCAGGCCGTACCTGCGCAGGTATCCGAGCCTTGTTCGCTATCGCCAAGAAGGACCCTGCCCGTGTCATCAGTCAAGATCTGGGTTTCGCCATCGGGCCACGATTGAATGCTGCTGGGCGTTTAGAAGATATGCGACTCGGAATTGATTGCCTGCTCAGCGACGACGAGGATGCTGCGCTATTGATGGCGACACGCTTGGATGAACTCAATCGCGAACGCCGCAACATAGAGACCGATATGCAAGAAACCGCGATGGCGGTGCTAGAGACGATACAAGTCAGCGACAATTATAGTCTTGCGCTATTCGAAGCCGACTGGCACCAAGGGGTGATCGGCATCCTCGCCTCGCGTCTCAAAGACAAATACCACCGCCCTGTCATAGTGTTCGCTGCGGCCAACAATGGCGAACTAAAAGGCTCGGGACGCTCCATCGCAGCATTACATCTGCGTGACGCTTTAGACTTGATCAGCAAACGTCACCCTACTTTAATCAAAAAATTCGGCGGCCATGCAGCGGCGGCAGGATTGAGTATAGACGGCACACGCTTCAACGACTTCGTGTCCGCCTTCGAAACCGTGGTGCGCGAACTCCTCAGCGTCAACGATTTGCAACAAAAACTGGAGAGCGATGGTGCATTAGATGCAGCGGATATCAATATGGACTTCGCACTACAACTAGACGCGCAGATCTGGGGGCAAGGCTTTCCTGCACCTCTGTTCGATGATGATTTCCAAGTGCAACAACAGCGCGTGGTAGGCGAACGCCATCTCAAGTTGCGCTTGAAAAAATCTGGGCAGCTGTTCGAGGCGATGTTGTTCGGTCACGCCGAACCTTTGCCCGACACCATCCACGCGCTATACAGCGTCAACATAAATGAATATCAGGGCAGTCGCAGCGTACAATTGCTCATCAAACATTGGGAATAGTCAGCAACCTGATTTGAGGAGAATAAGTTGGAGTTCAATTTTGCATTAGGTAACGGTATAGAGTCCATACCGCAATTCCTGACCAGCTTGGCGATAGGCCTGCTAATTGGATTGGAGCGCGAGCGCAATCCTTCTGCAAAAGCGGGTCTACGAACCTTCGCTTTGGTATCCATGTTTGGCACTTTGACCGCGATGCTGGCGAGTAAGAGCGATATGCCTTGGCTGCTGGCTGTCGGGCTATTGGCTGTCGCTGCCATGATCATCTCGGTCTACCACAACCCCAACAACGAAAACTCCGATCCTGGCACGACCACGGTCGTAGCGCTGTTGGTATCCTACTCATTGGGCGCATTGATATGGTTCGGCATGTCCAAGCTGGCCATCATGCTGGCGATCGCCACCACGATCTTGCTGTATTTCAAACCTGAGTTACGTGGCATGACACAGCGTCTGAAGCGAACAGACTTGGTTTCCGTGTTGCAATTCTCAGTCCTCACCTTTGTCATCCTACCCATTTTACCCAACCAGAGTTACGGCCCTTATGGCGCCTTCAACCCCTATCAGGCTTGGATGATGGTGGTACTGATTTCGGGTATGAGTCTGGCTGGATATATCGCTTTACAGTGGGCAGGACAGCGCTTTGGCGCACCACTGCTGGGCATTTTCGGCGGACTGGTCTCCAGCACCGCGACTACCCTGCTCTACGCCAAGCAGAGCAAGCTCAACGAAGAGATGGTGCATCTATCCGCCATCGTCATCCTCATCGCCAGTCAGATGGTGCTGGTGACGCTGATGATCATCTGTACTGTGGTCGCCCCCTCGTTATTGAGTGAACTTCTGCCTCCATTAGCAATTGGATTGGTGTGTGGATTGGTCGTGACGCTGTACAACTGGAAATCCTTGAGTACCTCGAAAGACTTACCCTTACCGCAGACCTCCAATCCTACTGAACTTCATACCGCATTGGGCTTTGGCCTGCTATTCGTGGTGGTGTTGCTGTGCTCTGCTTGGCTCAACGAAATCGTCGGCGACAAGGGGATGTACATGGTCTCCTTTGTCGCCGGTTTCACCGATGTCCATCCCATCACCTTATCCAGCATGCGTTTGTTCAACTTGGAAAAACTTGCCCCACATGCTGCTGCCAGTGCCATCGTCATCGCCTATCTGTCCAACATGGCGTTCAAGACATTTCTTGTCGCCACCCTAGGCGGCTGGCATCTTGCCAGACATGTGTTGGCTGGCTTCGCGGCAATGGCTGCCGGTACAACGATAGGACTGTTGATATTCTGAAGCCTGGATGCAGGTCGCGAGAGATAGAATTCAACAGAACCAGTGTACCTTCCTCTCCCCTACATCCCGTATCCCGCATCCTAATTCCCCGAATCCCCGTTATAATCGCGGCCTTTAGAAAATCAAGAACAACAACATGGAAGCCGAACAACTCAACGCCATCTCCAATCAACTGCAAGACTTAGCTACGCGCAGTGCCGAATTACGGAGGTTTCTTTGACTACGATCTCAAACAAGAACGCTTAGTCGAAGTCTCTGAACTCGCGGAAAATCCCGCTATTTGGAACGACGCGAAACGCGCTCAAGAGCTGGGCCGCGAACGCAAGATATTGGAAGGTATCGTGTTGGGCTTGAGCAAAATCAAGCAAGACCTGAGCGATGCAGGCGAATTGTTCGAGATGGCCCGAGCCGAAGACGACGAAGAGAGTCTGCATGCCACGGCTGCCGACGTGCAGGACATCGAGCAGCGTGTCGCTGCAATGGAGTTCCGCCGCATGTTCTCGCACCCTATGGACCCCAACAACTGCTTCATCGATATCCAAGCTGGCTCGGGCGGTACCGAGGCGCAGGACTGGGGCTCGATGTTGTTGCGCATGTATATACGCTACTGCGAACGCAAAGGTTTTCAAGTCGAAGTGCTGGAACAGTCTGACGGTGAAGTCGCCGGTATCAAGGGCGCTTCGCTCAAGGTCATTGGCGAATATGCCTACGGCCATCTGCGTACCGAAACCGGCGTACACCGCCTGGTACGCAAGTCTCCGTTCGACTCGGGCAACCGTCGCCACACTTCCTTCTCTAGCGTGTTCGTCTATCCCGAAGTGGATGACTCTATCGAGATTGATATCAATCCAGCCGACTTGCGCGTGGACACTTACCGTGCCTCAGGTGCAGGTGGTCAGCACATCAACAAGACTGACTCAGCCGTGCGTCTAACCCACATCCCAACGGGTATCGTGGTGCAATGTCAAAGTGATCGTTCGCAACACAAGAACCGCGCCGAAGCCATGTCCATGTTGAAATCGCGCATGTACGAGGAAGAGTTGCGTAAGCGCAACGAAGCCAAACAGGAGCTCGAAGATGGCAAGTCTGACATCGGCTGGGGCCACCAAATTCGAAGCTATGTGCTGGACCAATCACGCATCAAAGACCTGCGTACCAATCACGAAGTCGGCAACACTCAAGGTGTGCTCGACGGTGACTTGGACGATTTCATCTCCGCCAGTCTGAAACAAGGCGTTTAACTTTAGAGAACCATCATGACGACAGAACAAAACATCCCTCATCAAGACGACAATGAAATTGCGACGAAGGCTAATATCGGCGAAGCCGATGTTAAGTCACAAAGTGACGGCCAAAGCCAGAACCAGATCATCACCGAACGTCGCAACAAATTAGCCGCGATACGTAAAGCGGGCGTGGCCTTTCCTAATGATTTCGAACGCAAGAATTTGGCTGAAGCGCTACATAATGAGTTCGGCGAAAAGACACATGACGAGTTAGAGGCGATGCAGATCCCCGTCGCAGTCGCAGGCCGCATGATGCTCAAACGCGTGATGGGCAAGGCCAGTTTCGCCACTATCCAAGACATGAGTGGTCGCATCCAGTTATTCATCAGCAACAACGATAGCGGTGAAGAAGTTCACAACGCTTTCAAACATTACGACTTGGGTGACATCCTCGGTGCGGTGGGCGTGCTATTCAAGACTAAGACCGGCGAGTTATCCATCCGTGTATCGCAAGTGCGTTTGCTGACCAAGTCTTTGCGTCCGCTGCCTGAAAAGTTCCACGGCCTGTCCGACCAAGAGCAGAAATATCGTCAGCGCTATCTCGATCTGATCACCAATCAGGATGCCCGTGAGGTGTTCAAGAAGCGCACCAAGATCATTCAAGCGATACGCGAGTTCTTCATCCGCCACGACTACATGGAAGTCGAGACCCCAATGATGCACTCCATCCCCGGCGGCGCATCGGCCAAGCCTTTCGAGACACACCACAATGCGCTGGATATGAAGATGTATCTGCGTATCGCGCCTGAGTTGTATTTGAAGCGTCTGGTCGTGGGCGGCTTCGAGAAAGTATTCGAGATCAACCGCAACTTCCGCAATGAAGGCTTGTCGACCCGACACAATCCAGAATTCACCATGCTGGAATTCTATGAAGCCTATCGTGATTACAAATATCTGATGGACTTCAGCGAACACCTGATACGCGAAGTGGCGATGAAGGTGTTGGGCACAACGCTGATCAGCTATCAAGGTCGCGAACTTGATCTGGGCAAGCCTTTCCATCGTTTGACGATGGTGCAAGCGATCCAAAAATATCATCCGCAATTCACCACTGCGCAACTCAATGACCGCGACTTCGTCGTGTCCGAATTGCAAGATCTGAAAGCCAAGTACAAACCAGAAGACGGTATCGGCGGCTTGCAGTTATCCTTGTTCGAAGAGTTGGCCGAGACACAGTTGTTCGAACCGACCTTCATCATCGACTACCCTGTCGAAGTCTCCCCATTGGCGCGCAGCAGCGATAGCAATCCGCAGATCACTGAGCGCTTCGAGTTGTTCGTGGTGGGTCGTGAGTTGGCCAACGGCTTCTCCGAATTGAACGATGCTGAAGACCAAGCCGCGCGTTTCGATGCGCAAGTCGCAGCCAAGGATGCGGGTGACGAAGAGGCGATGTTCAAGGACAATGACTACGTGCGTGCGCTGGAATACGGCTTGCCACCCACCGCAGGTCAGGGCATCGGCATAGATCGACTCATCATGTTGCTCACCGATGCGGCCAGTATCCGCGACGTGATCCTGTTCCCGCATATGCGTGCTGAGTCTTAATTCAACATGTTGAATTTCGTCATTCCCGCGCAGGCTGGAATCCAGCAATTTAATCATGCCGGGCATCCTCACTGGGTTACCGTTTACGCGGGAATGACAATCTAAACCATGCTGACACCTGATCTCGCACAACGTTTGTTGCAGCAATATCCGATGCTGAAAGAACTCACGCCCGCGCGTTTCAACGATCTATTTGGGGCGCTGAAGCTAATGAACGTTCCGTCAGGCACAGTGTTGTTCGATGAGAATCAAGCCTGTCAGGGTTTTCCTTTGGTGATGTCTGGCTGTGTGCGCGTCATCAAGTCCTCGGCCAATGGTCGCGAGTTGCAACTGTATCGCGTCAATAGCGGCGAGAGTTGCATCCTCACCAGCAGTTGTCTGCTCGGTCATACCAGCTATAAAGCGCGCGGCGTGGCAGACAGCGATGTCGAGATGCTGGCACTCCCCCCTGCTACGTTTAATGTGCTGATGGATGAATTGCCCGCCTTTCGTGATTACATCTTTGCACTGTTCTCTGATCGCATGACCGACTTGATGGAGCTGGTCTCGGCAGTAGCCTTTCAGAAACTGGATCAACGCCTAGCGGTCATGTTACTCAACAAACCCAGCCCTTTACGCAGCACCCATCAAGCGATCGCGGATGAATTGGGTAGTGCACGCGAGATCGTCAGCCGCTTGCTCAAGAACTTCGCCGAACAAGGTTGGGTCAAGCTAGGACGCGAACAGATCGATGTGATAGATACTGCCGCACTAAAACGCTACGCGACTTTGTAACCTTTCTCACAGACACCGTAATAGGGTCTCGCTATCCTGACCGCACTTTCAACACACTCAGGATATCCCGTATGAACTTCAGACTCCTCAGCATCATCGCCATCGTATTGTGGCTGCTCACCATCGCGGTCGCCGCGACCTTCTTCGTCCGAGGCAATACCACTCAAGGGACAGATGGCCGTACTGCCATCGTACTGAGCAGCGCGGAAAGAGACTTGGTATTAGGTGAGATGCGCGGCTTGTTGACGACCGTGCACGATGTTCTGGAAGGACTCAATAAAAACGATATGGGTCAAGTCGCAGTAGCTGCCACACAGTCTGGCATGGGCTCTGCTGCTGACGTCAATCCAGCCTTGATGGCCAAGCTACCCTTGGCATTCAAATCATTAGGGATGAGTGTGCATCACGACATGGATGCACTGGCGACTGCCGCCAAGCAAGGCAAATCTGCCGCCGAGCTGCAGAATATGCTGACCGAAACGATGGGTAAATGTTTAGCTTGCCATGCGACTTGGCAATTGCAGACCGCGAACTAATCAACCAGTAACTCGCGCATATTCTGTTCGTTGGGTTGATACACCACACCGCGCTCGGTGATGAGCGCAGTCACGAGTCTGGCGGGTGTGACATCGAAACCGAAGTTGGCGACTGCCGAACCAATGGGTGTGATGCGCACCGTCTGCATACTGCCATCGTCCGTCATGCCGCTGATGTGAGTCACCTCACTCGCCGCACGCTCTTCTATCGGTATCTCGCGCACCCCGTCTTGCAGCGTCCAATCTATGGTCGGCGTGGGTAAGGCGACGAAGAACGGTACGCCGTTATCGTGTGCCGCCAGCGCCTTGAGGTAGGTGCCGATCTTGTTACACACATCGCCACGCGCAGTCACACGGTCACAACCGACGATGACCATATCGACCTCATCATGCTGCATCAGATGCCCGCCCACGTTGTCCGCGATAACGGTATGCGGCACACCATGTTGAGCCAATTCCCACGCCGTCAGACTGGCCCCCTGATTGCGTGGACGCGTCTCATCCACCCACACATGCAACGGTATCCCCGCTGCTACGGCAGCATAGATAGGCGCGAGCGCCGTGCCCCAATCCACGGTAGCTAACCAACCTGCGTTGCAGTGCGTCAAAATATTCACGGTATCGTCATAAATCTGTTTTTCAGGTGCATCGCTGCGTTGCGCGGTGCTCGAACCTTGTCGTACTTCGTGTACTGCCTGCGACCCTCCGCGTCTTGCGCCTTGCGCTCCATCCTGAGATTCCGAATTCCTGACGACACCCAAGCGTTCTATTTTATTTTGATGGATCGCGGCGATGATGTCGCAGCCGTGTCGCCCAATCGCTTTGTTGATCGCCACATCTTCCTCGGCGATCGATGCGGCTTCAGACCATGCCGCCGCCGCGCGCTGTTCCGCTGCCAAGGGTGCTAACACCGCCCGCATACGCTCCACTCCCCAACGTAGATTCACTGCCGTCGGACGCGCCGCCAGCAACATATCGCACGTCGCTTGCAAGGCGGCATCCGAGGCATGATGACGCATAGACAAGGCCACGCCATACGCAGCCGTCACACCGATCAGCGGCGCACCGCGCACCTGCATATCCTTGATCGCCCGCTCTGCATCACGCATGCTATTCAGACGCAAGACTTGGAACTCATGCGGCAGCCGTGTTTGATCGATGATCTCCACCGCCGTGTTGTCGGCAGTGGGCCAGATGGTGCGTTGCGGTTTGCCGTTGACGTTCATAAATATCTTTCAATTAATGGGTATCGCGTTGCTCAACCCATCCCACGCGCTACTAATCGATTAAAGCGCAAAATTCAAATCATGATTTGAATGCACTACAAAACCAAATCTTTGGGTCAAAGTTGCTAGTGTCCAGTTTGAACCAACGTAATCACTATATGGCATAGCAATTTTCCGAGCATCTTCCATTGCATACTCAATCGCATTTTGAGCCACACCTCCGAATATCAGCATGGGCTCAAATTTGATATTTGCCGATTTATTATGCTCAAGATTATTTGCATATGAGCGCAGGACTTTTCTAAAAGAACTATTCCTAACACCACTTGAATCAAGAATCACTCCCAACGCCCCATTACCTAGCTCTAGGTAACTACCACTTGCCTTAGTACCGGCACACGAACGTATATCTAACCCCCTAGATTCAAGCTCACATAACGCATCAGCTGCAGCATTTGACAGCAACCTTCGCCCATCTGGAGTCCAGCCAATTGACACCCACTCAATTTTTTTACCCATTGTCTTGGCGATAGCAGGTTTACCATTTTTGATTCCCAAATCATATCTAGCCAATCTACACTGCATCGAACCTCTCTTATGCCGTATATCGCCATATATCAATTCCATCGATGGGTAATTTTTTTCGGAAAAACATTCTCTCTGCCACATTTCCGAATATTTCAATTTTAAGAAACTTTCAAGCCTTTCAAATTGAATCTTCTCATCAACAGAGGCCAGATAGCTCGGCAACTCAAGTAACAAGGATTTTAACTGCCAAAGTTTCCCTGAAAATGTAATAAAACTGTTTTTACGGGGCGAGAAAACTTTTAAGTAATCACCTTCTTCTATCTCAATAACACCACCTATTTCAGACGAAATCCTAGTATCGGAAATTATCGCGAACCCATCTGGAGGTGCTTTAAATGCAAAGCAATACGTCATTTATCTTAATCGCCCTCGAACTCGCACAACGCAAACACTTTCTGCCCTAGTTTTTCCAAGCGTGCACGACCGCCTATATCAGGCAGGTCGATGATGAAGCAGCACTCGATGATCTTGCCGCCCATCTTCTCGATGAGGGTACACGCCGCTACCGCCGTACCACCGGTAGCGATGAGGTCGTCCACCAGCAACACGGTTTCGCCCTTGGCGATCGCATCGGTGTGGATCTCGATGCGATCGCTGCCGTATTCCAACTCATAATCGTGACCTATGGTCTCGGCAGGCAATTTGCCTTTTTTACGGATCGGCACGAAACCTACATTCAGCGCGTAAGCCAGCGGTGCGCCCAAGATAAAACCACGCGACTCTATGCCTGCGATCTTGTCTATCTTCACATCTTTATAACGTGCGACCAGCTCATCCACTGTTGCACGAAAGCCCTCTGGGTCTTTGAGCAAGGTGGTGATGTCACGAAACATGATGCCCTGCTTAGGGTAATGCGGAACGGTACGTACTTTAGATTTTATGGGCATGGTGATTCCTGATCTTCAACTTAGGTTTGAACAACAATAAAGCCCGCATTTTCGACTGTCCTAACTAACAACCAGCGACTAGCAACTTAGGTCTAACGCATGCGTGGCTTAATCGCGCTTCTTGTATTCAACGAACTTCTGTTTCACATCGTGCATCTGTTGCGAAGTCAGTATGTGCGGCTCTGCGATCTGTAGGGCACGCCAATAGATTTCACATAGGTTTTCGACTTCCACCGCGACAGCAAGGGCATCGTCAATATCCTTACCCAAGGCGATCATGCCGTGATTACCTAACAAACAGGCTTTACGATCATTCAGTGCATCGAGTGCGTGATCGGATAATTCTTGTTCACCGAACAGGCTATAGGGCGTGCAGCGGATGTTGTCGCCGCCGGCCATCGCGATCATGTAGTGCACGGCAGGGACATCGCGGCGCAAGCACGCCATGGTCGTGGCGTAGATGGAATGGGTATGCACCACCGCACCGACCTCGGGTCGCGTCTTCAGGATGTCTCGATGGAAACGCCATTCGCTGGACGGTCTACCACCCTGCAAAACTTGTCCATCCAAGTCCATGCGCACCATATTCTCAGGTGTCATTTGATCGACCATCAATGCCGAAGGTGTGATGAGGAAGGCCTCCCCGTCACGTACCGAGACATTGCCGGATGCGCCACGATTCAGTCCTAATGTGATCAGGCGCTGTGCAGCTTGTACTAATGCAAGGCGTAGATTTTTTGAGTTCATGTCGTTATCCAGCATATGTCACTCCAACACTCTACCTGCCACAGCTTGCAGTTTCTCCAGCATCGCTGCCTCTCTTGCTGAGGGTGCGGTGATGAGCGCGTGTTGCAAGGCAATGCGGCAATGGCACTCGCAGGCTTGTGTATCTGCAGCTATGCGCGGCACCGCATGGGCGACCAAGGTCTTGGCTTTGTCAGCGTTTGCCAGTAACACTTTAATGATCTGCTCTACAGTGACATGGTCGTGTTCTGGGTGCCAACAGTCGTAATCGGTGACCATCGCGACGGTGGCATAACAAAGCTCGGCCTCACGTGCGAGTTTGGCTTCCGGCATATTGGTCATGCCGATCACATCGCAACCCCATGAGCGATACAGATTCGATTCTGCCAGCGTAGAGAATTGCGGCCCTTCCATCACCAGATATGTACCATTACGCACCGCTGCGATTCCCGCTTGTTTTGCAGCATCCTCGATGTGATCCCCCAAGCGACGGCACACTGGATGTGCCATGGAGACATGTGCGACTAGGCCTGTCCCAAAGAAGGATTTTTCGCGTGCGAACGTACGGTCTATGAATTGATCGACGATGACAAAAGTGCCGGGGGCAAGATCTACGCGCAAGGAACCTACCGCACTCACCGAGATGACGTCGCTCACACCCGCGCGCTTGAGCACGTCGATGTTGGCGCGAAAGTTGATCTCCGAGGGTGAAATCTTGTGGCCTCGACCGTGGCGTGGCAAAAACACCAGTTGTACACCATTCAGTTCACCAAACAGTAACTCATCCGAGGCCTCGCCATAGGGAGATGCGATGCGCTCCCAACGCTTATTACTTAAACCTTCGATGTCGTATACACCGCTGCCGCCTATGATGCCTATGCTCGCTCGTGACATGCTCTATCCCGTTAATCAATAGGTGCGGGATTGGAACAGGAAACCTTGCTCACAGCAAGGATAAGCTATGTGATTTTTGTCACAGACACTATCCATACTGCGCAGTATTCTGCACACCTCACTTAACCAACCATTAGGAGCTCACCATGAAATGCAACTCAGGAACAGTAGACCGCGCAGCACGTGTCATCGTAGGTTTGGCTTTGATCGCACTTGCTGCGACTGGCACTATAGGCGCATGGGGCTACATCGGCGTCGTACCTTTGCTGACGGGCGCGATCGGCTTCTGCCCTGCTTATGCGATCTTCGGCATGAACACCTGCGGCATCAAGAAATAATCACCACGCATCACGTAGATGCTCGATAGAAACTATCGAGCATTTTTTTATCCAAAATAATTTGATAGCGACAATCAATCATGAGAAGAGTCATCCTTATTTCAACTTTAGCTTTGTTCAGCAATGCAGTGTTTGCCGATGACCTGAGCAAATATCAAGAAGAGAGCCGCGCGGTTGCGATGCCATTCCTGAAAAAATTAGCTGCGGCAAACAAAGAAGCTGTCAGTAATGGTGGTCATGCCTCTGCCGTCGGTGTTTGCAAAGACATTGCCCCCAACATGAGCGGCGAGATCTCTCGCCAGACCGGCTGGAAACTGACGCGTGTGAGTCTTAAGGTACGCAACCCATTGTTAGGTACTGCCGATGCATGGGAACAAAAGAAACTGCAAGAATTCGCCGAACGTGCGGCCAAAGGAGAGAAGCCTGAAACCATAGAAGCATCCGAGATCGTCGATGAACCAGCAGGTAAGTCTTTCCGCTTCATGAAAGCCATCGCACTGCAACCCGGTTGCGTTGCTTGCCACGGCGCTAAGGAAGAGATCCCTGCTGCGGTGCAAGCACGTTTGAACACTGACTACCCACATGATCAGGCGACTGGCTACAAAGTCGGCGACATCCGTGGTGCGGTCAGCATCAAACGCCCCCTGTAATCATTCAAGAATAGAGAGAAGAAATGAATTCAAAGATCACCAAGAATCTATTGATAGTGTTGGCCGCCTTTGGCATCGTATTCGGCGTGCAAAAGCTCCAAGCTGCCGATGGTATAGATGTGAAGCAAGCAGCCAGCATGGTGCAGCAAGGCACGTTCTTGCTGGATGTTCGTGAGCCGGAAGAATATGCAGAAGTGCATGCACCGAACGCGACCTTGATCCCATTAGGACAACTGAGCAGTCGCTTGTCAGAACTTAATGCGTATAAGGACAAGCCTATCGCAGTGATGTGCCGCTCGGGCAGACGTTCAGCTAAAGCGGTGCAGATTTTGCAGGAAGCTGGCTTCAGCCACGTTAGCAACATATCTGGTGGTGTCACTTCATGGGAGAGCGCAGGCCTCACTGTAGTACGCCAGAAATAAATAATCACGTACTGTGTGAGGTATGTCACTGAAGCCAGTTTTCATCCCCCTTACAGTACGCTTCCCTGTTAAAATATTAGGAATTGATGATATGAAACGTACTCTTTTAAGCACGCTGATTGGTGCGACTTTGATGGCGAGTTCCGCTGCAGCAATGGCGGGTGATTGGAAGCTCTTACCTGTGATGGACCCTGGCTACAAGGCTGATGTGACAGTCTCAGTAGTGGGCGGCGTGATGAACGGTCTGCCCACTGGCAGCGGTAATTACACAGGCGCAGAAGTCGCGTTCAACTGTTTGGCTTTGCAACCACCTAGCGGTGTGATCCGTAGCAAGATCTCATATGGACAGTTCGACCACAATGGTTTGAAGCTAAAGTCATTCGAAGTGAACCCTCGTTGGACGACCAAGCTGAGCAACGAAGTCAGCGTGGGGTTTGGTCCAGGTGTGGGTTATGTACAGGCTGACGTAGCTGGCAAGAGCACCAGCATGGCCGCAATACAATTGGGTGCAGACATCGATTACCGCATCGGTGCGATCGATCTGGGACTGGGCGCACGTTGGCAGAACACTAGCAACAAGTTAATTGCTCCTGGCATCAACGGCGCGAACAACACTTTGATCCAAGCCAAGCTGGGCTATAGTTTCTAACATCCGGCTTGTTATTAGTATCCATGACGCAACGCCCATCGTCCTGAAGTAAGGCTGATGGGCGTTACGTTTTAATCAGGAGGCAGCTATGTATCAACTCGATCTGGACGACAGTAACCAGTTACACGTCAAATACAAGAATCACACCATCAGTTACGGATTGGATGGCAGCTTACCCAATCCACTGGAAGCCACTTATGCGGCACTCGCCGGTTGTGCTGGCGTCTACTCGCGCAAAGCCTGCAAAGCACTAGGCATCAGCGCGGAAGGTATCAAAATAGATTGCAAACCAGTAGTACGCAATGGCAATCCGCTGGTCCCTGCCCGCTTCGTCACCGACGTCGTATTTCCCGAACGTATAGACGCAGAACAACGCGCACGCATCCTGCAAGAGATCAGCCACTGCGCAGTCAAAGTGCTGATACACGAAGGTGCGAACATCGAATTCGTGACGCAAGAAATTGCTTAACAAAGGCGTTGACGCATGTTCGTGATCGCGATCTCATTAGGCTCACTCATAGGCTTAGTACTTGGTCTGACTGGCGCGGGTGGCGGGATTCTGGCCGTACCAGCCCTGACCCTAGGATTGGGATGGAGCATGACACAAGCCTCTCCCATCGCTTTGCTAGCAGTATGTAGCGCGGCAACTCTGGGCGCGATATATGGTTTGAAGCAAGGCTTGGTTCGCTATCGTGCTGCGATGCTGATTGCAATCACTGGCATCCTCTCAGCCCCTATCGGCCAATATGTCGCCCACCAACTGTCAGAACAGTGGCTGGTCGCCATCTTCGTCTTAGTCATGCTGATCGTTTCAGTTCGGATATGGCTGAATGCTGACAAACACAATAGTACTGAAGACGCTCCCAACTGTGAGTCCAACAGAGTGCGCCGAATACAAGTCGCTACAGGTCGTGTGGTCTGGAACACCACTTCTTTCTTGACACTCTCCGTCATCGGAGTGTTGACCGGATTGACAACCGGATTATTAGGGGTGGGCGGCGGATTCATCATCGTTCCAGCATTACTACGCTGCAGCAACATCACTTTGGACGGTATCGTCGCGACATCGTTGTTGGTCATCTCATTGGTGTCAGGCGGTGCCTTCATATCTGCACTCACTACTGGTCATGTCGATGTATCGCTCAGCGCAGGCGTGTTCATCCTAGGTACGGCAGGCGGTATGTTGCTGGGTAGATACTTCATCGGCCAGTTGCCCAAGCAATTCGTGCTGCGTCTGCTTGCCGTACTGATCATCGCAGTATCGCTGGTGATGCTTTACCGCAAATTCTGGTTGGCTTAACGCTGTAGCAAGCCACCTGCCAGATTGGCCGGTACGGCTTCATGGATGAGTTTGGGCGTAGCGAGGTTCAATCCGTTCATGATGTCGACGAATTCCTGCTGAGTCTTACCCGCGATGCGGGTATTGAGTATCTTCTCCTCACCGATACAACTCACCCGTCTACCTTTGTAGTCATGACCTGGATAGAGCAAGGTTTCATCCGGCAACACGAACAGTTTGTCTGTGATGCTGTGATACATCTGCTCTGCACTCCCGCTCTGGAAATCTGTACGCCCACAGGCGTTGATCATCAGCGTATCACCCGAGAACAAACGGTCGCGCCACAGATAACACAAGCTGCCTAGCGTATGACCGGGCGTGGCTATCACACGGATTTGCTCAGCACCAAAACTCAAACGCTCACCATCCGCCAATAATTTATCGTATCCAGGCGCGCCGCAATCCTTAGCAATGACGCTGGTTGCACCGGTGGCTAGCTTGAGTGCATTCGATGCTGTGATGTGGTCTGCATGCACATGGGTGTCCAGCACATAATCTAGTTGCAATCCCAGCGCTGAAATCAATGACTGATCACGTGTCAACTGCTCAAGCACCGGATCGATGATGACAGCATGACCGTCATTTCCCGCAATCAGATAGGTCAGAGTGGACGAGCTGGGGTCGAACAATTGGTGGAAGATCATGCTATGGTCCTTTCCATAGTGGTCACGCGATAATATAAGTCTACTCTAAGGCAACTCCGTGCCTGTCGAAATCAAACGCTTAACGGCATCAAGCCAACGCAGAGCGCCTATAATCCCGAATATGGATACAAGCAGTCACATCAAACTACAAGTCACTGGCATGCATTGTGCCGCTTGCTCCGCGCGCCTTGAAAAAGTACTCAATCAATTGCCCGAGGTCGAAGCCCGGGTGAGCATCGCCACCGAACTCGCGCAAATTGATTACCAAGCTGCAACCACCCCTCTAGAAGCCCTGATCAAAGCCATACAAAGTGCCGGTTTCGACGCCCATGTGCCACGCGATTTCGCAGCCGAAAAACAATTACGCCTACATGAATTGCAGCATGAACAAAGCCGCTTCTTGATCTCGGCAACCCTGACACTTCCCTTGCTGCTTTCCATGCTACTGATGTTCGTAGGCATAGACATGATGTTACCCGCCTGGTTGCAATTCGCGCTCGCGACACCAGTACAACTCTGGATAGGTTGGCGTTTCTATCATGGTGCATGGGCCAGTTTGCGTAACGGCGGCGCCAATATGGATGTGCTGGTCGCGCTTGGCACCAGTGCAGCTTATCTGTTGAGTATCGCGGTCTGGTTGTTGCATCTGGATCAGGCCTTGTACTTCGAAGCCAGTGCCACGCTGATCACACTGGTGCTGTTCGGCAAGCTATTGGAAGCACGTGCCAAGGGCAAGGCTTCAAGCGCACTCGAAGCACTCCTCAATTTGCAACCTAAGACTGCCCAAGTAGAACGAGATGGCGTGATACAGACCCTCGCCGTTGAAGAGATGCAGGTCGACGATGTGTATCTGGTACGCCCCGGCGAAAGCGTTCCAGTAGATGGCACGGTTTTAGAGGGCGAATCCAGTGCAGACGAATCCATGCTCACCGGCGAGAGCGTGGCACGTAGCAAGCGCCCTGGCGATAAGGTCTACGCCGCCACTGCCAACCAAAGTGGGGTACTCAAATGCCGCGCGCTGGCGGTGGGCTCACATACACAGTTGGCCGCCATCATCCGACTGGTCGAGTTGGCACAAAGCTCCAAAGCAGCAATACAACAACTGGCCGACCGTATCTCAGCGGTGTTCGTGCCTGTGGTCATGCTCATCGCGCTCCTGACTTTCGCTGCCTGGTATCTAAGCGACCACAGCTTCACCGCATCACTCATCAACGCCGTCGCGGTGTTGGTCATCGCCTGCCCTTGCGCCCTCGGTCTGGCGACACCGACCGCACTGGTCGTATCAACTGGACGTGCCGCGCAGGCAGGAATACTCGTCAAAGATGCTGCCGCACTCGAACGTGCGCATACACTAGCGGTCTTAGTTGTAGACAAGACTGGCACCATCACCGCAGGCAAGCCCAGTGTGACCGAAGTCATCCCCGCTGGCGTGCACACCGAACAACAATTATTGGCCGCGGCAGCGGCACTCACCCGCGCCTCTACACACCCTTTGTCTCAAGCCATCGCTGCACATTGTGAGAAATTAGAGATGGCAGTAACGGCTAACGCCAACGTCACCGAGATCGCCGGACAAGGACTAAGTACCAAGCTCGATGGCCATAACTATCTTTTGGTCTCACCCAGCTACGCAAGCACACAAGACATCGCGCTCGATGACGCACGGATCTTGGCGCTACAAAAACAAGGCAAGACGGTGATGGTATTGAGCCAGGAACGACACGTGATGGGATATATCGCTACTCAAGACAGCGTACGTGACAGCAGCCGCGACGCAGTCGCACGCTTGCAAGCGATGGGAATAAGAGTAGTGATGCTAAGTGGCGACAATCAAGCAGCCACGCAGGCCATCGCTGCACAGGTAGGAATAAGCGAGTCCATCGCCGAAGTCAGTCCACAAGATAAAGCTGCCCGCGTACTGTCGTTCAAGAGCGCAGATACGACAGTCGGCATGGTGGGTGACGGGATCAACGACGCCCCAGCCTTAGCGAATGCAGATGTCAGCTTTGCGATGCGTAGCGGTAGTGACATCGCTATAGAGACTGCCGACATCACCTTGATGCATAACGATCTGAATAGCGTGGTGGATGCCATAGACCTTTCGCGTGCCACGCTGCGCAAGATACGTCAGAACCTATTCTTCGCATTCGCCTATAACGTGCTGGGCATCCCACTCGCCGCAGCCGGCATGCTCAACCCTGTCATCGCGGGTGCAGCGATGGCGATGAGTTCAGTCACCGTGGTCAGCAACGCGCTGTTGTTGAAACGCTGGCGCGCAGGCAAAACATCTTAAGTACTGAACGTCATGGATATAAACCTCATCGCAAAAAGTCTGGAACAGACTGGCTACATCGTGCTGGAGCAGGCACTACCGCAAACGATCTTAGACAAGCTACTTCACCGCTGCAAAGTCGATGACACGAATCGCTTCAACACAGCCCATGTAGGACGCGGCAACGACAAGCGACTGCTACCAAACTTACGCGGCGATGTCATCAGTTGGCTAGATGAGCACGATACCGATGATCAGACTTTTCTCGCGGCCATGGATAAGTTGCGACAGGAGTTGAATGCCAGACTGTACTTGGGCTTGTTCGATTACGAATGTCATTACGCCATCTACGAATCCGGCACAGGCTACGCCAAACACCTAGATGTCTTAAACGGCAAGAAGAACCGTATCCTCTCCACCGTGCTATACCTGAACGAGAATTGGCAGCAAGACGATGGTGGCGAACTGGATGTGTATGACGAGAACGGTAGCAACATACTCACCACCGTGACACCGCGTTTTGGCACCCTGATAATTTTCCTGAGCGAGCACTTCCCCCATGAAGTCCGACGCTCTAACACCACACGTCGCAGTATCGCGGGCTGGTTCCGTGTCAGCGGCAGTTCACCCATATAGAGCATAGCGATGAAATATACCGAGCACGATTTAAGCACTGCCGCACACCATGTACAGGACATACTCAGCTTGGCAATGCAACATAGCCCTGCACACGGCGCATTAGTGGTATGGGACGGTCAGTGTGCATTATCACTGGCGATCACCGAGGCCTATAAACGCTGTCTACCCGATGCAACTTTCATCGAATTCGATGCACATGAACCTGCTGCGATACGCGCGGAGTTCTCTAAACTCACCGCTGGCGATCTGGTGGTCCTGATCCAGTCCACTAGCTTCCGCTTGGATGCTTTCCGCATCCGTGTCGAATTATTCAAACTGGGGCTAAAAGTCATCGAGCATCCGCATCTGTCACGTATGCCCGGCGAAGAAGGCAGACTTTATATAGATTCACTCGCGTATGACGCCGACTATTTCCGTGGCACGGGAGCTGCACTCAAAGCGCGTATAGATCAAGCCAGCAGCGGCATCATAGACAGCGGCGGCGCACAACTAGTTTTTGGTGCTGGATTCGAAGACGCAAAACTGAACGTGGGCGATTATCGCCAAATGAACAACGTAGGCGGACAGTTCCCCATAGGCGAGGTGTTCACAGAATCTCGTGATCTGGAAGCCGTGAACGGCAAGGTGCGTGTCTCCATCTTCGGCGATACCCAGTTCGCCGTTAACAAACCACCCTTCCCCATCACACTGGAAATCAGCAAAGGTCGCGTCATCTGTGTGCAGGACTCTACAGCTGAATTCGACAAGGTACTGGAATTGATACGCGCTGAAGAAGGCGAAGTCTGGTTGCGTGAACTGGGCTTGGGATTGAACCGTGCCTTCAGCCCCGAACGCATGGTCAGCGACATCGGCACCTTCGAGCGCATGTGTGGCATACACTTTTCACTGGGTGCCAAGCACGGTAGCTATAACAAACCCAACATCCGCCGCGCCGATGCCAAGTTCCATGTCGATGTGTTCGCAGCCACCGAGACTGTCACACTGGATGATGAGATCGTGTTCCGCGATGGTGCTTGGTTGGTGTCATGAACACAGAACAAACAGGATTTCTCCACGCGATGCGTGCTTGCGGCGTCAGATTGGGCGGCTTATCATGGGCTGAACTCCTTAGATAGGGCATACCGTGTACATCCAATGGAAGGCATCGCTGGAACTGCATAACGATCTGATCGACACACAGCATCGCATCATCGTCTTACTGTGCCGAAAATTAGATATCGCAATCAAAACCCAAGAGTCAGAACAGACCGTACGTTGGGTGATGTTGGAATTGAAGAAATTCGTCGAGTTCCATTTCCTAAGTGAAGAGAATCTGATGCATGAGATAGGCTATCCCGAGGTAGACAACCACGCGCTTATACACACTGACTTGTTACAGCAACTGGACATGATGCTGGCCAAAATTAGTCGTCACCGCGAGTTCCCAGAAGACCTGTTGTATTTCCTCAATAACTGGGTAGTGGATCACCTCGTCAAAGAAGACCTGAAGATCGCCGAATTCATCAAACATACCGGTCGTGAGCCTATAGGCAAGCATCTCTATGCCGAATACCTGCACATTGAACAAGGCTCTGAATAAGCTCTGCTAGTCCTGTTCTCCACTCTGTTTGAACTTGGCAATCTGCCTGCGGTCACGTTTGCTGGGTCTGCCCTTGAACACAAAAATGGGTTCTTCTGCTTTGAGTTGCATCGCCAGTTGTAGACGCTTCTCGCGACTCTCTTCATTCTCGTGGTAAAGCTTCACTGCTTCAGGTGCCGGACCGCGTTTATTCGATATACCCAATACATGGATCTTGAAGTCAAAGCGTCCCAAGCGTAGATCCAATACATCGCCAGCGCCCACGGTTTTGGCCGGTTTTACACACACGCCCCCCATCTTGACCTTGCCACTGTCTATGGCCGCCACGGCCAGCCCACGCGTTTTATAGAACCTCGCTGCCCACAACCATTTGTCTATGCGTATTTTTTCGAGCTCGTCGTTCATGATGTGTCGCGTTTCTGTAGGTGCGATGATTATAGGAGATGCTCACCTGTTAGGTTAAGCGCTGTATTGCCCACAATTTCCGTGGATGATCGTGTGCACAGTATGTGAATAAGGCTTATACAAATAATATCTTCAATGGCTTACAATCACTGCTCAATAACTGCACAATGCTCAGCTACAGGTTGGATACAGAATCAGCGTCGAATTACACCCTATTCCGCCCGCTAATCTTAATATACTCAACCATACATTTAGCTTAATTTTACAATAGCGTAGTTCACCCGAAATCCAGATATGCGTAAGTTCTTAAAGTCCATCGATCCCAGACACAGCCTGCGTGCGCAGATTAGTCTGGCAAGTGCTGCCATCGTACTCAGCCTGTCCGCCTTATTGAGTTTGTATGCGACCAACACCACCCGTGAGCAGATAGAGCTTACCCAAGGTGAGGCTTTCATCAAGCGTGCCAAAAATGCATTAGATGTAATTGACCGCGGTATGTTCGAGCGTTCCCGCGAGATCCAAAACGCGGCAGTATTGGATGAGATACGCAATCCCAAGGTGGAAATCGCTACCAAACGTGAAGTGCTAGAACGCTTACAGGCTAGCTTCAATGCCTACGCGTGGATAGGCATATGCGACACGCAGGGTATAGGCAAGGTCGGCACAGGTAAATATCTCGAAGGTAAGAATCTTGCCAAACGCCCTTGGTGCACAGAGGGCCGCACGAACTACTACATAGGCGATGTGCACGATGCCATGCTGCTGGCAAAACTTCTCCCAAATCCCAGCGGCGAGACTTTCTATCTGGTCGATGTCGCCGCACCCGTGATCAGTCGCGAAGGGGTTTTGCAAGGGGTCCTATGCGGACACATCTACTGGTCTTGGGCAGAAGAGGCTTTGGATAGCAAAAAAACCCCGGGGCAAGACATCTTCCTCTTGAGCAAGGATAACAAGATCCTTTCAGGACCAGGCAAAGCTTGGTCGGACTACTCCGAACTGGGTCCGCAGACTACTGATTCCGTCAAAGGTCAAGCCAAGTTCGGCCATCTACTAGAACGCTATAACGACGGTAAGACCTATCTAGTGGGCTACGCCAAATCAGAAGGCTATAGGGAGTACGCAGGTTTAGGCTGGACAGTTGTGGTACGGGAAGATATCAGCACGGCATTTGCCCCCGCACAAAGACTACAACGCAAGATCTTCCTCGTAGGCAGCGCATTGGGCATATTCTTCGCTTGGATTTCATGGGTGATGGCAGGTCGTTTCGTGCGCCCCATCAGAAGACTAAGCAACGCGGCCGACAAGATAGCCAGCGGTGACCTGCATACCGCCATCCCAACTATACTTGGAGATAACGAGGTCGCCCACCTGACGCACTGTATAGATAATATGGTGAGCAACTTGACCGGCGAGATCCAACATCGTCGCGAGGCCGAAGTTGCGCTAAGTCTTTCCGCCAAGGTGTTTGAGCACAATGGTGAGGCGATCATGATCACTGATACGAACAACCGCATCATGATGATCAACAAGTCGTTCAGTGACATCACCGGATATAACAAAGAAGATGCAATAGGACAACTCCCCAGCTTCTTGGCTTCAGGCAAACACGACGTCGATTTCTATCACCAACTGTGGGCCACATTGAATAGCGAGAACATCTGGCGTGGCGAAATCTGGAACAAACGCAAGGGTGGAGATATCTATCCGGAATGGCTGACAATCACGCGGGTACTGGATGAACAAGAACAAGTGACCCATCACATCGCCATCTTCCTAGACATCACCGAGCGCAAAAAAGAGGAGGAGCGAACCAAGTTTTTGGCCAATTACGATGTGCTATCTGGCCTACCTAATCGCTATCTACTCAATGACCGCATAGAGCAGAGCATAGCCTTGGCACAGCGGCATGAAAGCAAGTTTGCGGTGTTATTCATCGATCTAGATCATTTCAAGAATATCAATGACTCTTTGGGACATGATATTGGCGACGAGCTATTGAAGCATGTTGCTGAAAGACTAAAGATCTGTCTGCGCCGAACCGACACGTTAGCGAGACTCGGCGGAGATGAGTTCATCGCAATACTCAATGACATCAACACGGTGGATGAGGCTACTTATGTGGCTGAGAAGATCATAGATGCACTGGATTCGGCATTCGAGATTCGTAGCAGCCATTTACACATCACGCCCAGCATAGGCATCAGCATTTACCCAGACGATGGCACGACGCAGATGGAATTGATGCGCAACAGTGATCTAGCCATGTATAAGGCAAAGCAAAGCGGACGTAACAGCTTCGCCTATTTCGAGGAGGAGATGAATATTCGCGCCGTAGAGCGCTTGCGACTAGAGAGTGATCTGCGCTATGCCATAGAAGCTAACCAGCTGATGTTGTATTACCAACCCAAGGTCAACGTCAAAGACGAACAAGTAGTCGGATTGGAAGCACTGCTGCGTTGGCAGCATCCAGAATATGGCTTCATCTCGCCTGCGGTCTTCATTCCAGTCGCCGAGCAGTCTGGGCTCATCAACCGCATCGGCGATTGGGTGTTGCGTCAAGCTGCTATGCAATTGCGCATCTGGGAATCGCAAGGTTATGCGGTGGTACCGATTGCCGTAAACCTATCTGCAATACAGTTCGCGCAAAAAGATCTAGTGGAACGCATCACCGCTATCGTCCGAGATATAGGCATCAGTAATAACCTGATAGAACTGGAACTGACGGAAAGTGCATTGATGGATAGCAATGGTGACAGTACAAAGAAACTAGACGAGTTGTATGCGGCGGGTTTCGTGCTTGCGTTGGATGACTTCGGTACCGGTTACTCCTCTTTAAGCCGCTTAAAACTATTACCGGTACAACGTCTAAAGATAGATCAGTCCTTTGTGCGTGACATCGCAACAGACAGCAATGACGAGAGTATCGTCCGAGCAACTTCAGTACTGGCTCACGCCTTAGGCATGACCGTCACGGCAGAAGGTGTGGAAAACCGCGAGCAACTGGCCTTCATCACCGAGTTGGGCTGCGAGGAATATCAAGGCTATCTGTACAGTCGCCCCGTACCCGCAGCAGATGCGGCCCACTTCCTGCTTAAATCTTAAACACTGGGGTCTACTCCATACCCAATCACCTCAGGCTGGACTTGGCGATGGCGGAAGTAGGCTGCACGTCGCGGCGTAATATCTTGCCGTTTTTAGTACGAGGGAAATCCTTAACCAGATAGACCGTCTTAGGTGCTTTATAAGCAGCCAGATGCTCACGACCGAACAGCAAGAGATCATCTGCCGTGGCGGTGCTACCAGGATGCAGGATGATATAGGCCACCACCAGCACCTTGTCATTTTCTAATTCCTCACCAACAGAAGCACAGTCCGCGACCGCAGGATGCGACTTCAATACCCGCTCGATCTCATAAGGCGAAACACGGTAGCCGAAACTCTTGATGATGTCGTCCTTGCGTCCTAAGAACCAGATATAGCCGTCTTTATCGTAGCGCGCATAGTCACCCGTGAAGAACCAGCCATCGTGCACATGCTTGGCGGTCTCCTCAGGCAGATTCCAGTATTCCAAGAACAGACCTGGGTCATTCTTGGGCACCGAGATCATGCCCTCCTCACCTGCCGCAACTGTCCTCAATGTCTCAGGATCCAGTAGTTGTATCTCATGTCCGGGTTGGGGGAATCCAGCAGATCCGGCGCGTATAGGGCGCGACTTGGTCTGGCACAGATAATAGGAGAACTCAGACATACCGACGGCTTCGTAGATGTCCACGCCAAAACGTTCGCGCCACTGACTCAACACCTCGTCCGAGAGATGCTCACCCGCACTCATGCAATGCCTCAGACTCGGCACATCGGCTTTGGTAAAACTGCTCTTTTGCACGATCTGTCTATAGATGGTGGGCACACCGACAAAGATGGTTGCGGAATGCTTCTTAATCAATCTGGGCCAAGTATTCGCATCGTTCTTACCCTCATGCACAATGATGGTCTTACCTAGGAATAGTGGGTCCATCAGGCCTGAGCCCAACACATAGGTCCAATTGAACTTGCCAGAATGCATGATGCGATCGCCTTCAGGCGCGAAGTCGAACCAATAGGTAGAGGCAGGTGTGCGGCCTATCATTGCCCTATGCGCATGCAACACGCCCTTGGGATAGCCCGTGGTACCCGAGGTGTAAACCAGATAGGCCGGATCTTCACCGCGTGTAAGGTGCGGACGCTCGTATTGGGTGATGGCATCTAATGCATCATCCAAATCTAAGACATTCAAACCCTCCACCATGTCGACATCGCCTTTCCCGCTGAGCAAGACGTGGCGCAGACTTTGCGCATCTTGCAGATGATCCTTGAGCGTGGACCAAGCGGCCTTATCTGTCACCAACACGGATGCACCGGAGTCCTTTGCCAGATAGGCCACTTCCTCTGCCGTCAACAACGTAGAAGTCGGCACCGATATCGCACCACGTTTCATCGTTCCAAGAAAGGCGGTGGGATAGTTCAGACAATTAGGTAAACGTATCAGCACACGCTCACCAAGTCCCACCCGCAACGCTCGTAACTGTTGAGCGAATCGGCTGGTGCGCTCAGCCAATTGTGCGTAGCTGATCTGAGAGGTTCCCAATACATCATCCTCAACGATCATAGCGACATTGTCGGCAGCAGGCTTGCTCAAATGTGCATCACTGCAAGCAACACCGATGTTGAAAAATTCAGGCACTTGCCAATGCCAAGGTGGAAAGGGTGCGAATTCAGACATGCTGCCTCCTAAAGGATGACGCCATATGGCCAGTTTTCACGTACGACTTGTGCCGGCATCAGTTGCAATACTTCCATCGCGAATTGGGTGTCACTTTCACTCAAGGCTCGCAATGAATGCGCCCTGAGCAGCGTCTGCAAAGCCTTACCGAACATAGGCGGGTCCAACATCTCGCCGTCGATACGTATCGCGCCACCTAACAAAGCATTGGCCTCTATCGCCGCCTTCAGGATACGGATCTTGTAGTCTATGTCGGTAGGTGAAGGGGTGTATGCGACTTTGCACAGATGGATATGAGCAGGATGTATGACTTGCTTGCCTGTCAGACCCATCGCAGCTTCTTGGCAAGCATGTTTGTAAACGATGCGTGACTCATGTTCACCATGCAGATCCAGCCAACGCCTCACATCATGTGGCTCAACGAACTCTTTGGGCATGCTGCTAGAACCGATGAGGGTCTCCACGCCGCCGATGACGCCCTTACCTGCGATACGCGCTTCGAACATGATCTGATTGAGGAAGTATTTCAGCTCTTCCGTCCAATGTTCGGGGGTGATTTGTATCCCCATCGCCTTAGAGAAGTCATGAATACCGAACACCACATGTTTGACCGTGCTGTACTGCATCAGGTCAGGGGCAATCTTCAGCGACTTGGGATGTTCAATGATGGGCTGTATAGATATCTCATGATTGAGTCCCACTAGGAAGTTAGAAAGATCACGCACTTCCGGTGCGCCATAAGCTTCACCCGCCTTGGCCAACATCACCACATCGACGAATTCGGCGAGATCTCTAACTAATTCCATATCGCGTTCATATTCTTCAGTACGGAAAGGATTTACGCGAATAGCGATGGTGACTTCTTTCCTACGTTTGAACTCAGGCAGCTCGCGCCTAAGCAGAGTGCGACTCAATTCCTTCTGCCTACATCCATCCTCCAAGTCAAAGATCAGCGTGTGTGCATTGGTCTGATGGGCATGCTTCTGCATACGCTGGGCGGCCATTTCCAGATTCTCGTACTTACCCAAAGATGGCACAAATTTTACCGGCGGGTAGTACAACTGTATGCCTGGCCACAAGCCACCGAGCATGCCTGTGTTGGCATCACTACAGAATTTTTTTTCACGACTGTGCGCGCTGTGATGTGTGCTCATGTACCACCTCCTATGTTCATTACTGCCACGACACACGTCGCCGCTGCTACTCCAAATGCGCTAGATAATGATGTCTATCGGTCAGACAAAGCCCTAGTCGCCACTCCATGGGTTTGTCCCCATAGGTATAAGACACCCGCTCTATGCTCAATAAAGGCGTGCCCTGCTTGAGACCCAGCAGATGGGCCACTTCCCCATCTGCGCCCAATGCCGTCAATCTCTCTTCGGCGCGCACCATACGTATGCCTAACTCGGTCTCATACATGCGATACATGGAGCCGTTATAGCTTTGGATCTGTTTTTCGTTGACACCTTTAAAAGCCGCAGCGGGCAGAATGATGCGATCAAGTATCAGTGGCTTGCCGTTGAACAGCAGTAGTCGCTTGATATCGACGACAGCACTACCACTCTTGATCTGCAATGCGGCGGCGACAGGTGCTGGTGCTTTGATACGTTCACAACTGAGCAATTGGTTGTCCAGCAATTCCTTGCTGCCGTCCATAGCCACCAAGCGCAGAAAGCGCAGCTTGACCATGTCCTCAGAATGCGTGGCAACGAAAGTCCCCTTACCCTGCCGACGCATCACGATATTCTCAGCAGCCAACTCATCTATGGCTTTACGTACCGTTCCTTGGCTAACGCCATAGCGTACCGCCAACTCCATCTCGCTAGGTATAGCAGCGCCCGGCGCCCACTCGCCCGCAATCAGACTCTGCGTGATCAGTGATTTAATCTGCTGATAGAGTGGTTGAAACTTAGGTGAAGTAGGTACGGTTTTCATGGTGACATTTATAGCACGCTGTTTTTCATAAGTCTAGTGTCTTATATAAGATATAAGTTAGTTGACATGATATTTTGGTCTGACTAGAATGAGCTACGCTATCGTGCCCCTCACTGAGGAATTACTATGAACAAGTATTTTCGGCCACGCCGTTCTATGTTGTACGTACCTGGCTGTAACACGCGCTACCTGGACAAAGCTCGCAGCCTGCCCGTTGACTCGGTGATACTGGATCTGGGAGACCCTATCCTCATCGCCGCCAAGGAAGCCTCGCGCCAGAACGTAGTGAATGCAATCAAGCAAGGCGGATATGGCAAGCGTGAAGTAGTGGTACGCGTCAACGACCTAGACTCCCCTTGGGGGCATGACGACATCAAGGCCGTTGCCAACATCGGTGCAGATGCCATCCTGTTCACCAATATTGAGAGTCGTGCTGATGTGTTGGCAGCCATCGCTGAACTGGATGCAGCTGGAGGTAAAGACGTTCCCGTCATGGTGATGATAGAAAGTCCGCTGGCGGTACTGCATGCAGAAGAGATCGCCAGTGCATCGGATCGGATCGCTTGCATGGTGATGGCCACTTCAGATCTGGTTTCGCAATTGCACGCACATGTCACCAGTGAACGCCTACCCTTGTTGGCTAGCTTATCGATGGTGATACTTGCAGCGCGCGCCTACGACCGCGCTGTCGTCGATGGCGTCAACAGTCACTTCAAGGATATGGGTGCCTTTGAGTATGCCTGCCGTCTGGGGCGTGACATGGGCTTCGACGGCAAGTCGTTGGTACACCCTATGCAACTGGCTTATGCCAACGATGCCTACACACCCAAGCGCACCGAAGTAAAGACTGCGAGTGAGATCATCAACGCACTGAGCGAGGCCAATGCTGCTGGGCGCGGCACTGTGGTCGTCAATGACAGACTGATAGAACACCATCACGTCGTCGCCGCCAAACAATTGTTGAACCTGAACAAACTAATAGAAGAATTGGAAGCCTCCTATGCCTAACATCCAACAAGAGCCAGGTCGCGGAAATTATTTTGAAGACTTCCACCTCGGACAGGTATTGAAGCACGCCACACCGCGCACAGTGACTGACGGCGATTGCGCCATGTACACCGCGCTGACGGGGAGTCGCCATATCCTGCACAGCGCCCAGCCTGTGGCTCATGCGCTAGGTTTCAAGAACCGCACGGTAGATGATCTGCTCGCCTTCCATATCGCCTTTGGTAAGACCGTACCCGACATCTCAGTGAATGCGGTTGCCAATCTAGGCTATGCGGATGTGCGCTTCTTATCGCCCGTTTATCCTGGCGACACGCTGAGCTCAAGCTCTACCGTGATTGGACTCAAGCAAAATTCCAGCGGCAGCAATGGTGTGGTGTATGTTCATTCGGTGACGCATAACCAAGACCGCGTACTGGTTATGGAATGGAAGCGCTGGGTGATGGTGCATAAAAGTGACCTATCGCGCCCCGCGCCCGAGACCGTCATTCCGGAACTACCAAAAGCTGTCACCGTGGATCGCTTACATATCCCCAGCTTCTTTGATGCCAGCCACTTCGAGACCGCAGTCACGGGTGGGCAACGCTTGTGGAACGACTACCAAGTTGGAGAACGTATAAACCATCCTGCGGGAATGACGGTGGATAACAGCGACCATACCTTGGCGACCAAACTCTATCAGAACAACGCACGCTTGCACTTCGATGAGCTGATGATGAAGTCCTCACCTTTTGGCAAGCGCCTGATGTATGGCGGCCATGTGATCTCTATCTGCCGCGCACTATCCTATGACGGTTTAGAGAATGCGCTGAGTATCGCGGCCATCAATGCCGGTAGTCACTGCAACCCCAGCTTCGGTGGCGACACTTTCTACACGTGGACCGAGGTGCTGGAACGCTGGGAACTGCCCGGCCGAAAAGACCTAGGTGCTTTGCGCTTACGCATGGTCGGACTCAAGAATCTTGCCAGCAAATCATTAGGCGACAGCCATATCGAGCAGAGTGGCAAGCGCAGCTACCACCCCAATGTCGTGCTCGATCTTGATTACACCGTCCTCATCCCACGCAAATAAAGGAAAGAATATGTCAGCCATACATCCCAATCAGGCGCTCTTCGGCGGCGAACAACCCTTCCCTGTCATCCCCAGTTGCGAACACTTCGCTGGTAGCGAAAAGCTGATCCTCAAAGCTTTGACGTTGCAGGACAGTCTAGGTCCTATATTCGACATCACCTGTGATTGTGAAGATGGCGCAGCGGCTGGGCAAGAACGCGAGCATGCAGAGATGATCGTCCGCGTACTCAACTCCGCAGACAACAAACACCATATGGCTGGGGCACGCATCCACGACTACTCTCATGTCGCGTGGCGGCAAGACATCGACATCCTAGTCGGCGGTGCCGGCAATCTGCTGGCCTACATCACCATCCCAAAATGCACCCGTGAGACTCAGGCCGCGGAGATGATCGCCTATATCCAGCACACCGCCCATCGCTACGGCATCACCCGCATCATCCCTATACATATACTGATAGAGACGCACGGCGCCTTACACGACGTATACGAGATCGCCGCCTTGCCTTGGTTGCAAGTATTGGATTTTGGCCTGATGGACTTCGTCAGCGGACATCACGGCGCGATCCCCGCATCTGCGATGCGCAGCCCTGGGCAATTCGAGCATAAATTATTGGCACGTGCCAAAGCCGAAGTGGTTGCGGCCGCCCTCGCCCACGGTGTCGTTCCTGCACACAACGTCACACTGGATTTGAAAAACACCGAAGTGACTTTTGCAGATGCGAGTCGCGCACGCAACGAGTTCGGCTTCTTGCGCATGTGGAGCATCTACCCGACGCAGATATCAGCCATCGTCGACGCCATGAAGCCCAATTACGATGAAGTGTCTACGGCCAGCAACATCTTACTCGCCGCACAAGCTGCCGATTGGGGACCGATACAATATGAAGGCGAATTACACGACCGTGCAACTTATCGATATTTCTGGGAAGTGCTGCAAAAAGCCAAGTTAACTGGCGTGCAAATTCCCGATAGTGCACTAGCCGCATTCTTCGCTTAAATTCAGATATAACTGCAGAAATTAAACAAGCCTGTCCAGAAATGAACAGGCTTGTTTTTGTGTTTGGTAGGAACGATCAGATTCGAACTGATGACCTCTTGGATGTCGACCAAGCGCTCTAACCAACTGAGCTACGCTCCTAAAAAGGACGCGCATTGTATCTGAAGTTCGACCGACTTCAAACTAAAAAATCATCACATTCAATAACTATCTGACGCCAGATTATCGAAGCGCGTGTACTCACCACGGAAGGCCAGCGCGACCGTGCCTATCGGGCCATTACGCTGTTTGCCGATGATGATCTCTGCCTTGCCTTTATCCGCAGAATCAGAGTTGTAAACCTCATCGCGATAGATGAACAAAATGAGATCGGCGTCTTGCTCGATCGCGCCAGATTCGCGCAAGTCCGACATCACCGGACGTTTGTTGGGACGCTGCTCCAGACTGCGGTTGAGCTGCGACAGCGCGATCACGGGCACATGCAACTCTTTGGCGAGCGATTTGAGCGAGCGTGATATCTCTGAAATCTCGGTGGCGCGATTCTCACTCGCTTTGCCAGCGTTGGAACTCATCAACTGGATATAGTCCAGCACGATCAGGCTCAAGCCACCATAAGTACGATGCAATCGGCGTGCTCGGGCGCGCACTTCAAGTGCAGACAACGCTGCGCTTTCATCGATGTGCATAGGCGCATCATTCAACCTACCCAAGGCTTGAGTTAATCTCCCCCAATCATCGTCTTGCAAGCGGCCTGTTCTAAGGTCGTGCTGGTTGAGCTTGCCCACCGAACCCAGCATACGCATGGCCAATTGAGAACCACCCATTTCCATACTGAAAATCGCCACAGGCTTGGGATTTTCCTTGGTGGCTTCTTCTAGTGCGACGTTCTCGGCGATGTTGATGGAGAAAGCCGTCTTACCCATACTGGGACGACCCGCAACAATAATCAAATCACCTGGCTGCAAGCCTGATGTCATTTTGTCCAGATCGGCAAAACCTGTCGCCGTACCGGTCACATCGCTGCTGCTCTCGCGTGCGTATAAAGTCTCGATACGCTCCACCACTTGGGTGAGTAGTGGTGGCATGCCGACGAAGCCCTGCTTGCCTTTGGAGCCCGCTTCGGCAATCTCAAACACTTTACTCTCTGCCTCGTCCAGCAACTGCGCAGCATCGCGACCTGTCGGGTTATACGCACTGCTGGTGATCTCAGTACCTACTTCGACCAACTGACGCATGATGGAACGTTCGCGGACGATTTCACCGTAACGGCGTACGTTGGCAGCCGAAGGAACGTTCTGCGCCAGACTCCCTAAATAAGGCAGACCACCGACTTTATCTAACTCCCCTGCGTTCTCTAGCGCTTCGGCGATAGTAATAACGTCTACAGGCTTAGCCATCTCGCTCAGACGCACGATCTGGCGGAAAATCAAACGGTGTTCCTGACGGTAGAAATCAGCGGCAGAGACCAAGTCTATGATCTTGTCCAAGGCACTCGCTTCCAACAACAACCCGCCCAACACAGACTGCTCTGCCTCGACGGAATGAGGCGGCATCTTGATCTGCTCGATTTGTGCGTCTGCGTTGCTGAAAGTCTGCATGGAGTATTGAGAAGGTTAACTTTTAAGCGGAGGGCATTTTACCCTAAGCGGAAACAGTCGTGAGACGTAAGCTGGATCGAAAGCAGTCGTAAGACGTAAGCTGAAAGTCGTAAGTTAAGTCAAAGACTCGCAAGCTCCACGTCTTACGTCTTCCAGCTATTACCTCGCAAACAAAAAAAGGACTCTTGCGAGTCCTTTTTTTCATCCACTTCATGCGGCAAGCCGCATGTTTAGATTAGTTAGTGCCAGCAATAGTCACTGTAACTTCAACTGCTACGTCTGTGTGCAGAGCAACACTCACAGTGTAGTCACCAACTTGCTTCAGATGACCTGAAGGCATACGCACTTGAGACTTCTCAACTGTGAAACCTTTAGCAACCAAAGCGTCAGCGATGTCAGCATTCGTAACGGAACCGAACAACTTGCCGTCCACACCCGCTTTTTGGGAGATCACGACAGTCACGCCAGCGATTTTCTCACCACGTGCTTGAGCATCAGCCAGCTTAGCCAAGTCAGCAGCCAACAACTCTGCACGGCGTGTTTCGAATTCAGCCATGCTGGAAGCAGTTGCACGTTTAGCCTTGCCTTGTGGGATCAGAAAGTTACGTGCGTAACCATTCTTAACTTTAACCACGTCACCGAACTGACCGAGGTTAATGACTTTTTCCATCAGAATAATTTGCATGTCTGAACTCCTAGTGTAAATCTGTGTATGGCAGCAGAGCCAAGAAGCGCGCGCGTTTTACAGCGGTGCTCAGTTGACGCTGGTAGCGTGTCTTAGTACCGGTGATGCGAGCTGGGATCAGCTTGCCGTTCTCGGTAACGAATTCCTTCAGGATGTTCACGTCTTTGTAGTCGACTTCAGCAATCTTATCGACTGTGAAGCGGCAGAACTTGCGACGCTTGAACAGGTTGTTGCGTCCTGGACGCTTCTTGTCATCTTTCTTTTTGTCTGGGCGAGCCATGATATTTCCTTATTCCAAAATTATGTCGTTGATGTGCACGATCAATTGTCTGCTGCGTATCCCCTGCTGAGCCAGAAAGCCACGTATCTTGACTTGCTGTCCGACTGTGAACTGGGTGACTTTTTCAGCCACTTCGGCGAAGGCCAATGCTTGTATTTCACACTGCACTTGCCTAACCACATTCGCTTCGGTTTGCTCGGAGCGATGACTCAAAGACATTGCTACTCGGGCGACCCCAGCTGGGGTGTAACGCTTACTTTCAAGGGCGATGATCTCGCCGCTGACGACTAACTGATTGCGCGACAATGATTACGCTGCTGCCGCTTCCGTTGCTGCTGCTACTGGCGCTTCGGAGATAACGGAACGTGACTTCTCTTCCTTCATCATCGCGGATGGCTCAGTAACGGCTTTCTTGGTGGTGACAGTCAGGTGACGCAAGACTGCATCGTTGAAACGGAACGCGTGTTCCAGTTCATCCAATGTCTCTTGGTTCACTTCGATATTCATCAACACATAGTGAGCCTTGTGGATCTTTTGGATAGGGTATGCCAATTGACGACGGCCCCAATCTTCCAGACGGTGAATTTGGCCTTCTTTAGAAGTGACCAGTGTGCGATAACGCTCGATCATTGCAGGCACTTGCTCGCTCTGATCGGGATGCACGATAAACACGATTTCGTAATGTCGCATTACATCTCCTTGTGGTTATAAAGCCCCCCGCTTGCGGTGCGGTGGAGCAAGGTTGTGAGCCGAACATCGACCCACAGGGGCGCGGATTATACTGAATGAGATTGATTGGTCAAGGAAAATCTAGCCAACTCATGGCTAATCTTCCTTAACTTTGAACCACGCTGCATAGAGCGCTGGCAGGAACAAGCAGGTAAGCAAGGTCGCAACCACCAAGCCGCCCATGATAGTCACCGCCATAGGCCCCCAGAACACCTGACGAGTGAGCGGTATCATCGCCAAGATGGCGGCTGAAGCCGTTAACACGATAGGTCGGAAACGCCGCACCGTAGAGCTGACAATGGCCTCCCAGCGAGACTTACCCTCCTCTTCATCTTGTCTAATTTGATCAACCAAGATCACCGAGTTACGCATGATCATGCCAGCCAGCGCGATGAAGCCGAGGTTGGCAACAAAGCCGAATGGCACTTGGAATATCAACAATGCAATCGCCACACCTATCAACCCCAATGGAGCGGTCAGCAACACCATCACAGTACGACTAATGCTTTGCAACTGGATCATCAGCAAAGTAATCACACCCACCAACATCAGCGGCATAACGGCCTTGATAGCGTTCTCGCCCTTGGCGGACTCTTCCACACTACCACCGGTCTCGATGCGATAACCCACAGGTAATTTGGCACGCATGTCGGTCAAAGCGATATTCATTTGTGCAGAAACGGTCGCGGGTTGGGTGTTGTCAGCCATATCGCCACGCACGGTCAAGGTCGGCAGACGGTTACGACGCCACACGATGCCCTCCTCCAATACCGGTACCAGCTTAGCCACTTGAGCAAGAGGCACATGACGTCCACCCGGCAGGGGGATATCGAGGTCAGGCAAACGATCCAATGATTGTTTATCGGTGACCGCCCCCCCGCGCCAAACTACATCGATGAGTTGATCACCCTCGCGCATCTGAGTCAGTGCCACGCCACTCAGCCAACCTTGCAAGGCTTGTGATATCTCGACTGTAGACGTGCCCAACTGGCGCGCTCGTTGTTGATTGACCTCTACACGTACGCTCTTGACCTTCTCGTTCCAATCAAAATTGACGTTCTGCAAATGCGTGTTGGCACGCATTAATGCCGCCACTTGTTCGGATATGGTGCGGATCTGTGTGAGATCTTCTCCCATCACTCGGAACTGCACCGGATATCCGGTAGGCGGGCCATTTTCTAGACGAACTACCCGCACCCGCAAGCCCGAAAACTCGGCACTGGCGAACTGAGTTTCGAGTCGCTGCTTCACTTCCTCACGCTGTTTTAGGTCTTTTGTGAGCAACACGAACTGACCGAAGTTATCAGCGAACAACTGCTGATCCAAGGACAAAAAATATCTGGGCGCGCCATTGCCTACATACGAAGAAAAAGACGCGATGCCAGCATCCTTCTGTACGAGTTTTTCGATACGCTTCACTTCCAACTCGGTGGCTTTGAGCGCAGCACCCTGCGGCAACCACACGTCTACCATCAACTCCAAGCGACTCGCGCTAGGGAAGAATTGCTTCTGCACGAACTTGCCGAATAGCATGATGGATAGCACAAAGATCAGTACCGTTGCAATAATGACCTTCCAGCGATTACGCAAACAGAATTCCACCAGCGCGCGGAAGCGGCGATAGAAAGGCGTGTCGTATATATCCTCACCATGTTTCTGTGCCTGTGCGATAAGTTTCTTCGCATCCAGTAATTTGTAGCCCAAGAAAGGCGTGAATACGACCGCCACTACCCAAGACACTAGCAAGGCGATAGTCACAACTTGGAAGATAGAGATGGTGTACTCACTCGCGGCGGACTTAGAGAAGCCTACAGGCGTAAAAGCCGCGGCTGTAATCAACGTGCCTGTCAACATCGGGAAAGCTGTTGATGTATAAGCGAAGGTCGCTGCCTTAAAGCGATCCCAGCCCTGCTCCATCTTAACCACCATCATTTCAACTGCGATGATGGCATCGTCGACTAGCAACCCCAGTGCAATGACCAACGCACCTAAGGAAATACGCTGTAGGTCTATACCGAAAATTTTCATCAAGAAGAAAGTGATCATCAGCACCAAAGGTATCGACAAAGCCACCACCGTTCCAGTGCGCCAACCCAGGCTGAGGAAGGACACAGCAAGCACGATCAAAATGGCTTCCGTCAACGAACTCTCGAACAAATGTATAGAGCCGTGCACCACCTCGGGCTGATTGGCGACCACATGCACATCTATACCAACTGGCAACTCGGCTTGTATCTTGTCCATCGCCTCGCGCAGATGCTCACCCAAGTCTATGACATTGCCACCTTTGTCCATCACCACACCCAAGCCTATCGCGGGGAGTCCTTCCACACGCATACGCGGACTGGGTGGATCGACTAAACCACGCGTCACCTTGGCGATATCGCCCAAACGGAAATGCTGGCCGTTCACTTGTAACTCAGTGTTACGTATCTGCGCCACATCCTGATATTCGCCGGTCACACGCATGCGAATGCGATCACCGCCAGACTCTAACTGTCCGGCAGGGCTAATTGCGTTTTGCTTTTGCAAGGCTTCAGCGATCTGTGTAGGGGTGATGCCCAGACTGGCCATACGAGTAGGTGAGATGTCGATATAGATCTTCTCGTCCTGCACGCCTATCAATTCAACACGTTTCACATCCGGCACTTGCTTCAAATCCAAAGCGATGCGGTCGGCATAGCGACGTAAAGCAGGCAGATCGAAACCATCACCCGTCAGGGCAAAAATGTTGATGTCGATATCGCCGAACTCGTCATTAGGAAAAGGCCCTTGCACCCCCGCCGGCAAAGTGTGATGTATATCGTTGAGTTTCTTGCGCACCTGATACCAAGCTTCGGGCACCTCCTTCTTGGGCGTGTAGTCCTTGAGGATGATGAATACCAGCGATTCGCCAGGCTTGGAAGCCGAGCGAACCACATCCACCCAAGGCGTTTCCTGAACCTTCTTCTCGATACGCTCGGTTAGTTCACGCTCGACTTCCTGTGCTGTCGCGCCCGGCCACAGTGTACGAACCACCATCACTTTGAAAGTGAAGTCTGGATCTTCCGCGCGCCCTAAATTGAAATAGGAGATCACACCCGCAAAGGTCAGTACGATGATCAGATACATCACCATCTGCTGGTGCTTGAGTGCCCATGCAGATAAGTTAGGACCTTTCATTGCGCTGAACCCGCCTCGACCACACGTATCTTCTCGCCCACGATGAGCTTATGCACGCCATGAGTAACGATGCGCTCACCCGCTGAGATTCCACTGGCGATGACTGCCCCCTCATCGCGATAACTCGCCACTTGCACCGGACGAAGGCTGACCGAACGATCTGCGGCGACTACCCACAAAGCGCTCTTGTCACCTTGTTGAAAAATAGCGCTCATCGGTACTAGCAATTCGGACTTATCCTCCTGCATGCCGACGAAGCGTACCTGCGCAGTCATGCCTAATGGCAAGGTCGCATCCTCGACTGCAATGCGCGCTGCATAAGTGCGACTAGCGGCATCGGCTGCTGGTGTCAGCTCACGCAGATAAGCACCGCGACTCACGACCTCTTGGCCCTCCGACCACAAACTGACCTCGGCCTTCATGCCCACCTTGAAATCGGCATATTGTCTTTCCGGGATGGCAATAGCGATCTCGCGGCCCCCGTTCTGCGCTAAACGCAGCACAGGCTGACCAGCAGCAACTACTTGTCCAACCTCGGCCAGCATAGCCATCACCACACCATCATGGTCGGCGACCAAGGTCGTATAGGTAGACTGATTGCGTGCTAAACCGTACTGGGCGGACAAAGATTTAAGCGCAGCCTCCTTGATATCAAAGGCTGACTGACTGACGAAGTTCTTACTCAACAGGACGCGATAACGTTTCAACTCTGCCTCAGCCAACTGATATTGTGCATCGGCCGCGCTGGCTTGTAAGCCTGCATCCGCGCCATCCAAACGCGCTAACACTTGCCCCGCTTTGACTACTGCCCCCGCGTCGACCATACGTTGTGTGATCTTGCCGCCTAGGCGAAAGCCCAGCGTAGTTTCGTGACGGGCACGTACCTCGCCACTATAGAGATGACTGTCCTCACCTGCTAAGCCGCCGACAATCTGCGTCAATGCTGGGCGTTCTTGGGTCACTTTTGGAGGCACTTCTTTACTACAAGCAAGCAAGCTGAAGGCCAGTGCTAAGCACAAAATCGAAGTCTTCATCAATATCAGGGATTGCTTAAAAGGGAATGCAATGTAGTTTTCAAACACCTGTTTGTCAAACTTAACGCCAAACAAATAAACATCAACAATTCGTAATAATTGCCCGCCCTTGTAGGAGCGGCGTCAGCCGCGATTGCAGCCTCGGTTCGCGGCTGACGCCGCTCTTACGCATTCGAGCTTAGAGCTCATGAGCAATCTGAGATAGAATCCGCCGCCATGCTCAACGACCGCGCACAACTCTTACTCAAGACCTTGGTGGAACGCTATATCAGCGACGGCCAGCCCATGGGCTCGCGTGCATTGTTGCAATATTCCGGCTTGGATGTCAGTCCCGCGACCATCCGCAGTGTCATGGCAGACTTGGAGGAGATGGGCTTGATACGCAGTCCTCATACTTCTTCCGGTCGCATCCCCACCGCCTTGGCCTACCGCATGTTCATAGACACCATGTTGGTTACCAAGCCAATGGATAATGCGCGGGTACAGCAGATGGAACACCAGTTGCAACCCGACAATCCCTCACGTTTGATCACACAAGCATCCAATATTTTGTCTGAGTTGACGCACTACACTGGCCTAGTCGCAACAGGCAAACGTAGCGCGATAACCGTGCGTCAGATCGACTTCCTGCGTCTCGGCGAGAAGCGCGTGCTGCTCATCATCGTAATGCCAGACGGCGAAGTCGAAAACCGTGTGTTGCTGATGGAGCGTGACTACACTCAATCGCAACTCACTGAGGCTGGCAATTTTCTCAACCAGAACTACATCGGTTGTAGCTTCTCGCAGATACGCGAAAAATTGCGCGGCGAATTACAGCAATTGCATCAAGACATGAGTGCGCTGATGAGTGCCGCACTGGCCGCAGGCGATGCTGCACAAGCCAAACAGACTGATGACTATGTGATCAGCGGCGAACATAACCTGCTGCATGTCGCGGATTTATCAACCGACATGAACCAATTGCGCGGCCTGTTCGATCTGTTTGAGAAGAAAACCGAGTTGCTGCAACTGATGGAAGCTGGTCGGCGCGGACAAGGCATACACATCTTCGTCGGCAGCGAATCCGGCCTAGCTTCTCTCGAAGGCTGCAGTGTGATCACCGCCCCCTATACCGCTGACGGCAACGTCATTGGCACCCTGGCTGTGATAGGCCCCAAGCGCATGAACTACGAACGCATCGTCCCCATCGTCGATATCACAGCAAGATTGCTGGGTAACGCCCTCTCAACCACTACTAATTCCTAAAGAATATGGCATACCTTACTGAACCCTCATACACCCACGGCACACCCGAAAAGACCGCTATCCTGCTTGTCAATCTAGGCACACCTGATGCACCCACAGCAGAGGCAGTTCGTCCCTACCTCAAAGAATTCTTGAGCGACCCGCGCGTAGTGGAGATTCCTAAAGCGATCTGGTGGTTGATCCTCAACGGCATCATCCTCAATGTGCGCCCCAAGAAATCCGCTGCCAAATATGCCACCGTCTGGATGGATGAGGGCTCACCCCTGCGGGTATACACAGCCAAGCAAGCTGCGCTGTTAGAAGGCTATCTGGGCGACCGCACCAAGGCTCCGTTCGTGGTGGATTACGCGATGAGTTATGGCAAACCCTCCATTGCCAGCGTGATGCAAAAGCTCAAAGCTCAGAACTGCACCCGCATTCTCGTCGTGCCGATGTATCCACAATACGCGGCCAGCTCCACCGGCACTGTATTCGACCGCGTGTTTGCCCAAGTGCAACAGATGCGCAACACCCCTGCTATCCGTACCATCAAGCACTTCCACGACGACCCTAACTACATCAAAGCCTTGTCCAACAGTATCAACGAATACTGGATGAAGCATGGCCGCCCCGAAAAGTTGGTGATGAGTTTCCACGGCGTGCCTGAATACACATTGAAAAAAGGCGACCCCTATCACTGCGAATGCCACAAGACCGGTCGCTTGTTGGCACAGGAATTAGGGTTAGATAAAACACAATATGTAGTCAGCTTTCAGTCACGCTTCGGCAAAGCTGAATGGATCAAGCCCTACACTACCGCCACCTTGCTGGAACTGGGCAAGCAGAAGACCAAACGTGTGGACGTGGTCTGCCCCGGCTTTGTATCAGACTGTCTGGAGACTCTGGAAGAGATCGCACAAGAAGGTAAAGAGGATTTCCAACATGCGGGAGGTGGCGAATATAACTACATCCCCTGCCTCAATGACCGAGGTGACTGGATACTCGCATTGACCGATATGGTGTTGGAGAACCTACAAGGCTGGCTGAAAGAAACAGATACCGCCGAGTTAGAGCAAGGGCGTTTGCGCGCACTCGCGATGGGAGCTCAACAGTAAGGACTAGGCAAGTAGCAAGGTGAGGTGGTCGCAGTCTGAACGATTTATTCTGCTGCAAAATAGCTATAGCGACTCTTACCTTGTTGTTTGGCTTTATACATAGCCTGATCGGCATGCCTCAACAATAAGTCTGCGTCGCTATCGTCTTGCGGATAGAGCGTCACCCCTATGCTGGCTGAGACCTGCACCATGGCATCACCTATGGGTACTGGCTGATTGGTCACTTGCAACAATCTATCAAGGATAGGTTCACAAGCAGATGGGCTAGCCACATCAACAAAGACTATCACGAATTCGTCTCCGCCCATCCGCGCCAAGGTGTCACCTTCTCGCAACACTTGTTGCATGCGGCCGGCCAGCACTTTGAGCAAGTGATCTCCGGCAGCATGTCCATAACTGTCATTCACCGCTTTAAAACCATCCAGATCAATGAAGGCAACTGCCAAGTTCGATGTCCGACGCTGGCTATGTAACATAACTTGATGCAGCCGGTCTGCAAGCAACACGCGGTTAGGCAAGCCGGTTAGATGATCGTAGTGCGCCAACTTGAGTACCTCGGCCTCAGCTTCATGTCGTGCCGTAATATCTTTCATGGACAGATCTATCATCATGAAGTGCATCAGGATATAGCCGAAAAACTTGCCTATGTGCGCAATCATGGTCCACTTCTCATGTGGCGAGGTGGAGTACAACATAAAGGTGTCCGATAGCAGCAGAAAAATCGCGCAATACACCAAAGGTTCGTACAAAGGGTCGCGCGCGCGAAATCTCCAAAACTGAACGGCGACAGCGAGCAAGATGAACAAAACCGGTATCTGGAAGGGACGCTGTATATTCAGAAAATCAATCGCCAGATAAGAATGTATATGAAAGAAGATCACGAACAGCAATACGGTGACACTCGCCAGCGCGGCAACAAAGTATCGATAGCTAGGACGCCGTCCATTACGCTCTAACAGAAAAGCCCAAGATAACGCAATCGGCAGCATGTAAGTCGACGGTGGCCAAGTCGCAGGTCTGAATCTATTGGTCGAATCCTTGATCCAAGCGAAATCTCCCAGCCACTCTATCCCCATCAAGGCGTGGGTGATTTCGGTAAAAGCAGCGTAGGCAAAAGCGATAGCGATGTAAGGTCGGACCTTGCTAGCATGTGCCTGATCGACAGACGTCCAGAGAAAGATAGCGAACAACATGGAAAGGATGCTGTTACTGGCATCCAGCGCGATATGCAGATGATCGAACAGACTCGCACCCGTACCCGAGAATGCCAGCACCAATCCAGCGTACATAAACATGAACGCCAGGAATATCCTGACCGATATTTTGTGAACTTCCATTTATCTCCTACCGCGCCCGCTATTCGAGGGCTGATATCAAAACGATAAGACCCGCATACCAGCTTATCGGCCAAATACCCTAAAAATTTAGGGGTTATCGCGCTACAGCAGGCTTAAAGTTTGAAGAAATGCTCGCGATAATGTTTAAGTTCTTCAATAGACTCATAGATGTCAGCTAAAGCCTCGTGCTTACCGTGCTTCTTGATGCCCTTGGCCATATCCGGCTTCCAACGCTTGGCTAGCTCTTTGATGGTGCTGACATCTAGATTGCGATAATGGAAGTAGTCTT
This sequence comes from uncultured beta proteobacterium, assembly GCA_963740305.1. GTDB lineage: Bacteria > Pseudomonadota > Gammaproteobacteria > Burkholderiales > Gallionellaceae > Gallionella. The sequence continues at coordinate 64,729 of CAVUDR010000009.1, read as the reverse complement.
CGAACTGCGGCATCCAACGCGCCAAGAAGCGTCTATCCTGACAGATGGAATTGCCACACATAGGGGAGATACGGTTGGGTACGTACTCTTTCATGAACGCGACCATCTGAGCTTCGACATCCGCTTCACTCAGCGTTGATGCCTTGACCTTGTCGATCAATCCAGACTTGCCATGCGTGGATTTATTCCAGTTATCCATCGCATCCAGCACGCTATCCGGTTGATGCACCACCAACACCGGCGCTTCAGCGATAGTCTCAAGATTGGCATCAGTGATGACGATGGCCGCCTCGATGATACGGTCGGTATCGGGGTTCAGACCGGTCATTTCCAAGTCTATCCAGATAAGATGATTTTGATTTTGTGCCATAATTCGCGCGCCTTAGAAGTTTATTAAAGTCCGTTCAAAACGGATCGAGATACGGTATCGATAGTCGTGCATTGTAGCGCGCCTTGTAACGAATCCCCCAATCGCAAATACTATGACCGCCACGCAATTCACTTACATCTTCATCATCGCCCTGCTCGTTTCCACATTCACTAAGCTGTGGTTGGCTAGACGCCATCTCTCTCACGTCGCCACCCACCGCGCTCAAGTGCCTGATGCCTTCAGTAGCAAGATAAGCATGGACGATCACCAGAAGGCCGCCGATTACACTAGTGCCAAGACACGATTTTCCGTCTGGGGGTTGGCTTACGACGCGGTATTGTTGCTAGCATTCACTCTGGGAGGGATGATCCAGTGGGTCGCCGTGCATTGCAACGACTGGTTCAGCAGCCCACTGCTGCAGGGCATGGCAACCATGGTATTCATCCTGATATTGAACTCAGCGCTAGAAGCACCGTTCAATTGGTATCGCACCTTCGTTATCGAAGCGAAGTACGGCTTCAACAAGATGACACTGAAACTGTATATCCAAGACGCACTCAAAGGCATGCTGGTAGGCGCGTTATTGGGACTGCCTCTACTTGCAGGCGTACTGTGGCTGATGGGGCGTATGGGTGAATATTGGTGGCTGTATGTGTGGCTGGTCTGGGTGACTTTCAACCTGCTTATCCTGTTCATCTACCCAACCTTCATCGCGCCGATGTTCAACAAGTTCACGCCCTTGCAAGATGACGTAGTGAAGGAACGCATCAATGCCCTATTGGCGCGCTGCGGTTTCACCAGCAGTGGGCTGTTCGTTATGGACGGCAGTAAACGCAGTGCCCACGGCAACGCTTACTTCACGGGCTTTGGCAAGAGCAAGCGCATCGTATTTTTTGACACCCTGCTGGAACGACTGAACATCAGTGAGATCGAGGCTGTGTTGGCACATGAGCTGGGACACTTCAAACATCGCCATGTCGTCAAACGCATCGTCTTCACCTTTGCCATGAGCCTGGGATTCCTATGGTTGCTGGCGGTGCTGATGCAGCATGACTGGTTCTATCTGGGCTTAGGTGTTGACTCTACACCAAGCTCAACCGCAGTCGCGTTGTTGCTATTCTTCATGGTACTGCCCGTGTTCAGCTTCTTGCTCAGCCCTGTGATGTCAGCCTATTCGCGCAAACATGAGTTCGAGGCAGATGCTTATGCAGCACAACAAACTGCAGCTACGGAATTGGTGAATGCACTGGTCAAGTTGTATCAGGACAATGCCGCGACGCTCACCCCGGATCCTCTGTACTCAAAGTTCTATGACTCGCACCCACCCGCAGCCGTGCGCATCGCACATCTGCAATCACTCTAGGAGAACGACAATGAAATACATCTTCGTGCTGTTGTTGACCATAAGTTGCGCCGCATATGCCTCGCCTTTCCAAGGGGATGTAAAAGCGGGCAAGAAATTATTCGACGAATTGAAGTGCAACAGCTGCCACAGCAATATGTTTGGTGGCGACGGTAGCGCAATATTCACGCGTCCCAATTCCATGGTGCACAATCCGGCCCAACTACTCGCACAGATAGGCCGTTGCGGTGGCAATGTAGATAAAGATTTTTCACCCCAAGAAGAGCAGAATATAGCTGCGTATCTCAATCGCTATTACAACTTCAAATGAGCCACGACATGAATACCACCAACCTGAATACAAAACGATGCAAACCTTGTGAGATTGGTATGCCCGCGCTAATGCAACCTGCAATCGACAAGCTGATGAAACAGATACCAGGCTGGCAGCAATACGACCGCATCATCAGCAAGACCTTCAGCTTCAAGAACTATTATCAGACCATGGCGTTCGTCAATGCAGTCGCTTGGTTGTCACATCGCGAAGACCATCACCCAGAGCTCGGCGTGAGCTATAAAGAATGCCGCGTCGAATATTCCACCCACGCCATCCATGGGCTTTCAGAGAACGATTTCATCTGCGCTGCAAAAGTGGATGCCTTGGTCGAAACGCTTTGAGTGCATCCATACCCGCCCGCATCATCGCTGCTTTCGGTCGCCAATATCTGGCCAAACTGGAAGACGGCGAGCTGCTCACTTGTTTGACGCGTGGCAAAAAGAGTGATGTGGTGTGCGGCGATCTGGTCGAGCTACAACGCACGGGAGAGGTCTCCACCGCTAGCATCGGTCAAGCAGTCATCAACGCCGTCACCGAACGCAGTTCATTGTTGTTCCGTTCCGATGCCTTTAAGCAGAAACTCATCGCTGCGAATGTCACGCAGATCGTCATCGTTGTGGCGACTGAACCATCCTTCAGTGATGAGCTGATATCCCGTTGCCTCGTCGCCGCATACGACCAAAATCTGGAAGTTATCATCGTCTTGAACAAATGTGATCTGCCTTCTGCGGCAGCACACAAACAACTTCAAGCCTATCGCAACATCGGATACCGAGTACTCGAATTGTCGGCGTTAGAGGATGTCACCCAATTACGCGAATTGCTACATGGCCACATCAGCGTGCTGGTCGGCCAATCTGGTATGGGTAAATCGACGCTTATCAACGGCCTATTACCCGACGCACAAGCTGCTACCCGCGAGATATCCACAGTCTTGGACTCAGGCAAGCACACCACCACCCATGCCAAGCTCTACCGCCTGGATGAAAACAGCAGCGTAATCGATTGCCCTGGGGTGCAGGCCTTCGGTCTGCATCATCTAAGCTTTGGCTCCTTAGAGCAGGGTTTTATAGAGTTCGCGCCCTATCTAGGTCTGTGCAGATTCCGTGATTGCCATCACCTAAAAGAACCCGATTGCGCCTTACGTGATGCTGTACAAAAGGGCAAAATCAATGCACGTCGTTTAGAGTTATTTCTGCAGATTGCAGCGAACAAAGCGTAGTGCCAGAATTGAAGTACGGGATTTCGGATACTATTAAATGCGGTGCACTAGGTTTCGTAAATCCTGCATAGCGCATCTTCGATCCTACAAGCCTAACTTCTTCCATCCATCCAGTCCCAATTTTCCCATCGTTTCGATGTTGCGCTCGGGTATGAGGTCAGCATCAGGAAAAGCATCGACAGCTTTATCTACACTGGCTTCACGCAATAAATGCAGGGTTGGGTAAGGCGAACGGTTGGTGTAATTCTCAATGTCATCCATTTGCGTTCCCGCGAATTGATATTGCGGATGCAAAGTCGCAACTTGAAACTCATCATTGAATTCTGGCTCGGCAACTGCAATGTCTACCGTGTCAAAAAAATCATTGAAGTCGAGGAAATCATTGAACACATAAGGATGAATCAACAGCGTGGTGTCTATCTTTTCTGCTGGTGTGTCTTGCAACAAGCGCAGCTCGTTCAATAACTCTTCCAATAGTTGTTCTGGTGTCGTAGCCTCACTGACCACATAACGTATCTGTTGCTTCACATGTACGGCTTTTGCAAATGGACATAGGTTCAAGCCAATGACAGCTTTCTCCAACCAATTGCATGTCGCGTTGATGATGGTCTCGTTTTGTGTCGTCATATATATTTCCCTCTTTTAATATTGCCTAACACACTGTGTTCTTTCGGTAACAATCTTGTTTTACCCTATTTGAATTAGGGGCGTTCGTGTTAATATTAACTTCATCAGTCACATAATTTTTTTATTTTTTAGGACTCATCATGGCTACCACAGCAAGCAAGACAGCAACTACCACCAAAAAAACGGCTGTAAAAAAAGACCCAGCTGAAACCAAAACCACAGTCAAAAAGACTGTGACTAAGGCTGTCGTGGCAGAAAAGCCTGCTGCAAAAAAAGTTGCAGAAACTAAAGTCGCTGCAAAAAAAACCGTAGCGCCTAAAGCTGCTGAAGTAAGCAAAGCACCTGCTGCCAAGAAAACAGCCGCTAAGTCTGCTTCACATATGACTCCTGAACAGCGTTACAACACGATTGCAACCCGAGCCTACTACCTTGCCGAACGTCGTGGATTTGTCAGTGGTTACGAGATGCAAGACTGGATCGCGGCAGAGTTCGAAGTCGATTCAAAGCTGCACGGCTAAATGTCAGATCAGTCCCACTGTCTAGCATCAGCAAGGCAGTGGTGGCTCATCCATCAGGGCAATCTGTTCGCGTAGTTCCAATACGCGATCTTGCCAATAGCGTTGCGTGTTGAACCAAGGAAAAGCTGTGGTGAAAGCCGCATCATCCCAGCGTCGTGCTATCCATGCCGAATAATGTATCAGTCTGAGTGTACGCAATGCCTCCAGCAGATGGAGTTCGCGCGTATCGAAATCGTAAAAGTCCTCGTAGCCGCTTAGCAGTTCGTTGAACTGCCGTGTCTGCTCGCCCCTGTCTCCAGACAATAACATCCATAAATCTTGTATCGCCGGCCCCATGCGACTGTCGTCGAAATCGACGAAATGCGGACCATCGTCCGTCCATAAAACATTGCCTACATGGCAATCGCCATGCAGACGCAAAATCGGCACATCACCAGCTCGCTCAAAGTTGCGTCGCACACTTGCCAGTGCATGGGCGACCACACCGCGATATACATCAATCAATTCGGCAGGAATAAAATCATGTGCCAGCAGATATTCGCTGCATTCCACACCAAAGCTTTGTATATCTAGTGTGGGTCTGTGTTGATAGGCTTGCATCGCACCCACAGCATGGATGCGTGCGATGAAGCGCCCCATCCATTGCAGCGTATCCGCCCTATCCAACTCAGGTGCACGCCCACCTTGCTTACTAAATAAGGCGAAGCGAAATCCATGTGCGGTATGCAAGGTGCTGCCGTTGATGAGCTGTGCGGGCACGACCGGAATCTCGCGTTCCGAAAGCGTGGCGATGTATTCATGTTCTTCCAGTATCGCTTCGTCCGACCAACGCGCCGCACGATAGAACTTCGCAATCAGCGGTGGGCCGTCTTCCATCCCAACTTGATAGACGCGATTCTCATAACTGTTAAGGGTCAATAATCTACCGTCGCTACGTAGACCTATGCTATCCACGGCATCGAGTACCGCATCAGGATTGAGTGACGAGAAGAGATTATTTTGCATGGATGTATTGTACGCGAGCCCGCAGTTGTAGCCTGCGTTATGGTTAGTGCTCAGCCTAGTAGATGAGCAAGACTCAACATCAACAGGAGTATTAGCCAGAACAACACTGAGCGCCAAACTAGGCCGACTGCACTCTGCATGATTTCCGTATCGGCATCTTCTCCCAGCCCCAGTTCTGGCCTGTCTTGGGGGGCGCCCGCTTGCACAATCAACATACCTAAGCGCACGCCCAATGCACCTGCGCCGCTAGCTAATAGGATGCCAGCCTCCTGATCAGGCCACGTCGCAGCTTGGGCACGCCAGCAATACAAGGTATCTTCGAAATCACCCACGATGGCAAAGGTGATGGCTGTGAGGCGCACAGGTAACCACTCGATCAAATAGAAGGCTTGATGGGCATAACGTGAAAATTCTCCATGCGTAGCTTGATTGCTCCAGTACGTCCGCAGAAACTGTCCCAAACGGTACAGCAAAGCACCGGCAGCGCCGCCCAGTCCTAGCGCACTGAATAACACGAACCATACAATCACGCCGAACACCTTGCGATGTGAGGCGAGCAAAGCCTCTTCTATGGTCACGCGCGCAATCTCTTCTGCATTCAGATCCAATGAAGATACTTGGCGCCATTCGGTCAACAAGCGGCGCGCCTCATCCAACTGATTGTCTCGCAAAGCTTGATGGATGTCAGTGTAGTAATGACTGAACTGACGGAAGCCCATGGTGAGATACAACACCAATACGTTGAATGCCAATGCCAAAACGGGATGCATCGCGTCCAACATCTGATAGCTCAGGATGGCCGCCAGCAATAAGGGAATGATAGCCAATAGCCATGCAATCATGCCGTGTCTGTGCTCACCCGCATTGAAATTGCGTTGAAAAAAACCCATGTAAGCGATCAACGCATCAGACAAATACCTGCGCGCCGAGAGCGGCTGGTATTGTTCAAGTAGTAATGCAGCAATTAAGGCAAGAAAGCTCATGGCAACGATAAAATCAGCGGGTTATCAGAGTGACGAACATAGCACACAAACTCGTCCTACTCTATTAACGCACCGCAAGCGCCAGTCGCCATAGTGACGTGGTCTCGGCGGCGCGTGCGGCGTGCAGCGGATCACCCTTATCCGACACCTTAGGGTGATGCGGCTTGATGTCGTGACGTTCGATCACGCGCAAGCCAGCCGCAGCTATCCATTCCAGCAAAAAATCACGGCTACGCAAGCCCAGATGCTCTGCGATATCCGAGAGGACTAGCCAGCCTTCACCTTGCGGTGTCAGATGCTCAGGCAAACCAGCAAGATAACCGCGCAACATACGACTGTCCGGATCATAAATCGCGTATTCAATCGCCGAACTCGGACGAGCTGGTATCCAAGGTGGATTACACACGATGAGCGAAGCACGTCCAGCGGGGAAAAGGTCAGCCTGTTGCACCTCGACTTGCTCAGCCAAGCCTAGTCGTTTGAGGTTAGCGCGTGCACATTTCAAAGCACGCTCATCCTGATCGGTAGCAATAACCCTCTTGACACCGCGCTTCACCAGCAAGGCCGCCAACACACCCGTACCCGTCCCGATATCAAAGGCCAGCTCAGTGGCAGGCAAAGGTGCTGCATTGACCAGTTGCAAATATTCACCGCGCACTGGTGAGTACACACCGTAGTGTGGATGTATGGTCTCGCCTAGCACTTCGACATCCACGCCCTTCTTGCGCCACTCGTGCGCACCTATCAGGCCCGATAACTCGCGCAAGGACACCACCGACATACCGTCACTGGAACCATACACTTCGTTACAGGCAAGCTTCACATCCGGTGCGCGACGCAAGGGAATGGAGTAGTCTGAATTTAGAGGGATCAGGATGGTCCCCAGCACACGTGCACGTTGCCCCTGTGCTTGACGATGCAGATTAAAAGCCTCGCTAGGAATACTTGAAGACTTGGCAGGTTTACGGCTGGCGCGACGCGCCATGGCGATCAACAACTGCTTGGCATTCTGAAAGTCACCGCGCCACAAGAAAGTCGTACCTTCGCTAGCTAAACGATAGGCATCATCTGCCTTGAGCGTGTCATCCGCGATGATGAGCTTCTTGGGTGGTGGCAGACCTTGTTCCGAACGCCAACGTGCAGTGCATTGTTTTCCAGCTTCATTCCAACTCAACATCGGGTGATCAATCACATTTACTTTCTTATACCGTGTGCGCTTTGCCATGCGCTTCTTTGTTTTTTATCCATAAAGGTCCAAGCCACGATGCGGCTCTTCTTTTGTCCCTGCGACATCTCCAACGTACGCGTCTCAGCCACTCCTGCCTCTTGCAACAAGCGATAGATGACAGGGAGGTGTTCAGCCTTGGAGACCAAGGTGGAAAACCACAGCACATTACGCTGACCTGAGATGCTCTCTTCTATCATGCGTCGTACAAAAGCCTGCTCGCCACCCTTGCACCACAACTCCCTACCCTGTCCACCGAAGTTCAACGCCGCATCCGGTGACTTCCCCAGATTGCGCCACTTGCGCTCGGTACCAGCCTTGGCCTCACCCAACGAGGCATGGAACGGCGGGTTACTCATGGTCAGGTAATAGTACTCATCCGCCTGGGTCACATTGGCAAAGATCGCAGTGCGCGAAGGCTGCAGACGCAACGCTACCGAGCTACTCAAGCCATTCGCATCCAATAGCCGCTGTGCATTGTTAAGTGCATTCGCGTCGATGTCGGTACCGACGAAGCGCCAACCATAACTGCGCTGGCCGATGAGTGGATAGATACAGTTCGCCCCTACCCCGATATCCAACACACGCACAGAATCACCTTGCGGGATCTCGCCACCATCGGCCAACAAATCAGCCAGATGATGTAGATGATCAGCACGACCGGGAATCGGCGGACACAGATATTGCGCAGGTACATCCCAGTCTTGTATGTCGTAGTGATGCTTCAACAAGGCACGATTGAGCGCCTTGACTGCTTGCGGGTCGGTGAAGTCCACGCTCTCGTCGCCATACTCATTCACTGACACGAAGGCCGCCAGTTCAGGGCTGGTGGCGATCAATGATTGGAAGTCATAACGAGCACGATGTAGATTGCGCGGATGCAAATTGTCTTTTTCAGTCATGAGGGGAAACAGTTGTTAGTCGTAAGTCGACAGTTAAATCAAGAGTAGTCGTAAGACGTAAGCTGGAAATCGTAAGTTGGCGTTGTCGCTGCGCGGCTTTTTCTTGCGTCTTACGTCTACTTTTACAAACTGCCCATCTTCGGCAACTCACCCACCAGCGGCGCGACATAATCTATCCATGTCTGAGTCACATCGTTACCAGCGGCATTGATGAACTCATCCCTCATATGGGTCGCTTCGCGTGCCACGGAGGACAAGGGCGTGATGAAACATTCGCTGGCGTAGGGCTTGCTGCTCACACGGCGTATCGCTACCGAACCCGGTTGACCCGTGGTCGCGGCATGGCTCACCGCATAATCACCGACCGCACGTGCTTCCTGCGCGTCAATCGGCGAAATTATAGTCGGGAAAGAACGCTGCAGATAGCCAAAGGTATCGGCCCGCACGCGCACTTTTTGCCCCACAAATGCATCTTTGACCAAAGCCGCGAGCGTGTCACCCAAAGCACCACTACCCGACAACTGGATATTGCCGTGAGAGTCTTTTTCACCACTGGTGGAAATGGGGTTGCCATCTTTATCACTGATGCCCTCTGAAGCAGCAATCACACAACGGCCATACTTCGCCATCGCATCACGCACATCCTGTTTGAACTGCTCAACATTGAACACGCGTTCTGGCAAATAGATCAGATGAGGACCGTCATCTGGTGCTTGACGTGCCAAGGCTGAGGCAGCGGTCAAAAAGCCTGCGCTACGGCCCATCACCACGTTAACCTTAATACCGGCCAAGGCGCGGTTGTCGCGATCATCGCCCATGAACGCCAGTGCCACGAAACGCGCGGCGGAAGCAAAACCTGGGCAGTGGTCGGTGACCTTGAGGTCGTTATCTATGGTCTTAGGGATATGTACGGTACAAAAATCGTAATTCGCTTCTTTTGCCATCTCGGCGATGATGTGCGCGGTCTCAGCTGAGTCGTTGCCACCAATGTAGAAGAAATAACGCACGTCATTCTTCTTGAACACTTCGAATACCTTCTCGCATTCTGCTTTGCCGGGCTTCAAACGTACCGAACCCAAGGCCGCTGCAGGCGTGGTCGCGACCAGTTCCAGTTGTTCTAGACTCTGCGTCGTCAGGTCGATGAAATCTTCCTTCATGATGCCTGCAATACCGTGGTGCGCACCCAAAATGCCTGTGATATTGGCTTGCTTGCGGGCTGCGAGTACCGCGCCCACCAGCGATTGATTGATGACAGCAGTTGGGCCGCCCGATTGACCAATTACCATCTTGCCGACTAATTTGCCTTGACTCGTCATCGCCACATCTCCTTAAAAAGAGCCGCCATTCTACCCTCAATAGCCCACTGCGTTATGGTCGCGCATCGCTTATAATCTCGCACCGAATTTTTCAACCTCAACGAAAGTACACTATGAGCCTGTTAAACGTACGCCCCGGCAAGAAACTCCCACACGAATGCAACGTCATCATCGAAATCCCTAAGCACGCTGACCCAGTTAAGTACGAAGTCGACAAAGAATCGGGTGTGCTGGTAGTAGATCGTTTCATCGGTTCTTTGATGCGCTACCCATGTAACTACGGCTTCATCCCTGAGACTATTGCGGACGATGGTGATCCAGTAGACGTTTTGGTCATCACACCTTTCCCTATCGTACATGGCGCGATCATCGCTTGCCGTCCCGTGGGTATGTTGAGCATGTCCGATGAAGGTGGTGACGATGCAAAGATCATCGCTGTGCCAGTCGACAAACTGACACCGCTGTATCACGAAATCAAAACTTACGAAGACTTGCCCAAAATCACCTTAGAGCAAATTAAACACTTTTTCGAACTTTATAAAGCGCTGGAACCAGGCAAGTGGGTCAAGATCAACGGCTGGAAAGGTGTAGCTGATGCACACGCCGAAATCGAGAGCGGCTTGGCAGCTTACAAAAAAACGATAGCGGCAAAATAATGACAGCACAAATCATAGACGGCAAAACCATCGCCCAGCAGGTACGGGCTGAATGGAAAGTGCGTGCCGATGCTCTCAAGGCACGCGGTATCACGCCTGGCATGGCTGTGATCATTGTGGGTAACGACCCGGCTTCCAAAGTCTACGTTGCCAATAAAGTCAAAGCCTGTGCTGAACTCGGCCTGTACTCCATACACCGTGAACTACCCGCCGACGTAAGCGAAGCGCAACTGCTTGCCGAAGTCGAAGCATTGAACAACGACCCCAAGATACACGGCATCTTGGTGCAACTGCCCCTGCCCAAACATTTGGATTCGCACACTGTCATCGAAGCGATCAATCCAAACAAGGATGTGGACGGTTTCCATCAAATGAACGTGGGCGCCTTGGTAACCGGTGAAACACCATTCCCATCTTGCACACCTTATGGCGTGATGGTATTACTGGAAAAGAGTGGTATCAGCATAGAAGGCAAGCACGCAGTCGTAGTAGGCCGCAGCAACATCGTTGGCAAGCCTATGGCTTTATTGCTGCTGCACAAGAACGCCACCGTCACCATCTGCACCTCCAAGACCGTGGATCTGGCTAAACATACCCGCGATGCCGACATCTTGGTCGCGGCAGTGGGCAGAGCCAACTTCATCACCGGCGACATGGTCAAGCCCGGCGCAGCTGTAATAGACGTAGGTATCAACCGCAACGCCGAAGGTAAATTGGTAGGCGATGTGGACTTCAACAGCGTTAAGGAAGTAGCAGGTCACCTCACTCCAGTTCCTGGCGGCGTAGGCCCTATGACCATCACCATGCTGGTCGCAAACACCGTGAGAGCGGCGGAACGACTCAGCGCGTAAATAGCGACGTCTGTTACCGCTCGGTAGCAGACGCTTGCAAACAGACATGCATAAACTTATCTCTTATCTCAGCGCCATTGCACTCACACTATGGGTAGGTGGACTCTGGGCTACAGGCTATCTGGCTGTGCCCGTTCTATTCCACGCCCAAGCAGATAGACAGTTGGCCGGCTTCTTAGCGGGTGAAATCTTCCACGTGATGGCGTATGTAGGCTTGGTGTGCGGCAGCATATTGTTGCTAGCCGAAATCCTATATAAACCAGCAGGTGCAAGTAGAACTCAGCTATATCTCATCATCGCCATGTTGGTCTTGGGGCTCATCATCCAGTTCGGCATCTCACCGGTGATGGCTGATTTAAAAGTACACGCACAGCCGTTAGATGTGATGCGCAGCGGGTTCGCCGAGCAATTTAAAATGCTGCACGGGATATCGAGTATTTTGTATTTGGTGGAGAGTTTTCTTGGCATGATTTTGGTGGCGAGAGCTAACGCTCAGCGTAGCGGACTGTACTAAGGCCGTTCGTGGTGAGCTTATCGAAAGACAAGAATAAGGAAAAGACCTAATCCGCCACCCTCACCGTCAAACCTAAGCCGCGTATACGTTGCGCGAACGCCTCTAACTGTTCTTTTGGCAATGCACTCAAGCGTGGTGCTTCCGCTTGCAACGAGGGGCGCGCCAAACCATATAGCAACACGCCTTTGAGATCATGCCCTTGCTGCAAAATCGACGCGACGAAGTCTAGATAATCTTGTTCATCTTGAGCACTTGGTGGCACACCATCAATAGCAAACCAGCAAGTCTGCAACCAAGTCGAGCATAAGGGGATGGCCGTGCTCAGATGCTCGCGGACTTTCTGCATACTGGATTGCGTATCGTTAATCGCAGCCATGCCAGTCTCGCTCGCTCTATCTAACTTGAACCAGACCTCGCCATTGAGCTTGTCCATCGCTTGCAGCCCCTGCTGCACCCCAGCTCTATGCACCAAGCTACCATTGGTAATCAGGACAGTCTTCACGTTTTCCGGCAAGCTGGACTCTGCTCTGACCTTAGCGATGATATCCAACACTTCCGTGAACTCTGCACAACTGGTTGGCTCACCATTACCCGACAAGGCAATGTCATTGATGCGGCGCATCTCATCCGGCACGCGCTTAGCCATGAAGTCGCCATGCAATAAATCATGCAAGAAACCACGCAACTCTTGCTCAAGCAAAACCAGATCGACAGGCGGTGCGGTACCACGTAAGAGGTCTGGTACTTGGCAATAAATACAGCGCCAGTTACAGGCATTATTGGTGTTGAGATTAATACCGACAGACACGCCGCCCGCACGGCGTGAGATGACAGGATAGACATAACGCAGATTAGCGCTATCTCTATCGTGATCGACGACGCTAAGGGTAATACTTGGTGATTTGTGTTTTTTGCTCAAGGCGCCTAGTTAAGACTTAGGCAGATAATTAGCAGGGTCTACAGGCTTGCCCAGTCGGCGCACTTCAAAATGCAGTTTCACCGAACTGGAGTCAGTCTTGCCCATGGCGGCGATTTTCTGACCGCGTGTGACCGTCTGACCTTCTTTGACTAAGATTTTATCGTTGTGCGCATAAGCACTCAGATAGGTCTTGTTGTGTTTGATAATGATTAGCTTGCCGTAGCCGCGCAAGCCACTACCGCTATACACGACTTTGCCCGGCGCACTTGCTAACACGTCTTGTCCAAGTTTACCGGCGATGTCTATGCCTTTGCGGTTGTCTATCTCTGAGAAGTTAGCGACAATCTTGCCACTAGCCGGCATCGCCCATTGCAATCCATCTTCTTCAGTATTGATGATAGTTGTGTCACTACGAGGCTCGACCCTTACTGGCTTAGCAACGACCTTGCTATTAGTCGTGCTGGACTTGTAATCCAGCGGCAGCACTTCGACAGTTGCACCTGGCACCTTGTAGCCCTTTGCATTGCTATTCTGTACATCATCGATTTGAGCCAATGCGGCTGCGTTATAAACGTACTTCACCACACGCGGCTGATCCTTGATCACTGGCGCCACAGACGTCTCTGCGGTCGCAGCCTCAGCTTTTCCACTCTCAGCGGAGAATAAACTCAACACCTGTCCAACTTGGATCAAGCGTGGATTTTTGATACCGTTCAATTCCTCAAGATCGTGGTAATCGAGTCCGTAGTAGAACGCAATGCTATACAAGGTATCGCCTTTCAACACCACATGCGAGGCCGGACGCCAATCTTTTTCACCGGCAACTTGCATACGAGTTGCTTCAGTTGTAACTACAGCAGGTTTAGAACTGGGCGCTTGCTCAAGCGTCGTTGAGCAAGCGCCCAACAGCAAAGATAGCATCATGCCAAAAATAAGTTTGATTCGTTTCATGCTTTTCCCATCAACAGCGGTACGAACTTCACCGCTTCCAGCTTGGTTTCACGAAACCCGTGCGCGTCACGCTCTATGAGGTATAGATGTTGTTCATTCATTCCTACTGGCAACACCATGCGACCACCGACCTTGAGTTGTTCGCGTAAAGCCGGTAGCAATGCGGGGGCAGCAGCAGCCATGATGATGCCATCAAAGGGTGCGATATCGGGCAGGCCCGCACAACCATCTGCATGACGCACCGAGACATTCCGTAACTTTAACTCACGTAGCTGCTTTCTGGCACGTTCATATAAAGGCGCGATACGCTCCACGCTGTAAACCTCAGTAGCAATTTGCGCCAAGACAGCCGCCTGATAACCACAGCCGGTACCAATCTCCAGTACGCGCCCTAAGGGTTGTGCGTTACGCAATATCTCTATCATGCGCGCAACGATATAGGGCTGCGAGATAGTCTGATTAAAGTTGATTGGCAGCGATACATCGTCATAGGCGCGACTAGCCAAGGCCTCATCGACGAATAGATGGCGCGGCACTGCAAACACAGCCGCCAGCACAGATTCATCCTTGATGCCTTTCTCGCGCAGCCTGTCTATCATGCGCATCCGTGTGCGCTGCGAGGTCATACCTATGCCGTTGATGTTCATCGCGTTTGCATCCAATCATGCACAGCATTCAGTTGGTCGTATTGCGTCAGATCTATCTGTAAAGGTGTGATGGAAACACTTTGCTGAGCAAGCGCATGAAAGTCTGTGCCCTCACCCGCATCCTGAGCCTTGCCTGCCGCCCCTACCCAGTAGACGGTCTCACCATGAGGATTGAGTGCTTTGATGACAGGCTCGGCCTTGTGGCGCTTGCCCAAGCGCGTAACCTTGATACCGTTAAGTTGTTCATAAGGGACATCGGGCACATTCACATTGAGCAACCACGGTTTGCTATGCGTCTGTTGCGAGAAGCGCCGCACCAACTCCACCGCCACCTTGGCGGCAGTCTCGTAATACCTAAGCTCCTTACCTACTAAAGATAACGCGATGGCTGGTATGCCCAGCAGAAAGCCTTCTGTCGCCGCCGCGACCGTGCCTGAGTAGATAGTGTCATCGCCCATGTTGGCGCCTGCATTAATGCCAGACACCACCATATCAGGCTGATGATCCAACATGCCAGTGACAGCCAAATGTACGCAGTCGGTCGGTGTGCCGTTGACGTAATGATAGCCACTCGCTGCTTTGCGCAACTTGAGCGGCCGATCCAAAGTCAAAGAGTTGCTCGCGCCACTGCGGTCACGTTCAGGTGCGACCACGACGACTTCTGCTACGGTGGAAAGGTGTGCTGCTAGGATCGCCAGTCCAGGAGCGAAATAACCATCGTCATTGCTGATCAATATACGCATCGGCATTCAATAGAGAGAGTGGACTGGGTAGTGTATTGTCTGGTCGGGGCGAGAGGATTCGAACCTCCGACCACTTCACCCCCAGCGAAGTGCGCTACCAGGCTGCGCTACGCCCCGAGGGCGCGGATTATAACAGAGGGTAACAATACTGCGACTGCAATTTCGCGGCTTTTTGCACACGAATCGAAGATATTTTTCTGTGCGTGCAATCACCGTACCAAGCATGCCTCAGAAAATCACCACGACAGCAACTGTAACTATTCCTAACACTAAATTGATGCTCACCAAACTTCGTATCCGCATCATCGTCGCAACTGCGCCTTGCGTGTCTGCAGCCGCGAGTTGTTTGCGCAGAGTCATATAGCAACTGAAATAGAGATAGCTATAAATCGCCATCATCAGCACGCCCGTGACGGTCATGAATTGTATGCCTGCGGTGACTGTGTCATTGTGATAGCGCAGGTGCATCAAATATAAGCCGCTGATCAACAGCACCACCACACTCAGCCACACCCAGCGGAAGAAGCGCGTGAACACGGCCAACCATAGCTGCAAGCGCGGTGCACCTTCTAATACTTGCATCGCACTGGGGCGCAACACCATGTGGGCGAAAAACATCCCACCTATCCAGATCACCACGGCATACAAGTGCAGTAATTTAATGATGCTCATGCCGGAATCCTAGCTTTCTGCCGCTAACAAAATATTGCGCACTGGCTTGAAACTACGCCTGTGTATCTCAGAGACACCATGTTCGCGCAAGGCCGCCAAATGCGCTGCGGTGGGATAACCCTTGTGTCTGGAAAAGCCATATTGTGGGTAGCGTTGGTGTAATTCCAGCATCAATTCGTCACGCGCAGTTTTAGCCAAGATAGATGCGGCCGAGATGGCCGCGACCTTGCTATCTCCCTGCACGATGGCTTGACTAGGTATGCCTGTCTGCGGACAAAACAGTCCATCGACCAACACTTGCTGTGGTTGAATCTGCAAGGCAGACACTGCACGGCGCATCGCCAATAGGGTCGCCTGTAGGATGTTGAGTTCGTCTATCTCTTCCACGCTGGCATAAGCCACCGCCCAAGCAATGGAGCGCTCGCGTATCAAAGGTGCTAACGCATCTCGTTTCTTTTCGGAAAGTATTTTGGAGTCAGCCAGACCGGCGATAGGTCGCAAAGGATCGAGTATCACCGCTGCGGCACTAACCGGACCTGCGAGTGGGCCGCGACCGGCTTCATCCACACCGCAGATCAGCAGTGATTCGTTCATTGCAGGTATTGCAGGATAGCCGCGGCTGATTTCTGCGCAGTGTCCTGACGCAGCGTGAGATGCAACTCAGTAAACACATTTTCCAACTCAGCCAACGCGTCCTTGTCATTGAGTAGGTTAAGCATCGCTTGAGCAAGGTTCTCTGGCGTAGCATCGTGTTGCAACAGTTCCGGCACAACAAAACGACCACACAAAATATTGGGTAAACCAACATAGGGGAGATAACTCTTTCCCTTCATCAACCAATAACTCAGCTTGGATAATTTATAGGTAATGACCATAGGTCGCTTAAGCAAAGCACACTCCAAGGTTGCGGTACCCGATGCAACCAACACCATATCAGCCGCGATCATGGCATCTTGTGCATGACCGAACAACAAGGTGAAAGGTAGGTGTTGTCCATCATAATCGTACAAAGCTTGCTCTACGATACCGCGCGTCTCCCGACTCACCAGCGGCATCAAGAAGCGTGCTTCAGGAAGCGTCTCCAGAATCAACTTGGCCGTCGCTATATAAGTCTTAATCAGATTCTTCACTTCGCTTTGACGACTACCTGGCAGTAACGCGAATACCTTGGCGTTCAGCGGTATCCGCATGGACTCGCGCATCTCAGTCCGCTTACTCACCAGCGGCAACATATCGGCCAGCGGATGTCCGACGAAATCGACCGGTACGCCTGCGTCCTTATATATCGTTTCCTCATGCGGAAACAGACACAACATATGCGAGACGGCACGCTTAATCTTGTGGATGCGTTCACCGCGCCATGCCCAGATAGACGGACTGACATAGTGCACTGTAGGGATGCCGCTCTGCTTGAGAACCATCTCAAGATCGAGATTAAAATCTGGCGCATCGATCGCGATGAATAGATCAGGCTTATTGGCGAGGAAGTAATCACGCAACTTATTACGTATACCCAATATCTCTCGATAATGCTTGAGCACTTCCAGATAGCCATTGACCGCCAGTTTTTCCATCGGGAACAGCACTTGCATGCCCGCAGACTTCATCTTGGGACCGCCTATACCGACGAACTCCAGATTGGGCCGCGCTTGCTTGAGTGCGGCAATCAAGTGACTGCCCAGCAAATCACCCGAAGCTTCACCCGCCACGATACCCACTACCCATTTTTTTTCTTGCATCAAACGACCTTAACGAACGATACCGCGTTCTGAAGCGGCTAGGAAATCAACCAGTAATTGCAACTCGGGACAGTTCGCAGCTTCTGCCTTGATGGCCAGTTGAGCGTCTGCAAAACTCAAGCCGGATTTATACAGGGTCTTGTATGCAGCTTTGATAGCGGAGATGGCGGCTGCAGAATAGCCACGACGCTTGAGACCTTCCGCATTGATACCGTGAGCCTCGACAGGATTCCCGGCCACAGTGAAAAATGGCGGTACATCTTGTGTGATGCGTGACTGGAAACCAGTCATGGAGTGCGCACCCACGCGCACAAATTGATGTACACCAGACAGACCACCCAATATCACCCAATCCTGCACATGCACATGACCAGCTAGTGTCGCGCCGTTGGCCATAATGGTGTGGTTGCCAACATGGCAGTCATGCGCGATGTGCACATAAGCCATGATCCAATTGTCGCTACCTACACTGGTCAAGCCACCGTCTTGTACAGTGCCTAAATTGAAGGTGCAGAATTCACGTATGGTGTTGTTGTCACCAATCTCCAAGCGAGTCGGCTCACCAGCATATTTCTTATCCTGTGGGATCTCGCCCAAGGAACAGAACTGGAAGATGTGATTATTTTTGCCAATACGAGTGTGACCATGAATAACCACATGTGGCCCCACTTTCGTACCAGCACCAATCTCCACATGTTCGCCGATAATGCTGTATGGCCCTACCTCGACATCGTCAGCTAGCTGAGCACCGGGATGTATGATCGCGGTCGGATGTATCATTTCGATTACTCCACAACCTTAGATGTACACATCAATTCGGCTTCTGCCACCAGTAGCTCATCAACAAAAGCCTCAGCCTTGAATTTAAACAGGCCGCGCATGCTGCGCAACAACTCCACTTTGAAGATGATTTGATCACCCGCACTTACCGGACGCTTGAAACGCGCGCCATCGATACCTGCAAAGTAGTAGACAGATTTCTTTGTAGGATCAGCCACCATGGACTTGAAGGACAACAATGCTGCCACTTGCGCCATCGCCTCGATGATCAGCACACCCGGCATGACTGGGTGATGCGGGTAGTGGCCGGGGAAGAAGGGCTCATTGATGGTCACGTTTTTCAGTGCCACGATGGACTTGCCCGGCTCCATAGACAATACACGATCGACCAAGAGGAATGGGTAGCGGTGCGGTAGTGTCTCCAATATCTCGTGGATATTCATTTGTATGCTCATGGTGCTTCCCCCTGTAATGTTTTGACTTGTTTTTCTAATGCTTTAATGCGTCCTACTAAATCATCTAAATGACGCAAATGAACTGCGTTCTTACGCCACTCTTCTGTCTTACTGAAGGGATAGATGGCGGCATATGAACCCGCTTCGCGTATCGATTTCCCAATCAGCGAGAACGAAGCAATTTCGACGTTATCAGCAATCTGCAAATGTCCCAATATCCCAGCACTACCCCCGATACGGCAATATTTGCCTATCACTGCGCTACCCGCGATACCTACACAGCCTGCAATCGCAGTATGTGCACCTACGTGTACGTTGTGCGCGATCTGTATCTGGTTGTCCATCTTCACGCCGTCTTCAATCACAGTGTCTGACAAAGCGCCACGATCTATGGTGGTGTTCGCCCCAATCTCCACGTCATTACCTATCACCACTCGACCTATCTGCGGTATCTTGATCCAGTGATCGCCATCCATGGCAATGCCAAATCCGTCCGCACCGATTACAACACCTGAGTGCGCAATCAAACGGTCGCCGATGACGCAGTCGTGATACACCACCACACGTGGATACATGCGCACGCAGCTACCAATCTGCACGCGCTCACCGATGACGCAACCCTCACCGATCACGCTGTGCTCACCTATGGTTGCACCGTCGCCTATCACTGCCGTTGCGGCGATGCTGGCAGTCGCAGCGATGACAGCGCTCGCCGCCACCACAGCATTCCTGTGAATACCCTGCGGTGCTTGTGGCAAGGGATTGAGTAGTGCAGACACCTTCGCGAAATATGCATAAGGGTTGTCGGAAATAATGCGCGGCAGTTCTGTCACATCAACATCGGCTGCACTTAGAATCAAGGCACCTGCCTTGGTATGCGCCAATTGTGCGCGGTACTTGCTGTTGGTCAGAAAACTGATCTGGCTACTAGTCGCCGCATCCAGCGTGGATATCTGATCTATGACAACGCTGCCATCACCCATGACTTGCCCGCCCAAAAGTTCGGCAATGTCATCCAAACGATATGTATTCTTGGTCATACGTAATGGGTCAGTTAGCAGAGTTATTGCTCGCGTCATCCACTTTCCCATTAGCCAAGAATTTGATGACTTTGTCGGTGATGTCTATCTTAGGATTGCGATACACCGCCTCCTGTAAGATCAAGTCGAACTTCTCGGTAGATGCAATCTGTTGTATCGCCTTGTTCGCTTTGTCCAGCACGATGGCCAGTTCTTCATTCTTGCGCAGATTCAGATCTTCACGAAACTCGCGTTGCATACGCTGCAGATTGACATTCATGCTAGTCAGCTCGCGCTCCTTGTTGCGATGCTCGGCATCAGTTAGCTTGTTGTTATCTTTTTCTAACGTGACCTGCAACTCCTTGGCCTGCTTAGCCAACGCCTTGATATCAGCGTCGCGTGCTGAAAACTCTTTCTCAATCTTCTTTTCAGCACTCATCGCGGGTACAGACTCTCTGAGCACGCGCTCAGTGTCCACCACGCCCACCTTAAACTCGGTGGCGTGCGCATAGCCAGCAACAGCCATCAACGCAAACAACATCGCATTAATCAAATTTTTCATAGTATTTCCTCAACCTTTCTTGCTGCATGACGGTATACACCTAGGCTAAAACATCGAACCTAGCGTGAATTGTAGCTTTTGTATCTTATCTATAGGTTGTTTATTCAATGCAAGACCATAACTGAACTTCAATGGCCCCATAGGGGACAACCAAGTAAATGCTAGGCCTGCTGAGTAACGCATCCCCATACTTCCTTGTATGTCCGTGGGTCCGTAGACTGCACCACCATCGATAAAGCCACTGAGTCGGGTAGATTTTTCCTTACTACCAGGGACGGGGCCGAACAACTCCAAACTACCCACGACACGCTTGGTGCCGCCTATGGATAAATTGCTTGCATCGCGTGGGCCTAATGAGTTTGGATCGTAACCACGCACTGAACCAGGACCGCCCGCATAAAAATTCTTAAAGAACGGCATCTGCTTGCCCGCATAACCGCCCCCCACACCTGCTTGTCCATTGGACATCAATACCCAGTCATCATTAATCTTGAAATAGTTTTGTTGGTCGTAATTCAACTTGGCATAACGCATATCCAATATTGGCAATGCCGCTTCTAAATACAAGTGCTGCACCGCACCCGAGGTTGTGTATATGGCACTATCGCGAGTATCCCTCCCCCAACCTGCCGTACCCAACACAGTGGTGTTCTGCGAGCCAAATTGGTTCACATAGGTCAGATATCGGGGTGGACTGTATGCCGTCAAACCAATTTTGGAGCGTTCTACTGATAAACCATAGCTTACATGCTCGTCCTCACCTATCGGCACGCCGAATCGAACCCCTCCACCTTGAGTCGATGATGTGTATTGGCTGACAGAAAAGTTAGATGCGTTGGTGTTACGATTGTAGATGTCAAAACCACGGCTGACACCATCATCTGTCCAATAGGGATTTGTGTAAGAGACGGAAACGTTGCGATTCACCTTACTGGTATTCATCGTGGTAGAAAGGTTATTTCCACTACCAAAGAGATTCGCCTGAGTGATACCACCGTTAAGCACGATACCCTCTCCGCTGTTATAACCCATACCAATAGAGAACGTTCCTGTAGACTTTTCCTTCACCGACATCTTTACATCCATCTGATCGCTCGTACCTTGTACTGCCGGCGTCTCGATGTTCACTTCAGAGAAAAAATTCAATCTATCCACACGCTGCTTAGATTTTTTGATCTTCTCGATATCGAACCAAGAACCTTCCACCTGACGGAACTCACGGCGAATTACTTCGTCGCGCGTTTTAGTGTTTCCCTCTATATCCATGTGTCGTATATACACACGACTGCCTGGATCGACCACAAAGTTAAAAGAAACTGTGTGGGACGTTTTGTTGATGTCAGGTACAGCATTTACATTCGCGAAGGCATAGCCATCAACACCTAAGCGCTCACCTATCTTCTTGCTGGTATCCGTAAGTGCTTTGCGCGAGAACACATCACCCGCTTTGATTTCGATCAATTTCTCCACATCAGACTTGGGTATCAGAGTATTGCCCGAGATACCGATCTTACCCACGGTGTATTTGGCGCCCTCTTTGATATTAAGCGTGATATAGATATCTTTTTTGTCCGGCGAAATTGAGACTTGTGTGGATTCAATCGCAAACTCCAGATAGCCGTTATCCAGATAGAAAGAGCGCATAGTCTCCATGTCCGCCGACAGTTTCTGCTTGGAGTACTGATCACTACTACCAAGCCAACTGAACCAACCTGGCGTACTCAACTTCATCATGTCGAGCAAATCCTCTTCCTTATAATCGTGATTGCCGATGATGTTGATCTGCTTTATTTTCGAGACATAACCCTCAACAACGGTAAAAACAATGGCTACACGATTGCGCTCCAACTCCGTAACTTGTGTATCAACCTTGACCGAGTATTTTCCACGTGCAACATATTGACGCTTAAGGTCTTGTGCTGCCTTTTCCATCGCTGATCTGTCAAATATACGAGCCTCTACCAGACCGGCATATTTCATATTATCCTTGAGCTGATCCTTAGAGAAGTCTCTGACGCCTTTAATCTCGATACTCGCGATAGAAGGGCGTTCCTCTACTTTGACAATCAAGACACCCTGATCTGCCAATAGGCGCACATCTTTGAAGAAACCGGTAGCGAACAAAGCACGCACCGAATTGGTCGCTTGCTTCTCGTCCATAGTGTCACCCACCTTGACAGGCAGATAACTGAATACCGTGCCGGCTTCGGTACGTTGTATACCTTCCACACGGATGTCTTTGACGACAAATGGCGTGATTTCAGCATAGGAATTCAGCGAAAAAAGCAACAAGGAGAGGGACGGGACTACTCCCGCGATCTTTTTAAAATTCATTATTTTTCTAACCAGAAATCAGGCGGCTTACATCGTTATACAGCGCAAAAAACATCAGCGTTCCGAGGAAGGCGATGCCTATCTTTTGTCCTATCTCCCAAGCCTGTTCAGAGACGGGACTGCCCTTAATTGCTTCGGCGACATAATACAGCAAGTGCCCGCCATCTAATAAAGGTACAGGGAGCAAATTCAACACCCCAAGACTGATACTGACCAAAGCCAAGAATCCCAAATAGGCAGCAACGCCCATCTGAGCCGACTGCCCCGCGAAATCTGCTATGGTGATTGGGCCGCTGAGATTTTTCATGGAGACTTGCCCCACCAACATCTTGCCCATCATCTTCAGACTGATGACAGTGGTCTCTATCGTCTTGCGCCAAGATTGGTAGAGCGCATCCACAGGGCCATAGCCAACTTCGTTCAACAAAGCACGCCATTCAGCCTCATTCAATTTCGGGCCCGCACCTATCTTGCCGACCGCTTTGCCAGCTTCTTGTGTCGCCCTAGGTTGCATTGAGATATTGAAGACCTTCTCGCCGCGCTGAACTTCTAGCACGACGGTTTGCTGAGGATGCGAGCTGACTGCTTGCACTAGTTCATCCCAGCGTTGCAGCATCTTGCCATCCGCACTCAGGATGACATCGCCCTCCTGCAAACCCGCCTCTCGTGCCACACCATCCTCTGTCAAGCGACCGATCACAGGCAACACTTTAGGCTGATAAAGATGCAGGCCTAATTTACTTAGAAAATCACCATCCAGATCTGTGGCTTGTACAGATGACAAATCCAACTCGTGAAACAAAGTTGTCCCACTCGACGACACCCCCTCAACGCGTATCGACTTTTGTTGCAGCCCTAGATCCAGTAACCGCCAACGTAGTTCTTGCCAACTAGGAATCGCATCACCATCGATACTAGTAATGGTCTCGCCGGCCTGCAATTGTGCGTATGCGGCCGGACTGGCTGCGCTCACTTCGCCCAATATAGGCTTGATGCCGGGTACACCGTGCATGAACACGACCCAATACAGAAAGATTGCCAAGATGAAGTTTGCTAATGGACCGGCTACTACGATGGACATACGCTGCCAAACTGATTTGCTGTTGAATGCGTACTGAAGTTCCTCAGGCGCAACCTCACCCTCGCGCTCATCCAACATCTTTACGTATCCACCCAGCGGTATAGCCGAAATCACCCACTCGGTATCAGAATTTGCAAAGCGTTTGGTATACAGTGGCTTGCCAAAACCAAAGGAGAATCGCAGCACCTTTACTCCGCAGCGACGTGCGACCCAGTAGTGACCCAGCTCATGGAACACTACCAACAGCGCAATCGCTACGATAAAAGCCAAGACTGTCGTCATTTAATCATCCTAATTGAGTTACAGCTGCGACGCGTGCCTGGGCATCGGCCAGCAGCACATCATCGAGCTCATGGACAGGACAGACTGGCAATTGGTTCAATACCTGCTCTATGACCTTAGGGATATCCAGAAAGGCGATCCGTTTATCGAGAAAGGCTTCTACTGCGACCTCATTGGCTGCGTTCAACATCGCAGGGGCAGTTCCTGCAGTTCGCAATGCCTGATAAGCCAAAGCCAAACAAGGGAAGCGTTCGAAGTCTGGAGCGACAAAATTCATTGTGGCGACTTTGAACAGGTCTAAGGGCCCCACGCCCGAGTCGATGCGCTCAGGATAGGCCAAGCCATATGCTATCGGCGTGCGCATGTCCGGATTACCGAGCTGAGCGATCACCGAACCATCCACATACTCGACTAAGGAGTGGATCACACTCTGCGGATGAACCACCACCTGGATATCATCAGCACTGGCATTGAACAGCCAATGCGCCTCAATGACTTCTAGGCCTTTGTTCATCATGCTGGCGGAATCGACTGAAATTTTACGGCCCATCACCCAATTGGGGTGGGCACACGCTTGCTCAGGTGTGGCATCGCGCAATTGTTCCAATGGCGTGTTTCTAAATGGCCCACCAGATGCTGTCAGCAGTATGCGGCGCACGCCTGCGCTAGTCTTATCACCGTTGTAGCCTCGTGGTAAAGCTTGAAAGATCGCATTGTGCTCGCTGTCTATAGGTAACAAGGCCGAACCACTAAGCTTGACCGCATCCATGAACACATTGCCTGCCATGACCAAGGTCTCTTTGTTGGCCAGCAATATCTTTTTGCCAGCTTTGGCCGCAGCTAAAGTTGGACGCAGACCTGCCGCACCGACAATGGCCGCCATCACCGCATCGACTTCGGCAGCTACACAAACTTGCTCAAGTGCCTCTACACCGCTCAACACTTCTACTTTTAATCCTGCATCCTTGACGCGTGCCCGCAACTGATCTACTGCCGAGTCTTCCAATAGCACTGCATAGCTAGGTTGGAATTGCACACACTGCTTAAATAACAAATCAACTTGACGGTAGGCTGTCAGCGCAAAGACACGAAAACGGTCCGGATGACGTGCAACGACATCCAACGTACTCGTTCCTATACTGCCAGTGGATCCTAAGATGGTTAGATTTTGCATGAGTGAGCCTGCTTGAATACGTTTAAGGGGTCTGGGCGCGGATAATCACAGATAGCTACTGGGAAGGCCTAGCGCAAGACCTGCAACAAGACGACTAAAGCGGCCAATGGTAAGGTGGAGGTCAGTGCATCGATACGATCCAATAAACCACCGTGGCCCGGCAACAGTGCGCCACTGTCTTTGACGCCTGCCTGACGTTTAATAGCAGACTCAAACAGATCGCCGATGATGGCTAAACCCACCCACCACCAAGCCGCCAGCAATAGGACAGGCAAAACGGCATGGCCGCCCATGCTCCCACCCATATAATTCCATACTGCTACCACGTAGATGGTGACGCCCAGCATCGCACCGGCCACACCTTCCCAGGTCTTGCCGGGACTGATGCTGGGCGCAAGCTTGCGTTTACCGAATTTACGACCAGCAAAATATGCCGCACTATCAGCGACCCATACCAAGCCCATCACAAACAACAGCAACCAAGGACTAATGGCGCGCAGATCCATCATCGCCAAGCCAGTAGGAATCAACAATGCCCATCCGACCAAGGCCATGACGATAGGATTTTCAACTTTCCAAGAAGCAATCATCCAAGTAGGCACAATGAACAACCAAAGCACAGCGGACACGGCATATATCCACAAATGCATGGCAAGTTGTGCGCCCTGCGCCTGGGGTGCAAAAAATTGTATAGCCACCATGATTACTAGTGTCAAACCCCAATAGACCTTGCCAGCTGTAGACTCTAGCTTAGCCAGCTTGCTCCATTCGGTAACACCTTGCATCACCATGACAATGGCCAGCACAGCCCAAGCCATGGCAGGCAACAAAAAGAGCGCTGACAATAACAATAACAATAGAACGATGGCGGTGATGACTCTGGATTTAAGCACGCGTTGTTCCTTTATCAGTTTGGGCTTGCGCAGAAATTTGCTGAACTTGTTCGCTGGTACGTCCGAAACGACGTTCACGGTTTTGGTAAGAAGCGATGGCTTTTTCGAGCTCTATTTTGTTGAATGCCGGCCATAGGGTGTCGGTAAAGTACAACTCCGTGTACGCCAATTGCCAAAGCATGAAATTACTGATGCGTTGCTCGCCTCCGGTACGGATAAAAAGATCCGGCTCCGGCGCATCACTCATGGAAAGATAGGGTTGCAGCTGATCCTCTGTGAAGCTCTGCCCCCATTCAGGATGTGCTTGTAGCATTTCATGCACAGCATGCATAACATCCCAACGGCCGCCGTAATTGGCGGCAATGGTCAAGGTCAAACCATTATTCTCTGACGTGAGTCGCTCGGCATCTTCCATCGCGATACGCAACTTCTCATCGAACTGACTACGGTCGCCTATGATTTTTAAACGGATATTATTGCGATGCATCTTGGCCGCTTCACGCTCCAAGACCTTGATGAAGAGACCCATCAGGAAAGAGACTTCATCGGCTGGGCGACGCCAATTCTCACTACTGAAAGCGAATACCGTCAGATAGCCCACACCCATATCTCGACATGCCCTGACGACTTCACGCAATGACTCCACACCACGTTGATGGCCCATCACACGCGGCATGAAGCGTTGCTTTGCCCATCGTCCATTGCCATCCATAATGATGGCGATATGGCGCGGAACAGCTGCCACCTCCGGAATAGTACGCGTCGAACTCGACTGATTAGTCATTCTGATAGCCTGACTATCAAACAGCCATCAGATCAGTTTCTTTTGCGGCCAAAGCCTTGTCGATCTCAATGACAAAACGATCGGTCAACTTTTGGATATCGTCTTGGGTACGACGCTCTTCATCCTCTGCGATTTCTTTCTTCTTCAACGCTTCTTTCAAAGTATTGTTGGCATCACGACGGATGTTGCGCACTGCGATCTTGGCGTTCTCACCCTCAGCCTTGACCACCTTGATCAGATCTCGGCGGCGCTCTTCTGTAAGCATAGGCATAGGCACACGGATCATTTCACCGTTGGTCGCCGGATTCAAACCCAGATTCGCATCGCGGATGGCACGCTCGACCGGACCTACCATGTTCTTTTCCCAAGGCTGAACGCCTATGGTGCGCGCATCGACTAAAGTGACATTGGCGACTTGCGTCACCAGCGTGGGACTACCGTAGTAATCGACAGTAACATGATCTAACAAACCAGTATGTGCACGTCCCGTGCGCACCTTACTTAAGTCAGCCTTCAAAGAATCAAGCGACTTGTTCATCTTTTGTTCAGTGGTGTTTTTGATGTCAGCAATCACGATTTATCTCCTGATGATGTCGTCACGCCTTAGCACGACCGACACTGGAACAACTTCTGCAACTCCGAAAAGTCAAAACCCAAGCAGTGCTTGGGCGTTGGCTATCAGTCACAACGTACGATAGTACCCTCACCTTCACCAAAGACGACTCGTTTGAGCGCACCCGGCTTGAAGATACTAAACACACAGATGGGGAGCTTCTGATCGCGGCACAGCGTCAAAGCAGTCGCATCCATCACTTGCAAATTCTTACTAATCGCCTCATCAAAGCTTAGGCTTTGATAGCGAATCGCGTGTGGGTCCTTTTTAGGATCGGCAGTATAAATACCATCCACTTTAGTGGCTTTGATCACGATCTCCGCAGACATTTCCACGCCACGCAAGGCAGCAGCGGTGTCAGTTGTAAAGAACGGACTACCAATACCAGCAGCGAAGATGACGACCTTACCGTCTTCTAAATAACGCAGTGCTTTGCCACGAATGAATGGCTCGGCGACCTGCTCCAGACTCAGCGCAGATTGCACGCGACAGTCCAGACCCGCTCGTTTCATGGCATCTTGCAGGGCCATTGAGTTCATCACCGTGGCTAACATACCCATGTAATCAGCTGTCGCTCTATCCATACCCGCAGCTGCCGGAGCCACACCACGGAAGATATTGCCACCACCGACCACCATGGCCACTTGCACACCCATCCCAACGACTTCAGCGATCTCGGCAACGATACGCTCCACTACGACACGATTAATACCATAGCTATCATCACCCATCAGAGCTTCGCCACTGAGCTTGAGCAGGATGCGCTTATAGACTGGTGTGCTCATGGTGATTACGCCTGCAAAGCTGCAACAGCTTTAGCCACTTCTTCTGCGTAATCTTCTACTTTCTTCTCAATACCCTCACCTACCGTGAACATCTGGAATGCCACAACAGTAGCGCTCTTGCTCTTAAGCAGCTGCTCGATAGTTTGCTTACCGTCTTCAGCCTTAACAAAGACTTGACCCAACAATGTCACTTCTTTCAAGAACTTCTGCACAGTACCTTCTGCGATTTTTTCCAACATCGCTTCTGGCTTACCACCCTCACGCGCCTTTTCAATTGCAATACGACGCTCGGTTTCGATATCTACAGGATTAACACCCGAAACATCCACAGACTTAGGCTTGCTTGCAGCGATGTGCATTGCGATATCACGCCCCATGGCTTCATCACCACCGGTATAGCTCAACAAAACACCAATTTTGCTGCCATGCAAGTAACTCGCCAATTTACCAGCAACCGTTTCGTAACGCTCAAAACGACGGACAGTCAGATTTTCACCCAGCTTAACCAACAATGCTTTGCGCGCCTCCTCAACACTCAAGTCGCCGTTCGCAATCGTCAATACCATCAATGCAGCGATATCCGCCGGATTGTGCTTTGATACTGTTTCAGCAACATTCTTAGCAAATGCAACAAAATCATTATTCTTAGCCACAAAGTCAGTTTCGCAATTTACTTCAACAACCGCGCCAGCCTTACCATCCACAGCAATAAATGCACCAACAACACCTTCAGCCGTCACACGACTCGAAGCCTTGCTAGCCTTTGCACCGCTCTTGATGCGCATTTGCTCTTCAGCAACTTTTAGGTCACCGTTTGACTCAACCAACGCCTTTTTGCATTCCATCATGCCCAGACCGGTTAATTCACGTAACTCTTTGACCATGCTTGCAGTAATTTCTGCCATTTTATACTCCATCAATTCCGATAAAAACTTACAAAAAAAGGGGCTTGCGCCCCTTCCATGCGCCCAAAATTAATTAGGCTGCTTGTTCCGCAACTTGCTCAACCAATTCATTCAATGCCTGAGCACGACCTTCCAAAATCGCATCAGCGATGCCGCGCGCATACAAACGAATAGCCTGCGTAGAGTCATCATTACCAGGAATGATGTAATCCACACCCAATGGAGAGTTATTGGTATCGACGATACCAATAACTGGTATACCCAGCTTTTGCGCCTCAACGATGGCACCCTTCTGGTAACCAACGTCGATTACAAAAAGCGCTGATGGCAAGCCTTGCATATCCTTGATACCCCCCAAACTACGCTCCAACTTATCCAATTCGCGCTTCATCATCAGCGCCTCTTTCTTGGAGACCTTCTCACTTGCGCCATCAGCAGTCAACTGCTCCAACTCACGCAGACGCTTGATAGACAACTGCACAGTCTTATGATTGGTCAACATGCCACCCAACCAGCGAAAGTTAACAAAAGGAGAGTCAGCACGAACCGCTTCCTCTTGAAGGATTTCACGCGCTTGACGCTTGGTTGCAACGAACAACACATTACCTTTTTTGGCAGACAGCTTACGCACGAAGTTTTCCGCCTCAGCGAACATCGTTACTGTCTTCTCCAAGTTAATGATGTGAATCTTGTTGCGATGACCAAAGATGAACGGAGCCATCTTCGGATTCCAGAAACGGGTTTGGTGACCAAAGTGAACACCAGCTTCCAACATTTGACGCATAGTTACAGCCATGACTTACTCCATTGTGTTAAGGGTTAAAACTACCACTCGCTAGCTTGACTCTTAAAGAGCACCCCAACTGGTGCGAGCGGGAAATTAACATCGACCTATTTCGATGCGGCCAGCATTCTAGCATCAATCGGCACTTCTACTCAACCCAAACAATCGCCCTATGTACAAAATCAAAAGGGCACTTAAGCGTGCCCTTTTGTCCGTACATTTATCTAGCAATCAATCGTGTCCGTAATGATTACCACGCTCTCTATCGTCACCGCGATCTTCCTCATCACGCTCACCTCGGCGATCACGACGCTCGCCGTCACGTCCCCGCTTATCACCACGCTCATAACGGCCTTCATTGCGCTGCTGAACTCCACCATTATTCATCCCGCCAGCCACACTTCCAGATTGCTGCACACGACTGCTATTGCCGCCAACCGCTGCGCCCGTGGCGCCGCCAATGGCTCCACCGATGATTGCGCCTTGTTGACCACCCCAACCGTAACCCACGGCAGCACCAGTACCGCCACCAACTGCGCCACCGACCGTACTACCCATCTGAGGATCATTGGCACAGGCAGCCAAGAACAACACTGCAACCAAACTATATTTTTTCATAGCATTTCCCTTGTATTGATGTAATTTTTTAACTAATCAGTCGCGACCACGATCATGATCATGATTACGATGGCTCTCATGTTCATGCTTATGTCTGCGATCATGCTCTTCTTCGTTATCGCGTTGACGAACCTGCTGCTGAGCAGCTTGAGGCGCCGCTTGCGTGTTCGAATTATTACTACTGCCTATAGCAGCACCCGCAGCACCACCGATCGCGCCACCTACAATTGCTCCATTCTTGCCACCTGTATTCTGACCTACTGCCGCACCTGCTCCGCCGCCCAATGCGCCACCCAATACCGCGCCCATATCAACTGCTTGCGCTTGCGCACCGATGGATAACAACAAGGCCAATAACAACGATTTTTTCATGATGACTCCTGAATGGATAATAATGTTTGCTGCGTCGCTTAGTCACACGCGGGGGCAGTTTAGTTCCTTAGATTGCATGCCACAAGCCCCCAAGTGAGCATGCAACATCCTTAATGATTGTCATGCATGGAAATCGCGTGATATTCTCGGACACCTACCAACCCGCAATAACCCTACAAAAACAATGTCCGTATCCATTAAGACTCAAGCCGACATCGAAAAGATGCGCATAGCAGGTCGACTGACCAGCGAAGTACTCGATTACATCGGGCCATACGTTAAGGCAGGCGTAACTACCAACGAGCTAGACAAGCTGTGCCATGATTTGATCGTGGGCGTACAGAAAGGCATACCTGCGCCTTTAAACTATGCACCAGGTGGCCATAAACCTTATCCAAAATCAATCTGTACCTCCATCAATCACCAGATTTGCCACGGCGTCCCGAGTGACAAGGTGCTCAAGAATGGCGACATCATCAATCTTGATATCACGGTCATCAAGGACGGCTACCACGGTGACAGCAGCCGTATGTTCTATGTGGGCGAACCCTCCATCCAATCCAAGCGCCTATGTGAAACCACCTATCAAGCGATGTGGCGCGGTATACGCGTCGTTAAACCGGGTGCCTATCTTGGGGATGTCGGTCATGCCATACAGAGCTTCGTTGAACCACTAGGTTATAGCGTAGTACGTGAGTTTTGCGGTCACGGTATAGGCTTGCGTTTTCATGAAGAGCCTCAGGTTCTTCATTATGGCCGTCCCAAAACAGGACTGCGCTTAGAACCTGGCATGATCTTCACCATCGAGCCTATGATCAATGCAGGCAAGAAAGACATCAAACAACTGGGCGATGGTTGGACGGTGGTAACAAAAGATCACAGTCTTTCAGCACAGTATGAGCACACCATCTTAGTGACCGAGATAGGCTATGAAGTCTTAACAGTCTCAGATGGGTGCCCATCCCCTGCGACCATCTAAGCCCGCCATAAAAGATGCGCATGCATCAAGCGTTGCGAACCGACTCTGAAGTCTCTATACCTGGCCTGCGCGATGCATTGCGAGAGGATAGGGCGGAGTTAGAGCGTCGTTATCTGCAACATGGTCGAGTCACGCGCCTGCTTGCAGCCCATAGCCACCTGATAGACCAATACTTGCGCAGAGTCTGGAATGCGCTAGGCCTACCAAACGATATATCACTTGTCGCAGTGGGCGGTTATGGTCGTGGCGAACTCTCTCCCAAATCTGATATTGACCTACTCATCTTGTTGTCGCAGGATGCGGACGAAGTCTTACAGATCAAGCTCTCTGAACTGGTCGCCCAGTTATGGGACATTGGCTTGGAGGTTGGCCACAGCATACGGACTATCGCAGAGTGCCTAAATGAATCCCATGACATCACGGTACAGACCAATCTGCTAGAAGCACGGCGAATCACCGGTGACTCTTCTCTATTTGAGAAAATGCAGCAGGCCACATTGGCACAATTAGACCCGCGTGCATTCTTTCTCGCTAAACTCCATGAGCAGCAACAAAGACATGCACGTTACGCAGACTTCGATTTCAATCTAGAGCCCAACCTGAAAGAAAGTCCAGGTGGATTGCGTGACCTACAAACCATCTCCTGGATCAGTCGTGCTGCCGGCTTGGGCAATAGCTGGAAAGATCTGGCAAATGCTGGCTTGATTACTATCAGTGAAGCGCGTCAAATCGCACGCCATGATTCTCTACTCAAGACATTACGAGCACGATTGCACTATATGGCCAAACGTCGTGAAGACCGATTAATGTTTGATTTTCAAACCCAGTTGGCCGAACAGATGGGCATAGTTGCATCGTCCCACAGACGCGCCAGCGAGCACCTGATGCAACGCTACTACCAAACTCGGCGTGCAGTACGCCAATTCAATACCATTTTGCTGCAGAATCTGCGTGATTATCTATTCCGCGACACTCAGCCGCAACATGCGCTCAATGAGCGCTTCCGCGTGATTGGCAGCTTGCTGGATATTCGCGACGAAAAGCTCTTCGAGCACACCCCGCACGCAATCTTCGAATTATTCCTGTTACTACAACAGCATCCAGAACTAACGGATCTGACCGCCAAGACACTACGTGCCGTATGGCGCGCGCGCGACCTGATAGACGCAAAGTTCCGCCGCGATCCAGTGAACCGCAAACTTTTCATGTCGACCTTCCGCCAACCTCAAGGCCTGCTCCATGGCCTACGGCGCATGAACCAATACGGCATACTTGGTCGCTATATTCCAGCCTTTGGACATATCGTGGGACAGATGCAGCACGATCTTTTTCATGTCTATACAGTAGATGAGCACATCCTAATGGTGGTGCGCAACCTGCGCCGCTTTGCCGTGGAAGAGTTCGCCCACGAACATCCAATGTGCAGCAAGCTGATCAACGAATTTGCCAGACCTGAAGTGCTTTATGTGGCGGGCTTATTCCACGACATCGCCAAAGGCCGCGGTGGCGATCATTCGCAATTGGGTAAAAAGGATGCGCGCTTATTCTGTAAGCAGCATGAACTGAGTCGTGACGATACAGAGCTGGTCGTATGGTTGGTAGAACAACATCTCAATCTCTCTTCAACCGCACAAAAACAGGATATCTCAGACCCAGATGTCATCGCTGGCTTCGCCGCGAAGATCAAGAACGATCGCTACCTAGTGTCCCTATACCTGTTGACCGTTGCCGATGTGCGGGGCACCAGCCCCAAGGTATGGAATGCGTGGAAAGCTAAACTCATGGAGGACCTGTTTCTACGTACCCGTCGCTATCTACGTGACGGACAAGCAGCAGATCAATTGAGCGAAATACGTCAGGAAGCGGCCACAACGCTAAACCTATACGCGCTGACCGCGCCCAGTTACCAGCTATTCTGGGCACAGCTCGAAGATAGTTACTTCTTGGATCATGAAGCCCAAGAAATCGCCTGGCACACACGCTTACTGGCCTACCAAGTCAATACTGACAAGCCCATTGTCAAAGCACGTCTAAGCCGAGTGGGCGAAGGCCTGCAGGTGATGGTGTATTGCCATGATAAACGTACACTGTTTGCGCGCATCTGTGACTTCTTTGCGCGTATGAATTACACCATCGTCGAAGCCAAAATACACACCACACAACATGGCTATGCCTTGAACAGTTTTCAGATCATGCAGGTGACCGAAAGCGCAACGGCCTACCGTGACATCATGGCTTATATAGAGTTTGAACTTGCTCAAGAAATCACACTGGACCGCCCCTTCACGATCCAAGCAAGTGGTCGCGTCAACCGGCAACTCAAGCACTTCCCCATCGGTAACAAAGTCAACCTCGTATCTGACAATAAGGGGGCTTTCGTGCTGTCTTTCGTTGCGGGAGATCGTCCTGGATTGCTGGCACGTATCGCACGGTTATTCGATCAGTATCAGGTACGCCTGCATCGCGCCAAGGTCAATACATTGGGTAGTCGTGCCGAGGACGTATTTTGGGTAAGCGGGACGATATTCGCCACCCCAACTCAGTCTGCGGCTTTGCTCAACGACCTATTGATCAAGGTGTGACCCATCAGGTTTTACCATACTCTCCGCATACCACTTGGTCACGACCACCACGTTTAGCCTGATACAAAGCTGCGTCTACAGATTTCAGGAACACTTCTAAAGTGCGACCACTTTCTGGCAATACGGTCACCACTCCGCAACTCACAGACACCTGCTTGCTAGGGGTCGCATAGTGAATGACTTTCAGGTCTGCCACCATCTGGCGTACCCGCTCTGCAATCCAAACAGCACCATCCGCATTGGTCTCACTTAACACCAGCATGAATTCTTCCCCGCCATAACGGGCAGCCATATCAGTACCACGCGGTGCAGCACGCAAAATTTGTTCAGCTACACTTCTGAGACAGTCATCACCTGCTTGATGACCATATTTGTCGTTATAGAGCTTGAAGAAATCGATATCCAACATGACCAGAGACATTTGTTTTTTGATACGCGAACAGCGGCGCCATTCACGCGACAGAAAATCATTCAGGGCACGACGATTGGCGATACCCGTAAGCGCATCGGTCGTAGATAAGCGTTGCAGTTCGGCATTGGCGACATTTAGTTCACGTGTGACTTTGACCAGTTCGCGCTGCATCTTCAGCAAACGCTGCATGGCTCGCACTTTGGCTTCCAACACCACTGAACTGACGGGCTTAGTCAGATAGTCATCCCCACCAACATTTATGCCGCGTGCCAAGTCCTCGTCTTTAGACATGCCGGTTAAAAAGATGATGGCCGTCCAATCATCCTTCTGCTCTAATTTGCGTACTTGTTGTGCAATAGAGAATCCGTCTATATCGGGGAGTTGTATATCCAGCAAGATGATGTCTGGCCGCTCCTTGCGATAAAGTGCCATCGCCTGCTCGCCAGACTCAGCCTTAAATATCTGGGTGATACCCATATTCTCAAGGTAAGTGTTCAAAACACTTATTGTGACCTTGCTATCTTCAACTATGAGCACTTTGGGCATCACATTGTGTGACTTCTGCATACGATTATTCCTTGGTTCGTTTCTTATTCTTGTCGAGAGACGATATACGCCCCGCCCACTTCAACCATAGCAATTGAAAAAAGAGGATTCTACACATCATAAAGCGACGAAGTCCCATTTTATGACGCGGTAACGGCAAGCTTAACGACTCAAGCTACTCGCACATAGCGTGAATAGGGCTTTAAAACTGCCGTACTTTTACCCTATGTAGTGCTCTGAAATTCGCAACTGACTTATAATGCCTGCCTTTCCCGCTTCAAGATTTTCCCGCATGCTGTTCTCTTCTGTACATTTATCACCTCGTTACACGCATCTATCAGGCTCAGCCGATGCGCTTGCTTTGGCACAACTTGCTGAGCGCCAGTCCCCATTGATTGTGATCGCCGCTAATGCACTCGAAGCGCAACGACTCTTTGAAGAGATACCTTACTTCTCACCCAAATTACGCGTGCATCTGCTGCCTGACTGGGAGACGCTGCCTTATGATCATTTTTCGCCACATCAGGATCTGATCTCAGAGCGCTTGGCGACTTTGCATCACATCCGCAGCGAGGCCTGCGATGTGGTCATCGTGCCTATCACCACAGCACTTTACCCATTCCCGCCTGTCGAACACTTGGCCGCTTACACCTTCTTCCTAAAACGCAAGGAAAAACTAAATCTCGCGCAGTTGCGCGAACAACTCACCATCGCTGGTTACAGTCATGTACAGCAGGTGCTGACACCCGGTGAGTACTGTATACGAGGCGGCATCATCGACCTGTTCGCCATGGGTAGCGTCCTACCCTATCGTATAGATCTATTCGATGATGAGATCGAGACTATCTCCACCTTTAATGTAGACACTCAACGCACCTTGTATCCCGTACCCGAGATACGTTTGTTGCCAGCACGTGAGTTCCCTATGGATGAAAAAGGTCAGGCGACTTTCCGCCAGAATTTCCGTGACCGCTTCGAGGGTGATCCCTCTAGGGCTCGTATCTACAAAGATGTGAGTAAGGGCATCGCTTCGAGCGGTATCGAATACTATCTGCCGCTGTTCTTTGAACAGACAGCGACCTTGTTCGACTATCTACCCAAGCAAGCAACCTTATGTTTGCATCACGACATCGACGAGGCCATCACCACTTTCAGCAAGGATGCAGCCAGCCGCTACAATTTGTTGCGAGGCGATCCGCAACGCCCCTTGCTTGAGCCCAAAGAATTATTTTTAGATGCAGAACGCTTCTTCATTCGCGCCAAAGACTTCGCACGCTTAGACATACTTCAGTCACTGGGCGCAACACTTATGCAGTGTCCGACGTCCCCTGTGCCAAATATCGCTGTGGACAGGCGCGCCGATATTCCGACTCGGGCGTTCCAAGATTTTCTACAAAACTATAAAGGACGCGTGTTATTACTTGCCGATAGTTTGGGACGACGAGAAATTATCTCGGGCTATCTGCAGGAGTACGGGCTAACACCTACCGTATGCGAAGACTACGCCAGCTTCCTAGCGAGCAAACAACGCTTCATGTTGGGAACCGCACTTGTGCAACAGGGTTTTACGCTGGATGAAGATGGCTACGCCGTCGTCACCGAAACAGAGTTATATGCCTCGCAACCTAGAACCAGATCCGCACGCGCAGCCAAGAAAAGCAACGTCGAACACATGTTGCGCGACTTGTCCGAACTCAAACCCGGCGACCCCGTTGTGCATGAGCAACACGGTATCGCCCGCTATCAAGGCTTGGTCAACCTAGATTTGGGCGAAGGTGAGAATGAGTTCCTACTGTTGGAGTATGCGGGTAACGACAAGCTTTATGTACCGGTATCACAACTACATGTCATAGGCCGCTACAGCGGCGGCTCCGCTGAAGGCGCTCCCTTACACAAGCTCGGTAGTGGCGCTTGGGATAAAGCCAAACGACGCGCCATGCAACAAGTACGCGACACAGCAGCCGAGTTACTCAACCTGTACGCGCAAAGAGCTACGCGCAAAGGCCACGCCTTTACGCTCACCCATCACGATTACGATGCGTTTGCCGCAGACTTCGGTTTTGAGGAAACGGCCGATCAGGCCGCAGCGATTTCGGCTGTACTACAAGACCTGCAATCCCCCAAACCCATGGACAGGCTGATCTGCGGTGATGTGGGTTTTGGCAAGACTGAGGTGGCCTTGCGTGCAGCTTTCGTCGCCGCTATGGGAGGCAAACAGGTCGCGGTTCTAGTTCCTACGACACTCCTTGCTGAGCAACACTTTCAGAACTTCAGTACTCGTTTTGCCGACTGGCCCATACGTATCGCCGAGTTGTCGCGCTTCCGTTCTGCTAAGGAGAGTACACAAGCGCTCAATGACTTGGCTGAAGGCAAACTGGACATCATCATAGGCACTCACAAACTTATCCAGAAAGATGTGAAGTTCCACAATCTAGGCTTGGTCATCATGGACGAGGAGCATCGTTTTGGCGTGCAGCAGAAGGAACGCCTGAAGGCAATGCGCGCAGAGGTCGATGTACTCACACTCACCGCTACCCCCATCCCACGCACACTGGCGATGTCGCTAGAAGGTCTGCGCGACTTCTCTGTTATTGCAACCGCACCACAGCGTCGCTTGTCCATTAAGACCTTTGTCAGCAGTTACAGTCAGGGCGTAATACGCGAAGCGGTACTGCGTGAACTCAAGCGCGGTGGGCAAGTGTATTTCTTGCATAACGAAGTCGATACTATCTCCAATATGTTGGAGAAATTAGAAGCCTTACTACCCGAAGCACGCATACGTGTTGCGCATGGTCAGATGAACGAGCGCGAGCTGGAAAGCGTGATGCGAGACTTCACGCATCAACGTTTTAACGTGCTGCTGTGCACCACCATCATCGAGACTGGTATCGATGTGCCCACATCCAACACCATCATCATGAATCGCGCTGACCGCTTCGGACTTGCACAACTTCATCAGTTACGTGGCCGTGTCGGGCGCTCGCACCACCAAGCCTATGCCTACCTACTGGTAGACAGCATGGATGGACTGACCGCACAGGCTAAGAAACGTCTGGAAGCGATACAGGCGATGGAACAGCTAGGGTCTGGCTTCTATCTCGCCATGCACGACTTAGAGATTCGTGGTGCAGGCGAAGTGCTGGGCGAATCGCAAAGTGGCGAGATGCAGGAGATAGGCTTCTCGCTATACAACGACATGCTCGGGGCAGCCATCGCTTCGCTCAAACAGGGTCACGAACCAGATATGGCGCATCCATTGGGTGTCACCACCGAAATCAATCTACACACGCCCGCCCTGTTGCCGAATGACTATTGTGGCGATATCCACCAGCGTCTGGTCATCTACAAACGCTTCGCCAATTGTACATCCCAGTCAGATTTAGACGACATGCAGCAAGAACTCATCGATCGCTTCGGATTATTGCCTGAACCAGCACAGACACTTTTAGATAGTCACAGATTGCGCATCTTGGCTAAACCGCTGGGTATCGCAAAGGTTGATGCCTCGTCTGAAGCCATCATGATCCAGTTCGTCCCCAATCCGCCGATAGATCCAATGAAGATCATCACCATGATCCAAAGTAAGCGTCATATAAAAATGTCGGGACAGGACAAACTCCGCATAGAATCTAAGCATGAGGACTTAAAGCTGCGTGTCGCTGCAGTGAGCAGTTTCTTCAAAGAGCTAGCTTGACCTGCTGACTGCAAAATAACCACGCTTTAACAACCTACCCATCTTTTAGTGCAAGCACGGGATCAACGACTGAACAATCAAATCGACTCAATACCGCCCAATCTTGCGGCAAAAATCATCACCACTCTAAAGCAATACTGCGCCTCTAGCGCTGACTTGCGTACATCTTACGCAAAAATGCAGGTATGTCCTCAATGACCAGATTACTCGATATAACATTAAGTTCTGTAGCAAGATGCTGCTGGACTGCCAACACAGGATTCCAACCAGAGTTCAATATTTCTTCTGCATATTCGACATCTTTAGCGCAGTCTGCATCAACTTCATAACTGCTCATGTCCATGGTCATTATGCTCATGTCACACCTCCGTTGCTTGCTCGGGCGAAAACTTGCCCCGTTGATTCTTATATCGGCACCACTGACAAAATATTTATCTTCATAACAAAATTCCTTCATCTAACACTCTGTTACTCCAAGCCCAACGACTGGCCAATCGTCCAGAATACATAGACCAGCATCAATCTTGCATTTACACTCAAAAACACTACAATTAGTCTGGCAAGAAATAAAAGCAACTACCTATAGTGTTTCGCCTCCGTAAGAATTTGAACCCAGAAGCAGATCATGGAGTAACATCGGCATAAAGTTGGACTGCGTACTACTCCCCCCTAACAAGGTAAAAGCATTTCGGCTCTCGCCCCAGATTAATTCGCTATAACGGCGCAGTGATTTCATCATGCGCACAAGAAGAAAGCACCAAAATGACACAAGAAATCAGCATAGAAGTCCTATTGGAAAAGTATGCGGAAGCAGATGAAAAATCAGTGCAGGATGTGCGCCGTCGTGTGGCACGCGGTCTAGCTCAAGCAGAAACAGCCGAACACCGTGCCAAATGGGAAGAAGCCTTCTTTCTTGCCCAAGAGAATGGATTCGTACCAGCAGGTCGTATCAATTCGGCGGCAGGACTGAAGATACAGGCAACACTGATCAACTGTTTTGTACAGCCGGTAGGCGATGCGATCTCTGGCTTCAGTGACGGCAAACCCGGCATCTATGACGCCCTGCAACAGGCCGCCGAGACGATGCGCCGTGGCGGTGGCGTGGGTTATGACTTTTCCACCATTCGTCCCGAAGGGGCGCATGTCAAAGGCACCAATTCCCGTGCCAGCGGTCCAATTTCCTATATGCGTGTATTTGATCGCTCATGCGAGACTGTTGAGTCCGCAGGTGCTCGTCGTGGTGCGCAGATGGGCGTATTGCGCTGTGATCATCCCGATATCGAAAAATTCATCAGTGCCAAAGACAAAGGCGACTTGCGTAACTTCAACATTTCGGTCGGTGTCACTGACGCCTTGATGCAAGCAGTCGAAAGCGATAGTGAGTTTGAACTGGTACATATCGCCGCACCTGCTGCAGCACTAATAGAACAGGGGGCGACACAACGCGCTGATGGAAAGTGGGTCTATCGCAAAATCCGTGCAACTGACCTCTGGAAACAGATCATCGCGAGTACCTACGACCATGCAGAGCCTGGTGTGCTATTCATAGACAAAATGAACAGTGACAACAACCTCTCCTATTGCGAAGTGATAGAAGCGACCAATCCCTGCGCCGAACAGCCTTTGCCACCATATGGCTGCTGCTGTCTGGGCTCCATCGACCTTTCACGTATGGTAAAGAATCCTTTCTCCAATCATGCAGGATTCGACTACGAACCGTTCAAGAAACTGGTACACGTCGCAGTGCGCATGCTAGACAACGTACTAGATGTGACCGCATGGCCACTTCCTGAGCAACAACAAGAAGCACAGAACAAACGCCGCATCGGACTGGGCTACACCGGACTGGGTGATGCGCTGGTGATGCTAAGCAAGCGCTATGATACTGATGAGGCAAGAAACTTTGCCGCAGACATCACCCGCATCATGCGTGATGAGGCCTATCTGGCCTCGGTAGAGTTGGCCAAAGAACGTGGTGCATTCCCACTACTACAAGCAGACCAATATTTATCAGCCCCGCGCTTTGCCTCGCGCCTTCCTGATGAGCTTAAGGACAAGATTCGTCGACACGGCATACGCAACTCTCACTTACTATCCATTGCACCAACAGGTACCATCTCCCTAGCATTTGCTGACAATGCATCGAACGGTATCGAACCGGCTTTTTCGTGGTTCTACACCCGCAAGAAACGCATGATGGATGGCAGCAACAAGGACTATTCTGTGGAAGATCACGCTTGGCGTGTGTTCAAGCAACAGGGGGGGGATGTCAGTAAACTACCTCCGGCCTTTGTTACCGCACTGGAAATTTCGGCGATAGACCATATGAAGATGGTGGCTGCAGTCGCGCCGTATATCGACACCTCTATCAGCAAAACTGTCAACGTTCCAGCA
This sequence comes from uncultured beta proteobacterium, assembly GCA_963740305.1. Lineage (GTDB taxonomy): Bacteria > Pseudomonadota > Gammaproteobacteria > Burkholderiales > Gallionellaceae > Gallionella. Next base: position 23,142 of record CAVUDR010000009.1, on the reverse strand, counting down.
GACTATCCTTACGATGAGTTTAAGGACCTATACACTGAGGCATGGAAAGCTGGCCTTAAGGGCTTAGCAACCTATCGCCCCAATAGTGTGTTGGGTTCGGTGCTGTCCGTCTCACCAGAGAAAAAGGCTGAAGAACAACCGCAGGATTTCGTTTTCGATCAAGACAGACGCATCGTATTAGAGGCAGCCCCAAAACCTGCGCTCGCCTCATTGCGTTGGCCCGGCCGACCTGAACTACCTGCAGGTAGCGAAGGTTGGGTTTCACAGGTCGTCAAACATCCGCTGGGTAGTTTCGTGACCTTTGTCTCTCATACCAAAAATGGTTGCAACCATCCCTTCGAGGTCTGGGTCAACGGTTCTGAACAACCGCGCGGCTTAGGCGCTTTGGCAAAATCACTGTCCATGGATCTACGTACACGTGATCCAGTATGGATACGCATGAAACTTGAGATGCTGATGAAGACGGCGGGGGATGATACCTTTGATATGCATATGCCTCCAAACGGCGAAGTGATGCGCATGCCTAGCTTGGTAGCTGCATTTGCACATCTGCTTAAATTCCGTATAGAGGAGTTAGGTGCTTTGGAGATAAGCGATGGTGCGACCACTCCTATGATGGATGCGCTTTTTGCCAAAAAAGAACCCAAGACGGGAACAGATGGCACTATGAGTTGGACTGTGGACATCTCAAATGTCGGCAGTGGTGATGACTTTGTATTGGGATTGAAGGAACTGGTGTTGCCTGACGGTCAGCGTCGCCCCTACTCGATGTGGTTGTCTGGTGTTTATCCACGTGCCTTGGATGGTCTGTGCAAAGTGCTCAGCTTGGATATGCGTGTCATCGATCCCGCTTGGATAGGCATGAAGCTTCGCAAGCTTCTTAACTTTGGTGAGCCATTAGGAGACTTCATGGCCCGTGTGCCTGGCGGCGTGAAGATGGAAAGCTATCCTTCCACCGTATCTTATGTCGCTAAACTCATCATCCATCGTTATGCCATGTTGGGCATACTCGACGAGAGTGGCTATCCAGTGCAACAAATGGGCGTTCTTGAAGTTCCCGAGGGACAGATTAAACCGACCAGCGCAATCAAACCACTAGCTGGAAAAATATGCAAAGAGTGCGGGAACTCCACCTTGATCAAAAAGGACGGTTGCGAGTTCTGCACGAGCTGCGGTGCAATTGGTGCTTGCGGTTGAAAATGGGGGCTTTAAAAATCAGCTTAAGATTTGTGGTGGCAAGCTGATGCGGTTTTAGTTAACATCCCCACAGGCAAAATAACTTCGACAGGAGAAAAAAATGGTCAAGACTATAGTTGGCATCGTAATGATTTTATTAGCCGCAGGTGGGTGGTTTTACCTAGATCACCTGAACAAAGAGGAACTGGCAGCTGCTGCCGAAATGAGAAAAGTAGTAGAAAATAATCGTGCACTCGCCATTGCAGCCGAAAAAGCAAAAGTCGAAGCTAGAGTACAGTTTGAGACACAAATTAGTGCTGACCTTAAGAGCTGCAAGGAAGTGGCTGAAAACGCTAATACTGAATTCCTCACCCAACACCAACTACCAGTACGCCGAAAACCTGGCCAGTTCACAATTCATCCAGAAGCGACAGAAGAAGCAGCAAAGAGATTAGATGCTGCCCATGCTGAATGTCAGTCGATTTATGACAAGAGACTTGCAATAGGCATGTGAACAATCATATATTTTTCTAGACTGAGGGTCTCGCAATATTGCGGGGCTTTTTTATGTCTCGATGGTCGACAATTGAGTGACTTAATTCCTAGCAGCGAAACACCCACGCATGAGCTGCAGCAGCTAGGCTGCAGGGACACAAAACAATGATTGAGCGCTTCCTCTGACCACTTAGCAAGTACTCAGGCTCGGTTGGACTCTGTGGTGATTAGTTGTGATTTAGCTACACCCGAATAAAAAAAGCACCCACATTTACGTAAGTGCTTGATGATATGGTGGGCCGTGCGGGGATCGAACCTGCGACAAACGGATTAAGAGTCCGCTTTTATACATATTTATCCGTGTTGATTGGGATTCAACCGCCCCAAAATACCCTATGATTATATTGATATAAATTTATTTTGTCTTGATTTTACATTGATGAGTATTCGACTGTGTTGATACAATAATCCTACACCGGCCCTACACAACAATTGACGACATGAAAAAAGAAAACTTTACCGCTGAGAGAGTTGCTGGATTCAAATGCATGGCAGGTAAACAGCAAAGCATCTACCGAGACGGCAAAACACCTGGGCTGGGATTAAGAGTAACTGCATCAGGAACAAAGTCCTACATTTTTGAAACTGCCCTGCATGGAAAAACCATTCGCATCACAATTGGCGATTCGCGCACTTGGAAAATTAGTGACGCGCAAGCTGAAGCCACCCGTCTAAAAACGATAACTGATCAAGGCAATGATCCTCGTCAAATTAAAGCGGACGAAGTTTCTGCCAGAAAAACAAAGTCTGCTGAACTGAAATTAAAAGAAACTCGAGAGTCAGTGACCTTTGGAAAAGCGTGGAACGAGTATCTCGAAGATCGCAGACCCTATTGGGGTGAACGTCACTACAGCGACCATGAAAAAATGACGCATGAGGGCGGAATTCCAAGAATGCGGCGAGACAAGCCAACCGAACCAGGCGCACTTGCTTCATTAGTCAACTTGCGCCTTGTCGAGGTTACTACGGAAAGTGTAGTCGAATGGGCGAAGCGAGAGGGGGCAAAAAGGGGAGGACAAGCACGCTTAGCACACCGCCACCTTAAAGCATTCCTTACATGGTGTACAGAACACAAGAAATACAAGTCAGTCATAACTGACAATCCTGCTTCTCACAAATCCGTTCGTGAGTGCCTTGGCAAACCAAAGTTTAAAAATGACTCGCTACAACGTGAGCAATTATCTGCCTGGTTTTCGGCAATGAGAAAAATTAACAATCCAGTCATAAGCGCATATATTCAGATGCTATTACTGACGGGAGCTCGCCCAGGTGAGTTAATTAATATCACATGGAAAAATGTCAATTTTCAGTGGAATCAGTTAAACATAGGCGACAAAATTGATGGCATGAGGACGATTCCTTTAACACCATATATTTCACGCTTGCTAGCATCTCTTCCCCGCCGAAATACATTTGTATTTAGCAGCCCAACATCGGGAACTGGCCATCTTGAAGATCCACACGACAGATACACACAAGCGTGTGCTGAAGCTGGTATAGAGATGGAAATATACGGGTTGAGACGCAGTTTTGCCAGCCTGAGTGAATGGATAGAAATGCCGGCAGGTATCGGCGCACAGATACAAGGACACAAACCTAGCGGCGTCCGTGAAAAACACTACATCCGTCGTCCACTTGACCTATTGCGGCTGTGGCATGTGAAAATTGAAAATTGGATCCTGGAACAAGCTGGAATCAAGTTAAATTCTATCGAAGAATTGAGGAAACGCTGTCAAAATGAATTTTGTGTAGCTGTTACCGAGATGCACCCTCATAGGAGTTACATATGGTTTCCACCATATCAAAAGTCCGATATAGAACAAAAATGGCAGGTCATGACCAAGTGGGGAGTAAAGCGAGCAGTCGAGGCTATCGGTGGAGAATTGATTGCAATATATGATAACCACCGACTAATTATGACAGTAGATAATTCAGCTAGCGCGTCCAATAGTGATCCTGCGTTAGATGAAGTAAATTTATTCAACAGTTTGAACACCCCTTATCATTACACTGCTCATATTTGCTGCGAAAAGGATTCATATTTGCAAACACCGAATGGACTGAAGCTTAATCTTTTAGGATTCCACAATAGTAATCATTCCAAGGATGACTGATTTAACTGTCCTGTATGTGCGGATGAAAAACTGATGCCTTTGAACCGCAAATCAATTGAAAATATATGAAATCCAAACCTTCAACGTATTCACTCAAAACTAAGAACCTCACATTGCAAGAGGCAACCAATCTGCTTAATGCGGAATGCCCACCAGATCAAATTACCCAGAGAGACCTACTTCGTTGTGCTGCACTCGAAAATTTTAGAATATTTTTTGAATATGATGGCATGATTTTTCTCAAAACTTTTGACCCCATTAGTGAACAAGTATTTAACGATGGTGCTTATTCATACTCAGGTAATCTAGCAATTCTAGATTACCGTTACGGGATGGAGCGAGGTAGCGAATACTTTGAGGTAATCAATGTTCAGCCGCAAAATATCCCCGATTTTGCTCCTGACAATAGCCTAACAACGTTAGACCTACCTAACCAAGAGCAATACTATTTCTCACCATTTTTAAATTGCGCTCCTGATGAAGAGGAACGTGTGCACATAGGTGCCGATGTAAAGCTTAATGAGCTAACAATTGACCCGTGTGACTTGCCAAAAATAATGGAGTCAGTCACTCAATTAAAGCGAATCCTTAGAGAGAAACAAAAAAACGAAGGCCGTTACACCCTCGAAGATGCCGCATCAATCATCGCTGCAAATTCCACAGAGCATATTGAGGATATTGAATATCTATTATTTAAATCAATTAAAGGCGGAATTCTAAATGCGTACCACGCGAGCAGCCGAATACCGATTACAGATCCACATAAATTCAATTCAATTGGTATGGTCTTGTTATATGAAATATACCAAGACCATTTGAGTAAATGGCTCAAAGAAAATATACCTCATCTTGAATTTGAATTTCAAAACCGTTGCATCCCCACAAAACCCATGCCTGTTACAGGAAAAACGAACCCAAGGAAAATTCATAAACTTAACAGAGACAGCTTAGATGTCCCCATCGACAAAGCAATATTGCTGGCTGGCAATATGGAATTTGCAGACGTTTATTTGCAATTGAAAGAACTGGCACTCGATGGTGAGAAGCCCTTTACTGGCTCAGTTGCTAAAAGCGCTCTGTGTTATACAAATGATGACAATGAGAATGACAAATTCACGAAAAATGCACTCGCGAAACGACTGAAGAATCGCCGTGAGGCTCTGCTAACAGCCACTTGACACCGCCTCTCACCGCCTCTCTCCGCCTCTCACCGCCTCTCACCGCCGAACATAGAAGAGAATAGCATCATGTGACAAATGATACGCACTTCAACAACAAACAGAGGTGCAAAATGCAAACAGTCACAAATCAAATCTCCACATCTTCCACAGCACATAATGGGCCAACGTTCTGCCCACTTGAACAGGTAACACGCCCAACTGTCCCAACTGATGCCGCCGCTTACTATCTGAATCGCCGTCCTCAGTCACTTAGATCATGGAAATGTTTGGGCAAGGGTCCGATACGCCCCGTACAAATCAATGGCCGCCTAGCATGGCCTGTAGATGAAATTCGCGCACTACTTAACGGTGGTGCAAAGTGAGTAGCTCCTCCTCGCAAGAATCATTTGGACTTGATGCAAACGCAACCACTGAACACAAAAGTTATGAGGTGGGTGGCTTGAGCCAAGAGTTGCAGAATGAGGTAGTGCTAATTAATACGGCACTTCAGTCTGCGAGCAAATTAATGTCGTCAATCGGATTGCGAGTCACCGGTGGTGACGCACGCAAACAATCGAAATTCAACCGTTCAAATCTGCCATCGCCGAAATCATTCTGGGCATCACGCGGTATTGCCGTCGCACAAAAAAATGGCTGGTGCATGGCTAAGTGTGCTTTCCATGAAGATCAACATGCAAGCCTAGGAGTGAACTGCGAAACAGGAGGTTTCATTTGCCATGCGTGCGGGGTGAAAGGAGGCGATATTTTAGCCGCACAACAGTTGCTATTAAATTGTGATTTCATTACAGCAGCCAAATCGCTCGGCGCGTGGGAGGAAAAATAATGGGCGAGAATATCAAAAAAAACTCAGACACTCTCGTTTTACCTGGGGACGTTGGGTACATTGGGAACAGCACGGTCATATCTCTCAACGATGCAGCTTCAGAAGAGATTGATCTGTTCCCAAACGGAGTTATTGAAACTGGGAACAACTGGGAACAGCGTGACCATGTAATGGTTGCTACTCATCCAGACGATGCGCCAACAATTCCTGAGCATTTCAAAGTAATTGACATTAATGGCGAGAAAGTTCCTCTGTCTGCTCAATGGGCCTATCGCGATAAGCATGGCAAGCTTCTGTTTTACGTTCAAAGGTTTGATGCAACTACAGGGCAAAAAGAGTTCAGGCCTTTGACCTTATCGAATACAGAAATGGGAATGAAATGGAAGCGCAAAGCTCCTGCCGCACCTCGCCCTTTATATGGCATTGATCGTCTTGCCGCCGAACCGGATGCCGAGGTGATGGTGTGCGAGGGTGAGAAGGCTGCAGATGCAGCTGCACGACTTTTCCCTGAGATGATCGCTGTCACAAGTATGAATGGCGCAAAATCGCCGGGAAAATCTGACTGGGCACCATTGGCAGGACGCACCGTATATTTATGGCGTGACCATGATCTGGCAGGAGAGAGTTACATCATTACTGTTGAAAAGCTGGCGACGGATGCTGGAGCGAAAGTAACCAGCTCCGTCAGGCCTGAATGGTTCCTTCAGAAGGGCAGTTCGTTGGGCATTGAGCGCGACACATTGATGTTAGGTTGGGATGCGGCAGATGCTGAGCATGAAGGATTTACATCAGAAAACATCCAAACATTTCGCGACCAAGACAAAAATATTCATAGCGATAACACGCTATTCAGTCTCACACCATACCAGCAAGTAGAGGTTGAAGAAAACCTCAAAAACAGCAGTAACAACAAGCTGAATGACGAACCAGTCACCACAGAAAAACTCACGAATATACGTAATCAATTTTTGAATTCTGAATTTGCAGTAATCGAAAATCACAAGGGATTTAAAAACGGTGTTTATTGGCAGGATCCCTTTGGAGAAGAAGATGAACCCAAATATCCAACACTGATATGCACGCCACTGATCGTGGTGGCGGAAACTCGGGATACAGACCAAAGCAACTGGGGCAGACTGCTTTCATGGTTGGATAATGATGGTCATGCACACAATTGGTCTTGCCCACTGGAAATACTGGCCGCCTCCGACGCATCAGAATTTAGACGTGAATTAGTGCGTAATGGATTGATCATCTCACCAACAGTTAGATCTAGACAAAAGCTGGTTGAATATGTACTGACTTACCCCCCGCAATCGCAAGATCGCGTCCGATGCGTGACCAAAACAGGTTGGCACGGCACACGCTACGTCCTAAGCAACCGCGTTTTCGGCAAGCAGGAAGGCGAGAGCGTGATTTTCCAAGGTGTAACGAACGGTGATTTTGCGAACGCAGGTGATTTGAAAAGTTGGAAGCGAGAGGTGGCGGTTCGAGCTATCGGTAACACGCGCATGGTGTTTGCCATATCAACGGCATTTGCAGGACCTCTGGTGGACATGGCAAATGAATCTGGCGGCGGATTTCAATTCACTGGAACCACATCCAAGGGTAAAACTAGCACCATCATCGATCCTGCCGCCAGTGTATGGGGACATCCGGATCGCTTTGCCAAGAAGTGGCGAACCACGGCGAATGGACTTGAAGCAATGTGCCTATCACGCAATCACTCGACCCTCATTCTCGACGATTTAGGGCAGTCTGACGCAAAGGATTGTGGACAAGCAGCGTATCTCATTGCCAACGGTCAGGGCAAACTCAGGATGCAAAAAGAAGGTGGAAATCGTCCACTCTCAACATGGAAAACGTTGATCTTGTCGTCCGGTGAAGTTGATATTGCGCAGCACATGGCCGAAGCTGGGAAAGTGGCCAAGGGCGGTCAAGTGGCTCGATTGCCGAGTATTCCAGCTGACGCGGGGGCGGGTATGTTTGCGCTCGAACGCCTGCATGATCAACCTGATGGTCGGCAATTTTCGGATACTTTGAAGGCAGTGACACGAGAAAATTACGGTTCGGCTGGCACGGCCTTTTTGGAGAAATTATCAGACTCGACCACGCTTAAGGATACTGTCGACAGCATTCGTGGTGGCATCACCGAAATTGTTAAATTGATGTTTATTCCAGAAGGTGGTGCACCTGAAGTCGGGCGCGTAGCAGCACGTTTTGCGCTGGTCGCCTTCGCCGGTGAGCTAGCCACAACCCTTGGCATCACTGAGTGGGACAAAGGCGAAGCACTGAAAGCATCCATACGATGCTTTGATGATTGGTTTGCGGAATCTGGCGGTGCCACGGGAGCTGATGACAAAGCACTATTTTCTCAAGTGTCTGCATTCCTACAAGCGCATGGCGCCAGCAGGTTTCCACCTCACGATATTTATCCAGTTGATTTACAGCGCGTTCAAAATCGCGCTGGATTTAGTCAAGTCAAGGGCGAAAATATTTTCTACTTAACCGAATCTGGTACATTTAGTCGTGAACTTTGCAAAGGATTCAACCACTCTGCAGCCACTAAAACTCTAATCAAGGCAGGATGGCTAGAACCGGGCCCAGAGCGTACGCAACAAAAAATACGGATAAAGGCTATCAGCGGCAAAGGGTTGTGGCTTTACGTACTGACGGCTAAAGCACTGGGTGGCGACCTATGAGCACCCCGGCATGGTTGTTGGATGCGATTCACACGACAGAATCAGCGAGAGTTCCCACTGTTACCAATCCTGAAAATCCTCCTTGGGTACAAGGTGATAGAACGAGATCTTCTATCAATACAGGCTTTATGAGCGATGTACCCACAGCTCCATCTGCTCCCAAGCAGTTTTCCTTGAATGCGCCGCGCAACAGCTCAGCGTTCTTCCATATCAAATCAGCTAACTTGGCCATCTATCTATCCAGTAAAGTTCTAAGTGCTTCAGCTTGCTTCGCAAAGTCTGAAGGGCGATTTTTCTGAAATTTCTTCAAGTTAATCAGCTTCCAACGCAATCCGGGCAAACTCTCGGCGTGCGCGCAATCAAGAAGTGACCAATCAGGATTGGCTTCGGCCAGCCCAACCAAGAAATCTCGGTGTTTTTCTGTCAGGCATTGAACGATATCAGCGCGCAACCGAGCTCGAACATCCAGCAGCACTTCGAGGCTTGGCGATTCTTCAAAAGTCATGCCGACGAAGCTGCTTGCATAGCTTGCGCTGATATCTTTGTCGGTTCCAAAAAGGACCTCGTGCGTCGGGCGGTTATGACCCGCAAGATATATCACGACCGCTTCCATAATATCCGGTGTCAGATCACCTTGCTCATAGAGCTTGAGCACATCAAATAGATCACGCGGATGCTGGCGATCCAAAGCGGCAACAATCTTGCTCCCATATAGCTCTGCCTCGGCCAAGACAGGAGCGTCAACTGTCGTACTGAACATCTGCGCTGTTTTTACGGCCAGCGACCGAGTCACAACCGGGAAAATCGTTCCCCGAAACACAACGTTCACCTCTACTTTGACTTGGCTACTATCATCCTCAATAAACAGCTTGGTTTCACTATCTGAAGTGAATTTGTTTAACCGTACAGACAAACCCGATTTCTCAAGCCGCTTCTGAATCGAATTGATTTCGTCTGAAATCGCACGTAGTGCTTCTTCCCTTGATGGATCAAGAGGCACATAGACCACATCAATGTCCACGGAAAGACGTGGCATATCCTGCACAAACAGATTGATCGCTGTGCCGCCCTTCATGGCGAATATTTCATTCTTGAAGATGTCCGGCACAACTCTCAGCAAGAGTCGCACGGTATCGATATAGGCTTGGTCAATCATTCGGCAGACTCAATATTGTGCCGTCGGCCATACGCCCCATCCACCTGGACGAACTACCGACGGGAAGTGAGTATTTTTCACGTAGCGCGCTTACATTCAACACTTCGGTTTCTCTCGCCCAGAGCAAAAACAAACGGACGGCTTTGACGCTGGTGCACTGAGACAAGAGCTCGCCCATTACCTCAAAGCGTAGGCCGCGCAAACTCTCAAACAGGTTTCTGGCTTCTTCCATGTCTTGTGATTTTCCAACCTCATACAACATCTCCAACACCGCGCGCTCCGGTACGGAGACTCGAACGCCATCAGACAATCCAGGAGGTGTCCCGATACCCGACACGGTTGCTTTCAATGAAAAAAGTGTTGTGGATCGATAACTGGCCGGGAATCGATCCACAAACCATTCTGGCAATTTTGCTCGCTTATCATCACCCCATAGCATCAAGTGCTCGCGTGGAGACAAATTATGACGTACGCCTTGCCACGCCAGAGCGGTTTTTCCTGCCACATGCAGTCCAAATATATGTCCCTGCAAAAACAGCAGGCATTGATCTCGATTCAGCGTATCCCCTGAAAATGCGTACACACCTTGCGCGAGGCGCTGTAACCAACCGCTTCGGGCGTGTTTGGCCGCCAAGAAGGCAGACACCCCTTGCGCATCCAACATAGCCAAGTCCATAGGCCGTCCACGCGGGACAGAGACCTGAAGGCTTTTGATTAAAGAATGTCTTGTATTTGAACTCATGGTGCAATATTACGGCTGTTTAATATTGTCAGCAAGAAGTAAGTGTTGAAAAACATAGCGATATTTTAACTATAGGTTAAATATGTTAACAAAACTTAAACATCTGGCAATTAAACCTCTTGGATATAAAATGCTCTTGTACTAATACCAGCCAGTCACTTTCGTAGTAAATCTCAAATGATTAGGTGACCAATCCCGGCTTAACAAAAAACATCACCACTTCCACCATCGCCTGCGTATCAAGCTCGCAGTACTTCAGGAGATTGTGGATCTTCTGCTCACGCACGCCCTGCTCTGTCTCAGGATTGATGATGTCCATATAAGCCAGTTGCGCCAGAGTGCCATTCTGCACATTGTCCAATTGCAAGTAGTCGAGGTGCGGCGCAACAGTCGGCAGCACTGCCTTGATTGACCACGAACCTTTCATGGCGGGATCGTAGTAGTGGTTCTGCAACCACGGCAGCAGATTCACCAAACGATCAAGGATGTCGTTCAATTGGCCTTCAAGGTCTGGACAGAAGACGATGAGTCCCTTGATGATCGTGCTCTCAAAACTTCCATAAACAATGATCGGCCCATCCTCCTCAACTGCTGCAAGCAGACTTTCAGCAAAGGCGCGCATAGGAGCGTTGCCGCTAGTCTCCAAAAACTCACAATGCCTCATATCCTCACCCCTGTGCTCCACATGGCATGACCACTGAAACGGCAACTGTTGGTGTGGCCGAGTTCCAGCCCATCTTGGAATCACAAAGTTGATTGTCTCGAAATCAAGATAGAAGCGAGGGTATGGCAGCTTGGCCAATTCGGAAATAAGTTCTCCGGAGATAAATGGCTGATTAGTGCGCGTTGCCTGCCAGACGATGATATGACGTTCATTGGTGAGCACGCCATCAGGAATATCCCGCACATCTTCGATATCGGCTTCTTGTAAATCTGTGATGACTTTACGTCCGTTAGGCAGAATGGACACTGGATATTCCGGCAGTGCCTTTTCACAATGTGACTTGAACTGACAGTCCGGCTTGCATTGCGCACCCATTCTCACGTCAGGCATCGGGTTGGCCAGAATTTCGCGATGCGATGCCAACCATGCGGGCACGTCTGGCATCAGCTCCCTCACCTGCTCAGTGACATCTTCCTCGATGAACAGGTAGTCATAATTTCCATCCCCAGCATAAACAAAGCCCTTATCGACGTGGGCGATGCAAACCTGCTGAATTTTGACACCCGCACCTTCCACTACCCATAGCTGAACGGCACAGTCGACGAGATGTTGGTCTTTGACGCTGCCGGACGACTTGACTTCAATCATGCGCCAACCCTCATCGATAGGCATCAATATGTCACTCCGCACCAGCGCACCGGCATAAGCAAAGGCTGCCTCGAATAATGTCGCGGTTGGATTGTCAGACATCAGGTACGCAGTCTCGACTACTGCAACATCAGGTTGATCAATGTGTTGAATCAGTATCCCGCCCGGATAGCTCAGTCGCGCCATGCCGCCCACTTCGATGCCGTTGGAGATGGTGAGCTGTGAGGTGGAGGACGGTTTCGCTAATTCCTGCTGGTAGGTTTGCAGCCAAAGCCGCTTGGGGCACCGAAGTCCAGAAAGGACGCGGGATTTGGTGATGGCTCTTGTCATATCAAGATTATGCAGAAGTTGAGCAAGTTTACCTAAATCAGAAAGCCGCATCGCTGCGACTTTTGGTCTGCTGCTTGGTATAAATTCCTTTCGCACATAGGGAAACGCCCTTCAAGCTTTTAGAAAAAAACTTGAAGTCTTACGTTTGTTTTTCGCGTCAATCGCATTAACAAAAGGTGCAAATGATTCCCACAGTTGATCAGCACCTCCCCAAAAGCCGCCCTCAATTTTGCTCGGCCACTTACCATTCTTATTTTTATCGTGAATGGTTTTCTTAAGAAACCAACGAGGCGCAAAAATGCCATCGTCATTGATAATCAACATGCTTGCCGGGACAGTAATTGTGTGTAACTTAGTTTCACTCCCGTCTTCATTCCAATAGGTTGCACTCACGCGAATCTTCTTGCTTTTTAATGTAGGGCCATTACCAGCGCTGACAACGCGTACGAGTGCTGCCGATCCTTGCTCGATTAATTCACATAAGTCCGCGTGTGCTTTTTTAATGCTAAGCAAATCTGTTAATTCAAATCTTATATAGTCCGACCTTGATACTGCTGGCGACAATTTTTCAATCAACCGGCGATCTATGGTAGCACTATCGTCGAGTACAATTTCAGCGTGGAAACCCATTTTGAAACCGATGTGAAGCACCGCCTCATGGCCAAAATGATAAGAAATCTTCGGTGATAGTTCGTCAATGGCTTGACTAGTAGCTTCTGCTTTTTCAGATTTAAAGTCCAAAGCTGACGCAAATATAGTTTTCATTACACACCTCCCGCAGGCTTTTTGACCATGCCAATGGAAAAAGTGTGCGCCTCGTTGTACAGAGACAGAATGTACTTTGCCAGTGCTGGACGGCCGCTGGTTCCGTAGTTTTTCTTCACAAGTTCGAGACCTGCTAAATATGGATTTTGGTTCATTGGTTGATTCCCATTTCTATTGAATAAATTCACTCACAGTGCCATGAAACTTTCTCTTTGCTAGAACCGCTTGCTCGGCTTGTCTAGCGGCCTTGTTGGCTAGCAAACGATATTTCCCCAGCAGAACAGTTTTTGAATCTCTGCGTGTATTCAGCTCGCCAGCATTAACAATGCAACTGCACCTTACGAACACTCAATTTCTAATCATCTGTATGAAACATTGAGTAATAGATTGAAGTAACATCCCACTGCCCTCGCGTTATATCGTCATCGTCATGACTAAACAGGTTACTGCTCGTCCCGCTGCCGAATTCAAACCAATCAATATCATGTTCGCTGTGGGCTCCACTTGTGTACGAAGCGCAGCTATCAATTGCACTGAATATTACGTCCGCCAACCATGCTAATAGTGAACCCACCACCCCTAGGAACAGCATCACTTGAATTCTTGCCCTCTCCCACCAAGGTTTAACGCGGATTGGCTTCATACGATATGGCTTGAATTTCTTCTTACGTTTAAACATTTCATTTCCTCCTAGTCTTTCCAAAAGTCTTTAAATCGATCCGACGACAGCTGCGTATAGCGAACCGTATGCTGGATATTCTTGTGCCCCAAATAATGCTGGATAGCTCGCGTGTCCTGTCCAGCCTTTGCCAGCTTGTAACCACAGGCATGACGCAACATGTGCGGATGCACCGTGAACGGCAACCTAGCTTCCTTCCCTGCCCGCCCAACAATCTTGCGGATTGCATCGTCTGTCAGAGGTGCCTTGCGTTCGCTGCTGAACACATATGGCAGCATCGGATAATCCCTTTGTAGCCTGCGTAATGCTCGCAACTCAGGACCGCGTACCGGATGAACACTCGGGTTACCCTGTTTCAAACGATTCACATGTATCAGTCCTTGCTTTAGATCAACCTGCTCCCAACGCAAACTCACCAGTTCCGTGACACGAAGTCCATGCCGATATGCCAGCAGGATTAAGGTTTCATCCCGGTGACAGTGTCGACCTACTCGTCCCGCAGCCTCCATCAACTGCTTGACCTCATCCTCAGTCAGATATTCGCGACTGCGATAGTCCGCATTCTTTAGACGCTGCGGAACTTTCCGGTTTAGGGTGTTTGGCACATTCCGAATTGGGAACTGCAAAACCGCATTGCTACGTGGTGCCATCTTCTCAACTCTCCGTTTAATAGGCCTTTTACGGAAAGATTTCATACTCCTTTCCGCCTCTGCCTAAGACCACTCTACAGAGATTGCTCAAAAAACCTCGTTTTGATTTTCCTGTCAATTTAAGACACGCCAATTTTGAATGCTCTGTCTTTTTATCCTATTAACCACCACTCTCTGTCTTATAAAGACAGAGAGAAACGAACACTCGGATCCGAAATTCGAAAACGAGGTTTTTTCGTCGACTTAGGTAAAGTGAGTGAACTGTCTCCAATAGGAACAGCTCCCAACTTTTATAAAATCGTCGAAAGAACCAACATGCACGCCAAACATTTACACACTCCCGAAACCGATCAAACCAAGTGGTACCGGTCACCCGTCCTCATGGCTATTGTTCTGCTCACCTTCCTAATGGTGTGGTTCGTCCTCTCCGCCCGAGCCATACGGGAACTGGAGATCCAACCAACGCACCTGACATTACGCAGCGATAGCTGTGGCTTTTTAAAAATCAAAGGAATCACCACCACCCCCATCGAGCCGGGTAACTGGTGCTCGGTGGTCGTGCCTTTTCGGGGAAATGTGATCAGCGGAGGGGGGGTAATCAAGTTGGGTGATCGGCAGATCAGGGTCGCCGACGATCAAGTCATCGAAGTTGGGCCAATCATTGATCAACCCTGGACATCGGAGCAGACCCGTTCGGCGATTTGGGCAGGGATCTGCACCTTGCTCGTGTTGGCGATAGTGGTGTGGATGTTGATCATCTGATTAGAAGTGCATGACAGGAAGACATGCGGCAATCAACTTGGCCTGGCTCATTTACTGGCCAACGTACCCACTCTTCAAAGGAGCAATATGAGTAATAAGAATTCGAATTCGTCTGGATCGGCGATAGGCAATTGGTACACCTCGACATTGGTTGTTCTGGTGCTGTTTCTGGTCTCAGTTCTGGCGTATTTATTCCTGCTCGTCAAAACCACACTGGACGCTGAAATCAAAACGACGCACCTGATACTAAAAAGCGAGGGGTGCAATTTCCTGAAGATGAATGGGATATCGACGAAGGATACCAGTAACAACAATGGCTGCGCGGTTGTGGTGCCGTTCCGACAGAACATGTTCGGCAGCGGCGGACTGATCATTCTGGAGCAACAAAAGATCCGCATCGCCGACGATCAAGCCGTGGTCATCGGCTCGATCGAGGAGCAACCCTGGACACAGGAACGAATTCTTACGGCCATCGGCATCGTGATCAGCATGCTGGCCATGTTCGGGTCGTTGGTCTGGATGGTGATCCTCATTAACTAATATTCTGAAAGGACATATACAAAATGCACATGTTAAAAACTCATACCCTTGCCACCCCACAAGCCGACACCTTCCTGGTGTACTGGACCAACAGCCTGGTCCGCCCCGGCGGGTTGCTCAAGGTTCGTGTAGCAGCACAGATGCAAGATGCACGTATCGCGGCCGAGCTGGCAGCCATCCAACACCTGCTGGAAGACAAGGGCGTAATCGGCAACACCGTCGTCGGCAATGCCAACACCCAGCTGATCGTCTCACTCGGGGCGATCAAGAAACTGCAGCGCATGGGATCGGACAAGGCACACCTGGCACCTTACGCCAACTTCCTGACCACGCGGTTTGCCGGCTGCAAGTTGAGCGTGGACAAGGATGCGCGCTGGTTCGAGGGTTTCACACCTGTGTGCGTAGCAGAACCTGCTGGTAGGCGCACCGCGCCGGGAGACGGTCAAGGTCGCAGGATTGGGTGAAGTCTCGGTCACCCAGCATGTCTTGGATCGATTCGCTGACCGGTTCCTGTCCGATACCGCAACAGACAAGGTCGCTCAGGCCGCGTGGAAGAAGCTGACCGAGGTGGCATGCGACCCCACGCTACGAGAAGTCGCCCGCCAGGGCATTTGGACAAAAGCCAAATATGCGCATCAGGGCAAACAGGAAGGACGCTATTTCCTGAACGCGCGACGAAATCTGGTGCTGGTCATCACAGAAGATAAGAACAAGGGCATGCAGCTGGTGACGACGTATCCGGCCACGGGGCAATTCCATCCGCTACTCAAGGCCGCATAAGGAGAAAGAAGACATGACGATCTATCAGAGCAAGACAGTCCTCCTGGCACTCCTGCATGAACCGCTGCTGACTGAGCCACAACTCAAGCAGCTCATTGCGAAGGCCACGACACCTCGAGCCAAACCACCTGCTCCGAGGTGGTACGTCTCACTATGGCGTATCTGCTGGGACACCGTCTCCATGGTGGTGTGCGGCACGGCACTAGGGCTGGTTTTTATGGTGATCGCGCATTGCATCGGCCTTGATGCGGGGATGTATTCGATGCAGATCCATTAATAAGAGACTGGAGACAGAAGATGTTATTACCAATGATGTGCGGCTCGTTCGGGATGCTGATCTTGAGCACGTTGCTGTGCTACCGGGCGTTGAGAAATGAACCTATACAAACAGAGGAGTCAGCATGATTACCAGAAAGAAGATGCAGGGATTTATCAAGGCCGGTCGGACGGCGATCGAGTATCGCATGTTGCTGATTCTGATCCGGCCCAGAGTGTCTACTGCGGCAGACGATGCCGAGATGGAGGAAATGTCAGAGTTGTTGCGCAAGTACAACGCGTTCATGGCGGAGTACGAAGAACCAAAGCTCCCTTTGAACGCAGCCAATGACGAGAATGGAGGTAAGAAATGAACCAGCCGTTGGATTTGCGCTATAGCCACTCGGACCGGTCCCGTGTGTTCAGAGATGTGCGCAGCAAGCCCGTGCCTGAGATCGCACAGGAGCAGTGCTATTTCCTGGGTTTCAGGATTTCCATCGCCATCGCCAACGACTATCGCTATCACCATGCGCTGATTCTGGCGGATGACCACGATTCTTTCATTCAAGGGATCAAGGGAGAATGCAAGGCGATCCATGATCGGTCATCGGCAACCTACGCCAGTGACATCGCGCTGGTGTTCGTGCGTAATCTGGCGATGCGGGATCCTGCCATGAATGTGACGATCGAGAGTTCCAACATCAAAACTGAAACCCAGAAGATTTTGTCCAAACGGAACGACAACCAGTTCACCGTGTTAGCAATGCGCGGAAATACCATCAGCCTGTTGACTACCCATGCCCCGGATGCGCTGGCAGCGATTCAGCTTGCGTGCAGTAACAGTGAGCATCTGGCCGAAGAGAGCTTTAAACCGCTGGAAGTCTGTCAGGCACATCCGGTAACCAAGGAGTTTGACGCGCTGTTCCAGTCGGCGGCACAGCAAATCGAGTGTCTAATCGGCAGTGCGCAGGCAGCAGGCTGTTGCCAACACTGAGACTCAAGTTTCGTCGACGCGCTCGCGTAATTCCTTGCCGGGCTTGAAGTGCGGCACATATTTGCCGGGCACCATAACGGCAGCACCGGTCTTGGGATTGCGTCCTTTACGCGGCGGACGGTGGTTGATACCAAAACTGCCGAAGCCGCGTACTTCTATCCGCCCTCCTCTGGCCAGTGTACGTGACATGGCATCCAAGATCGCGCGCACTACCATATCGATGTCTGTCGCGGTAAGGTTGGGGTGGCGTAATGCCAGTTGCTGGATGAGTTCTGAACGGGTCATATCGGGTGTCGCCTGCCGAACGAGGTCGGGCAGCATATTATTGGTAGGCAAATGAGCGCGAAATTATATAGGAGGAAGTCGCAATGCTTCGCTGTGGCAATCAAATCACCCTGCACAAAAGTGATACCGATCGTCTGTTCAAGCTCACCGGCATCAAACCCACCACGATTCACACGGCAGAGGATTTGAACCGTTTCATTGATCAGTGCCTTCAAGCATTTGAGGACAGCACACCGGAGTCACAATTACTGCGGATGTTGCTGGCCGATGAGAAGATTAAGCTTGTGAACCTAAAAACAGAGGAATGCCTGACCTGAACCGCTGTTAACAGCGGCATGCAGTCAGCACTGTAGAAGCATTGAGTTACTAACGAAAGAGCCCGGCATGCCGGGCTCGTTTGCGGGTTAAAAGAAAAACAGTGGCTTACTTAAATCGAAGGGTTTTTAACAGTGCTGCCAATTCCGTCCGAAATGCCACCTTGAATCCCTGCCAGATGCTGGCTCGGTCTGCTGCCGGTGACAGCCACATCAACACAGCCAACAGCAGCAGAATGGGGCCCATTGAAAAAGCGACCACCACCCCAAATGCCGTCCAGAGTTCCCATCCATAGATGAGCACCAGGATCGCAGTGGTGGCCGCCAGTGTCATTGCGGTCAATATAGTCATCCAAGACATCGCTATCCTTTCCTGACTCACGCTTGAGGTTCAGCAGATCCAGCCTGCTCTGCTTGTTTTGGTTCGGTTGCTCGCAGAAGGTGCTCGAAGGCGATCGTTGGAATTTGATCTTCTGCTACACCGAGTCGCTCTGCCAGGTCTTTGCGCATGATGTCCAGATTCCCCAAATTTTTGCCGAGTCTTGAGAACTCTGCCATTTGGCTCCGGGTTTTGATCACCTCCTTGAACTGGTAAGGCTGGTAGATCTTATCGGCTTCGTTTATGGGTTTGTGTTGCGAGTCAAAGGGGTCGTCATCGGTGATACGCAACCACTTGCCTAATACTGCCTTGATGCACTCCTGGCAGAAATCCCCTTCGACGAAGTTGCCGTCTCCGAAGATGCTGCCATAGCCTGCCCTGAAGGAAATGATAAGACGTTCCTGCCATTCGCAGTCTCCGGAGTCCGGCTCCATGATCCGACCGCAGCGGTCGCAAGTGCAAATGAGTTTTTCTACGGTAACGGGTTTGAATCTAAGCATGGTGCTTCCTTTCTCAATGGTTTTTAAATGCTCGCGCTGGGCGAGCGAATGCATTACCTGCCTGGGCAGGTTTGCGTCATTGAGAAAAACCATGCAATTTATTCGATCCGTTGATCCTCGTTAAAGTTGACTTGGTTCGGACAGCGACCAATTGGATTCAGTATACCTAGATGCTCGAAAAACCCTGAAAAAATATTTCGCCGCTTCAGGCTGAACACCCACTTGAATTCACAGTGTCACTCCAAGCAGGCAATCGAGATGACGAATTTTTCAACGCTGCATTTGTTGCGTATCGCTTCTACATCTCCCCCGCTCTGTCGAACTTTTAAAAAACCAAACCAACGTCGTTGAAGCCAAGGTCGGCAGAGATACGCGCAACAATCTGCACGCAACAGTTTTTTGACGTACAAAAATTCAGAAAGTGATCACCACCATGCCGAAATCAATTTGATTCGGGAGCATGCGTTCATCCGCAAAGACGGTGACAATTACTTTCCTTTCACATAAAAGGAGATTGATCATGAACACCGATACCAAAATCGAAAGCAGGAAGATCCCTTGGAACAAGGACAAGCTCGTTGGCCAGAAACTGCCCTTAAAGCTGAAGGAGATATGGGCAATACGCATCCACCTTCAACTGGAGAAACGAACCAAAGAGCTTGCCATGTTCAATTTGGCCATCGACAGCAAATTGCGCGGATGTGACCTTGTGGAACTTCACGTACGGGATATTACGCAAGGAAACCAGATTTCTTCACGAGCGATCATCATGCAGCGCAAAACGCATCGCCCCGTTCAGTTTGAGCTCACCGAGCAAACGCGCGATGCAGTTGCAGCTTGGATTGCTAAAGCACAGCTCAAGTCAGAACAGTTTCTGTTCCCGAGCCGGATACATGATTCACCACACATATCGACTCGACAATATGCAAAGATTGTTGATCGGTGGGTGACTTCGATCGGGCTTGACCACAATGCTTACGGCACGCACACGATGCGGCGAACCAAAGCGACCTTGATTTACCGTCGCACCAAAAATCTTCGCGCGGTTCAGCTCTTGCTTGGGCACATAAAGCTGGAGAGCACCGTCCGCTATCTCGGAATTGAGGTTGATGATGCGTTGGAGATATCTGAACAAACTGAGGTGTAGCTGTGGAATCAGAGAAAGTGGCAGGCTTGTCGAGCTGCCGCTTTCGGTCGACGAATTCCGCAAGTTGTAGCTCGGCAAGGGGTCACTATGCACATCTGCCAAACATTTCACTCGAATCCACAGTACCCTTTTAGCCGAGCCAAATCAGCCTGAGTGAATCCGGCATTGATCCGTTCAGGTTACGAAATATCATTTCTTGATAATGCACAAAGTATCTAGTCCATCGCTACGCTTGCCACCGTGTCCAATATCTACAACAATCCGCCCCTTCTATAAACACATCAACCACAGGGAGCAATACGCATGAATCGCAAAGAACTGATCGAAGCTTTGGCAACCAAGACTGGCAGCACCAAGGCCGATGCTGAACGCAACATCGCAGCACTGCTAGAAATCATCACCTCCACGCTCAAGAAAGGCGACAAGCTGGCGTTAGTCGGTTTTGGTACATTTGAGGTGCGCAAGCGTGCAGCTCGTGTTGGTCGTAATCCAGCCACGGGTGCTGAGCTCAAGATCAAAGCTTCCAAGCAACCCGCATTCAAGGCTGGGGCGACGTTGAAGGCTGCTGTGAATGGAGCAAAGAAGTAAGGAATGGCACAAGTCCAGTGTGAGGGTTGTGGCAAGGTTACGCCTGGCTACGACATTACCAACTTCGGTTCTGATGAGCAGGTATATCGACAGCTTTGCAGCCTATGCTTCAATGCGGAGGTGGCAAAGCTCAGTGGCATTGATGATTTCGACCATACTCAGCTCCAACCCATCGGGATCACTGACTGCGTTGGTGAATTGCACCAATTCCATTTCGTGACGCGTCTGCTGGGACATATGGTCACTCTGGAAGCCTTTGAGCTTAAAGAAGGACAGCGGGCGGGCTATGAGTTTCAGATAATCGGAGACCCAGAAGAAGACCAGTTCAGCTTGCTGGGACGTATGGTTGGCAGAATACGGAAGGCACTTTCCGTCAAGCACATTACTGACCATGGCGATGGCCATGGGCTTCAGATCGTCGACATGATGGTGCGTGGGCGAATCGAAAGTGACCTCGCCGAAGATGTTTACCTGCCCTGTGTTGTTGTCGATGGCCAGGAAATATCATGGGACGAATTTGGTCGTATGGTTAGTACATTTGAGGGGTGGCAATTCAAGCTGGAGATTCTTGATCGCAGTGATGAATTGTGATTCGCCGGATTGATGCCAAATAATGGAGATGAGTGTGTTCAGGCTGCCAGAGTATGAAGTTGTGATTCACATCATGGTGAGCGAGTTTAGTGCGAACCTAGCTGCGGAGATCGAAGCAATATCCAAAGAGTTCGAACTGGACGAAAGCACAGAACATAACGGACGGAGAGATTATCACTGGACGTTTGCATCGTGGGATGCTGCTGTTGCTGCGGGAGATAAACTCAAGCATCTAGTTCCAAACCCGAACCTGCTCTTGCTCCGAGTCAAAACAAATTACGACTCAACAATACGACCCATATCCCACAAGGATTTGATCCGGCCTCAAAAAACGTCTGAGCCCAGTTGCCAATGAACGAAATCCTGCAACACCTCAAAACTCACGGCGAATCACTCGATTCCGAGATCGCTGCCGCTGCCGGCCTATCGCTTGCTGAAACACACCTGCATTTGGCGGAGCTTGCTGCCAAGGGCAAGGTCATGGCTTACCACTCAACACGGTTTGAGTTTGGCCTGAGAACAGAAGGCATACGGTGCCGATTGGTTGGGTTCATTCCACCCGCAGCACCTGGTCGAAAATCGAAGGCTTCGTAAGACCCCGTATCTACAGCTTCAATGCAGGACTGTTGATGCTCCGCAACACTTCTTGAATTTCTTTCCACTGCCACATGGACATGCCTCGTTACGCCCCACTTTTGGATGTTCGCGTTCGAAGCTAGTGGCGATGGTTCGCTCTGCCACCGCACGGCGATATGGCTGCCAGAACCGGTAAATCCAAGCAACGCTGGCAGGAATCTGTTCTGATAATTCTTCACGTTGTGAAGGCGTTCTGGTTAGCTCCTCTTCTTCCTGAGTGACATCGTCAGCTCCAAGTAAATACAGCGGGCGCAACACCTCGGCACTACCTGGCTCTTCAAAAAATGCTTTCCAGTTTTGGCGTTGGAGATCGATACCGGTCATGTATCCGTGCGCCCACATCTCACCATCGATATATTCACGAGGGCTGTCTGGATAGATCGTTGTGTCGAACACCGGCTCGAATGCGTCAGGGTCATGCTGCAAGCTCCAAATGATGCCGTTCAACTGCCGAATGATCAGGCCGGTAATCCGTTCAGCTTGTGCGTACGTGTCAAATGTGGGCTCATCTCTTACCGTCGGCCCCCACACTCTCGGCAACCATTCGCTTGGTTTGAGCATAACGGGGCCGGAAACAACGGAGGTTAGAAAGCCGTCTAGACAATCCAACATCATCGTTTCGTCCGATGTGGCATCAGACAATAAGAAACTACCGAGCTCATCCATCTCTTCTTCGGAGAGAGGTGCCATCATTCGCAGTGGACTTGTTTCGTGTGGAGTTTCGGCAGTGGCTGTTTCAGGGATTCCAATCAGTGACTCGATCCCGTCTTCATTGATGGATTTTAAGGCTGCATTCAAAGCATCTCCGTCACTCTGAAACGGATCATCCCAAACGGTGGAGTTCCCATGCTCATCAACGACCTCCAAAATCCAGCCACCTTCTCCGTCCTCATATATCTCAATTCGTACAGTTTTTCCATCCCGTGTTACTGATTGAGCGAGGGGTGAGTGTTTGGGGTATTGGTCGTCGATTTGAGCCATTTCCGGTTTCGCATAAGATTGTTAGTGGGCATTGCGCGTAAGATTTCCTCAATGTTTTTCATCCAGGAATGCGCAGAGCATGCTACCAGATTCAACATGCCCGGGAAAATGGTGGTCACCACAGGGAAGGCTTCCTATACCACCTACCAAGCCTCCGGCAACTCACTCCACTCAGTCGTATAGCTCGGTGACTTACTCTCCCTGC
>CAVUDR010000008.1:0-118919 GCA_963740305.1 uncultured beta proteobacterium | reverse complement strand
AATAAAAAACCCGCCTAAGCGGGTTTTTTATTGGGAAACTAAGTGTATTACTTCAGCTTAGTTTCTTTGTACATAACGTGCTTGCGAACCTTAGGATCGAACTTTTTCATTTCGATCTTTTCTGGCGTAGTACGCTTGTTCTTCGTTGTTGTGTAGAAGTGGCCGGTACCGGCACTTGATTCTAATTTAATTTTTTCGCGCATTTCTTTATCTCCTTAGATGCTATCGCCACGGGCGCGCATTTCGGTCAAAACAGCTTCTATACCATTCTTGTCGATGGTACGCAGAGCAGCATTACTCAAACGCAGGCTAACCCAGCGATTTTCGCTCTCAACCCAGAATCGACGACGTTGCAGGTTAGGCAAGAAACGACGCTTGGTTTTATTGTTTGCATGGGAAATATTGTTCCCGCTCATCGGGCCTTTACCCGTAACTTGACATACACGTGCCATGGTTCTGCTCCAACCGTTTTTCAAAAGAGCGCGGATTCTACCGAATAGCTGCGCAATGTTCAACTTGAATTTGTTTTTTTATGAATTTCCTTAGGGAATAAGGTGCTCACCACTGATCAAGTGTTGAAAAGTCTCACGTGCGCGGGCCAAATGAACTTTGTCGCCATCCACCATCACCTCGGCAGCCCTAGGGCGGGTGTTGTAGTTTGAACTCATACTCATGCCGTATGCGCCTGCGGAGTACACGGCCAGTAGTGATTGTGGGGCGATGGCGAGTTCGCGGTCACGGCCGATGAAGTCGCCAGTCTCGCAGATTGGACCTACGACCTCGTAGCGTTGAGCGACATAAGCTTCTTGCTTAACGGGCTGGATGTTGTGATAGGCATCATAGAGCGCGGGGCGCATCAGGTCGTTCATGGCTGCATCGACGATGGCGAAGTTTTTTTCCTCGCCATGTTTCAGAAATTCCACTTTAGTGAGCAATACGCCAGCATTCCCGACCAGTACGCGGCCCGGCTCTAGGATCAGTTTCTGGGTGCGGCCTTGTAGCGCGCCCAACATAGCTGAGATGTATTCAGCGATTGCGGGTGGTGTCTCGTCGTCATAGCAGATGCCCAAGCCGCCGCCTAAGTCGAGATGTTCTAGTGTGATGCCTTCGGCTGAGAGTGCATCGACCAGCACTAAGACTTTTTCTATCGCCGCGATGAAGGGGCTGGTCTCGGTCAGTTGTGAGCCTATGTGGCAGTCCATGCCGGTGATGCGCAGGTTGGTATAAGTGCCGGCCTTGCGATATAGCGCAATCGCTTCGCTGTAGGCGACGCCGAATTTGTTCTGTTTAAGGCCGGTAGAGATATAAGGATGGGTTTTGGCATCCACATCGGGGTTGACGCGCAGGCTGATGGCCGCGACTTTGCCCATTTCTGCAGCGACCGCGTTGAGTCTGTCCAGTTCGGGCGCGGATTCGACGTTGAAACACAGGATGTTGGCAGTCAAAGCCATACGCATCTCTTCAGCAGTCTTGCCTACGCCCGAGAACACCACCTTGCGTGCATCGCCGCCAGCCGCCAGTACACGTTGCAGCTCGCCTCCCGAGACGATGTCGAAACCTGCGCCTAGCTTTGCGAATACGCTAAGAACGGCTAGATTGGAGTTGGCTTTAACCGCATAGCAGATCAGGTGTTCACGACCTTGTAAGGCTGTGCTGAATTGGCGGTAGCCGTCGCTCAGAGCCGCACGTGAGTAGACGTAACAAGGCGTGCCGAACTGTGTTGCGATGTCGGACATGGCAACGCCTTCAGCGTAGAGTTGTTGATTCTGGAACTGGAAATATGCGGACATGATCAGGGCTATGTTTGAGTAGATGGGACGGATGAAGTTACGGGGGTACTCTGTGCTGGCTGTGCAGTCGGAATCAGTATCAGCGATCCTTTTCTGCCGCAGCCTTGCGAGAGCAAAGCTAAAACCACGATAATGCCAAGACGTAGCAGCATGTTGCACCCACGAAATAAATAAAGAGGCGGATTATAAATGACTGAGAGCGAATTCAACCAACTTGCCGATGATGCACTAGCCCTGATTGAAACGTCTATAGACGAATGCGAGGGAGATGTGGAATGCAACCGCAGCGGTAATGTGCTGGAAGTCGAGTTCGATAACGGTCAGAAAATCATCATCAATCGGCATGATGTGAACCAAGAGATATGGGTGGCGGCAAAATCGGGTGGCTTCCACTATGCTTGGCAGGACGGTATTTGGCACAGCCGACGCGACAATGGTGAGTTGTACAGCAAACTGGTCGAGTTGTTCGCCGAGCAGGGCGAGCGATTATCGTTGGACTAATTGGTGTGGAACCACTTGCCGCGCAAAGTCTTTAGGGTCTCTATGATGCGTGAACCTACTGTCCCGTGGGTTATGGTAGGCGGATCGACACGTAACATCTTAGTCAAAACAGGCGTCTGCTTATAGGTCAGGTAACGCTGTAAAGCAGCATGCAGTTGGCTCTTAAGTAAGCCCACACTGAGTGGCTTGCTGAGGATGCGGAACACCTGAGCCTGATTGATTAGATCTATCACCAGTTCAGAGTCAGCAGCCTTGGTTACGACGATAGTGAGTATCTGTGGATTCTCCTGCTTTAGCAGCTTCAAAAGCGAAGTGAGCTTGGCATAACCGGATTCCACATCGGCTAATATCACAGCGATCTCGTGTTTGGTGAGCGCTTCTAAAGCTGTCTCGCTATTCGACGCATAGATCACTGGGCACTTCCCGTTTATGAGTTCACGCACCACCCTAAAGATCTCTTCATCTTGATCTATCACCAACACCCCTGCCTCCATCTTGGCGGGCAAGCCTATGGGGGTGCTGGTGGTGTCTGCAAGCTCTAGCGCGATGGTCACGCCCTCGGCCACCAAAGTTTGCAGAGCATTATCATCCCAAGGCTTGTTGATGAAACGGTAGACCTCGCCATCATTGATAGAGCCCACGATAGAGGCTAAATCAGAATAGCCTGTCAGCAGGATACGCACGCTGCGGGGAGATATCTCGCGCGATTGGCGCAACAATTCGACGCCCAACATAATAGGCATACGCTGATCGCTGATGATTACGTGCATCTGGTATTTGCGTAGAAACTCTAGTGCCTTGTTGCCATCGGTGGTGGTGAAGACATGATAGCGTTGGCGGAACAGTGACTTGAGTGCAGTCAGGATGCGTTCGTCGTCATCTACAATCAATAGACGTGCTTTTTTGATGCTGGAATCTAGCGTGATGGGGCTGTTGCCGTACTGTGAGGTGTCCTGAGTTCCTGGATTAGTCAGAGTGTTGTCCGCACTCAGCATGCGCGAGAAATTCATCATCGTGTTGCTATTAGGTATGCTGGTGGGCGCTTCGACATGCAAGGATGCACGTATAGCCTCCCGGAAAGCATCCGAAAACTCCCTAGCATTCTGATAACGATCTTCTTTTTTCTTCGCCAAGGCCTTATGCATCACTGCATCTATCATCGGGGAGAGTTGTACGTTCAATTCGCTGGGTTTGGGAGGGTCCACATTCATCACTTGTTGCATGACTGCGGCGGCTTGACCCGTGAAGGGGCGTTTTCCTGTCAGCAATTCATAGGCGATCACACCAATGGCGAACAGGTCTGTGAGGCCGTCTATATTGACGCCCAAGAACTGTTCCGGGGACATATAGTTTGGTGTACCTAGGATGTCTCCGATCTGGGTGAGCGTGGAGGATTCCACATGTGCGATGCCAAAGTCATTGATCTTGATGCGGCCATCCTTGTTGATCATGATGTTGGATGGCTTGATATCTCTGTGTACTACGCCTTGTGCATGTGCATAGCCTATGCCATCAAGCAACTGGGTGATGATCTGGCCGACTTCATTGATATCGTAACGGTCACCTTCGGCAAGATGATGTGCCAACGTCTTGCCGTTCACCAACTCCATGACGATGTATGCGCCGTGGCTGTCTTCCAGATAGTCGTAGATCTGCACGATGCTGGGATGTACTAGGCGTCCTACAGCCTGCGCTTCTTGGCGGAAGCGATTCATCAAACCATCCAAGTCATCTTTCTGGTGCAATGACTTGTTGATAGATTTGATGGCGACACCTCGGGCGATGGCTGGATCCCAACCTTTCAAGACCACGCCCATACCACCGGTACCCAGCGGGCCCAGCACTTCGTATTTGCCTATTTTCTCTGGAGTGTCCATATGCTTCTATCCTCCGAGATCTGCTTCTGCAGGCGGTTTGAGCGGGAGCCAAACGATGAACTTCGTACCCACGTCTTGTTTTGATTCGACCTTGATGTTCCCACCGTGCTGCTGGATGATCTTATAAGAGATGGATAGCCCTAGCCCCGTGCCTTTACCGATCTCCTTGGTGGTGAAAAAAGGGTCGAATATTTTTGGGAGTATGTCTGCTGGTATGCCCTTGCCGTTGTCTATCACTTCTACTACCACCCCATTGCCTTCCATGTGAGAGTCCAGGGTGATGATGCCGCGCTCGTTTGGCAGAGCTTGTGCCGCATTGGTGATTAAGTTCAAGAAAACCTGGTTGAGTTGCGAGGGTGAGCAGGTGATCTCAGGTATCTCGCCGAAATTCTTGCGCACCTCTATCGTCTTGAGCAAGTGTTTGGCAAGCATCAGAGTACTGTTAAGGCCGTCATTGAGATTGAATTGCGAGACTTTGCTGCGGTCCAAACGACTGAAGTTTTTGAGGTTGCCAACGATTTCAGCCACTTGTCCAGTACCGAACAAGCCATCTTTGACTAGGCTCTCCAATTCTTCCAGTACACGCTGTTGTTTGAGTGCCGTGATCTGCGAGTGGGTATGCTTGAATTCGCGCGCCATTCCTTCCGGATCGTTACCAGCTTTGAGTAATTCCAACAGTTTTTCACTGTGATCTATCGTGATACGCAAGCTGGGCAGTTGTTCGGCGACGCGCCCCAGACTGTTCTTGACGTAGGCCAAGGGCGTATTGATCTCGTGCGCGACACCGGCGACCATCTGACCTAGTGATGACATCTTTTCCGATTGTATCAATTGTGATTCCGATTCTTTCAGGTGCTTCATTGCTTCTGAAAGTTCTTCAGTGCGCTTCTCCACCCTGATCTCTAGACTTTGATTAGTGGCTTTGAGTTGGAAACCCATGTAGCCCAGCAAGATTAGCAGTGCGCCAGAGTAATAGATCAGATAGATACGATAGCGCTCCTTTTCTTGGAAGATGCTATCGAGTTCGGCGTTGAAGGACAATGTCATATTAACCAGACGTGGCCCAGATGTCAGAGCTTCAAGTTGATCGAATAAGGCAATCTCCACTGGAATATGCTTGGTCAGGGTGAGTACCGCTGCGATGGCGTTATCCGCACTCTCGCGAAACTCTAAGGGCGCAGCCGCAAGGTTTGCGGCTGCGCTTTGTAGGCTGATGCGCTGAGCATCTTCCGCCTGCAGATAGTATTGGGATGCATGTTCGTTTAGATCATTGGCTGCTTGAATCAGCGGAGTCGGTAGGGCTTGTTGTGGATTGCTCTGGGTAGACAGGTTGGACGCTGTACTTAATATCGTTTGTAGCGCCTCTTTGTTCAGATGGTTCTCAGTCTTGAAGCGTTCGAATAATTCAGCTTTGACTTCTATCGTCTTGCGTAATTCGGTCAGTCCGGAACGTAGCGAGGGGCTTGATGTCGCTTGGGCAACGCGCGTGATGTCACGCAAGGCTTTGTCGCCAGCTTCTGGTCTGCTGAAATGGACCATTCCGCCTTTACTTAAATCTAGACGTGCACGTTGTGCTTCGAAATCCCAGCGCTTGTCGATGTCTTTGAGTTCATTGAGAAGACTCATGACTTCGTTCTGTTCGCGTAGATCTACTGCCTGAGTCTTTTGATAGAAGAACGCTAATACGCCCAACATGATCATAATTACGAGAGTGATCAGCGTGTTGTGCAGTTTGTCTGACTTATTCATATGACCCCATCAATTTCGCAACTGAAGCGAATAGCCCATAAGATACCTTAATGAGAGCTCATTGAGGCGAGGAAAAATATCTATATATTCAGCGCGACGCTACAAATGATTACAAATTTCAGAGTGCGACGGCTTTAAGTTCGGCACGTAATTGCAAATAATCGGGACATGCAGCGTGCACCACAGCCCAGAATCTTGCTGAGTGATTCATTTCTTGCAGA
Source organism: uncultured beta proteobacterium (assembly GCA_963740305.1). Classification (GTDB taxonomy): domain Bacteria; phylum Pseudomonadota; class Gammaproteobacteria; order Burkholderiales; family Gallionellaceae; genus Gallionella. Next base: position 112,781 of record CAVUDR010000008.1, on the reverse strand, counting down.
TGCGCTAGCTCATGCACCACCACATAGTCAATCAGGCGCGTAGGGAGTTTGATGAGTTGCAGATTGAGTCGTATAGAACCCTGAGCAGTACAGCATCCCCACTGTGTCTTAGCGGTCGATAATTTTATCTCTAGTGGGAGCAGATCCATGAGCACAGCGTAATGATCCACGCGCTGTTTGAATAGCTGTAGTGCTTGGCTTTTGTACCACTGCGTGACATCGCGCTCGAGTTGGTTATCAGTGCCATTGAGAGGGAGGAATACGCAGAGTTCATCTCCACGTTTCTGTGCAGGTGCTACGAAGTGACTACGCTCTATACGCAAGGTCAGCAGCTCTCCTAAATGATCGAGTTGCGCGCCTTCTTGAAATAGAACTTGCTGTGGTCTACGATCTTCCCAGCCTTGTAGCTTATCCACCACCCACGCCGCTTTGTCCTGCAAGACCTTGTTCAGCCATTTTTCTGAAGCGCGCAGCGGCACGCTCACTGTCAGGCCCTTACCATCTATGCGTAGTCCTATGCTGCGCCGCTTGCTACTGCGTTTGAGGGTATAGGTGATGCGTTGCCCAGCAAGATCAGCATCACGCTGTTCTGCAGCCGGAGGCGTGGTGCGCAACGCACTAGACATCAATGTGCTAGTTGCTGGATCTCGTTCTCTATCCATGCTTCTACGCGAGCATTGATCTCATCCGCCTTGAGCCCCTTAGTCTGGATAGGCTCGCCTATGCTCATAGTGATGACGCCCGGATGTTTGCTGAAAGCATTGCGACCCCACAAGCGCCCTGCATTGTGCGCGACGGGAATCACTGGAACACCAGAACTCGCTGCCAGCATGGCGCCACCTATCTTGTACTTGCCGCGCTGACCATATGGGACGCGCGTGCCTTCAGGGAAAACCACTACGCAGAAGCCCTGCGATAAGCGTTCCTTACCCTGTTTGAGTAACTGCTTCATGGCAGATTTTCCGTCGCTGCGTTTGATACCGATGGGGCTGGCAAGAGCCAAGGCCCAGCCGAAGAAAGGTATCCAGAATAGCTCGCGTTTTAATACCCAGACTTGGGGAGGGAATATCTTCTGTAGTGCCAGCGTCTCCCAAGCCGATTGGTGTTTGCACATCACAATGCAAGGTTCCTTAGGTAGATTTTCTATGCCTTTCACCTCGTGGCGTATGTCGCACACCACGCGCAAGATGGGCAGCATCATCTTCGCCCACTGTGAAATGATGAGATAACGTGTCATGCGACTGAAGGGAAAGCTCAGCAAGGCCAGAGTCGCGAAAATCGGTGTGATGATGAGTTGCAACAACAAAAAAATCAGCGAGCGTATCAGCAACATGTATTCAACCTTGACCTTTCAATAACTCGGTGACGACGGCACTCAAGTTGGCGAATATCTGAGTGCCTTCAGGCAAGTTGCCCGATGCCTGCGTTTTGCTGCCCTTGCCTGTTAGGACCAGGTATGGCTGTGTACCCATTGCCACTCCAGCTTGCAGGTCGCGCAGTGAATCTCCTACTGCAGCTACGTCGCTCAGAGGTATGTTGTAGCGTGCTGAGATTTCTTCGAACATGCCAGACTTGGGCTTGCGACAATGACAATGGCTCTCTGCAGTATGTGGGCAGAAGAAAACCGCATCGATGCGCGCACCGACCAGTGCTGCAGCCTTGTGCATCTTGTCATGTATATTGTTCAGGGTGGTCATGTCGAATAGGCCGCGACCGACACCAGACTGATTCGTCGCTACCACCACACGGTAACCCGCCTGATTGAGGCGAGCGATCGCTTCCAAGCTACCTTCTATGGGTAGCCATTCGGCAGGGCTCTTGATGAATTGGTCGGAGTCGTAATTAATGACACCGTCGCGGTCCAAAATGATGAGTTTCATAGTTAGCCTATAGCTGATAGCGAGTAGCTGATAGCGAGTAGCTGGTAGCGAGTAGAGGGTTGTGGTTGGCTGCCCGCTACTAGCAACAAGCTACCAGCTCATTAAGTTGCCAATTTAGATATATCCGCGACCTGATTCATCAAATTGCCCAGCTGTTGTAGCAAAGCGGCACGATTCAGTCGCAGGTCAGGCTCTTTACACATCACCATGACCTTCTCGAAGAAGTCGTCGATGAAGGGCTTGAGTGTGACTAGTATCTTCAGATTCTGACCATAGTCGCCACGCTCCAGATAATCCGCTGCCAATGGCGAAATGTCTTGCATCGCCTGATACAGGTCGCGCTCTGCAGCCTCTTGCAACAGCGCAACCTTTAAGTCACTACCTTGCAACTGACTGCCCAACTCTTCGTGATTCTTGCGAATGATGTTCTGCACGCGCTTATTAGCCGCAGCAAGATCTTTCGCGGTGGTCAGGGCTGCGAAGGTTTTCACACCTTGCAGACGTGATAACACCTGATGGGTGCGGCCATACAGAACCGCCAGTACGGCTTCAATATGCGAAAGTTCGAAGCCCTGCTCACGCAGATAACCACGCATGCGATCGGCAACGAAATGTTCAACATCAGCCACAACAGTAGGGCTCAGCATGCCGGCAGGGAAGTTTGCCGCGCCGAGTTTGATGAGTGCTGATAGTGATAGATCCAACGGTGTTTCGATCAGGATGCGCAAGATGCCCAGCGCGTTGCGACGTAGACCGTAGGGGTCTTTATCACCAGTCGGTACTTGGCCTATGCCGTAGATACCAATCAAGGTTTCCAATTTATCTGCCAGTGCGACAGCGCAGGACACAGGACCGTGGGGCAGCGTGTCACCTGCGAAACGCGGACGGTAATGCGCTTCGATAGCATCAGCCACTTCCGCTGGTTCGCCATCGTTGAGCGCGTAATAACGTCCCATGATGCCTTGCAATTCCGGGAACTCGCCGACCATGTCGGTGAGTAAATCAGATTTCGCCAGACGTGCTGCCTGTATAGCCTGATCTTTATCGGCTTGTAGTAGACGCGCGATGGTGCCAGCTAATTTGGACACACGTTCCACGCGTTGCAATTGGGTGCCGAGTTGGTTGTGGTAGACCACCTTGCTCAGCCCGTCGACGCGTGATGCCAGTGTCTTTTTCTTGTCTTGCTCAAAGAAGAATTTGGCATCCGCCAGACGTGGGCGGACCACGCGCTCATTGCCACCGATGACCAGACTTTCATCTACGGGACTGATGTTAGAGACGATGAGGAAGCGATTAGTCAACTTGCCATCGGCATCTAACAGCGGGAAGTACTTCTGATTCGCTTTCATGGTCAAGATCAAGCACTCTTGAGGCACGGACAGGAATTCGTTCTCGAATTTCCCCAACATCACATTGGGACGTTCGACCAGCGCGGTGACTTCATCGAGCAAGGCTTCATCTTCGATAGGCTTGAGTTTCTCGCGACCCGCTGCATCTTCCAATTGACGCACGATATCTGCACGACGCGTCGCAAAAATGGCGATGACAGCGCCTTCCTGCTCCAGTTGTAGTGCATACCCATTGGCATCTTTGATAATCAACTTATCGACCTTGGCTTCGAATCGATGACCTTGGGTGATGCGGTCTGCGCTCAGTCCCAGAGCGGACACAGGCACGACATCAGTGCCGTGCAGGGCAATCATGCTATGTGCAGGGCGTACGAAATTCACCGTGCTCCAACCATCGGCGAGCTGATAGCCCATTACTTTCGCGATAGGAAGCTTGGCGATGGTTTCATCTAAAGATTTTTGCAGACCTTCGGCAAGTGTCGCACCCTTGATGACGTTATCGTAGAACAAGGCCTCGGTCTTGCCATCTTGTGCGCGTTTGAGTTTGGAGATAGCACTTGCATCCGCGCCCAGACTACTGAGTTTCTTCAACAGCGCAGTGGTGGGTGCGCCATTCGCGTCCAGCCCGACCGCAACCGGCATGAGCTTTTGTGAGACTGATTTGTCTGCTGCTTGTTTGGCGACAGCGGTGATATGCACAGCAAGGCGGCGTGGCGTGGCGTAAGAAGTGACTACCGCATCTTCTGTTACCAAGCCTTGTGCCTTAAGGCTGCTGGCCATGACTTCAGCAAAATTATCGCCCAGTTTTTTCAGGGATTTGGGTGGTAGCTCTTCTACGAACAACTCGACCAATAGATTCTTGTTGCTCATGCTGCCACCTTCTTAGCTTTTAGTTCGATCTGTTCCATCACTTCCTTGGCCCACGCTTTAGGCGCCATCGGGAAACCCAACTTCGCACGGCTATCCAAATAGGCTGCCGCGACACTGCGCGCCAGATTACGTATACGACCCATATAGGCGGCACGTTCGGTCACTGAAATCGCACCGCGCGCATCTAGCAGGTTGAAGCTATGTGCAGCTTTCAGTACTTGCTCATAGGCGGGCAGGGCGAGTTGCTGTTCCATCAGGTATTTCGCCTGCTTCTCGTGACTGCCAAAAGCGCTCAACAAAAATTCCACGTCACTGTGTTCGAAGTTGTAGGTGGATTGTTCCACTTCGTTCTGGTGGTAGACGTCGCCATAGGACACGCCCTCGGTCCAAGTCAGGTCGTACACACTTTCCACGCCTTGCAAATACATCGCTAAGCGTTCTAAACCGTAAGTGATTTCGCCGGTGATAGGTTTGCAATCTATGCCACCAACTTGTTGGAAGTAGGTGAACTGGGTGACTTCCATGCCGTTCAGCCACACCTCCCAACCTAAGCCCCAAGCGCCCAAGGTTGGATTTTCCCAGTCATCTTCTACAAAGCGGATATCGTTCTTCTTGAGATCAAAACCCAGTGCCTCCAATGAGCCGAGATACAGTTCCAAGATGTTCGCCGGGGCTGGCTTCAACACCACTTGGAATTGGTAATAGTGCTGTAAGCGATTTGGATTTTCGCCATAGCGGCCATCTTTGGGGCGGCGTGAAGGCTGTACATAAGCGGCTTTCCAAGGCTCAGGGCCCAAGGCGCGCAAGAAGGTCGCGGTGTGTGAAGTACCCGCGCCGACTTCCATATCGTAAGGTTGTAATAGGGCACAACCTTGTTTATCCCAGTAGTTCTGCAGGGTCAGTATGATTTGTTGAAAGGTCAGCATGAGCTTTATTCGATTTGCAAAGGTGCGCATTTTACTGGTTTTCGCATATGCACGTCAGTACTCAATGCCTGCCTTAGCAATCTGAAGCAAATATTTTTAGATTTTGTTATGGCGTTAGATTCCTAACACTCGTATATTCCGTCTCCAGACAACTCGGCAATATGCAATCTTCGGAGTTGTTGTGAACAAGTCAGCAAGCCTATTTCAGTGTGTCTCTAAAACAATTATTGGGGAGTGATCATGAAACTACGTAATGCAATGATGTTTGTTCTAGCGATGGGTGTCTGTGGGGTGGCCAATGCCGCAGCAGAATTCACTATCAAATATAGCCATGTGGTAGCCGACAGCACACCTAAAGGTCAAGCGGCGATCAAGTTCAAAGAGCTAGTCGAAAAGCGTTTCCCAGGTCGTGTTGTCGTTGAAGTTTTCCCTAACAGCCAATTGTTCGGCGATGGTAAGGAGATGGAAGCGCTGCTGTTGGGCGACGTGCAGATCCTTGCCCCCTCACTTTCTAAATTCAGTAAGTACACCAAAAAACTTCAAGTATTCGATTTGCCATTCCTGTTTGATGACATCGATGCTGTCGGTCGTTTTCAAAGCAGCCCCAAAGGTAAAGAACTACTGACCTCTATGCAGGATAAGGGCATCATCGGCTTCGGTTTCATTCATAACGGTATGAAGCAATTTTCCGCAAATGTGCCACTGCATACACCTGCTGATGCCAAAGGCCTGAAGTTCCGCATCCAAGCATCAGATGTATTGGAAGCGCAGTTCAAGGCGGTCGGTGCGAATCCTCAAAAGATCGCTTTCGCCGAAGTGTATCAAGCATTGCAGTCAGGTGTGGTCGATGGCGCTGAGAATCCTTGGGCAAACATCTACACCAAGAAATTCCACGAGGTGCAGAAGTTCATTACCGAGAGTAATCATGGTGTACTCGACTATATGGTCATCGCTAATCAGAAGTGGTGGGCGGGTCTGCCTGCAGATATTAGGGCTGGTTTGTCTGAGGCTATGACTGAGTCCATCGCTTATGGTAATAAGGTTGCGTTGACCGAGGATGATGATTTCCGCGCCAAAGTGATTGCAGACAACAAGGCTAAAGTCATTCCTATGACTGCAGCTGAAAAGCAACAATGGCGTGTAGCGATGAAGCCGGTTTGGGCGCAGTTTGAGGGTGAGATCGGTAAAGATTTGATCGATGCGGCAGAACAGGCAAACACTAAGCCTGCACCCGAGAAGAAGGCAACAGAATATCAAAAGCACAAAGCTAAGAAGTAGTTCCAGTAGATCAACGACCCCGGCCTGCCCGGGGTCTTTTCTAGGGATAAGCCATGAAGTTCCTCAAACGTATCGATGAATATCTCATCGCCTTTTTACTTGCAGCGATGACTTTGCTCACTTTTGTCCAAGTCGTCATGCGCTATGTTTTTAATTCTGGATTCACTTGGGCGGTCGAACTGACCACCATCTTATTTGCGGGGATGATTTTTATAGGCATCTCTTATGGGGTGAGAGTGGGCGCGCATATCGGGGTGGATGCTGTTGTTAAGCTGTTACCGCCCAAGCCGCGCCGCTACACTTCAATATTAGCGGTATTGTTCTGTCTGATTTATGCCGGCATGGTGATTTATGGTTCCATGGTCTATGTGCTGAAGATGCGCTCGGCGGGCATAGAGCTAGAAGACCTGCCCATACAGATGTGGATAGTGCGTGCCATCTTGCCGGTTGGTTTCTTTTTGCTGGTATTGCGCTTCTTGCCGGTGTTATGGAATCTCATCAGTGGCAAATCTGATCGATTGCATCTTGCGGATGAAGTAGAAGAAGCACTCAAACTCAAGGCGATGGAGGAGCGCAAATGAACACCCTCTTCCTGTTTGCCACGCTGTTCTTCTTCATGCTCATAGGTATGCCCATCGCTATCAGTTTGGGGTTGTCTAGTTTGCTGACCATCGCCTTTTTCGCACAGGATTCACTAGCCTCTTTGTCCATCAAATTGTACGAGACCAGCGAGCATTACACGCTGTTGGCGATTCCCTTCTTCATCCTTGCAGGCGCACTGATGTCTACCGGCGGGGTGGCCAAGCGCATGGTTGATTTTGCCATTGCTGCGGTTGGCCATTTACGTGGCGGATTGGCGATCGCATCTATCTTGGCCTGCATGCTGTTTGCGGCAGTGTCAGGTTCCAGTCCGGCGACTGTCGTCGCAGTGGGCTCCATCGTCATCGCAGGTATGGTGCGTAACGGTTATCCTCAGGAGTTCGCAGCGGGTGTGATCTGTAACGCAGGGACGCTGGGCATCTTAATCCCACCTTCCATCGTGATGGTGGTGTATGCCGCCGTGACTGATGTATCGGTGGGGCGTATGTTCATGGCGGGTGTGATACCCGGAATTATGCTGGGCTTGATGCTGATGTTCGCCGTGCATTGGCGGGTCAAGAAGCTGGATATACAAGCTAAACCCCGTGAGAGTCTGGGTACGGTATTGGTGAAGTTCAGGCAATCCATGTGGGGGCTGGCCTTGCTGGTCATCATCATGGGCGGTATCTATGGTGGGGTATTCACCCCAACTGAAGCGGCAGCAGTCTCGGCAGTCTATGCCTTGTTCGTTGCGGTGTTCATCTACAAAGACCTGAAGTTCGGTCAATTACCTCAGGTGTTCGTGGATGCCAGCCGCACCACAGTGATGCTGATGTTCATCGTCGCGAATGCCATGCTGTTCGCACATGTGCTCACCACCGAGCGCATTCCACAGACGATTGCGGAACACATCGTAGCCTTTGGTATGGCACCATGGATGTTCCTGTTGGTGGTCAATGTCATCTTGTTGGTGGCAGGTAACTTCATGGAGCCTACCGGTATCATTTTGATCTTGGCGCCCATCTTCTTCCCCATTGCCACACACTTAGGTATAGACCCCATACATCTGGGTATCATTATGGTGATAAACATGGAGATCGGTATGGTGACACCACCGGTTGGTCTGAACCTGTTCGTGACCAGCGGTATCACCAACATGAGTATCATGGAGGTGACGCGGGCTGCTTTGCCATGGTTAATGGTGTTGTTGGTGTTCCTCATGATCATCACCTACATACCGCAGATCACACTGTTTCTGCCCAACCTGTTGTTTAATTAGAGATGCGCTCATCTGAGCGTGATGAGGGCATATGCTGGACTTCACTGAATACAGTAAGATTTTTATCAGCCTTTTTGCCATCGTCGATCCGGTGGGCATCATTCCTATCATCATCGCCTTCACCGCAGGCTTGTCGGCGCAGAAGCGCGAACGAGTGGGGCGTATCGCTTCATTCTCTGTGCTGGTCATCCTCTTGGTCGCTCTTGTGTCGGGAGAGCTGATACTGGAATTCTTTGGTATCAGCATCCATTCTTTCCGCACCGCCGGTGGCATCCTTATCCTGTTGATGGCGATCAATATGCTGATGGTGGATAAATCTAAGTTGGCAAACGAAGATATAGCGGATAACGATGCGACTTCCTCGGTGGCCATCGTTCCACTGTCCACCCCATTATTGGCGGGGCCAGGGGCGATCAGTACTGTCATCGTCGATGCGCACAAAGCCAGTAGCGCAGGGCATTACGCGGTGATGGCCTTGATCTTGGTGCTTCTGAGTCTGACGGTTTGGCTGACATTTTTGGCCGCACCTTGGGTCTCGCAACGCTTGGGCAAGATCGGCAGCAATGTTGTTTCACGCCTGATGGGGCTGCTGCTCGCAGCCATCGCAGTCGAATTCATTGCCGGTGGTTTGCGCGGGTTATTTCCGGTGCTGGGATGAAGCGTCTGTGTGATAACGGGACGTAAGTTGTGGGTCTTTCCTTATCTGCAATTGGAGCAGAGCTAAGCGGAGGAGCAGTGCTGTGTAATCAGTTTAATTTTCGCTGCTCTCGATAAGCGTTTGATCTCTGCTTCGCGCTTGGATGCACTTGAGCGATCTGAGTATGGCTCCAAGTAGGCTAGTTCCACGGGTGTACGTATGCGGGTGTATTTTGCTGCTGTGCCTGCATTGTGTGCGGCAAGTCTTTTCTCAATATCGTTGCTGATGCCGCAATACAAAGTGTCGTCCGCACAACGCAACAGATAGCAACACCAACTCAATCTGCAACTCCAATGCTGTTTGTTCTACGCAGCCGCCAAGCTAAACCCAGCATCAGCGCAATCAGCATGAACACCGCAGTATTGCCCCAGCGCACATAGGGTGTGCTGCCGCCGTATCCCTGAGCCATGCCTATCAGTACGCCCTCTTCATGTTGTGGCAGTTGCTGCAATACTTTACCTTGGGTGCTGATGATGGAGGTGACGCCGGTATTGGTGGCGCGCAACATCATGCGGCCGCTTTCCAAGGCTCGCAATTGTGAAATCTGGTTGTGCTGCACGGCGGCCCAAGAATGCCCATACCAAGCATCGTTGGTCACGTTCACTAGCACGGTAGCTTGAGGTAGTGCGTTGATGATCTCTTCGCCGAACACGTCCTCATAGCAAATATTCACTGCCACTTGTTGTCCCGCGATTGCCAATGGCGATTGATGTGTGCCGCCGCTGGTGAGATCCCCCATGGGAATGTCGAGCACGCCGTTGATGAACCATGCCAGCAGCGGGCGCAGTGGAATGAATTCGCCGAAGGGCACGAGGTGCTGTTTGCGGTAATGCAAGTCAGCCGCAAAAGCGTTCTCTGAACTACCGACTACGAACACGCTGTTGTAGTAGTTGCGGTTATCGCGCTCGAATGAACCTATCAAAATATCGCCCGAATTGGACTTGGCATGCTCGCGCAAACTGGTGATCAGGTAGGGCGGAACTTCTTGACGCAACAAAGGGAAAGCAGACTCGGGTAAAACGGTCAGACGTGCATTACTTTCGAGGATCTGGCGCCTATAGGTTTCCAGCGTGCCGACCAAAGCGTCTTCATTGAATTTTAGATCTTGAGCGATGTTGCCTTGTAACAAAGCCACACTGAAGGGCGCGCCCTGCGGCTGAGTCCACGCCACGCTACGCAACATCTCTCCTGATAACAACACAACGATCAACAGGGCGGCGGTGATTTTGCCTTGAGTGTTCCAACGAACTTGCCAGAGCAGTGCCAGCATGCCTGCGCACATCGCAGCGATCAAGGAGACACCATACACACCGAGTAGCGGAGCATAGCCGGCCAAGGTGCTGTCGCTGTGTGCATAGCCGAACGTCAGCCAAGGGAAACCCGTGAACAAGTAGCCGCGCAGACATTCCACTGCGACCCAGATGGCAGGCATGACCATCAACAAACGTACGCGATCTGAGGCTAACAAGCGTGCTTGCAGATAACCCGCTAGTGCTGGGAGTAGGGCCAAAAATGCAGCAAACAAAAGGGTCGCAGGCAGTGCCAACCACATCGGCATATCACCATAGTCGTGTAAGGCGACATAGATCCAACTGATACCCGCTGTGAACAAGCCCAGTCCGAACCAGAAGCCGACTTTGGCTGCAGCCATGGGTATTGCTGCGCGTTTCCACAGGATGAATAAAGTAGAGAGCGCAAATATAGGCAGCGGGTAAAGGCTGTAGGGGGCGAATCCGAATACACAGATAGCGCCTACTAGTAGCGCGATGCCGTGAGTTTTGATGGGTGTATCCATATAGCTATTTGATGTATGCAAAACCCGCTCAGCATAACCCATAGGCGTGTACATCACTAAGCGCGAAGAGTCTGCGACAAAATGCCGCAGGGAGGAATGGGTGATCCTGATTACAATCCGTGCTTGTGATATTGGGGATGAAAAATGAAACGTGAGCTGCTTTTTGTTGCACTTTTTAGTGCTGCTACTAGTGCGTATGCAGGATGTGGTTCTTCATTTTGTGCAGTGAATACGCATTGGGATACTCAAGGCTTGGGGCATGACGAAGGGCTGCGCATCGATATGCGCTATAGCTACGCCAAAGCGGATACGCCACGGGTGGGGGCGAGCAAGGTCGCCAAACCTTTGCCGAGCGACCCTAATCTGGCGGGTGCAGAAGTAGAGAATCAACGCACCATCAATCAGACCCTGAATATGGATCTGGATTATGCCTTAAACGCACAATGGGGCGTGGCCGTAGATCTGCCTTTAGTGATGCGCGATCACTCACATCAAATCGGTGATGCTAACCCCGCCTTGGTGACGACAGCGCAAAAGAGTTTCAGCGAGTTGGGGGATGTACGTGTTGTCGGGCATTACAAAATGGCGGATAGCGATGCCCATATTGGTAGTGGAATTCGTGTGGGCTTGAAGTTGCCTACAGGCAAAACCAATTTGGATATGGTTCCTGGTACTTTGCTGGAAGCAGGCTTACAACCTGGTAGTGGAAGCACTGATGCAGTGTTGGGTGTCTATCACTATCAGGAGTTCAGCAGCGTTAGTGGATGGTTTGCTAGTACGCAAGTACAGACGGCGATAGCTTTGAAAAATGATTATCGCCCTGGTGATGAGTTGGCTATTGATGTCGGCGCACATTACAGTGTGTCGCAACAGGTGACAGCTTTGCTACAACTGAATGCCATGTACAAAAACGCCGATAGTGGCACTGCGCTGAATATGAATCCACATACGGGTGGACGCAGTTTGAATCTAAGTCCAGGTGTATCCGTTGCGCTTGCAAAGCGGACCAATATCTACAGTTTTGTGCAGTTCCCGCTGTACCAGTATGCCAATCCCGATCCCAAAGGCTCGCCATACGGCCAGTTGACTGCGCCTTGGTCATTCTCGGTGGGCATGAGCCATAGTTATTGATGTTTGCGCAGGGATGGGTAGCTGAAAAACGTGGCACTAGGCCGCGTTTTTTAATCTCGATTCCAGCAATAGCGTAGAATCCGCGCCTTATTATTTAGATTTACGCTCTGCGTCATTACTCCCATGGAAAAAGTCCGTCTCTCCAAACGCATGTCCGAACTCGGTCTTTGCTCCCGTCGTGAAGCCGATGTCTATATCGAAAAAGGTTGGGTCGAAGTCGATGGCGTAGCGGTAAGCGAGTTAGGTATTAAGGTTTTCCCACATCAGAAGATCAACCTGCGCACCGCTGCACAGAACTCTCAGCAAGAGCGCGTCACCATCTTGATGAATAAACCCATCTCCTATGTGTCTGGTCAGGCCGAACATGGGTATAAGCCAGCCAGCGTGCTGTTCGATGAGAATACTCACTGGGCAAACGACCCATCACCTATTCGCTTCCATCGTAGTCAGCATCTGGGCCTCGCTCCAGCTGGGCGCCTGGATATTGATTCGCAAGGATTGTTGGTGCTGACCCAAGATGGGCGTGTCGCTAAGCAGCTGATAGGCGAGGACTCCAAGGTCGATAAGGAATACCTAGTGCGCGTTCAAGGCCAGTTGGAAGACAGTGGCTTGGCATTACTCTGTCAGGGCTTAAAGTTGGATGGTGAATATCTGAAGCCAGCCAAAGTCAGTTGGCAGAATGAGGACCAGTTACGCTTCGTGTTGCGTGAAGGCAAAAAGCGCCAGATACGTCGTATGTGTGAACTGGTAGGACTCAAGGTCACCGGATTGAAACGTATCCGTATCGGTAAGGTGAAGCTGGGCGATCTGCCCTTGGGGCAGTGGCGTTATCTGGGTGAGAATGAACAGTTCTAAGTCCTTAGAGGGGGAAGCCCCTCTAACTTCATTCCGCTATCGCTACAACTTCTGGTTTGTGTTCCACTAACAGAGAGTAAAGTCTGCGACTATCGGCACGCAATACAGTGAAATCGTAGTCTGCGATGCGGAAATGATCGTCACGTTTGGGCAGTTGCCCAGCCGCTTTAAGTATCAATCCACCTACAGTGTCGTATTCCTCGTCTGAAAACGTACTCCCTAACACATCATTAAGGGCAGATATCTCGGTGTCAGCCTTGACGCGCCAATGTGTCTCGTCTTGGCGAATGATGTTGTCTTCATCCTCGTCGAAATCATATTCGTCGGCGATGTCGCCTACGATCTGTTCCAACACGTCTTCTATCGTCACCATACCAGATACGCCACCGTACTCGTCCACCACTAGTGCGATGTGATTGCGATTGCTACGGAAGTCGCTCAGCAATACGTTGAGGCGCTTTGCTTCTGGGACGAACACGGCTGGACGCAGCATGTCGCGTACATCGAACTTCTCACCTGCGTAATAACGCAGCAAGTCTTTGGCTAGCAGGATGCCGATGATGTTGTCTTTGTCGCCATCGGTGACAGGGAAGCGGGAATGTGCCTTCTCGATTACGTAGGGGATGAATTCTTCTGGTGTGACAGAGATGTCGATCACATCCATTTGTGCGCGCGGAATCATAATCTCGCGCACTTGACGTTCCGATACTTGCAATACGCCTTCCATCATAGAGAGCGCATCGGCATCCAATAGATTTTTTTCGTATGCGCCGTACAGTAATCGTACGAGTTGTTCGCGGTCCTCAGGTGCGCGTAGGAGTAGCGCGGAAAGGCGTTCTAATAGGCTGGGTTTGTTACTCTCGGGTAAGTCCATTGCGGGGTGATTTAACTCTGATAAGGATTTGCGAAGCGCAATTTTAGCATTATTGAAGTTTCTAATGCCTCCATCTCTTCCGCCTCATCATCTATTTCATGATCGAACCCTTGTAGATGCAGGGCTGCATGAACACTCATGTGGGCGTAATGTGCGATGAGAGGCTTACCTTGCTCGGCTGCTTCCTTGCTAACCACTGACGCACAGATTACGACGTCCCCAGACACTGGGTTGTCGTCATATACAAAGGTCAGCACATTGGTCGCGTAATCTTTACCACGATAATCCTTATTCAGTTGAAGCCCCTCTTCGGCCTCTACGATGCGCAGCGTGAGTGTGACATCGTTCAATAACGCTGCTTGGAACCAGCGGCGAAACTGAGCACGAGTGGGCAGTCCTTCTGCATTGCTCGCATATTGCACAGACAAAGACAATTTGTGTTCGGACTTGCTAGTCATATCAAACCTTCTCTCCTCGTAGTGTGTGGCGTACCACTTGGGTAATAAGAATGTCTATGAACTGGCCAATAAGTTCAGTTGTGCCGACAAAGTTCACCACCCGATTGTTGTCGGTACGCGCGGCCATTTCATTCGGGTCTTTTTTAGAAATGCCTTCGACTAGAGCACGCTGTACTGTACCAAGCATACCTTCGGCCACAGTTGCCTCTTGTTCCATGATGCGATCTTGCAGTGCCCTCAGGCGTGCTGCTTTTACTTCATGCGGAGTATCGTCACGCAACTCCGCCGCGGGTGTGCCAGGGCGCGGGCTATATAAGAAACTGAAACTATTATCAAAGCCGATGTCATCTATCAGCTTCATGGTGGCTGAAAAATCTTGTTCGGTCTCGCCGGGGAAACCGACGATAAAATCCGAAGTGACGCAGATATCTGGGCGCAGGGCACGAACGCGACGGATGATGGATTTATACTCCAGAACGGTGTGGCCGCGTTTCATCGCAGCCAATATTCGGTCGGATCCAGACTGAACTGGCAGGTGTAGATGGCTGACCAATTTGGGTGTGTTGGCATATAAATCTATCAGTCTTTGAGTCATCTCTTTAGGGTGTGAAGTGCTGTAGCGTATGCGGCCTATACCGTCTATAGCAGCCACGGCCTGGATTAAATAGGCAAAATCTACCGTGTCACCGTCGTCCGTCAGTCCCAAGTAGGCGTTTACATTTTGTCCCAGCAACGTCACTTCCTTTACGCCTATGGTCACCAAGTCGTTGATCTCTTTTAATACATCGGCCAGCGGGCGCGATACTTCTTCACCGCGCGTGTAGGGTACGACGCAGAAAGTGCAATATTTGCTACATCCTTCCATGATAGAGACAAAGGCACTACCTGCAGTAGTCGTTGAGGCGGGAAGATGGTCGAATTTTTCTATCTCTGGGAAGCTGATGTCGATTTGAGTACGTCCAGTATCTTTGCGAGCTTGTATCAATTGCGGCAAACGGTGCAAGGTCTGCGGACCAAATACGACATCTACATACGGTGCGCGCTGTGCGATGGTTGCACCCTCTTGGCTGGCCACGCAACCGCCTACACCTATGATGAGGTTGGGGTTTGCTAATTTATAGGGGCGCACGCGTCCGAGATCCGAGAAGACCTTGTCTTCAGCTTTTTCACGGATAGAGCAGGTGTTGAACAGGATCACGTCAGCCTCTTCGGGATTGTCGGTCTGTTCCATGCCCTCATAAGCTTTCATGACATCTGCCATTTTGTCTGAGTCGTACTCATTCATTTGGCAGCCATAGGTTTTGATGTAGAGTTTTTTTAGCAAAATGCGTCTGTGCCTGATTGATGATCGGTTCGCGGGTGCGGATTGTAAGGCCTGAGAAATAAATTTCATTAGCCCTAATAAACTTATGTGTATTCCTGATAAATTCGCTTATATAATACGAAAAGATTCAGTCGGGTAATACGAAAAGATTTAGTCGACTATTTTAATGGCAACACATGAATATAACTAATAGGGAGAATCACATGGCTTTCATCGCTACTTTCGCTTCTTTATTTACTGCAACACTGGCTATCGTATTCTCTGCTTGGATGATCATTCAAGTTACAAAGAAGTAAAAGCCTTACTGAATAAGGGCGTGGCAGTTCACGCTAGCCCTTGTTTTTAAAATAATTAGTATCTTCCCGATCTTATGGACTTAGTGCCATGGGAAAATTTTCTATGCGCAAACTATTTATTTGAAAAATAATTGTGCTAGGATGCATGCCAGTTGTATGGGTGTGGTTATTCATAACGTTCTCGGGAGGAGAAAAAAATGTCGTTTATCGCTACTATTTGTGCTGTTGGAACTATGGCTATGGCTATCGCTTTTTCATTGTGGATGGTTAAAGAACTGTTCGCAGGTAAATAAGCTGTTCTAAGTAAGGCAATAAAAAACCAGCTTAGGCTGGTTTTTTATTGCCTGAAGTTCCGGCGCGCTAAGGGGTAAGGATATTATTGGCTTAACATAGAGGCGTCTTATTACTCCGACAGTCATGAAAACCCCCTTCTCTATCTACATACAAGCCTTAGGTAAAGGGCAACGCGGTTCCCGTAATCTGACTTCGGTCGAAGCTGAGCGGGCTATGGCTATGATCTTGTCGGGGCAGGTGGAGCCCGAGCAATTAGGCGCATTCCTTATGTTGATGCGTGTCAAAGAAGAGACGCCAGAAGAGTTGGCGGGTTTTGTGAAAGCGTCACGTAACGCCCTTAATTTGTCTGGCAAATTCTCAAAGGTGTCACTGGACTGGGCCGCTTATGCTGGGAAGCGTAGGCAATTGCCATGGTTCGTATTATCGGCCCTGCTACTGTCACAACAGGGCATCAAAATATTGATGCACGGTTCTAAGGTCGAAGGGCGTCTGTGTGCGGAAGACGCACTTGCAAGTTTAGGTATCTTGGCTTGTACATCGCTATCGCAAGCCAATCAGCAATTGAATACGCAGGATTTTGCTTATCTTCCCTTAGATGTACTCAGCCCGCGATTAAAAAACCTACTGGAATTAAAAAGTATACTGGGCCTGCGCTCACCTATGCATAGTGTGGTGCGCATGCTCAATCCTGCTGATGCCGCCACGACTATGATAGGCATCTTCCATCCAGGTTATGACGTGTGTCATCAAGCTGCAGCCCTTATTCTTGGTGATGAGAATCTTGCCGTATTCAAAGGTGAGGGAGGTGATGCTGAGCGAAATCCTGACAACATTTGCACTGTACATATGTTGTCGGGCGGCGAAACTTTTGAAGAATCATGGCCTGCGCTGTTCACTCAACGTCATGTCAAAGATGAAAAAATGGATGTCTCCAGATTGCTGCAGTTATGGCGTGGGGAGATCACAGATGAATATGCTCAGCAGACCGTCGTTGCGACAGCGGCTATCGCCTTGCGTGCCATGGGACGTGCTAATGATATTGAACAGGCGATGGTAGTCGCAAGTGCATATTGGGAACAACGCAATCCAGACGCCTTGGGGGGATCCATAGTGCCTGCAGTGAATCGAATTGGTTCAGTGGCCTTGGTAGGTGCCGGGCCGGGTGACCCTGATCTGTTGACGATACGCGCTTTAAGGCTGATCAAATCTGCCGAAGTATTGGTGTACGACAACCTTGTTGCCCCGGCTATCGTCAATATGAGTCGTGCAGAGAAGATATTCGTCGGCAAGCAACGCGATAAGCACACTTTGCCTCAGGACGCGATCAATGACTTGTTGGTGCGACTGGCGCAAGAAGGGAAGCGCGTCGTTAGGCTGAAGGGGGGAGATCCTTTCATTTTTGGGCGGGGCGGCGAGGAGATCGAGACTTTGGCGGGACATTCGATACCATTCGAGGTTGTGCCGGGCATCACTGCCGCCTCGGGTGTCGCTGCCTATTCAGGCATACCCCTGACGCATAGAGATCATGCGCAATCCTGTGTGTTTGTGACTGGTCACCTTAAAGATGGCAGTATGGATTTGGATTGGGATGCACTATCCAGACCACATCAAACTGTGGTGGTATACATGGGCTTGTTGGGTGTGGAGACGTTGTGTAAGCAACTGATAGCACATGGCATGAGTTCAAATACGCCAGCAGCTTTAGTGCAACAGGGTACGACTATCAATCAGCGCGTACTAGCAGGGACACTTAAAACGCTTCCTGCAATCGTCTTGCGTGAGCAGCCCCAGGCACCAACACTCATCATCGTGGGAGGGGTGGTCAGTCTGCGTGAAAAGTTGAGTTGGTATCTGCCTGAGCGCACTGACCATTAATTCCCTAATGTTTGATGGACTTTAGGTGTTCGGAATTCGATTAGAATTGCCGACTATTTTGAAATCTAACTGGAGTAAGTCATGAGTTTCAACGAAGCCGATGTGCAGAATGCATTAAAGAATCTGATCGATGCCAATACACAAAAAGATTTTGTCAGCGGTAAATCGGTAAAGAACATCAAGATCAACGGTAGCGATATTAGCTTGGACATCATGTTGGGCTATCCCGCACAGAGTGTGTGGGATGAAATCAGAGTGCAGGTTGAATCTCACCTCAAACAGGCTATCCCAAGTGCAGGCAAACTGAATGTGACCGTATCCAGCAAAGTTGTGCCACATGCGGTGCAACGCGGCGTAGCCTTGGTTGAAGGTGTCAAGAACATCATCGCAGTAGCATCAGGCAAGGGTGGCGTGGGTAAATCGACCACGGCTGTGAACTTGGCTTTGGCGCTCGCTGCCGAGGGCGCACGCGTCGGTATTCTGGATGCGGATATCTACGGTCCATCTCAGCCGACCATGCTGGGTATCAGCGGTCAGCCAGTCTCTAAAGACGGCAAATCTATGGAGCCTATGAGTAATCACGGGCTGCAATCGATGTCTATCGGATACATGATCGCTGGTGATGATGCACCTATGATTTGGCGTGGTCCGATGGCGACACAGGCGCTAGATCAATTGCTGCGCCAGACTCGTTGGGACAATCTGGATTATTTGGTGGTGGATCTGCCGCCTGGTACTGGCGATGTGCAACTCACTCTGGCGCAAAAAGTACCTGTGACGGGTTCCATCATTGTTACGACGCCGCAAGACATCGCACTGATGGATGCACGCAAAGGCCTCAAGATGTTCGAGAAAGTCGGCATCAAAATCATCGGTATCGTGGAGAATATGAGCACTCATATCTGTTCGAAATGCGGTCACGAAGAGCACATCTTTGGCGCAGGTGGCGGCGCAAAGATGTGTGCTGACTACAACGTGGAATTTTTGGGCAGTCTGCCCTTGGATATACGCATCCGTAAACAAGCTGATTCAGGTAAGCCTACCGTGGTTGCTGATCCTGATGGCGACATCAGCAAGGTCTACAAGACCATCGCACGTCGTATCGCGGTGAAGGTGGCTGAGATGGCGCAGGATCACAGTGCAGCATTCCCCAAGATCGTCGTTCAAAATACTTAAAGGCAGACGTAAGACGTAAGAAAATGCCGCGTAGCGATTACGCGTAACTTCCGTCTTACGGCTTCCCGCTTACGACTATTTCATCTCCTCAAATACCTTTAAGAATGCATCACCGTATCGTGCCAGCTTAGCTTGGCCGATACCGCTGACGCGTGACATCTCATCCAATGTGCGTGGATGAATGCTCATCATTTCGACTAGTGTACTGTCATGGAAGATGACGTAGGGCGGGACGCCCTGTTCCTTTGCAAGTTCCATGCGCTTGGCCTTAAGTACAGACCAAAGACTGTCATCTGCTCCGTTATTCGCTAGGGCATGTGGTTTGGAATTTGAGGATTTGCGTTTCGCAGTCTGTGTATCTCGTCTAAGCGAGATGTTACGTTCACCCTTAAGTACTGGACGTGCGTCATCTGTGAGCTGCAAACCGCCATAAGCTTGGCTATCTGCGGTGAGAAATCCATAGGCGATGAGTTGGCGAAACACGCTACTCCATTGGCTAGCACTCAATGCTTTTCCGATTGCAAAAGTGGATTGCAGTTGATGCTGGTGTCGTTCTACTTGGGGGGTCAGTTTGCCAATCAGCACATCGCATAGATGTCCTGCACCGAAGCGTTGACCTGTGCGGTAGACGCAAGACAATGCCATGCGTGCGGCTTCAGTCGCATCCCAAGTTTCTGGTGGCTGTAAGCAGTTGTCGCATGCGCCACAAGCACCTGGATGCTCTTCGCCGAAATAGCGCAACAATGACTGATGCCTACAGTCGGTCGATTCGCAATAGCCCAACAAGGCATCTAACTTTAGTCGCTCCACGCGCTTGCGTTCTTCGCTAGCCTCGCCCGCATCCAGCATGCTGCGCATACTCACCACATCGCCCAAACCGTAAGCCAGCCAAGCGTTGGCGGGCAGACCGTCGCGTCCGGCGCGCCCGGTTTCCTGATAATAGGCTTCCATGCTTTTGGGTAGATCAAGGTGCGCGACGAAGCGCACGTTGGGTTTGTCTATGCCCATGCCGAAGGCGACGGTGGCGACCATGACCACGCCTTCTTCGCGCAAAAAACGGTATTGATTATGTGCCCGCGTCGCGGTATCCAAGCCTGCGTGATAGGGCAATGCGTCCCAACCTTGCTCTTGTAACCACAGCGCGGTCTCATCGACTTTTTTGCGCGACAAGCAATACACAACGCCCGCATCATTGGCGTGTTCGCTATCGAGAAACGCCGCAAGTTGGGCACGTGCGTTGTTCTTTTGCACCACGCGATATTTGATGTTGGGCCTGTCGAAACTAGAAACGAACTGTCGCGCGGACTCAAGCGCAAGCCGCTCGACGATTTCGGCGCGCGTCGGCGCATCTGCAGTCGCTGTCAGCGCGATACGCGGGACGTTCGGAAAGCGTTCATGAAGTATGGATAAGGCACGATAGTCTGGACGGAAGTCGTGTCCCCACTGCGATACACAATGCGCTTCATCGATGGCGAATAGTGCCAGCATTGAGGTTGACTCTAAGCGCGACAGCAATCCTAGAAAGTTATCGTTGAGCAGTCTTTCTGGCGCGACATACAGCATGTCGAGTTCGCCTCTGAGCAGCTGCTGTTGCACATCGCGCGCTGTCGTTGCATCTAGACTGGAGTTAAGGAAGGCAGCACGTACGCCGAGTTGTAGTAGTGCTTGCACCTGATCTTGCATCAATGCGATGAGTGGCGAGACGATGATTCCCACCCCAGGGCGCAACAATGCTGGAATCTGATAACACAAGGATTTACCGCCACCAGTGGGCATCAACACAAGGGCGTCACCGCCACTTGCGACATGTTCCACGATGGACTGTTGTGCACCGCGGAATCGGCTATATCCGAACACCTGATCCAGTATCTCTAGAGGTGAGCGCTGCTTGGCTGGAAAGACTGAAGAAATATCCATCGGGTGGCTGACACCGAATAGGAGTGCAAAGAAAAAGCCCCGATAGATCGGGGCTATAGAATTTTGGTGGTGATGGGTGGACTTGAACCACCGACCCCAGCATTATGAATGCTGTGCTCTAACCAACTGAGCTACATCACCGAGAAGCGCGGCATTATCCAGAATTCAATTGATTACGTCAACGATAAACACAAATAATTTTTGCTTAGTTGTTCGGATGTGTTCTAAGCGGCGATCCAAGCTTGCGCTTCTGCATAATCTTTGTATACGCGGATGTCGGCATCCACGAAGAGACGTGACAGCCAAGCTTGCCAAGTCAGCCACTGGTCATCGGTGACAACGGCGATCTTGGTAAAGTCGTGTTGATGTTGGCTACTGAAGAATTTGATTTCTTCCCATGCGACATCGGGAGTGTAGTCCAGCATGCCACGCAGATCGAATATCAGACTGACCTTACCTGGTGCTTGTAGTTTATAGACGGCTTGCTCTTCGAATTGCTTGAAATCGCTTAGGGTGAATTCACCCATGACTGCGACATTGATTAAAGTGGACGACTGTTCGATGGTGATCATTTTCCTGCCTCTTGATGTGTTGGTATCAGTCGCAAGCTTAACACGCCGCTAGCGATGATGCAGGCCATGCCTATCCAACTTGTAAGTAGCAATGTCTCGTCCCATAACACGATACCGAAAAGGCTGGCGAACACGATGGTGCTATAGGCTAGGCTGCCCACCACCAGTGTCTTGCCGATTTTGTAGGCGCGTGTCATAGCCAGTTGTGCCAGCGTGGCAGTACTGCTCAATCCCGCTATCAGAAGTGCGTTCTGCCAACTAATATCATGCACTGGATCGAACAGCATCCATATGCCACTAGCAAGTGTGGCGATGAGGCTGAAATAGAAAACGGTACGTGTAGCAGGCTCGCCTAAGTTTCCTAGTTGCTTGACGTTCAGATAGGCGACGCCCGCGAGGAAACCAGAGACGAGCCCCAGTACACCGCTGAACAGTTGTTCGTGCTGCAAGGTTGGGTGCAACAGGAGTACCACGCCGCAGAATCCCAATCCTATCGACAGTGTCAGGGGCAAATGGAACTTGTCCTTGAACACCAGCATGGTCAGTATGGTGAGGAACATGGGGGCGGTGTAATTGAGCGTGACAGCGGTCGCAAGTGGCAAGACGGTGATGCAATAGAAGAACAGAGTCAGTGCGATGGTGCCTGAAATTCCGCGCCACAAGTGATTGCGCCAGTGTTGTGTGCGCATGCCTACACCTTGCTGACGCATGATTAGATAGATGAAGATCAGGCCGAAGAAGGAGCGATAGAAAACCAGTTCTATGTGGGAGAAATACGGGGCACCTAGCTTAACGAAGACGCCCATGCAGGCGAACAATATGCCGGCGACCAACATCCACAGAGCGCCCATGCGTGTTTAGGGGAGATGCGGTGCTAGATGACGACGCAGATATTCGTGGAAATGTAACATCCCGTCTTCGGTAGGAGACTGGTAGGGACCATTCTGTTCTATGCCAGCCTCATACAAAGCCTTCCTGCCCTTATGCATCTTTAAGCAGATGATGTCATCTTCGACCGCAGTCTCGTGGTAGGCCTTTTGTTCTGCTTCGACATAGTCGCGCTCGAACAAAGCGATCTCCTCGGGATAGTAGAATTCAACGATGTTGCTGCACGAGTCTGGGCCGCGCGGGACGATGGTGCTGATGACCAAGGTATGTGGATACCACTCGACCATGATGTTGGGATAGTAGGTAAGCCAGATCGCACCGTACTTAGGCAGCTTGCCGCCGTGCATACGTAATACTTGTTCTTGCCACTTACCGTATATGGGACTGCCGACCTTGCGCAAGGCGTTATTGATGCCAACTGTCTGTACGCTGTACTGTTCGCCGAACTCCCACTTTAGATCATCGCAATCGACGAAGTTACCCAAGCCGGGATGGAAGGGAACGACGTGATAGTCCTCCAAATAGACTTCGATAAAGGTCTTCCAGTTGAAGGCGTACTCATCGACCTCGATGCGATCCAACATATAGCCGGAGAAATCCAGATCCTTCATTACGCCAACTTTAGCCAGATCTTTGGCGATGTCGTGTTGACCTGAGAATAGCAGGCCGTTCCAGTGCTGCAACGGTGATTTATTCAGATGCAGACAGGGGTTTTGAGGGAAATGGGGCGCACCTAGCAAGTCACCAGTGGTCTTGTAAGTCCAGCGATGGAGTGGGCATACGATATGCTGTGCATTGCCGTGACCTTCAAGCATGGTGGCCTGGCGGTGACGGCAGATGTTGGATAGCAACTCGACACCGTTAGGATTGCGCACCAACATCTTGGCGCCGCCGTCGAGCACGTGGTAGTCACCAAGGTTGGGAACCATTAATTCATGACCGACGTAATTCGGGCCTTGCGCAAAAAGTGTGCGCTGTTCTACCGCATGTATCTGTGGGTCGAAATACCAGCTCATAGGCGGCGCGACCGGCAGATTCATCAGTTGATTTTGTTTTGCGATTTCAGACATACCCAGATAAATCCCTGAATATTAATGTGGAAAAGGGGCGGATTTTCCCCTAAAAGCAAGGTCAAGGCAACTCAAAAATCCTGATTTTCGCTACTAAGCAATGCCCGGAGTTCTATGTGCGACCTTATGCGAAGATTGATGTATAAGGTGATTAAGTTGACGTGGCGCTTGGCATGATGATTTCGACTGCGCTAGCGAGAAGCACGAGGCCAATCCAAATTATTTGGCCGAAAAGAAGCGAAAATTGCTGCGTCCAGCGTTCTTGACCCGGTACATTGATACATCCGCCATGCGTAACAGGGCGTTAATCTCATGTTCGTCATTCGGGTAGATAGCGATACCTACACTCACTGGGGTGGAGATATGAATCGACCCTAAAGTGACTGGTTTGGCCATCTCATCGACGATCTTTTGGGCGACTTGCGCGATGCTTTCTTTGGTATGGATACCCGTGAGCAGGATGACGAATTTGTCCCCACCGATACGGCTTACGGTATCAGCCTTGCTTACACATTGTTCCAAGCGTTGTGCGACAGAAGTGAGCAAAGAATCACCTGCCTCATGGCCTAATGTGTCATTTATGTGCGTGAATTTATCGAGATCGATGAAGAGGACTGCAATTAATGAACCTTCTCTTTGTGCGCTGGCGATGGCGTGATTGAATCTATCCAGTAGCAATAAACGGTTAGGTAAGCGTGTTAAGGGGTCGTGGTAGGCGAGGAACTCGATTTCCGCATCAATTTTCTTGCTCGTCTCGGGATAAGAATAGTTGGCGATGTAGTTGGAGACTAAGCCATCACGGGTATTGACCCTACTTATGTTGAGTATTTGGCGGTATACATCCCCAGTCTTCTTGCGGTTGTAGATTTCACCCTGCCACTTTCCTTCAGTGTTCAGTAGCAGCCACATGTCGCGAAAAAACTCGGGATCGTGGTGTGTAGAGCTGAGCATGTTGGGATTTTTGCCCAACAACTCATCCTCGCTGTAACCAGTCAGTTGAGAGAAGGCGCGATTGACTGAGATAATCTTGTTGTCGGAGTCGGTGATTAGGACGCAGTCATTACTATTCGCAAGAATTTGTTCTGAGACGCGCTGACTTTCCACCGCCTGCAGCAGTTCAGTTACATCATGTCCGAAAATCACTAGCAGACTCCGGCTGCCGTCAGTGTTGTAGATGGGAGATTTGACCGTGTCGAAGGTGCGTTTGCTGCCATTGCTGGCATATAGTGTTTCGAAATGTCTGCTGGGCAATTTCTGTTGCCAGGCAAGTGCATCGGAGTGCGTGCAAGCCTCAAAGGAAGAGCGATTTGTGATGGGCATGATGCCTGCTAGCTCCCCATCGGTTTTCCCTTGCCACTCAATTTTATGCAACGAGAGTGTATTCAGTGCAGTGCGATTGGCGGCCAACCAGCGGCCATCGCCATCTTTGAAAATGATGCAATCGGGCGAAGCATCTATCAACGTGGTGAAACTCTTTTCACTCAGAAAGGCGGCACTGGTGCTGACTTCGCCAGTGAATTTATAGCCCTTGCCATAGACCATGCGAATCAATCTGCCAGAGTCGAGGTCGGCTTTTTTGAGTTGTGATTTGATTGCAGATATGCACCGGGCGATGCTGGAGTCGGATGCTGAATAATTGCCCCAGGCGGCTTTGACCAGATGTTCTTTAGTCACCAATTTCCCTGCGTTGATCACTAACTCAACC
This sequence comes from uncultured beta proteobacterium, assembly GCA_963740305.1. Classification (GTDB taxonomy): domain Bacteria; phylum Pseudomonadota; class Gammaproteobacteria; order Burkholderiales; family Gallionellaceae; genus Gallionella. Next base: position 87,693 of record CAVUDR010000008.1, on the reverse strand, counting down.
AATACGGCCAGTTCTTTTGCGGGCATCGGAATATCGCCGACTTTATCGTGTTTTAAGCCGGAGATGCTATCTATTTGAAAGCCATGGAAGCTTGCTTGAAATTTGCGTTTCATATTTTAGTGAGTACCATTTTTGGTGTTATTTTTTTATGGGGACTATTCCAATCTATCGTGCGATTAACGCTTTCGTTAAATATGCTAGGTCTTACAGCAATAGGCCGAATTGATTAGATTTTTCATGGTCACATAAGCTCCAAGTGAGATCTTTATCTCATCCTTATCATCGGCAGTATTTCGAATATCCTTAGATATAATTAGATTTTGTAATATTTCGTGTAGTCGGGAAGGCGATAGTAAGTAAATTCGCTGATGCTGATATTGCCCCCCAATTGATTTTTCGACTGATTTTGCGCGCTGCTCTGATAAAATGCCGCCACTTTTGCCTATTGGAGTACTTTCATGACTTATGTAGTTTCGGAATCTTGCATCAAATGTAAATACACAGATTGCGTGGACGTTTGCCCAGTTGATTGCTTCCGCGAAGGTCCAAATTTCCTCGTGATCGACCCAGATGAGTGCATAGACTGCACCCTGTGCGTCGCAGAGTGTCCTGCCGAAGCGATCTTTGCCGAAGACGATTTGCCAGCAGAGCAGCATCATTTCTTGGCCTTGAATGCCGAATTGTCTAAGCAATGGAAGCCTATTGTCGAAAAAGTAGATGCAGCGCCCGATGCGGATGAATGGAAAGACGTCAAAGAAAAGTTACACCTGCTGGAGCGCTAATGGGCTGGGAGCGGGTTGCGAGTAGCGAGTAGCAAAAAACTGGTAGCTCGTCGCGAGTAATACGGTCAAAATTTTTGGCTACCAGCTACCAGCTACCAGCTACCAGCTACCAGCTACCAGCTACCAGCTACCAGCTACCAGCTACCAGTTTTTCTGGGTCTATATGTTTTGAATCCCGAGTTCTATCAAAAAGTCGCGCAGCAGATATTGTCCTCGCATGCGGGGGCGATGCCTGATCTGCGCGGCATCACTGTCGTCCTACCCAATTATCACGTTGCACAGCCGCTGGCCCAAGCGCTGATCACGCAGGCGGGCGTGTCGGCTGTGTTGTTGCCCGATATGCTCACGCTCAGTGACTGGGCAGCCAGTGTGCCCTTGGATATTCCTGTCGATACGGATAATCAGCGTATTGCCCTGTTGTACCAGACCCTAAGAGATCAAAAGTGGTTTGAGCATGCCGACTTGTGGAGTTTGGCGCGCGAACTGTTGTCACTCATAGACGAGCTGACACGTAACCATGTTGTGCTACCCGAATCGCAGCAGGCTTTCACTGAGCAACTGGTCGCGGCGTATGCAGCCCGTAACGGTTACTCCTTGCAGTTCGAGGCGCGCGTGGTGCACGAACTTTGGTATGCGATGACATCGAACTCGCAATCAGACGGGGTGCGTCAGTACCAGCAAAGACTCGCTTACTTGGCAGCACGCCTCTCTACTCCATTACTCGTGTTGATGAGCGCTGACCTAAGTGTCCCAGAGCAGCAATTCTTAGCGCTCTGCAGCGAGCGCGTACAGGTGACGCGGTGCGATATTCGTGAACTGATCGCGGCAGAGGAGCGTTGTTCGGTGTTGCGCCTCGCGTTGTGTCGTGACACGACAGAAGGCGAGTTATTGGCCGATGCGGAAAAGTTGAAGCTCAAGCAAGGTGTGTCATATGCACCGCGTGTGCAACTTTTCGCCGCGCACGGCATGGAACAGGAGGCACGTGCCGCCGAGGTGCAGATACGTCGTTACTTGTTGGCGGGCAAACGTTCCATCGCCGTTGTGGTGCAAGACCGTCTGGTGGCGCGCCGAGTGCGCGCCTTGTTGGAGCGCGCACAGGTGCAAGTGCAGGACGAGAGTGGCTGGACCTTTGCCACTTTGTCGGTGAGCACGGTGCTGATGGGTTGGCTGGAAACGCTGCAGAACGACTTCTATCATCGCGACGTGTTGGACTTACTTAAATCCCCCTTCCTGTTTTCCGATGCACCTGCAGAGGAGCGCAAGCAGGCGGCTTATGAATTTGAGCAGATGGTGAGCAAGCACAATGTAGTGGGTGCGCTGGAAAACTATCTTGCGACCAGCACGGATGCGGTGCTGAATCGCGCGCTGGTACGTTTGCGTCAGGCTGCGGCGGTATTACCTAAGAAGAATATGACACTCAGCCAGTGGCTGCAGGCGCTGCGCAATAGTTTGGAGATATTGGGTGTGTTGCGTGCTTGGAGTGAGGATGCGGCGGGGCAGCAGTTATTGCAATTGCTGGGGCAGTGGCGCGAAGAGTTGCAACAGGACAGCACGCGTTGCAGCTTTGCCGAATGGAAGCGCTGGTTGTCACAACAACTAGACCTCAATACCTTCCGCGACATGAGTGTGGAAAGCCCAGTGATCTTCACCCATCTGGCTGCTACCCGTTGGCGCAGCTTCGATGCGGTGGTGCTGTTGGGCTGTGATGCGCAACATCTGCCCGCACCCGCCAGCAGCGTTTGGTTCAACGATGCGGTGCGTGCGGCACTGGACTTGCCTTTGAGTAAAGTGCAGCAAGATGCGGTGCGTGACGATCTGCTGGGCTTGTTGGCGCTTAATGATGACGTGTTGGTGACTTGGCAGGCACACAAGAACGGCGAGCCTAATCTGCTCAGTCCCTATTTTGAGATGTTGCGCGCACTGCATGCGCTGGCGTTTGGCGAGACTATGGCGGCTAGCGCATTGGCTCAGGTGATAGAAGGCGCAACCGTGCTTGATGCCAGCATGGCCCTGCCGCCACAGGCGGTGATGCCGCTGCCGGTAGCACACAGTGATGTGTTGCCAACACGCATCTCACCTTCGGCTTACAACAGTCTGGTCGCGTGTCCTTATCAGTTTTATGCGCGCTATGTATTGCGTCTGAACGAGTTGGATGAAGTGCGTGAAGAGATAGACAAGCGCGACTATGGCACTTGGGTGCATCAGATCTTGCAGAACTTCCATGGTGAATATCCACTACTGTCTGGGCAAGATGTGGTGCTGTTGTCGGCCGCACTGCAACGCATCAGTAGCGAAGTCTTCGAGCAGGCATTGCAACGCGACTATCAGGCGCGTGCTTGGTTGGTGCGTTGGCAGAAATCCATACCTTCCTATATTGAATGGCAGTTGGCACGCGAAGCTTCGGGCTGGCATTACGAAAACGCCGAAGTACCCTTTGAGGTAGCAGTCGCGGAAGGGCTGACCTTGCGCGGTCGTATCGATAGAGTCGATGTGAATGAGCAGGGTGCTAAAGCCGTGCTGGATTACAAGACCCAGAGCAGCAGCGTCTTGAAGAAGAAATTACTAGACCCAGGTGAGGACGTGCAACTGTCCTGTTATGCGCAGGTTAGTGCGGCGACCGAGGCGGCATTTGTCAGCCTGGAAGGTAAGGTACAAGCGGTCGCACCCGCTGACGATGTGGCGGAACTGGCGCGCCTCGATTTGCAACGCTTACAGCATGTTTACAGTCTGTTGCGCGATGGGCAGGCGATGCCCGCGCATGGTGCTGAAACGGTATGTACACATTGCGAGATGCGCGGCTTGTGCCGACAGGGTGCGTGGGAGGAGACGCATGGATAACAATGCAGCATTAGATCCCACCAGATCCGTTGTCGTCGAAGCCTGTGCAGGTAGCGGCAAGACTTGGCTGCTGGTGTCGCGCATCTTGCGTTTGCTGCTGGCCGGTGTGCAACCGGGCGAGATATTGGCAATCACCTTTACTCGCAAAGCGGCACAGGAAATGCAGGCTCGTTTGCGTGACTGGTTGTATGAGATGGCGACCGAGGATGATGAACATGTACGTGAATTTCTTCGCCATCGCGGCATAGCTGAAGCTGATTTAGATACTGTGCTGCCCAAGGCGCGTGGCCTATACCAGCAGTTCTTATTGGCACAGCCCGCCCTCACCATCAACACCTTCCACGGTTGGTTCATGCAGATCGTCAAACGTGCACCACTGGACGCGGGGCTGGCAGGCGGCGTGCAACTGATCGAGCAGACCGGCATGTTGTGGGACGAGGCTAGCACGCTGTTCTTTGCTGAATTGCTCAAGCAGCCGGATAGCGAGTTGGCGCAGTCCATGGACTATCTGTTCGCCGAACTAGGTTTGTTCAGTACGCAAAAATTGCTGCACGCCTTTGCTAACAAACGCAGCGAGTGGTGGGCTTATACCGCAGGTCAAGACGCGCCTTTGGACTACACGCTAGAGGCGATAAGGGCTGAGTTGCAAGTGGATATGTCGGCAGACCCCATTATCGACTGGTGCAGTGCGCAGCAAAGTGAGGCTGCCTTGTTTGCTTTCTTGCGTTCTCATGCTGAGAACGGGACGGATACACAGCAGAAAAAAGCCAGTGAAATTGAGACTGCTTGGACGGATGGCGCGGCTAGTCAACGATACGACCGACTGCGTCCCTTGTTGTATACCCAAGCAGGTGAGCCGCGCAGTTTCAAGCCGACCAAGAAGCAGGATGCGGAAGCGTACCTGCTCGCCAAAGATCAATTATTCACTGGGCTGCAAGCCGTACTCGATAGCTTGCAGGCACAGCAGATTTATCGCTTCAATCAACATGCATTGCGCTGCGGTTTGGCGATGCTGGATAGTTACCAACGTTTGAAACAGCAACAACAATGTTTGGACTTCGCCGATCTGGAGTGGCGGGTCTATCAGTTGCTCAATCACAGCGAGCATGCCGAGTACCTGCAATACAAACTGGATAGCCGTTACAGCCATGTGTTGCTGGACGAGTTCCAGGATACCAACCCGCTGCAATGGCAGATATTGCAAGCCTGGTTCACCGCGTCCGCCGCGGTGAACAGCACGCCGAAGATCTTCGTGGTGGGTGATCCCAAGCAGTCCATCTATCGTTTTCGCCGCGCCGATGCGCGTTTGTTCAGCGTGGTGTGTGACTACCTGATGAACCTTCATCAAGCGGTGTATCTGTCGCAGAACATGACGCGCCGCAATGCGCCCGCGATTCTGGATACGGTCAATGCAGTGTTCGACGGCTTGCAGGACGGCCAGCCCAAGTTTGCTGGCTTCGAGACACACAGCGCATTCCAAACCGATATGGCTGGCTATGTGGAAGTGCTGCCCTTGGCGCTAGCAGATGCAGCGGTAGTCACGGAGGCCGAGGGACTACAACTTCGTAACCCTTTGCTGGAGGCCTACCCCGATCGAGAAGAGGGTGCACGTGAGCGCGAAGCGGCTCAGTTCGCAGCGAGATTGCAGGAGATTGTAGGACGCTGGTTGATACGCGACGGTAATGTCGAGCGCTTATTGCAATGGGGCGACATCATGGTGTTGGTGCGTAAGCGTACCTATCTGCGCACCTATGAACAGGCTTTGCGCAACTTGCATATCCCTTATCTGACCTCGCGTCGGGGTGGTCTGTTAGACACGCTGGAAGCCTCCGATATACAAGCATTGCTGACCTTTTTGATGACACCGTTCGCCAACCTGCAACTTGCCCATGTGTTGCGTACGCCGATGTTCTCTTGCAGTGATGAGGATGTGTTGGCAATCAGAATGCAGGACGCCGATATCAAGAACGCTCACTGGTGGTCGCGTCTTTGTGCTTTATGCGCTTCGGGCACGACTACAAAGCATCTGCAACGTGCGCAAACTTTGTTGCAGGACTGGCTGGTGCTGGCAGAAAGATTGCCGGTACACGATCTCCTAGACCGCATCTATTTCGAGGCCGATGTGCAACAGCGTTATGCCGCCGCTGTGCCGGTGGCGATGCGTGCCACAGTGTTGGCGAATCTGCAGGCCTTCATGGAGATTGCACTGAATGTGGATGCGGGACGTTACCCCAGTCTGTCGCGCTTCCTGCGTACCCTGTCTGAAATGAAGCAAGCTGATGATAACGAAGCGCCCAACGAAGGCGCTGTGGATCAGGCGGGCGATGCCTTGCGCATCTACACCGTGCACGAATCCAAAGGACTGGAAGCGCCGTTGGTCTGGTTGCTCGATAGCAACAGCAAAGCGCCTGCCGACAGAGGTAACGATGTGTTGCTGGATTGGCCGACCAACGATGCACGTCCTGCGCATCTTTCTTTATATAGCGACAAGGCCAGTCGTGGTGTGGTGCGAGAAAAGTATTTTGCTGCCGAGCAAGTGCTGGCGGAACGCGAGGATATGAACCTGCTGTATGTCGCGATGACACGTGCCAAACAAGTGTTGATGGTCAGTGGCAGCGGCGAGCCGATAGCGGATTCATGGTATGACCGTATCGCTACGGTGCACGTCGAGGCAGCGATACCGACCGAACTCGAGGGTGTCGCGCCAGCAAAAATGAGCGTGAGCGACACGCTGCTCAATCCTGTAAACCTGGATCACAGGCTCAGCCTACCGTTACCAACCGGTAAGCGTAAGCCAGCCCTGAGCGATGCGCAGCGACGCGGCATCTGGTTGCATAGCTTGATGCAACATCTTGCACCTAACACCTCAATGACTTGCTACACGCAAAAAGAATTGCAGCACAAACTCAACATACCCGAGGAGGCGTTCGATAGTCTTTGGCAGAACGCGCAGCGCCTACTGACCACGCCTGAGCTGGCGATCTATTTCGAGCCGGAACGCTATCTAAGTGCCAGCAACGAATTGCCCTATGTGAATGCACAGGGCGAACTCAAACGTATCGACCGCTTGGTGGAGTTCGATCACGAAGTGTGGGTGCTCGATTACAAATTGAGCGAGCAGCAAGATGACACACGATATGAGGCGCAGATGCGCGAGTATCAGAATGCGATGCGATCCGTGTATGCAGGCAAGACCGTACGTTGTGCCTTGTTGTACGCAGACGGTGCGCTCCATGAACTAGAACAATGAGATGAATATGACACGTCAAATAAAACGCCTGAGTCTCATCGTGCTGGCGATCAACGCCTTGGCGATGTTGTCGCCTATTCTGAACAGCGGCGACTCCATCACCTATGCAGCCCTTTCTCAGCACATCTCTATGTATGGCAACTGGAGTGATCTGGTGTTGGATGGACAGGATTGGTTGGATAAGCCACATCTACCGTTCTGGATCACCGCGTTGTTCTTCAAGTTGTTGGGTGTCAGTACCTTCAGTTATCAATTGCCGGGTTTCCTCGCACATATCGTGGGTGGCTATTTCACCTATCGCATCGCCAAGTTGTTCTATGGCAAAGAGGTCGCTTGGATGTCGGTGCTGGTGTTCGTGACAATCTATCATCTGATGGACTCTTCGATAGAGGTGAAAGCCGAGACCTATCTGACTGCCTTCATCATGGGGGCATGTTATTACTGGCTGCGCTTTGATGCGCAAAGCAAACTCAAGTATCTGTTGCTGGGCGCGCTGTTCAGTGCCATGGCGGTGATGACCAAGGGGGTGTTCACCCTCATCACCATCAGCAGTGGCTTGGTGTGTATGTGGTTGTACCAAAAGCAGTGGCACAAGATGTGGAGCGGCAAGTGGTTGCTCGCACTGCTGCTGGCGCTGTTGTTTGTATTCCCTGAGGTCTACGCACTGTATCTGCAATTCGATTCACAGCCCGCTAAGTTGGTGTTTGAACAAACGCATGTCTCGGGCATCAAGTTCTTCTTGTGGGATAGCCAATTCGGTCGCTTCTTTAACACTGGCCCGATCCAGAACCACAATGGTCACCCGCTGTATTTCGTACTGGTGTTCTTGTGGGCTTATCTACCTTGGGTGGCGGTGTTCTTTGCCGCGCAAGCAGCAGGCTTGCGCAACTTCGCTCAACGTAGCGCATCGGAACGAGCCAGCTTTATTTTCTTGAATGGCGCCTTCTTCATCACCTTTGGCTTGTTCAGTGCCACCAGTTTCCAGCTCGATCACTATACTGTCATCTTGTTCCCCTTCGCTGCGATATTGTGCGGGCGATATCTGTCTGGCTGGATCGCTGATCCTGCAACAGGCACAGGTCTGCAATGGTCGCAGCGCAGCATCACTGCATTACTGGTCGTTTTGGCGCTATACCTCAACCTCAGTGTCGGTAGTCACGCTTTGCAAGCCTTGACTTTGGCGATGGTGATTGCCGCTGCCGCATATCTTTATCTCACTAGACCTGCGACCAAGCTCACGGTGGTGATCTACCCGGTACTGGCGATGCTCGCGGTCTATGTCTCTATGGTGGCGATCACGGCGATCACCTACCTCAAATACGATATGGCCTATCACGCAGCACCTGTCGTCAAACAACACACCGACCTGAAGGTATATGCATACCAGATGTCCTTGGAATGTCGCGAACTGGCTTTGTATACGGATAGCGAATGTACGCCAGTCGAGACGCCGCTGGCGTTGACTACCCTGCCCGCAGAGGCGCTGATCGTGATGCGCGAAAGTGACCAGGCTTTGCTCCCCGCTGCCTACACTCGCGTGGAACAACTCGCCGTGCTCGACGTGGTGGTGCACAAGACGGGCACGGTGAATAAGTTGCTACAGATGGCACGCGGCAATCACCCGACTGAAAAGGTGCTCGTGCTCGGCGTCAAACGGGAGTAGTTTTGTAGGTTGGGTTGAGTTCAACGATACCCAACGTGCATCCTTTAAGTTGATGGGTTTCGCTACCTAATTGGTGCAATAGTTAAAATTTGGGTGCTAATATTTTTATAGTTGTAAATGGCTTTCGCCTTAGCAATTAACCTTTGATCTCTACTGAGTAACGCATGGCAGAATGCAGCATGACCTATATGTGAGGCATCGCTTTGTATTCCTGGGATATCTCTTGTGCTGATTAGCCCCCCGTCAGGACAAAATCCAAGAAAATTCAACATTGAATGGCATCCTATAATTCCGAGGAAAAGCGGCCACTCCTTATATCCTTGTTTATCAATAGGGTCGAAGCCAAAAAATTGATTTAGGGTGACGCCATTAACGGACATTTTTACAATATCCCAAAGAAGTTCGATAGGATTATCTTGGTTTGAAAGGTTACTAGCCCGACCTTTATGCGTTCCAAATGACTCTCTAGCAGATTCAAGGTTGCCAACTTCTTGGAGCGCACCATTTACAAAACTTATCAGTGCACTTTTGACGTTCTTTACCTTGGTTTTAGTTTCATCGTCGTATAACCCATAAGGTCCTAAAATCTGTTGAATATTTCTTTCGAAAGAGTCAGGGAGGCACAGTATCGCATCCATGTTGTTAGCACCGTGTAATCTGGTAATTAAATCTAAAGTAGATTTTGGATCAAATTCATTTATAGATAATGTTTCTAAATAGGACGCGTACTCTTCGTGTGGAGATTTATATTCAGAGATTTGTGCAGAGCCTGTAATGCGGAAATCCGAATCAAGAATCAATTCAAGTTTTTGAGCTTTAATTTTCTCTAATGAATCAAGGAATCTAAGCTCATTACCAGACCTTCTAATTTCGCAAAAATTCTCGTTCGAATATACCAATGAAAACTTATCAGATGCTTTTAAAGGGAAATCATCTTTACTGATGTCATCGATAATATTGTGGTCAAGATATACGTAAAAGTTCATATTTTTATCCGCGTTAATCAACTTAAATTTGAAATGCAGTTTAGATTTAGGAGGTTAATTTAGATGCCTTGTTTGGAAAATATTAATACGTTGAAGCTCGTAGCTTCAACGACAAGGTCAACTTGAATATCGCCACAGGTTCAGCGCTGATGCTGGGGACAGTGGCGACGACTTCGATGAGACGTTCTACACGTTCTCCCGAAGTTGTTGCTAGTTCAACCAATTCGGCGATCTCTTTGCCTTGGGCACAGCAAAAATCCACATCGCCCTCAGCACGTTTGAGGAATTTAGCATCGAAGTCTTTGAAGGCCAGCGCGATGTTCAGTTTGCGACTGCGTATCAGATGCATGGCATATGCACCTGCCGCACAATCAGCACCTATACATAAAGCGCCGAAATACATAGAGCCCAAGTGATTGCGTGTCCTGCGCCGCAAGGGGATGCGTACCACCATGCGAGTGTCGTCCACTGCGGCGACCGAGACGCGGGTGTATAGCAGCAGGGGGATCTTGCTGAGGCCGAACCAGCGCAGGGCGAGCGTCTCGCGAGCGCTAGGACTGAGCAATCTTTTTAAGCGATCTAGCATGGTGATGTTACGGTCAGGGGTGGGCTTGCAGTCTGAACGTGCGAGCGATGGTATGCAACTATCCATCATCATAGGGTGATTTAGCTCAGTCCGAACGGGGGTGAAATGGTAGAATCCCGCCCCTATCGTTGGCGCGGCTCGCGCTGTTTACAAGCATATCGAGGTTTATGGCATGACGGGTATATCACCAATACAAGAGATCATCGAAGAGATGCGCGCAGGCCGCATGGTCGTACTGATGGATGAAGAAGACAGGGAGAACGAAGGTGACTTGGTGTTCGCTGCCGAATTCACGACGCCCGAGAAGATCAACTTCATGGCTAAGCATGGCCGTGGCCTGATCTGTTTGACGTTGACCGCCGCACACTGCGAACAGCTGGCTTTGCCCCTGATGGTGCGCGAGAACGGTCTGCCGCTAGCGACCAATTTCACTATGTCGATAGAAGCTGCGACGGGGGTGACCACGGGCATCTCGGCAGCAGATCGTTCGCGCACTGTGCAAGCGGCTGCGGCCAAAAACGCCAAGCCCAGCGACATCGTGCAACCTGGTCATATCTTCCCTTTGCGTGCGCAGAACGGCGGTGTATTGGTGCGTGCCGGTCACACGGAAGCGGGTTGCGATCTGGCGGAGTTGGCAGGACTGACACCTGCTTCGGTGATCTGCGAGATCCTTAAGGACGATGGCGAGATGGCGCGCCTGCCTGATCTGATCGAGTTCGCCAAACAACATGGTTTGAAAATAGGCACCATCGCTGACCTCATCGAGCACCGTAGTCAGAACGAGAAACTGGTCGAGCGCGTGTCTATACGCAAGGTACAGACGGCATATGGCGAGTTCGATCTGGCGACCTATGTGGATAAGACCACACAACGTACCCATCTGGCGTTGGTGAAGGGCGAGATACTGCATGACCGTGAGACCTTGGTGCGCGTGCATGAACCTTTATCTGTGCTGGATTTTCTGGAACAGAACAGCCACACCTCATCGACCAGTGTGCATCAGGCCATGAAGAAATTGTCGCAAGTCGAGGCTGGTGTATTGGTGTTGTTGCATCGCGCCGAGACATCGCAAGACTTGCTGGCGCGTGCGACTTTGGATGCGGCGGCACAGCTCGCGACGCAATGGGACCCGCGCAGCTACGGTATCGGTGCGCAGATTTTGCGTGATCTGAACGTAGGTCAGATGCGCTTGCTCGCGACCCCCCACAAGATGCCTAGTATGGCGGGCTTTGGACTGGAAGTTGTGGGTTACGCGACACACGAATAATGGGCATCTCTTAAAATCCAAACTCCGTTCATTCAGAATCTTGCCAGCTTCATCGGCTTAGATTCGTGGGAAGACCCTTGCGGTGTTGTGATGCGGCGTTGCTCAGAAATTTTTACCGCTTACATTAAGTTTAATATGCGGCGCGTCAAAAATTTCTTCGCGCCTTGCCTCGCTTAGGATTTTGAATTTTTAGAGACACCCTTAGAGAAAATATTTTGAGGAGCAAGTCATGAAAGAAATCGAACAAAACCACAATGGTTACGGACTGCGTATCGGCATCGTGCAAAGCCGCTTCAATCCTGAAATCTGCGAAGGGCTGCTGGGTGCGTGCCGTGCACAATTGGTGAAACAAGGCGTAGCCGAAGATGACATCACGCTGGCGACTGTGCCGGGTGCGTTGGAGATCCCGCTGGTGTTATTACACATGGCGGACAGCGAGAAGTTCGATGCGTTGATCGCCTTGGGCGCGGTGGTGCGCGGCGACACTTATCACTTTGAAGTCGTGTCGAATGAATCCGCGCGCGGTGTGGGCGATGTGCAGCTGTCCTGCGGTGTACCTATCGCCAATGCCATCTTGACCACAGACACCGACGAGCAAGCCATCGTGCGTATGCATGTCAAAGGCGCCGAAGCGGCGATGGTCGCCATCGAGATGGTCAATCTATTGAAAGGTGTGGCATGAGCGACGCGACGGGTATCAAAGAAGTCAACAAATCGACCAACAAGAGTCCGCGTCACCGTGCGCGCGAATTAGCGGTGCAAGGTATATACCAGTGGCGTGTATCGGGTAACGATGCGGCCGACATCGAAAAGCAGATGCAGACTGAGAAGAATCTGGGCCGCTACGACAAGCCTATGTTCAGTAGTCTGTTGCGTGGTGCGATCGCGCAGCATGACGACATCGAGGCATTGTTGTCACCTTGTTTGGATCGTCCCTTGGGCGAACTCAGTCCGGTGGAGTTCGCGGTACTGATGTTGGGTGCATTCGAGTTATCACAGAAGATCGAAGTCCCATATAAAGTGGTCATCAATGAATCCGTTGAACTGGCCAAGACCTTCGGTGGCACTGATGGTCATAAATACGTGAATGGTGTGCTCGATAAACTTGCACCCAAAGTCCGTGCCGTGGAGTTTGCGGCACGTAAGAACTAGTCTTTAGCCTACTCCAGCTTGTCGTTCATCGCCTAGTGCGACCTCGGCAAAGCGGCATGAACGACTCATCCGGCGCGACAACAACCATGTCCGAATTCGATCTCATTAGACGCCATTTCACCCGTAGCAGCCCGAGTGCGGTGTTGGGCGTGGGTGATGATTGTGCTTTGCTGCAAGTTCGCGATGGTCATGTGCTGGCGGTCTCTAGCGATATGCTGGTGAGCGGGACGCATTTCTTTGCCGATGCTGATCCCTATCTACTGGGGCACAAGACCTTGGCCGTGAATCTTTCCGATCTGGCTGCGATGGGGGCGACGCCGCGTTGGGCAACGCTGGCTTTGTCTTTACCGAATATGGATGAGGATTGGCTGACGCGTTTCAGTGCCGGATTCTTCGCGCTGGCGCAATTGCACGGTGTCGACCTGGTGGGTGGTGATACTACGCGTGGGCCTTTGAATCTGTGTGTGACCATCATGGGTGAAGTGCTAGCGCAGCAAGCGTTACGCCGTGACGGGGCGCAACTGGGTGACGACATCTGGGTGTCGGGCTCGCTAGGCGATGCAGCCTTGGCGCTGTCTCACCTGCAGGACAAATTACATTTGAGCGATGTCGAGTTCGCTGCATGCGCATCTGCACTGCACAGTCCGCAACCCCGTGTGGTATTGGGCTTGGCGTTGCGGGGTATCGCGCACAGTGCGATAGATGTGTCGGATGGCTTGGTGGCGGATCTGGGGCATATTCTGGAATGTTCACAGATGGCTGCGGAGCTTAGTCTGCCAGACCTACCGATCTCCGATGTACTGCGCGCCCACACCGCACACATAGCTCGTTGTGCATTGGCGGGGGGGGATGATTACGAGCTATGTTTCACCGTCGCAGCACATCAACGTAAGACCATAGAAGAGATCGCCAGTCGCCTAGCCTTGCCGCTAACGCGTATCGGTCGTATCGTTGCGGGCAGCGGCTGTGTCGTCCATGATACGGATGGCTTGCCTATACAACTACAGAATGGTGGATATGAGCACTTCTGATCACGACGAGTTACGCGTCCAACCTAGTTGGCGCTTCCTCTTTCAACATCCGGCGCACTTCCTCGCGTTTGGCTTTGGCAGTGGACTCGCGCGTAAAGCTCCCGGTACTTTTGGTACCTTGGTCGCTTTCCCGCTGTATTGGTATCTATCTGCAAATGTGTCGGACGCGTGGTTCTTGTTCATTCTGATCTGGTCGTTCGCTTTAGGTGTGTTGGCCTGCGATATCACCGGCAAGTCTTTGGGGGTGGCGGATTTCGGCGGCATCGTGTGGGACGAGGTGGTGGCGATGTTGTTGGTGCTGTTTTTCACCCCGGCGGGTTGGCAATGGTCGCTACTGGCCTTCGCTTTGTTCCGCTTCTTCGATATCGTCAAACCGCCTCCCATCAGTCATTTCGACAAGAATTGGCACGGTGGTTTGGGTGTTATGTTCGATGACATCCTAGCTGCCGGTTATGCGCTGCTATGTCTGGCGATCGTGAGGAGTCTGCTGCCGTGAGGTGGGTGCTGTGCGTGGTGTTGCTCACTGCGTTCGGCATGGCGCAGGCCGAGACTTTCGTCACCAAGGTCATCGCGGTGTTGGATGGCGACACGGTGCTGATCCGTCGCGGTAGCGGTCTGACCAAGATACGTCTGGTCGACATCGATGCGCCCGAGAAAGACCAACCCTTTGGTGCAAGTTCCAAGGACTCATTAGCTGGGATGGTGCTAAATAAACAAGTGCAAGTCGTCAGTCAGGCCATCGATCAATATGGACGTATGGTCGCACGACTGCGTATCGACGGTATGGATGTGAACACCGAGCAGATACGCCGTGGTATGGCTTGGGAGAATTCGCACTATCACAGTAATCATGAACTGACTGCGCTTGAGGCCGAAGCAAGAGCTGTACCGCGTGGCTTGTGGGCGATGAGCGCACCCACCCCGCCTTGGGATTGGCGCAAGCAACATGCGAATGTCGTAGTCGAACGTGGCATAGTCAATTCCACTCAAGATCCATTGTGCCTACACCGCAAGCGATGTGCGCAGATGGAAAGCTGTGAGGAGGCACGCCGTTATTTGACAGTGTGCGGCCTGAAATATCTGGATGCGGATGGTGACGGCACGCCTTGTGAGAAACTCTGTTCTCCCCGCCCTAATAAATCTGTACATGAGTAAGCGGTTACTAATAGCTGTCGTGTGGATGTGTCTGTTGCAGGCCTGTGTGTACGTACCGCGTACCCATGTCACTCGTGATCCGGATTGCATAGGCTTGCTACATCACATGACGCTGGAAACTGACGGTCAGTTCAACGATTTTCACATACTGTGTAACAGCTCCAATCAGGATGCTTGTGCTGCCTTATTGGTCGCGGGCGGCGCTGTTGCCGCGACATCATTTATTATTTCCGGCAGTATCGTCATGGTTGGGAATGTGGTCTATTGGATGGAACGCAAAGCCAACTGTAAGTCTTGAGTAACACGCTTCAACTAAGCTGTAGAACTTGAGTGTTGTCGCTGACATTAAGGCTAACCCCATACAAAATATCTAGATATTTGTGCGCAGATTTTTTGTGTAAACAAATATTCTTGGGTAAAGCTATGAATATGTCATCCAGTGTGTTGTACTCATGCAGTGCTCGCGTTAAAGTTAGGCATAATCAATAAAAACTATTAGAGGAGCAGCGGATCATGTTCTTGACGATACTCGGGGTATTGGCAATTTTCCTATTATTGGCGTTCTTCCGTGCCACCCTCACTAGTTGGTTGATTGCTTTGATGGTCATCGTACCTGTCATCGCCATACGGGCGAGCATCTCTGAAACTGCCTTGCAAATTGTATACATCGCACTGTTCCTGTTCATCGTATTCTTTGGTATTCCCGTATTACGTCGTGCTGTCATCAGCGCACCCATACTCAAATTCTTCCGCAAAGTCTTGCCACAAATCTCTTCTACAGAGCAGGAAGCGATAGACGCGGGCACGGTGTGGTGGGATGGCGAGTTGTTTAGCGGTCATCCCAATTGGAATAAATTATTGGCCTATCCTAAGTGCGGACTAAGTGCGGAGGAGCAATCCTTCCTGGACAATGAAGTCGAACAGTTATGTGCCATGTTGGATGATTGGGATATCACTCATACCCGTGCCGATCTGCCACCTGAAGTCTG
This sequence comes from uncultured beta proteobacterium, assembly GCA_963740305.1. Taxonomy (GTDB): domain Bacteria; phylum Pseudomonadota; class Gammaproteobacteria; order Burkholderiales; family Gallionellaceae; genus Gallionella. The sequence goes on along the minus strand of CAVUDR010000008.1, from coordinate 71,994 downwards.
GCAATTCATCCGCGACAAAGGTTTCTTCGGCATGATCATTCCCAAGCAATATGGTGGTTTGGAATTTTCTGCACAAGCACACTCGGCGGTGGTCACCAAGGTTGCCTCGCGTAGTGGTACGGCGGCTGTGACGGTGATGGTACCCAACTCCTTAGGCCCTGCTGAGCTCTTGCTGCATTACGGTACGAACGAACAAAAAGACCAGTATCTGGAGCGTCTGGCGCAAGGTAAGGAAGTGCCATGTTTTGCCTTGACCGGCCCATTTGCAGGTTCGGATGCAGGCGCAATACCGGACTATGGGGTCGTTGGCTATGGTGACTTCAATGGTCAACAGAACGTACTCGGTGTACGCGTCACGTGGGAGAAGCGTTACATCACGCTCGCCCCTGCGGCCACCTTGCTAGGTCTGGCATTCAAGCTGTATGACCCCGAGCATTTGCTGGGTGGCGAAGTCGGTCGAGGTATCACGCTGGCTTTGATACCCACCGACACGCCCGGCGTGCAGATTGGGCGTCGTCACTTCCCACTTAATAGTGCCTTCTTGAATGGACCTACCCAGGGTGATGCCGTGTTCATTCCGATGGAGTACATCATCGGCGGGGCGACGCGCATCGGTCAGGGCTGGCGTATGTTGATGGAATGCTTGGCCGCAGGCCGCTCCATCTCTTTACCTGCCAGCAGCGCGGGTGCCATGAAATTGGCAGCACGCACCAGCGGTGCTTATGGTCGTGTACGCAAACAATTCAAGGTCTCCATTGGTAAGTTCGAAGGCGTGGAAGAGCCCTTGGCACGTATCGGTGCGCATACCTATATGGTTGACTCCGCGCGCCGCCTCACCGCGCTGGCGATCGACTTGCATGAGAAGCCTTCTGTGATCTCTGCCATCATCAAATACCACTCAACAGAGCGCGGTCGTATTGTCATCAATGATGCGATGGATGTGCATGGCGGCAAGGGTATTTGTCTAGGGCCGGATAACTATCTGGGACGTTTCTATGAGCAAACGCCTGTCGGCATCACAGTAGAGGGCGCAAACATCCTGACGCGCACGTTGATGATCTTCGGACAGGGTGCGATCCGTTCACATCCTTATGTGCTCAAAGAGATTGCGGCCACACTGGATCAGAACCACAAGCGCGCGCTGATCAATTTCGATACTGCCTTGTTCGAACATATCAGCTTCGCGCTATGCAATGCTTCACGCAGTTTCGTCTATGGCTGTCTAGGTGGTCGTGCGATCTCGGTACCCCATGGTGTGGAGACACGCCGCTATTATCAACAGTTGACACGCTACTCCGCAGCCTTCGCTTTCTCGGCGGATATCGCGATGGCGGTTTTGGGTGGTACGCTCAAACGTCGCGAAAAAATTTCCGCCCGTTTAGGGGATGTATTAAGTCAGATGTATCTGTGTTCCGCGACCTTGAAGCGCTTCGAGGATGATGGTCGTCCAGCTGCAGACTTACCTTTGCTGGATTGGTCTATGCAAGATGCTTTGTACAAGATACAGGATGCGTTCGCAGGCGTGATACAGAATTTCCCCAACCCACTGATGCGCGGTTTGCTGAGTGTAATGATCTTCCCTATGGGTAGGAAGCTGATGCCACCCTCAGATCACACGGGCCATCTGGTCGCCGCCTTGTTGATGGAGCCAGGCGAGGCACGTGACCGCTTGTGTGCAGGTATCTATATTCCTAACGATGAGCAGGATGCAGTGGGTGCTTTAGAAGCTGCGCTGCTCAGTACAATTGCATGCGAGCCTGTAAACGCGCTGGTTGAGGCGGCGCGTAAGGCCAAGAAGGTCAAAGCATTGCAAGAATTGGAGCGTATCGCCGAGGCGCGGGATGCAGGCGTCCTCACCGCAGAGCAAGCACTGCAATTGGAGCGTGACTACGCGCTACGTCGCAAAGTCATCATGGTGGATGATTTCGATCCTGCATCCTTGCGCGCGAATCAGGTGTGAATAAAAATTCAGACGCTAGCTTGATAGGGCGTTGTTCATAGAGTTGGAGTTTTCCGGGAAGACTATGAAATCTTTGCGCGATAAAGTCATCTTCATATCAGGCTCCAGCCGTGGCATCGGTCGCGAAGTTGCGCTGCGTTGTGCGCGTGAGGGTGCCAAAGTGGTCATCACTGGCAAGACCGCCACGCCGCACGCCAAGTTACCGGGCACTATTCATAGCGTCGCAGAAGAAGTGCTAAAGGCCGGTGGTCAGGCGCTGGCGATACAGTTGGACGTGCGTGATGAACAAGCCATACAAGCGGCCGTTGCAGAGGTCGTCGAACACTTCGGCGGGATTGATGTGCTGATTAACAACGCTAGTGCGATCAACCTTACCGGTACATTAGATACACCTGCCAGACGTTTGGATCTGATGTGGGGCGTGAACATGCGTGGGACTTTCCTGTTGTCACAAGCTTGCATCCCGCATCTATTACGTGCTGACAATCCGCACATCCTGACGTTCTCGCCTCCCCTGAGTTTGGATGGGAAGTGGTATGCACCACACTTGGCATATACGATGTCCAAAATGGGCATGAGCCTGTGTACTTTAGGGATGGCACGTGAGTTCTCTGCCAAGGCACAGGGAGGAAAAGGGATTGCGGTGAATTGTCTGTGGCCGCGCACTACGATCGCCACAGCGGCGATCGAGTTTAATTTTCCGCCGGCTATCCTGCGTGCCTCACGCAAGCCCGCCATCATGGCGGATGCGGCTTATCAGATCATTACCCAGCCTGTCGCGCAGGCCAGCGGCCAGTTCTTCCTCGATGAAGATGTATTACGTGCAGCAGGTGTCACGGACTTAGATCAATACGCCATGGAGCCAGGCGTACCCTTGTTTGGTGATCTTTTTTTAGGTTGATAGGAGTTGCTTATGTATAAGCCAGATGTGATTTCCCCTGAGCAAGCGGGTACGTTGCATGGACTTTTTGTAGCGCGTGCTAACCGTACGCCTGACAAAGTCGCTTACCAATATTTTGAAAAGAATGCTTGGGTATCATTGAGTTGGCGCGATATGCGCGCGGCCGTTGCACGTTGGCAAGCTGCATTGAGCAAGGAAGGTTTACAGCGCGGAGATCGCGTCGCCATCATGCTGCGCAATTGTCCGCAATGGGTTATGTTCGATCAGGCTGCGATGTCGCTCGGGTTGGTGGTTGTCCCTTTGTATACCGTAGACAGACCGGACAATATCGCTTACATCGTCAACAACGCCGAGGTGAAGGTGTTGCTGTTTGAGAATGCAGAACAATGGCAAGCTTTGCGTACGGTGCGCGAGCAGATGCCGAGCGTGGTGCGCTTTATCAGTCTGGAGAAAGTCAACGATAGTTCCGAGGCGAGTCTGCGGTCGAGTGCCGATTATCTGCCAGATGCAGCCCAGTTGCAGCCTGCCGTGCCGGTTGATATCAAAGAGTTGGCGAGCATCATCTACACCTCTGGGACAACCGGCAAGCCTAAGGGTGTGATGCTCAGTCATCACAATATGTTGAGCAATTCACATGCGGCCTTGGATACATTCACTGTGCGTGCTGATGACCTGTATCTGTCTTTTCTGCCGCTCTCTCACACCTTTGAGCGCACTTGCGGTTACTACCTTCAAGTGATGACGGGTGCGACCGTGGCTTATGCGCGCTCCATTCCGCTGCTCTCTGAAGATATGCTCACCATCAGGCCAACTATCATGGTCTCGGTGCCACGCATCTATGAGCGTGTCTATAGTGCGATACGCACCAAGCTGGAAGAAGGTTCGCCACTGAAACGCAAGTTGTTCCATTTCGCCGTAGAGACAGGCTGGGCTAGGTTCGAACATGAGCAAGGACGGGGTGGCTGGAAGCCCAGTTTTCTGTTGTGGCCATTGCTGCAACATCTGGTGGCGCAAAAGATACTCGATAAGCTCGGTGGACGTTTGCGCGTCGCGATCAGCGGAGGAGCCGCACTTGCTGCAGAGATATCTCGCGTGTTTGTGGGCTTGGGACTAGCCGTGGTGCAAGGTTATGGTCTGACCGAAACCAGTCCTATCGCCACAGGCAATAGTTTGGAGAACAACTATCCAGATAGTGTGGGACAGCCGATACGAGATGTGCAAGTGCGCTTGGGCGAAAACAATGCGCTGTTGGTTAAGGGCCCCAATGTGATGATGGGCTATTGGCGCAACGAGGAAGCGACGCGTGCCATGATAGATGCAGATGGTTGGCTGAATACCGGCGATACTGGACGTATCAGTGAGACGGGGCATGTGTACATCACCGGACGCATCAAAGAGATCATCGTCATGTCGAATGGCGAAAAGATCCCGCCAGGCGATATGGAGCAAGCCGTCCTGCATGACCCGCTGTTCGATCAAGTGATGGTGTACGGCGAAGGTAGGCCTTACCTGGTCGTGATCGCCGTGCTGAACCCTGAGATTTGGTTGCATTTCGCCGAAGAGACTGGGGTGCGTCCCGATATGCCGGAAGCGCTCACTGATAGTCGCGTACAAGGCAAGATATTGAAGCGTATTGCACGCAATCTGCGCGAATTCCCTGGCTATGCCAAGGTGAATCGCGTGCTGTTGTTGCAAGAACCATGGAGCATAGAGAACGGCCTGCTGACACCTACGCTAAAGATCAAGCGCAGCAAGGTGACTGAACGCTATGCCGAAGAGATCAACCAGTTATACGAAGGACATTAAAGTGAACGAGGAAAAACCGATTACAACAACCTTGCCGCAACGCCATGCCACCATGCGTGTGGTGGCGATGCCGTCAGATTGCAATTACACCGGCGACGTGTTCGGCGGTTGGATCATGGGCCAAGTAGATATCGCTGGTAGCATTCCTGCCATCAGTCGAGCCAAAGGCCGCGTGGCAACGGTCTCTGTCAATTCATTCATCTTCAAACAGCCATTGTTCATGGGCGATATCGTCAGCCTGTATGCAGATATTGTCAAAGTCGGGCGCACCTCGATCACCGTCAATGTCGAGGTGTACGCACAACGCGATCCGATCAAACCGACTTGTGTGAAAGTCACTGAGGCGACGCTGACTTATGTGGCTGTGGGTGAAGATCGCAAGCCTAGAGTGGTACCGCCGGAAGATTAAGTAGCAAATCGTAGTGCTAGTGTTGGTAGTCTTTTCATCGTCAATACTCTTAAGGGGAACGCATCATGAAACTTTCAAAATCAGTACTGAACTATGCCATTGCTGCAGCACTTGCAGCGCTTACTGGGAATGCCGCAGCTTCGGGCTTTGCGCTGATAGAGCAAAGTGCGAGTGGACTAGGTAATGCTTATGCGGGGGCTGCGGCAAGTGCAGAGGATGCGAGTACAGTATTTTTTAATCCAGCTGGCATGAGCCGATTGGGTGGTACACAAGTTGCATTGACAGCGCATGCGATTAAACCATCAGCTAAATTTACGCCTAATGCTACTAATGCCGGTGCTGCTTTACAAACAGCGGGAGGTAATGGGGGGGATGCTGGTAGTACCGCTTTTGTACCGACAGCGTACATGGCGATGCAATTAAATGATCAGGCGAATTTTGGTTTGGGTATCAGTGCACCTTTCGGTTTACAGACACAATATGACCCGAACTGGGTGGGTAGATTTCAAGCAATCAAATCAAAGATACAGACGGTTAATGTGAATCCATCCCTGTCATATCGTGTGTCAGATATGGTGAGTTTGGGCGCGGGTTTGAATTACCAGCAAATTAGTGGTGAATTGAGCCAAGCAGTGAATTACAGCGCGGCTGCTTTTGCTGCAGGTGGTGGTGGGTTACTAACTGCAATTGGTGGGGCTGGCGTAGAGGGCGTGAGTACTGTGACGGGTAGTGATAGCAAGTGGGGTTATAACTTCGGTGCCTTGTTTGATATGGGCGATACACGTGTCGGAGTCTCGTACCGCTCAAAAATCAACTATAAGCTTTCTGGGTCAGTAGCATTTACCAGCGTGCCTGCTGCCTTGGCAGCAAGTCCAAAGCTGGCAAATGGTGCAGTCACTTTAGATGTAACGATGCCAGACTCCTTGTCTTTCAGTGTCGTGAATAAAGTGAGTTCGCAATTAGATATCTTGGCTGATGCAACTTGGACGGGTTGGGGTAAGTTCAAGCAACTTGATGTTATCCGCGCTAATGGTACTTTGCTGAGTTCTACGCCTGAGAATTGGAAGAATACTTGGAGAGTTTCTTTGGGCGCGAACTATCGATACAACGAACAGTGGCTGTCGAGATTTGGCGTCGCATATGACCAAGCGCCAGTAGATGATCAGTTCCGCACCGCACGCATTCCTGATGCCAATCGTACCTGGCTGTCTTTGGGTGGTCAGTACAAAGTTAGCAAGGCCGATGCTATTGATGTGGGTTATGCGCACTTGTTCGTTAGTGGTTCCAGCATCAATCAAAATCAAGCTGCAACGGGAGCTGGCGTGCTGAGCGGGAATTACGCGAATAATGTGAATATCCTCAGCGCTCAATACACACATAGTTTCTAAAGCGGTGCACTAAAGGGAAGGGGTAAGCCTTCCCTTTTTTTATTTGGAGAATCGTCATGGATCAGGTTTTACGGATACGCAAAGTCGCGGTACTGGGTGCCGGTGTGATGGGTGCGCAGATTGCGGCGCATCTGGTGAATGCCAACGTGCCTACGCTGTTATTCGATCTTCCGGCTAAAGAGGGCGCGCCGAACGGCATCGTCAACAAGGCATTGGATGGTTTGAAGAAACTGGACCCCAGTCCCTTGGCGAGTCCTGTCAAAGTGCAATTCATAGAAGCTGCGAATTACGAGCAGCATCTGGAAAGCTTGCGCGAATGCGATCTGGTGATTGAGGCTATCGCTGAACGCATAGATTGGAAGTCCGATCTGTACCATAAAGTCGCCCCGTATCTGGGTGCACACGCGATCTTCGCGACCAATACCTCGGGCTTGTCTATCAACAAGCTCGCCGCTGCATTCCCCGAAACGCTACGTCATCGTTTCTGCGGCATCCACTTCTTTAATCCGCCGCGCTATATGCATCTGGTGGAATTGATCGCCTGCGAGAATACCGATGCAGGCTTGTTAGACCAGCTTGAGACCTTTTTGGTATCGGGTCTGGGCAAAGGCGTGGTACGCGCCAAAGACACGCCCAACTTCGTCGCCAACCGTATCGGCGTGTTCTCTATGCTTGCAACCGTGTATCACGCACAGCGTCTGGGCTTGGGTTTCGATGAAGTCGATGCGCTCACTGGTCGTTATTTGGGCCGCCCCAAGAGTGCGACCTTCCGAACTTTAGATGTGGTCGGTCTGGATACCTTCGCACACGTGGTCAACACCATGCGTGACAACCTTGCCAGCGACCCTTGGCATAGTTATTTCGTCGTGCCGGAATGGCTCACCACACTCATCGCGCAAGGTGCGTTGGGACAGAAGGCCAAGCGCGGCGTGTATCAAAAAATCGGTAAAGAGATACAAGTGTTGGACTTAGCGACACAGAGTTATCGCGTGGCTGGCGGCAAGGCCAATGATGCAGTCAAAGACATCTTGCGCGAGCGTGATTGGGCGGTGAAGTTGGGCAAGTTGCGCGACAGTAATGATGCACAAGCTCAATTCGTATGGTGCATCTTCCGCGATGCCTTTCATTACTGCGCGTTGATGTTGGGCGACATTGCCGACAATGCGCGCGATGTGGATTTCGCTGTGCGTTGGGGCTTCGGTTGGGATAGTGGTCCATTCGAGATTTGGCAAGCCGCAGGTTGGCAGCAGGTCGCAGGCTGGATCAGCAAAGATATCGCGGCGGGTAAAACCATGTCGGCTGCACCATTGCCTGCTTGGGTGACAGAGCCTACACGTGAAGGTGTGCACAATGCTTTGGGTTCTTATGCACCCAGCAGTAAGAGCTATCAGCAACGTTCACAACTGCCGGTCTATAAACGCCAACTCTACCCAGAACGCTTACTCGCTGAGCAAGTCGTGTATGGCCAGACTGTGTTTGAGAACGAGGGTGTGCGCATGTGGCACACTGGCGACGGCATCGCCATCTTGAGCATCATCAGCAAGATGCACACCTTGGGTAACGAAGTATTGGACGGTATCTTGCAAGCGCTGGATATTGCCGAAGCAAAATTTTCTGCACTCATCATCTGGCAGACCGAGCCACCGTTTTCGGTAGGCGCGAATCTGTTGCAAGCTATGCAAGGCGTGCAAGAGAGTCCAGCCGATGAAGGGCTATTTGGCAAACTCAAAGGCGCTGCGAACCGCGTTAAATATACTGTTGCGGGTGGCGGTGGCTTGGGCGCTATCGTCAACGCAGCAACTGGCAATGTGCCACGCGTCGCAGAAGTGGTAGAAAAATTCCAGATCATTTCGCAGCGTTTGAAATATGCGCAAGTACCTACTATCGCTGCGGTGGATGGTTTAGCCATCGGCGGTGGTTGCGAGTTCACCATGCATTGCGCACGCATCGTCGCCACACTGGAAAGCTATATCGGTCTAGTCGAAGTCGGTGTGGGTCTGTTGCCTGCGGGTGGTGGATGTAAAGAGATGGCGCATAGAGCGGCTATCGAGGCCAGAGGCGGTGACCTGTTTCCGCATATCAAACGTTACTTCCAGCAGATCGCGATGGGTGAAGTCGCCAAGAGCGCCGAGATGGCCAAAGAGATGGGTTATCTGCGCGCCACTGACCGCATCGTGTTGAACCGCTTCGAGTTGTTGCATGTCGCTAAACAGGAAGCACTCGCTATGAACGCGACTGCCTACAGACCGCCATTGCAGAACAAGCAGATTCCCGTTGCAGGACGTACGGGTATCGCCACCTTGAAAGCTGCAATGGTCAATATGAAAGAGGGCGGCTTTATCTCCGAGCATGACTACGACATCGGTTGCAGGATCGCCGAGATCATCTGCGGTGGAGACGTGGAAGGTGGCAGTCTGGTAGACGAACAATGGATACTCGATTTGGAGCGCAAACACTTTTTGGAATTGGTTGCGACCGAGAAGACCAAAGCACGCGTGGAGCACATGCTCAAGACCGGCAAGCCACTGCGCAATTAAGGAGATCATCATGAGCAAACAAGTCCAAGAAGCTTATATCGTCGCGGCGACGCGTACGCCAGTGGGTAAGGCGCCACGCGGGATGTTTCGCAACACGCGCCCCGATGATCTGTTGGCACATGTATTGAAGAGCGTGCTGGCACAAGCGCCGGGCTTGGATGCCTCGGCGATAGGGGATGTCATCGTCGGTTGTGCGATGCCAGAAGCGGAGCAGGGCATGAACGTGGCACGTATCGCCTTGCTGTTAGCGGGTATACCCAATACCGTACCAGGTCAGACCATCAATCGCTTCTGTTCTTCGGGTGTGCAAGCTGTGGCGATGGCAGCGGATCGTATCCGTTTAGGTGAAGCCGATGTGATGCTGGCAGCAGGTGTGGAAAGCATGAGTATGGTGCCCATGATGGGCAACAAGATTGCATTCAATCCGGCCATCTTTGAACATGACGAGAACATCGGCATCGCCTTCGGCATGGGTATGACCGCCGAGAAGGTCGCCGAACGCTGGCATGTCAGTCGTGAAGCACAAGATGCTTTTGCCTTGCAAAGCCATCTGCGCGCGATCGCTGCAATCAGTGCGGGCGAGTTTAAAGATGAGATCACGCCCTTTGAGATAACAGAGAACATGCCTGATCTGCTGTCACGCGAGATCACGACTAAGCATCGTGTGCTTAGCCAAGACGAAGGCCCGCGAGCGGATACTTCATTGGAAATTTTGGCCAAGCTCAGACCAGTATTTGCGCAAACTGGATCAGTTACTGCGGGAAATAGTTCGCAAATGTCCGACGGTGCGGGCGCAGTTTTACTGTGTTCCGAAGCGGCATTGAAGCGTTACAACCTCACTCCTATTGGAAAGTTCATCAGCTTCAGCGTGGCCGGCGTGCCACCCGAGATCATGGGTATAGGCCCCAAAGAAGCGATACCACGCGTGTTGAAGCAAGCGGGCATGTCGCTACAAGACATGGGCTGGATAGAGCTGAATGAGGCCTTCGCCGCACAATCGCTAGCCGTGATAGGAGATTGCGGTTTGGACCCCGCGATCGTCAATCCATTGGGAGGCGCTATCGCTTTGGGTCATCCGCTGGGGGCGACAGGTGCGATACGCACTGCGACACTGTTGCACGGGCTGCGCAGACGAAAGCAGAAGTACGGTATGGTGACCATGTGCATAGGCACGGGCATGGGCGCGGCAGGTATCTTCGAAGCCTTGTAGGCAAGACATCAGGCTCAAGTCCTTAAGTAGGCTTTGCACGACATAGATGAAAGGTCGATCATGAAAAGATTATTATTGGCAGGCTTGTTGATATTAAGTGCGCAGACACAGGCGATGGAGATTGCGGATGTGAAGCTCGCAGATCAAGTCCAGGTTTCGGGCCAGACTTTGGTGTTGAACGGCGCGGGATTACGTACCAAGTTTTTCTTTAAGATCTATATCGCAGCACTGTATTTGCCGCAGAAGCAGACCTCTGGTCCGGCGGTCATCGCAGCGGAGAGTGTGCATAGAATCGCGTTGCATATCAAACATGAATTGAGCAGTACGAAACTTTATGGCGCGTTGGTCGATGCTATGGAATCAAATCAGACTGCCGCGGAATTGACGGCCTTGGAGCCACAGTTCAAGCAGTTGAAGCAGATATTCGACAAGGTGGGTGAGGTCAAGCCTGGCGATGTCATCAACATGGACTATGTGCCAGGTGGTGGTACGGAGATCGGTGTGAACGACAAGGCTTACGGTACGTTGTCTGGTGCGAGTTTCAATCGCGCCTTGTTGCAGATATGGTTGGGTGATAAACCCGTACAAACAGACTTGAAGAAGGCGATGCTAGGTAGTGAGTGAGATACAAAATAAGCACGTTGTGCGCGCTATGAATCGCAAGCAATTGGACATCGCTCTGCATGCACAGGGCGATGTTTTTTTGAGTGCGATGACTTTACAACATGCGCATCTATATGCCGGCGTGACGCTAGATATCAGTGCAGACCATCAATCACAGATGCAATCTGTGATTGCTGCGGTGGAAGAGGTGGTCGCCAAGCAAGCGCTTGGAGAAGCATCTTCATTGGGTGTGTTCTATGGCTATGACTTCCATCTAAATATTGATGGCGCGCATCTGATCGAGATCAATACCAACGCGGGCGGCGCATTCCTCAACACATTGCTGCATGACCAAGCAGCAATGGAAGCTGAGTTTCTAACGATGTTCCGCAACGAATGGGCTTTGGCGCGAGGCGATGCAGAGATGCGTTGCGTGGCCATCGTTGATGAGCAGCCGCAAACACAATATCTCTATCCGGAATTCATACTCGCGCAGCAGATGTTCGCACGCGCTGGATATCGTGCTTATATCGCAGCTCCTGAGGACTTTCAGCCACGTAGCGATGGGCTGTATTTAGGGGAGGAGAAGGTCGACCTTATCTATAACCGGTTGACTGACTTCTCCTTGCAGACTCATCCACATCTACTTACAGCCAGTGCACAGCAGCAAGTTCTAATCACGCCCTCCCCAGAGCACTATCTGCGCTATGCAGATAAACGTAAGTTGGCTTTGCTGAGTGATGCGAATGCATTGCAGGATTTGGGCGTATCTGCCGATAACATCACGGTATTGAAGCGCGGCGTACCGCAGACACAGTTGATCGCTACACAAGAGGCGGTCACATGGTGGGGAGAGCGCAAGCAGTGGTTCTTCAAACCGGTTAGCGGCTATGGCAGCAAAGGCGCATATCGCGGAGACAAAGTGACTAAGCGCGTATTTGAAGAGATCATGCAGTCTGATTATGTCGCCCAGCGACTAGCAGTCCCAGGCGAGGTCGAAGTGCAGGATGACGAAGGTCAACCCCAGAAGCTTAAATTCGACGTGCGCTGCTATGTGTATGCGGGCAAGATACAGTTGATCGCAGCGCGGCTCTATCAGGGGCAAACGACAAACTTTAGAACACCCGGCGGAGGCTTCGCGAGGGTGAGTGTGCAAGGGTAGAATGCGGGCATGTTGATCTATTCATTTATCGCCATCGGTGTGGGTGCGGCATGCGGTGCATGGCTGCGTTGGGGGCTAGGCTTATGGCTTAATCCGGTGTTGCCTGAGTTGCCAGTCGGGACGTTATTCGCCAACTTGATGGGTGGATATCTGATTGGACTCGCAGTGGCTTTCTTCATGCAGCATCCGGGATTATCTGCAGAATGGCGGTTGCTCATCATCACCGGTTTTCTGGGCGGCTTAACCACCTTCTCCACCTTCTCGGCTGAGACCGTGACATTATTGATACGTGGGCAATATGTATGGGGCATGGGCATTATCGCCGCACATCTGGGTGGGTCATTGCTGATGACGATGTTGGGGATACAGACTTTCAAATGGCTGCATAGCTAAGGAGAGTGTCATGGACTTGTTATCGTTTTACGTGAGTGAAAAGCAGCATCATGCCGGTATGCCCTTGTATGAGTGGCTATTGGAACGAGCGAAATCACAAGGTATCAGTGGTGGTTCGGCATTCCGTGCCATCGCGGGATTTGGACGTCACGGCAAGATGCATGAAGAGACCTTCTTTGAGTTGGCAGGGGAACTAGCGGTCAAGGTCGAATTCGTGGTGGACGAGGAACTCGCCGAAAAATTGCTGGATGTATTACATGCCGAGGATTTAAAGATCTTATATATGCGGCAGGCAGTGGAAGTCGCGCAGATATGAATAACATAGCAGATTGGGCCGAACGATAGTCCGCTCAACCTCATACTTGGATATGCCTGTTTTATCAGGTCTTTCATCAAGAAAATTCATTTCGACTTGATCAAGCCTTTGTAGACTATGTAACGCACACGAAGTGGACATGGATATGAATATGAAGAGATGGGTGTTGATGTGCGCATTGAACGTTGCGGTTATTACGGTGGCGCAGGCTGAGGTGGTAGGTAATGAGGTCAGTTACGTCGCGAATGGCACTAAGCTCAAAGGTTATGTTGCTTATGACAACGACTATAAAGGCAAGCGCCCTGCCGTGTTGGTGGTACATGAATGGTGGGGGCATAACGCTTATGCTCGCCATCGTGCTGACATGCTCGCGCAACAGGGCTATACCGCATTGGCGGTTGATATGTATGGCGATGGCAAAGTTGCACAACATCCGGTTGATGCCGGTAAGTTCGCGGCTGAGGTGAGCAAGAATATGCCTATGGCAAAGTCGCGTTTCGAAGCGGGTATGAAGGTGCTGCGTAATCAGAAGACTGTCGATGCTAGCGAGATGGCTGCAATCGGCTATTGCTTTGGTGGGGGCGTGGTGCTGAATATGGCTCGTTTGGGCGAGCCACTCAAAGCGGTGGTAAGTTTCCACGGCTCCTTAGGCAGCGATATCGCGGTACAACCGGGACAGATTAAAGCGCGCATTGCTTCCTTCACGGGAGAGGAAGATCCGATGATAGGAGCCGATAAAGTCGCTGCTTTCAAGCAGGAGATGGCTGCGGCGCATGCGGATTTCAGTGTGGTCACATATCCCGGCGTGAAACACAGCTTCACCAATCCTGATGCGGATGAACTGGGTAAGCGTTTTAATCTGCCACTCGCTTACAACGCTGATGCTGACAATGATTCGTGGCAGCAAGCAATGGTGTTATTGAAGGAAGCTTTCGCAAAAAGGTAGTAGCTGTTTTGTTTGATAGTAGCCATACAATCTGCTCATTTTCGATTTTGGCCTTCGAGCTATGCTGTCATAGATCGTGCATGTGTATTATTAACTCGGCAGTTGGAAACTAGTAAAGCGAAAAGATAGCCTTGATCCAAACCATAGCTATGCTCGTGCAATATCTACAATTGCTCACTCATAACCACATCTTCTGAATCACCTCCCGAAACAGTAGACATCTTTCAGGCTGATTTATTACAGCTGGCGAAAATACTGTCACTCTTCCAGTGAGTTGCCTATCGCAGAATGCAGCTTCGAGCTACTACGTCACATGAGCCGACAGTTAGTTGATACCCCTTTAATTTATCAGCTTCAGCTGATCTTAAAAAACCCCAATCGAATAAGCGAAATGCTACGGAGGCTTCGACGTAGTCACATCTGTTTAGCGGGTCAACCTGAATCATTAGCCTGAATGCCTAAAGGAAAAGGGTTTCAGGCCGATACTGTGTATGTGTAGTCTGAAAATTAAAAAAGCAATATTTAGGAGAAGAACATGTTTGGTGGGAAACTGAAACAAAATAATCAGGTATTGCAGCTTCGCCTTGTCGAGACTGAGCGTGAGATTGACTCAGTACGCTCAACGCTAGCCATATTGGAAAATGAACGAACTCATTTGCAGTCAGCACTTTCTCAATCTAAAACTGAATGCGAGTTTCACAACAATATGTTCTCCAATATGCAAGGATTTGGTGAGTCCTTCGTTGCGCTGCAACAATCACAAATATCTGCGGCAAATTCGTTAAAACTGGAAAAACAACACGCCATTGAGGCTGCGAGCGTTTCAGTATCTAACCGAGAGTCAGTATTGAATATTGCTTCCAGTTTGGAATCTTTATCCCGAGATACCTTGAAAACTTCAAAAAATGTGCAAGGCTTATCTGAGCGGGCAGAGCAAATTGGCAGTATCGTTCAGATGATAAAAGAAGTGGCTGAACAGACCAATCTATTAGCTTTGAACGCAGCCATAGAAGCTGCACGCGCAGGCGAACAAGGACGTGGATTTGCTGTAGTGGCTGACGAAGTTCGAAAACTGGCAGAACGAACTGCCAAGGCGACTAGTGATATTTCTGGGATCGTTACTGCAATTCAAAACGAAACCCACGTAGCCAAAAATCAAATGGAGGATTGGGCTGCTAAATCCCATGACTTTAGTAATGATGTAAATAACATGGTTGGCAACATGAAGCACTTGCTTGACCTATCTAATGCGATGGAAGGAACTATCTCGGCTGCAGCATTACGAAGCTTTGTTGAAGTTTCTAAGATAGATCACATTCTCTACAAGTTTGAGATTTACAAAGTCTTTATGGGAATTTCGGATAAAACGCCAGATAGCTTTACCTCGCACACATCGTGCCGTCTTGGAAAGTGGTATTTTGAGGGGGAAGGAAAAGACTGCTACGCCAAACTTGATGGCTATAGTGCAGTCGCGACTCCTCACCAGAACTTCCACAATCACGGTCGTGAGGCGGTAAAAGTCTTTATTTCCGGTGATAAGCTCAAAGGTATTGAGTTGATCTGCAAAATGGAGTCAGACAGCATGGCTGTGTTGTCTGCATTAGAGCGGATTGCCGTTGCTGGAGAAATCGATAGTAATTTGTTGTGTCACTCAGCAAATTAGTTTCTGCATTGTAACGGTCTGTTTTTGCTAGATTCGTATGACTGTAAGGAGTGCGTTTATGCTTGATAACGCCATTCTCAATTACTCATGGTGTATGCACACATGCAGCAAGTTAGTTGTGTTGCAAGGGCAAATCTTGCTTGCCGCTACCATCGCTAGGCTGCCTGATAGCGGACCAACAAGTGCCTACCTATTTAATCCGCAGGATCAAGTGACAGTAGGGGGTATTAAGCGGCCATGGTTGCAGCTAATGCTTGTCTAATATCGCTGAGGATGTCGTCGATATGCTCAATACCGACGGATAATCTCACCATATCTTCGGATACCCCGGCCCTGACCATTTCTTCCGAATTTAGCTGACGGTGTGTCGTGGATGCAGGGTGACAGGCCAGCGACTTGGCATCGCCGATATTGACCAAACGTAGAATCATTTGCAAAGCATCAATGAATTTTGCTCCTGCAGCCTGACCACCCTTGATGCCAAAAGTTAGAATGCCGGATGCCTGTCCATGCGTAATCTTCTGGCAGGTTGCGTAGAATTTACTATCAGGTAACCCCGCGTAATTAACCCAAGCAACCTGTGGGTGATTTTTAAGGAATTTCGCAACGGCAAGAGTGTTTTCACAGTGCCGTTCCATACGTAAACCCAGAGTTTCTAATCCTTGGAGAAGCAGGAAAGCGCTCAGAGGTGCCAATGCCGCACCAGTGTTGCGCAACGGCACAACGCGACATCTCCCAATGTAAGCAGCAGCGCCCAAGGCTTCAGTGTAGACCACGCCATGATAGGAGGGATCCGGTTCGTTTAGCATCGGGAAACGGGTCTTGTTGGTAACCCAATCAAATTTTCCCGAATCGATGATGATGCCGCCAATGGTTGTACCGTGTCCGCCGATGTATTTTGTCAGGGAGTGGATCACGATATCCGCGCCATGTTCAAATGGCTTGCATAGGCACGGCGTTGCTACCGTGTTGTCAACAATGAGCGGCACTCCGTGGCGATGCGCGATCTCGGCAAGTTTTTCTAGATCAACTACGTTGCCAAGTGGATTGCCAATAGTTTCACAAAATAATGCACGGGTTTTGTCATCAATGAGTTTTTCCAGACCAGCATAATCGTCATGTGAGGCCATTCTCACTGTGATGCCTTGCTGCGGGAAAGTGTGGGCGAATAGGTTGTAGGTACCTCCATAAAGTTGGCTGGTACTGACGATGTTGTCACCTGCACGGGTGATGCACTGAATTGAATAAGTAATCGCAGCCATGCCGGAAGCAACCGCCAGCGCACCGATACCACCCTCTATTGCAGCCATCCGCTCTTCAAGAACGGCGGTGGTTGGATTCATGATGCGGGTGTAGATGTTGCCGGCCACTGCCAGATTGAACAGGTCAGCACCGTGCTGGGTATCGTCGAAAGTATATGAAGTCGTCTGATAGATCGGCACAGCGGCGGCTTTGGTGGTGGCTTCAGATTTGTAACCGTGGTGTAGCGCAAGTGATTCGAGTTTCATAGTTTGTTACTCCGTAAATAGTATGTTTGTGATGCTATAAAATAAAGGACGTGACTTTCAATGACTCTGTTTGTAGTTAAAGATTATCGCCTAATGCTAGGCGTGTGCCAAAAATGATGAGTAACGAAGCGAAACCCCAGCGTTGTAGATTTTGTACGAATGGACGGTCTCTCACCCATTGTCCAAACATCCCGCCAGCATACGCATAGATGATATCGAAACATATCCCAATACAAACCAAGATCAAGCCCAACACTAAGAATTGCCCCAATACGTTGCCATGTTCCAGTCGGATGAACTGTGGAAGCAACACCGAACAAAATAGCAGCGCTTTAGGATTAAGTAGGTTGGTAAGTAGGCCGCGACGAATAGATACGAAATATGGTCGCGATTTGCCTCTATCCAAAATTGCAGCTCCATCAGAGGTAAGTGATGAGGCGAGCAAGATGCTGATGCCGAGCCAGATAAGATATGCCGCTCCAGCAAGTCTGACAATCTGGAATGCCAATGGAGAAGCTTTGAACAGTGCCGCCAAACCAAGTGCTGCAAGAGTCACATGGGCAGCACGTGCTATGGCCAGTCCGCTCACAGTCGCCAGGGCGTGTCTGCGTCCATACAAAGCGCCCGTCTGCAAAAGCAGCACCATATCTGGCCCAGGGATCAAATAGACAACGACAAGCGCACCAACAAACATCCAATATTCAGCCATATCTCATCTCTCATTTACCAGTTATAAAATTATAAGGCTGATTAATTATTGCTTCGGGCGGAAATTCTAAAGAGGACACCAAGAAAAGACGCAATTCACTTTGACGCTGCCTGAATGTTGAACGTCTGATGTTGGGACTTCTGTGAAGTATGCAGCATATAGCAGGCTGAGTAATGAAAAAAACGCCGCAAATTGCGGCGTTTTTTTGGACTGCATTTTCAACTTATTCAGCGAAGAAGTTCTTCACTTTATCCATCCATGATTTTGCGCGTGGATTATGTCGATCACTGTCTTTGTCGTTGATGCTTTCGAACTCGCGCAGCAATTCCTTCTGCTTATCGGTCAGGTTGACCGGAGTTTCGACGATCACATGGCAGTGTAGGTCGCCATGTGTGGAACTGCGTATGCCTTTGATGCCCTTGCCACGCAAGCGGAATTGCTTGCCGCTTTGTGTCTCCGCAGGGATCTTGATAGTGGCCTTGCCATCCAGTGTCGGGATCTCGATTTCACCACCCAAGGCTGCAGCGGCGAAACTGATGGGCATCTCGCAATGTAGATCGTTGTGGTCACGTTGGAATACCGCATGCGCTTTTAGATTAACCACTACATACAGATCGCCAGCTGGACCACCATTCACGCCGAGCTCACCTTCGCCTGACAAGCGGATACGGTCATCGGTATCCACGCCTGCAGGAATCTTCACCGATAAGGTCTTGTGCTTCTTGATGCGTCCCTGACCATTACAAGGTTTGCAAGGTGTAGTGATCATCTTGCCAGTGCCATGACAGCGTGGGCAAGCTTGTTGCACGGAGAAGAAGCCTTGCTGCATACGTACCTGACCATGTCCTGCACAGGTGGTACAGGTGGTTGGACTGGTGCCAGGCTTGGCGCCTGAACCGTGACAAGTCTCACATTCCGCCATGGTGGGGATGCGTATCTCGGTTTCGGTACCGCGTGCTGCCTGTTCTAGCGTGATTTCTAGGTTGTATCGCAAGTCGGAACCGCGCTGTGCGCTGCTACGGCCACCGCCACGACCACCACCGAAGATATCACCGAAAATATCTGAGAAGTCAAAGCCCTGCGCACCTGCACCAGCACCGAACGGACTGCCGCCGCCCATGCCGCCCGCCTCAAACGCCGCGTGACCATACTGATCGTAAGCAGCGCGCTTTTGCGCATCGCTCAACGTCTCGTAAGCCTCTTTGGCCTCTTTGAAGTGCGCTTCGGCATTCGGGTTATCTGGGTTGCGGTCAGGGTGAAACTTCATCGCCATTTTGCGATAGGCTTTTTTCAGCTCATCCTCAGACGCATCCCGATTCACGCCTAGCGTTTCGTAATAATCTTTTTTACTCATAGTTTAAGCTCGTAGCTTGTGGCTCTTAGCTTGTAGCTGGGTTTGTTTTTGCTACCCGTTACAAGCTACGCGCTACCTGCTTACTTCTTATCCTTTACTTCTGTGAATTCAGCATCGACGACATTGTCGTCTTGCTTGGCAGAAGCTTCAGGCGCAGCAGCTGCATCACCGCCTTGAGTCTTAGCTTGTTCGGCTGCATACATCTTTTCACCCAATTTCTGGGCGGCAGTCGCCAAAGCTTCGGCTTTAGCATCAATAGCGTCTTTGTCATCGGACTTAACGACTTCTTCCGCTTCTTTCAATGCCGCTTCGATGGCAGACTTTTCTTCTGCACTTAGTTGCTCGCCGTATTCCTTCATCGACTTATGTGTGGAGTGGATCAGCGCATCAAGTTGGTTGCGTGCAGTCACTACTTCCAGCGCTTTCTTGTCTTCTTCGGCATGCGCTTCAGCGTCGGCAACCATGCGGTTGATTTCTTCCTCGCTCAAACCGGAACTCGCCTTGATGGTGATGTTAGCTTCCTTGTTGGTCGCTTTGTCTTTTGCTGCAACGTGCAAGATACCGTTCGCGTCGATGTTAAAGGTCACTTCAATCTGCGGCGTACCGCGTGCTGCAGGCGGGATGTCGGACAAGTTGAATTGACCGAGGCTCTTGTTGCCGCTCGCCATCTCGCGTTCACCTTGCAACACGTGGATGGTCACCGCGTTTTGATTGTCTTCTGCAGTAGAGAAAACTTGCGATGCCTTGGTAGGAATCGTAGTGTTCTTCTTGATCAGCTTGGTCATCACGCTGCCCATGGTTTCGATACCCAAAGACAAAGGTGTCACGTCCAGCAACAATACGTCTTTTACGTCACCTTGCAACACGCCGCCCTGGATTGCTGCGCCGACTGCAACCGCTTCATCTGGGTTCACGTCTTTGCGTGGCTCCTTGCCGAAGAATGCTTTAACGCGTTCTTGCACCATAGGCATACGGGTCTGACCACCGACCAGAATCACGTCGCCGATGTCAGCGACAGAGACACCCGCATCCTTCATTGCAATCTTGCATGGCTCGATGGTGCGAGCGACCAAGTCTTCGACCAAGCTTTCCAATTTTGCACGGGTGATCTTTACAGCCAAGTGTTTAGGACCACTTGCATCAGCTGTCACGTAAGGCAGGTTCACTTCAGTCTGTTGAGCAGATGACAATTCGATTTTTGCTTTCTCTGCAGCGTCTTTTAGGCGTTGCAAGGCCAGCACGTCTTTACGCAGATCGATACCACTTTCCTTTTGGAATTCTTCAACCAAAAAGTCGATGACGCGCATGTCGAAATCTTCACCGCCCAAGAAAGTGTCACCGTTGGTGGACATCACTTCAAATTGGTGTTCGCCATCCAGCTCAGCGATGTCGATGATAGATATATCGAAAGTGCCGCCGCCCAAGTCATACACCGCGATCTTGCGGTCGCCTTCTTGCTTGTCCATACCGAATGCCAATGCAGCAGCAGTTGGCTCGTTGATGATACGCTTCACATCCAGTCCCGCGATACGGCCTGCGTCTTTAGTCGCTTGGCGTTGCGCATCATTGAAGTAAGCTGGAACTGTGATGACCGCTTCAGTCACAGACTCGCCCAAGTAATCTTCGGCGGTCTTTTTCATTTTCATCAGCACTTGCGCGGAGATCTCTGGTGCAGAGAATTCCTTATCACGTACTTTTACCCATGCATCGCCGTTCTTGGCTTTAACGATTTTGAACGGAACCATGTCGATGTCTTTTTGCACCATCTTTTCATCGAAACGGCGGCCGATCAGTCGCTTCACGCCGTACAGCGTGTTCATAGGATTAGTCACCGCTTGACGTTTGGCGGGTGCACCAACCAACACTTCGCCGTCTTCCATGTAAGCGATGATAGAAGGAGTTGTGCGCGTACCTTCAGCGTTCTCAATGACCTTGGTCTTGCCGTTTTCCATGATGGCGACGCAAGAGTTAGTCGTGCCCAAGTCGATACCGATGATTTTTCCCATGATGTTTCCTTTCAATAATATTAGTAGTGTTCTGCTGCCCCTGTAGATGGGGCGGGTATTTTAGATTTCAAGAGCCCGTTGCTAGGCTCAGTGCTTATTTGCCCTTGCTAACCAAAACCAAGGCTGGACGCAGGATGCGCTCGTTCAAGGCATAGCCCTTCTGCATCACGCTGACGACGGTGTTGGCTGGCTGTTCGCTCTCCACCATGCTGATAGCCTGATGTTTGTGTGGGTCTAGCTTCTCGCCGACAGGGTCAATCTCGGTGATGTTGAATTTTTCAAATACGTTGGAAAGTTGCTTAAGAGTCAATTCCATGCCGTTCTTGAAGTTTTCAACAGTCGAGTTTTCTACGGCAAGTGCTGCTTGCAGGCTGTCCATCACCGCCAGCATCTCGTTGGAGAAGCGCTCAACCGCGAATTTTTGAGCCTTGCTCACATCCTCAGCTGCGCGCCGGCGGATGTTTTCGCCCTCGGCCTTGGCGTACATCCAAGCGTCGTAATGCTCTTGTGCCTTGCGCTCACTTACCTGCAATTGCTCTTCCATGCTGGGCATCACAGTGGTTTCTTCAGATGGTGTCTCGGTTGCGGCTTCGGGCTGTTGTGATTTTTCTTGCTCTGTCATGGTGATTCTCCAAGTTGCGATGTCGAGTTAGTGGGGGCTGAAAATGACATTTCAAGTGGGATGGGTAAAAAATTTTTTGCTCGTGACATAATGCGCGCCGTCAAGAAGTCTATTCGTATGCACACTGATAAAAACTATTACTGGCGCATCGCCGGGTTTTATTTCTTCTATTACGCCTTCATAGGGATGTTTGCTCCCTACTGGAGCTTGTATCTCAAGTCCATCCACTTCGATGCGGTAGAGATCTCCATCCTGTTATCGGTGCAGCCGGTGATGCGTATGCTCGCACCCAATATGTGGGGCTGGTTGGCTGACCATACTGGCAAGCGTTTGATGGTCATCAAGTTAGCTGCGACGCTGAGTGCTGTCTGCTATGTGGGCGTGTTCTTCACCACCAGTTTCTGGGGCATGTTGCTGGTGTTGTGCATGATGAGTTTCTTCTGGAGCGCATCCATGCCGCTAGTGGAAGCGACCACTATGACTTATTTGGGCAAGCACAGTGCACGTTATGGCCGCTTGCGTTCGTGGGGCTCGATAGGTTTCATTGCTACGGTAGTTGGTTTGGGTTACGCATTCGACCATATCGCCATTGCATGGTTGTTGTGGGCAGGATTGATATGCGAAGTAGGCATTTTGTTATTCTCACGTCAGATTCCGCAGACCGAGATAGTCGCGCATCACACCGACTCTCAGCCCGTCAAGCAGATCGTGTTGCAGAAGCGCGTGCTGGCCCTATTGGGTGCATGCTTCATGATGTCGGTGGCACACGGCCCTTACTACACCTTTTATTCCATCTATCTGGTCGATCATGGCTATAGCAAGAGCGCGATCGGTGGTCTATGGGCGTTGGGAGTGATCTGTGAGATCGCAGTATTTTTCGTCATGCCTTGGCTTTCCCAACGTTTTGGCTACACCCGCATCCTGATGTTCAGCTTTGCCTGTGCCGTGGCACGTTTCCTGATGATAGGGTGGTACGTGGATATCGTGGTGGTGCTACTCATCGCGCAAGTGCTACACGCTGCGACCTTTGGGGCCTATCACGCAGCCTCCGTCGGTTTGATACATGAGTTTTTCAAGGGGCGTCATCAGTCTAAGGGGCAGGCTTTGTTCGGTAGCTTCACTTATGGTGCGGGCGGCATGATAGGCGGCTTGGCCAGTGGGCCTTTGTGGCAACACTTCGGATCTACCGCGATGTTTAGCTTCAGTGCGGGTGCCTCTTTGTTGGGGCTGATATTGATGGTGTGGAAGCTCAGGTTGACTCAGGAATCAGTAATTTAGTCTGGGTACATGGGCAGTGTCTTTAAAACAGACATGCTAACCAATTTTTTAGCACAGGCCGCGCGAATCAGCGAAAATGCTGCACTTAGAATTTTCCAAATTGGCTTTTTTGCTATGACACAAGTATTTCTTTATGACACCACTTTGCGCGACGGGACGCAGCGCGAAGACATCTCGCTTTCGGTGGATGACAAGCTGGCGATCGCTCAGCGTCTCGCGGCGTTCGGCTTCCATTACATAGAGGGCGGTTGGCCCGGTTCCAACCCCAAGGATCAAGAGTTTTTCGCGCGTGCCGCCAAACTGGAGCTGGGCGCTACCAAGCTGGCTGCGTTCGGTCGTACTCGTCAAAAACTCAAGACCTGCGAGGTTGATACTAATCTGCAAGCACTTTTGGATGCACAGACACCCGTCGTCACGATGGTGGGCAAGAGTTCGCAATATCACGTCGATCTGGTGCTTGCGACTACGCTAGACGAGAACCTCGCAATGATCCGCGATAGTGTCAGTTATATGAAGTCACGCGGCAGAGAAGTGATTTTCGATGCTGAGCATTTTTTTGATGGATTCATCGCCAATCGAGACTATGCGCTGGCGACACTGCGTGCCGCAGCCGATGCGGGTGCGGATTGGCTGGTGTTGTGCGAGACCAATGGCGGTAAGTTACCTTGGGAAGTGGAAGAGATCGTGCGCGAAGTGAAACAGCACATACGCACGCCTTTAGGCATACATTGTCATAACGATACCGGCTGTGGAATTTCCAATACGCTGTCTGCGGTACGTGGTGGTTGCACGCAGGTACAGGGCACGATCAATGGTTATGGTGAGCGCGTCGGCAATGCCAACCTGACCACCATCATTCCCAACTTGCAACTCAAGATGAATCATCCTGTGGTCTCGCCCGAGCAATTACGCGATTTGACTTCGATGGCGCATTACGTGGCGGAAGTGGTTAACCTCAAGCACTACGCACACGCGCCGTACATAGGACATAGTGCTTTCGCGCATAAGGGCGGCATCCACGTCGCTGCGATCATGAAGGCCAATGACACCTATCAGCACATAGATCCTGCCATGGTCGGTAACGAGATGCGTTCTGTTGTCTCGGAGTTGTCGGGCCGTGGCAATATCCAATTTCGCGCCAAGTCATTAGGCATAGATTTAGACAACGATGCTGCGCAACGCGTGCTCAATCACGTCAAACATCTGGAGCACGAAGGTTTTACCTTCGAGGCGGCCGAGGCCAGTATGGATTTGATCTTGCACAGGTTGCAGGACAGCTATGTGCAGCCCTTCGAATTGATCGATTATTTCGTAGTCACAGAACGCAGGCAGAGCAGGGGTTTGCTGTCCGAGGCAACGGTCAAGGTCAAGGTGGCGGGCGAGGTGAAGTTCATGGCTGCCGAGGGTAATGGGCCGGTGAACGCTTTGTCGGGTGCATTGCGCAATGCATTGTCCTCTGCCTATCCGCAACTCAGTGGGGTGCGTCTTATCGACTATAAGGTGCGTATTCTGGATAGTGGTAATGGTACTTCGGCGCAGATCCGTGTCCTTATCACTTTTCAGGGCGAAGGCAGGGTGTGGACTACTGTGGGTGCGAGCACTAACATTATCGATGCCAGCTGGCGCGCACTTTCCGATAGCCTAGAATATGCCCTAGTGAAGTTGAATGATGTAGCGACAACGGGTTGAATCATGGCGAAGCGCTGGTTGGCTGTGGCATAATCGCGGGTCTTGCGCAGGTGGAATAAATAATGAACACACAAACTCTTTACGACAAACTTTGGAACAGCCACTTGGTTCGCACCGAACCAGATGGTACTGCCCTGATCTATATCGACCGTCATTTGGTACACGAAGTAACAAGTCCGCAGGCTTTTGAGGGCCTGCGACTGGCGCAGCGTAAACCTTGGAGCCCTATCTCCATGTTGGCGGTTCCAGACCATAACGTACCGACCACTAAGCGTAGCGGCGGCATCACCGATCCGATCTCACGCTTGCAGGTCGAGACCTTGGATGCGAATTGCAATGAATTTGGTATCACTGAATTCAAAATGGACGATATTCGCCAAGGCGTGGTGCACGTGATGGGCCCAGAGCAGGGCGCGACTCTGCCGGGCATGACCGTGGTGTGTGGCGACTCGCACACCAGTACGCACGGCGCGTTTGGTGCGTTGGCACACGGCATTGGTACTTCCGAAGTGGAACACGTGATGGCGACCCAATGCCTAGTGGCTAAGAAGTCTAAAGCCATGCTGGTCAAGGTATCTGGCGTATTGAGGAATGGCGTGACCGCTAAAGACATCGCACTGGCAGTGATTGGCAAAATCGGTACCGCTGGTGGTACGGGTTATGCGATTGAATTCGGTGGCGATACCGTGCGTGCGCTCAGCATGGAAGCGCGTATGACTTTGTGCAATATGGCAATCGAGGCAGGTGCGCGTGCTGGTATGGTCGCTGCGGATGACACGACTTTTGCTTATCTTGAGGGTAGACCTTTTTCGCCACGTGGCGCGCAATGGGATCAGGCGGTCACTTATTGGCGCACGCTGCACAGCGATGAGGGTGCGAAGTTCGATACCTTGGTGGAATTGAATGCGGCTGACATCAAGCCTCAAGTGACTTGGGGTACTTCCCCTGAGATGGTGGTGGCGGTGGATGGTCGTGTACCTGATCCTGCGAACGCACCAGATGCGGTTAAGCGCGTCGATTGGGAACGTGCGCTGGCCTATATGGGGCTGCAAGCTAATACACCCATCGAAGAGATACAGATCGACAAGGTATTCATCGGTTCTTGCACCAACGGACGTATTGAAGATATGCGTGCTGCGGCAGCAGTGGCCAAGGGCAAAAAGGTCGCGGGCAATGTGAAGTTGGCGATGGTTGTGCCTGGTTCGGGTCTGGTCAAGGCGCAAGCTGAACAAGAAGGTCTGGATAAGATATTCATCGCTGCGGGTTTTGAGTGGCGTGATCCTGGTTGTTCTATGTGTTTGGCGATGAACGATGATCGACTATCTCCCGGTGAGCGTTGCGCTTCAACCTCGAACCGCAACTTCGAGGGACGTCAAGGCCAAGGCGGCCGCACGCATCTGGTGAGCCCAGAGATGGCGGCGGCAGCCGCAGTAGCCGGTCACTTTGTAGACGTGAGCAAATTCTGAAAATGAAAACGTTATCGCTGATTTTGTTGGTGCTGGTCTTGGCTGCGTGCAACACCGTAAATGGTCTTGGTAAAGATTTGCAAAAGGGCGGTGAAGAGATTGGAAAGGTATTGAAGTCAAAATGAATAAATTTACATTGTTAGATGGTTTGGTTGCGCCCATGGATAGAGCCAACGTCGACACTGATGCCATCATTCCCAAGCAGTTCCTGAAGTCCATCAAGCGTTCAGGCTTTGGTCCCAATGCATTTGATGAGTGGCGTTATCTAGATCATGGAGAACCTGGGATGGATAACAGCAAGCGTCAGTTGAATCCGGACTTCGTGTTGAATCAGGCGCGCTATCAAGGCGCACAGATTTTGCTGGCACGTGAAAACTTTGGTTGTGGTTCTTCACGCGAGCACGCTCCTTGGGCATTGGAAGATTATGGCTTTCGCGTGATTATTGCGCCTAGCTTTGCCGATATCTTCTTCAATAACTGTTTTAAGAACGGCCTGTTGCCAATCAAGTTGGCGGAAGATAAGGTAGATGCGCTATTTAAAGCGGCAGCCTCCGCAGTGGGTTACAAGTTGACTGTTGATCTGGAAAAGCAACTCATCACCACACCGGATGGTCAGCGTTACGCCTTCGAGGTCGATGCACACCGCAAGTACTGTTTGATCAATGGATTGGACGACATCGGTCTGACCTTGAAGCACAAGGATGACATCACGTCATTTGAGGTTAAACATCGCTTGGCGCAACCTTGGTTGTGAAACTACGAGCACTGCTGCGATGCACTGGTGCGGGTAAGATTTGTTGCGGAAATTTTTTAGAATTTTAGTGTAGGGATTTGTTATGAAAATCGCAGTATTGCCGGGTGACGGTATAGGCACAGAGATTGTCGCGCAAGCGGTGAAGGTGATGGATGCATTGCGTAGTGATGGTATGCACATAGAGTTGGAATACGGCCATTTGGGTGGCGCAGGTTACGATGCTGCTGGTGATCCATTCCCCGCTGCGACGGAAAAGCTGTCCAAGGAGTCTGATGCGGTTCTGCTAGGTGCGGTGGGTGGATATCAGTACGACAATCTGCCTCGTCCTATGCGCCCAGAGCAAGGTCTGTTGCGCATTCGCAAAGGCTTGGGTTTATTCGCAAATCTGCGACCTGCTATGGTGTACCCCGAGTTGGTTAATGCTTCATCATTAAAGCCGGAATTGGTTGCTGGTTTGGATATCATGATCTTGCGCGAACTCACTGGTGACATCTACTTCGGTCAACCGCGCGGCATACGTACGCTAGAAAACGGTGAGCGCCAGGGTTTTGACACCATGCACTACAGCGAATCAGAGATTCGTCGCGTTGCACATGTGGGTTTTAAAGCTGCGCTGAAACGTGGCAAGAGGATGTGTTCCGTCGATAAAGCCAACGTGTTGGACACGAGTATGTTCTGGCGTGAAATCGTTAGCGATGTCGCCAAGGAATACCCTGAAGTCGAGTTGTCGCACATGTATGTGGACAATGCCGCAATGCAGCTGGTGCGTGCGCCTAAGCAGTTCGATGTCATCCTCACGGGCAACATCTTTGGTGATATTTTGTCTGACGAAGCATCGATGCTGACAGGTTCCATCGGTATGCTGCCCTCTGCTTCGCTAGACTCGAACAACAAGGGTCTGTATGAGCCATGTCACGGTTCAGCACCAGATATCGCGGGTAAAGATATCGCCAATCCTTTGGCGACTATCCTGTCTGTTGCGATGATGATGCGCTACACTTTTGAGCGTGAAGATGTTGCGCAGCGAATAGAGACAGCTGTTCGTAAGACTTTGCAGCAAGGTTTGCGCACTGGGGATATCTACGAAGTGGGCACGCAAAAAGTGGGTTGTGCAGCAATGGGCGATGCGGTGGTTCGAAGCTTGTAGTCAGTAGTAGGTAGCGAGTAGCGAGTAGCGAGTAGCAAAAGCGGTTCGGTTACTAGCAACAAGCTGCCCGCTCCGAGCATAAATTTTATTGAGAGAACAAAATGAGTAAGCAATACGACGTATGTATCTTGGGAGCGACAGGCGCAGTGGGTGAGGCGATGTTGGCGATTTTGGAACAACGCAATTTTCCTGTGCGCAATCTCTACCCTTTGGCGTCTAGTCGTTCTGCAGGCTCCAAAGTGACTTTCCATGGTAAGGAGATCACTGTGTTAGACGTGGCGGATTTTGACTTCGCCAAGACCCAGATTGGTTTATTCTCTGCAGGTGGTAGCGTGTCTGAAAAATATGCACCTATCGCTGCGGCTGCAGGTTGTGTAGTGATCGATAATACTGCGCACTTCCGATATGATCGCGACATTCCTTTGGTTGTGCCTGAAGTGAATCCTCACGCTATCGCGCAATACAAGAATCGCGGCATTATCGCAAACCCAAATTGCTCCACCATACAGATGTTGGTCGCTCTCAAGCCTATCAAGGATGCAGTTGGTATTGCGCGTATCAATGTGGCGACTTATCAAGCCGTATCCGGCACTGGTAAGGAAGCGATAGATGAATTGAATACACAGACTCGTGCTTTGATGAGTGGTCAGGAAGCGGTAGCGGAGGTTTATCCTAAGCGCATCGCATTCAACGTGCTGCCACAGATAGATGTGTTCATGGAGAATGGCTACACCAAAGAAGAGATGAAGATGGTGTGGGAGACTCAGAAGATTATGGAAGATGACTCCATACTAGTGAATCCAACTGCTGTGCGTGTGCCTGTGGTCTATGGTCACTCAGAAGCTTTGCATATTGAGACTCGCAAAAAGATCTCTGCAGCGGATGCGCGTGCTTTACTGGAAAAGGCTCCGGGCGTGAAAGTGGTCGATGAGCATGTGCCTGGCGGTTGGCCGACAGCGATAGAAGCAGCAGGTAAGGATGCAACTTTCGTAGGACGTATACGTGAAGACCTTTCCCATCCGATGGGTTTGGACATGTGGGTAGTGAGTGACAATGTTCGTAAGGGCGCGGCCCTAAATAGCGTACAAATCGCTGAGATTTTGATAGAGAAATACCTCTGATTGAGACTGGTGATGAACTAAATTATTAGCTTGTGCTGATAACTCTTTGATGTTAATTTAATTGTCCAATAAATAAAGTGAAGGTGATAGCGTGAAAAAATCACTACTAAACATACTCGGGGTCGCTGCAATAACGTTGTCGGCACAAGTGTCTGCTGCGGGTATTGGTGGTATCAATGTGGTTTCGGCTTTAGGCCAGCCGCTGCGAGCTGATATCGAATTGCTATCAGTCAATAATTCCGAAAAATCCAGTTTGGTTGCGCGCCTTGCTGCGCCGGATGCTTATAAAGCAGCCGGCTTGGATTATCCCTACGGTAGCAAGTTTAAATTCGACATCGAAACTCGAGCCAATGGTGAGTCCTTCATCCATGCGACAACGTTGCAACCAGTGAACGACCCCTTTGTGACTTTATTGGTGGAGTTGAGTTGGTCTTCTGGCAAGTTGGTGCGTGAATTTACCTTTTTGCTTGATCCTGTAGGTTATCAGGCCGTACAACCTGCACCCGCCCCTGTGCAAGCCGTTGCGCCTGTTGTGCAGCCAGTAGCTGATGTCGCCCCTGAGCCAGTAGCGGTGGCGATGCCAGAGCCGAAGGTAGAAGCGGCAGCAGTTGAAAGTGCACCGTTAGAGTCACCCGCTGAAACTAAGCCTATCACTCAGGCGCCTAGTAAGGCTGCTGTTACTGCGGATCCTGTGAAGCTGGTCGAGAAGAGTGATCTGTCGGTCAAGCGTGGTGATAATCTCAGCAAAATCGCTGCTGCCCATCAAGTAGAGGGCGTGAGTTTGGAACGCATGTTGGTCGCGCTGTATCGCGCCAATGCGGATCAATTCGACGGCAAGAATATGAATCGCATTAGGACGGGCAAGATATTGCGTCTTCCTGATGCTGCCGAGCTTGAAGCAGTGACTCAATCAGAGGCAAGAAAAGAGATACATGCACAAGTGAGTGATTGGAATGCGTACCGTCAGAAAATCGCGGGTGCCGCACCAGCAAGTACGCAGCAAGAAACTGCACAGCAGGTAAGTGCAGGCAAGATCAGCAGCAACGTTTCAGACAAAGCACCTGTCGCCAAAGAAGGCGCTAAGGAAGTTTTGAAGCTATCTAAGGGCGAGACGTCCAATGATAAGACTGGCGTAACGGGCAAGGCTGGCGGTCAAGATAAATCCAATGCGGCACAAGAAGATGCGATTGCCAAATCCAAGGCTGCTGAAGATGAGAGTAAGCGTGTCGCTATGTTGGAGAAGCAAGTTCAGGATATGGCTCGCTTGGCTGAATTGAAGACACAAGCTGCAGCTTTGGCAAATAATGCCCCTGTTGTTGCAAGTGCAGTCGCGGCGGTGTCTGAAGTATCTGCAGTATCCGCGGTAGAGTCCGCAAGTGCAGTTGTACCTGCGCAACCTAAGTTACAGGCTCAGCCCGTGGTCGTAGAAACTTCCTTGGTGGATGATTTGTTAGCTGAACCGCTGTATTTGGCCGGCGGCCTAGTGGCATTGTTGGGCTTGGGCGGATTAGCTTTCATGAGAACGCGTCGCAGTAAACTGACTACTAAGAAACCTAGCAAAAAAGGTGGAGAGGGAGATATCGGCGCAGTGACAGGTCGAATCGCGGCCCCCGTTGTGCCTTCCCCTGATACTGGTGATTTCACTATCCATGCTGGAAATACGCAGACTTTGACGGCCACTCAGAGTGACGACGATCCTATCAGTGAGGCAGATTTGTTCCTGAGCTTTGGTCGTGATGCACAGGCAGAAGAGATATTGAAGGAAGCTTTGCAAACAGCAACCAACAAGACCCCTATTCGCATGAAGTTGCTGGAGATTTATGTTAGCCGTAAGGATGCAAAGTCATTCGAGGGGTTAGCTAAACAATTGAAATCTAGCGTGGACGATACGACTTGGGAGCAAGTCGCAACCATGGGTCGCAAGATTGACCCTCAGAATGCACTTTATGGCGGATCTGGTGCCAAGGTGGAAGATTCCGAAAGCGCGACTATGCAGACTGCAGCATTGGCTACTGATCCTAACTTTGCAAGAACGCTCGCTAGCTCGGCCGCATTTAAAGCTGCAGGAGATGCGACCGCTGCACTCGATCTTGATCTGGCTGCGACTCAGGTATTTACCAAAGATGAGATGGCAACAGCTAAGAATGCAGTGATGGATATGGATGTCACAGCAACTAATCCTTCAATGCCTGCTGCACAAGAGATGGACTTCGACGTTACTGCGACCCATGACAAAATCGTAAGTGTCGGTGGTGCTGCTGAAAAATTGCCTAATTTGGATGAGTTGGTGTTCGACATTACTTCTACACACCCATCCATGCCGGCTGTTCAGCCAGAAGCCGCCCCAGTAGAAGAAGATAAAGGCATGGCTTTCACACTAGACTTCCCTGTAGATTCGGGCAAGGACAAGGTCAGCGAGCCAGTCAAAGCAGCAGAGTTCAATCTGAGCGATATCAGCTTGGATATGGGCGATGAAAAGCCTATGGATGCTAAGCCAGCGAATGACAGCGCGCAATGGCATGAAGTCGCCACCAAACTTGATCTTGCTAAGGCGTATCAAGAGATGGGCGACCCTAGCGGTGCACGTGAGATATTGGAAGAAGTGTTGCGCGAAGGTGATGACGAGCAGCGTGCAACGGCTCAAGAGATCTTGAAACAACTCGCTTGAGCGTTTTAAGCTAAACCGACGGCAGCTCGTATGGGCTGCCGTTTTTTTTGGAGCATTATCGATTGTCAACTGAGAAGTGCATGCATCCTGCTATACAGATCATACTGTGGGGTGTATTGGTCGCGGTGATGCAGCGGCTTACACTCATCCCACTGCTGACGATGTCGACTGTGCTGCTGACTTTGGGTGCCTATCTATCGGGCAGCAAGTTGTTACAGTTGCTGCGACGTACCCGCTGGATCATGTTTTCGCTGATGCTCATCTATGCATATTCCACACCTGGCACACCTATAATTGAACCGTTGGGAGGTTGGAGTCCGATACATGAAGGATTGCTGGATGGTGTAATGCAGTTGCTGAGATTGTTGTCAGCCCTAGCTAGTCTGGCGATACTGTTAAATCACTTGCACAGACAGGCGTTGATCTCTGGTCTGTATAGTTTGTTCGCGCCTTTGGCGTGGTTGGGTATATCCAGAGAGCGCTGCGCGATACGCTTAGCTTTGACACTACATTATGCTGAGGTCGCCATGTTACGCAGCCACGCACGCTGGCAGGATGCGCTGCAGGAATTACATACTCCCCCTGTGGATACACCGCACCCCATAGAGCTGCCGGTATATCGGTTTGGTTACATTGATATGTTCTTCTCAAGCTTATGCTTGATCGTGGTGATGGGATTGATATTCAAATGAGAATCGCCTTAGGCATCGAATACGACGGAAAGCCCTATTGTGGTTGGCAAAGCCAAGCTGAAGGACTGACTGTGCAAGATACCCTGCAAGCGGCATTAAGTGGCATCGCGGGTGAAACCATAAGCGTGATCGCCGCAGGTCGCACGGACACCGGTGTACATGGCTTAGAGCAAGTTGTGCACTTCAATACACAAGTCGAGCGACCGCTACAAGCATGGGTGCGCGGTGTGAATGCTTTGTTGCCGCACAGCATCGCAGTGCGGTGGGCACATGTCGTACCTGAAGAGTTTCATGCACGTTTCTCCGCTCATGGTCGCAGCTATCGCTATCTGCTGGTTAATTGCCCGACTAGGC
This sequence comes from uncultured beta proteobacterium, assembly GCA_963740305.1. GTDB lineage: Bacteria > Pseudomonadota > Gammaproteobacteria > Burkholderiales > Gallionellaceae > Gallionella. The sequence continues at coordinate 39,332 of CAVUDR010000008.1, read as the reverse complement.
CTGCAATACAGTCAGGCAAAGTAGGTTGGTTCCATGCGCCATTGGATTTGGGTGTGATGCAAGACGCTGCTAGGCTGTTAATCGGCAGGCATGATTTCAGCGCATTCCGTGCCGCCGAGTGTCAGGCCAAATCCCCAGTTAAAAACCTGCGTCAATTGGACATGCGCCGTGAGGGTGACATGCTGATCTTCGACGTCAGTGCTGATGCCTTCTTGCATCATATGGTGCGCAACATCGTGGGCTGTCTGGTGTATGTGGGTAAGGGTAAATACCCGCTCGCATGGATGCAGCAGGTATTGGAGAGTAGGGACCGCAAGCTCGCTGCCCCGACCTTTTCGCCTGATGGCTTATACTTGCGCCATATCACTTATGAAGAAAAATGGGGTTTGCCGCAGATGGAAACAAAGCAAAGTTTGGAAGGTGCTGCATGACCCGAGTCAAGATATGCGGTATCACCCGTTTGCAAGATGCTCTCGCGGTAGCCGAAGGCGGCGCAGATGCCATAGGACTGGTTTTTTATGCACCCAGCACGCGCTATGTGAGCATCCTCCAAGCCGCTGCTTTGGTTCGTGATTTCCCACCCTTTCTCACCACGGTAGGTTTGTTCGTGAATGCAGATGCCGAGTATGTGCGTGAAGTGTTGGCTCAAGTCCCATTGGATGTTCTACAGTTCCACGGAGACGAGACACCGGAATATTGCCAGCAGTTTGGTCGCCCTTACTTGAAAGCGATACGCGTCAAAGCTGGGGTGAATTTGGTAGAATGCGCGACTCGATATTCCACGGCACAAGCTTTGTTGTTGGATGCCTATGTGGAGGGTATTCCTGGCGGTACGGGGGCGGTGTTCGAATGGAACTTAATCCCCAAGGATATGCCCATGCCGCTGATCTTGTCGGGTGGGTTGGATGACGATAATGTGGCAGAGGCGATTGAACAGACGCGCCCTTATGCCGTAGATGTTTCCAGCGGTGTAGAGGTCAGCAAGGGAGTCAAAGACGCGGCGAAGATCGTCGCGTTCATCAAAAAGGTTAAGAGCACAGATGTATAACTATCCAGATTCAACTGGCCATTTCGGTCAGTTCGGCGGCATCTATATGGCCGAGACATTGATACCGGCTGTAGAGGAATTGAGCGCGCAATACCAGCATTTTCGTGACGACCCTGAGTTCAAGGCTGAACTGGCATACGAACTGAAGCATTACGTTGGTCGCCCCAGCCCTATCTATCACGCCAAACGACTGTCCGAACATCTGGGTGGTGCGCAGATTTATCTAAAGCGTGAGGATCTGAATCACACTGGCGCGCACAAGATTAATAGCGCGATGGGCCAAGCCTTGCTCGCCAAGCGCATGGGCAAGAAGCGCGTTATAGCCGAAACTGGTGCGGGCATGCACGGTGTGGCGACAGCAACAGTTGCAGCACGTTTTGGTATGGAGTGCATAGTCTATATGGGCGCTGAAGATATACAGCGTCAGGCACCCAATGTGTTCCGCATGAAATTACTGGGCGCTAAAGTGGTGGCTGTGGAGAGTGGCTCCAAGACCCTCAAAGATGCATGCAATGAAGCGATACGCGATTGGGTCACCAATGTGGAAAGCACTTTCTACATTTTTGGTACAGCTGCAGGCCCTCATCCCTATCCTATGATGGTGCGCGACTTTCAATGCATTATCGGTAATGAAGCCAAAGTGCAGATGCCGGAGATGATCGGTCGTCAGCCTGATGCAGTGATCGCCTGTGTAGGCGGTGGCTCTAACGCCATCGGTCTGTTCAACCCTTACATCGAAGTGCCAGATGTTGCCATCATCGGTGTAGAAGCGGGCGGTCACGGTATTGCCACAGGACAACATGCTGCACCACTGACTGCAAATGCCAAGGTTGGCGTATTGCACGGCAATAAGGTCAATCTGATGCAGGATGAGAATGGCCAGATCACTGAGACACATTCTATTTCCGCTGGTTTGGATTACCCCGGTGTGGGCCCTGAACACTGTTTGTTAAAGGAGATTGGTCGTGCGCAATATGTCGCGATCAACGACGATGAGGCAATCGATGCATTTGATGCGTTATGCCGGTTTGAGGGCATCATTCCTGCACTAGAGTCTAGCCATGCTTTGGCGCATGCGATCAAAATCGCACCAGCTATGAGCAAGGACAAAGTGCTACTGGTCAACTTGTCGGGTCGTGGCGATAAGGATATGAATACTGTTGCTAAGCTAAAAGGTATCACGCTATGAGTAAGCGTATTCAAGCCACTTTCGATAAACTGAAACTCCAAAAACGCAAAGCCCTTATCCCGTTTGTCACTGCGGGTGATCCCTCACCGACGATGACCTTGCCCTTGATGCATGCCTTGGTGAAGTCAGGTGCGGATGTACTCGAACTGGGTGTGCCTTTCTCGGACCCGATGGCGGATGGTCCGACCATACAGCGTGCTTCCGAACGCGCCCTGAAACAGGGTGTGTCTTTGCGCTCAGTATTAGCGATGGTGGCCGAGTTCCGCAAACAAGATCAAGTTACACCTGTCGTACTGATGGGCTATGGTAACCCGATAGAGGCGATGGGTTGGGAGAGCTTCTCGCAACGCTGTGCCGAAGTTGGTGTGGATGGCGTGTTGACCGTGGATTTCCCGCCGGAGGAGAGCCATGATGCCTTCGAGCATCTGCAACGTTATGATATTGCGCCGATTTTTTTGTTGGCGCCGACCACCAAGGAAGAGCGTATCCAACAAGTCGCTAAATTAGCGCGCGGCTATGTGTATTATGTCTCGCTCAAAGGTGTGACAGGTTCGGGGAATTTCGATCTCTCCGCCATCGCAGAGAAAATGCCTGCCTTGCGAAAATATATACAACTTCCCATAGGTGTGGGTTTCGGTATACGCGATGCGGAGACTGCTAAAGCCGTGGCAACATTGTGCGATGGTGTGGTGGTGGGTAGCCGCATCGTGCAAGAGATAGAGGATTCAACTGCACAGAATGTAGTGGAGAACGTGTCACGTTTGGTGCAAGGATTGCGACAGGCTGTCGATCAAGCTTAACGATAAATGTAATCTGAGACAGGCAAAGGATATGCCTGAGGAGAATAGTAATGAGCTGGTTCCAAAAACTTTTACCCCCCAAAATCAAACGCCGCGAGGGCGATGCCAAAAAAAATGTACCCGAGGGTCTGTGGACCAAGTGTCCGTCCTGTCAGGCGGTGTTGTACCACTCTGATCTGGAAAAGAACCACAGCGTATGTACCAAGTGTAATCACCACCACCGCGTGACTGCGCGTACACGTTTGGACTGGTTGTTAGATGGCGAAGGCCGTTTCGAGATCGGGGCTGAAGTGTTGCCTATCGATACCTTGAAGTTTAAAGATCAGAAGAAATACTCCGACCGTTTGATTGCTTCCAAGAAGAGTACTGACGAAGATGATGCCTTGATTGTGATGCAAGGCAGCATCCATAACGTAGCCGTGGTTGTCGCAGTGTTTGAGTTTAGTTTTATGGGTGGGTCCATGGGCTCTGTCGTTGGTGAGCGATTCGTGCGCGGTGTACGTGATGCCATCGAACAGAAGTGCCCCTTCATCTGTTTTGCAGCCAGTGGCGGCGCACGTATGCAGGAAGGCTTGCTGTCATTGATGCAGATGGCTAAGACTTGCGCAGCTCTGACTCAGTTGTCGGAAGAGCAGTTGCCATTCATCTCAGTATTAACCGATCCAACTATGGGTGGCGTGTCTGCCAGTTTCGCCTTTATGGGTGACGTAGTGATTGCTGAGCCTGGTGCGTTGATTGGTTTCGCAGGTGCACGCGTGATCCAGCAGACCGTGCGCGAGACCTTGCCTGAAGGCTTCCAGCGTGCCGAGTTCCTGCTCGAGCATGGTGCAGTAGACATGATCATAGATCGCCGAGAGATGCGTGCGCAGTTGGCAACACTGATCACTCTGTTGACCAAGCAACCCGCAGTGACCGAGGTTGCAGCAGCCTAATCTAGACTGTCAGTTTCATACTGATTAATGGTTATGTGTAGAGGGGGAAGGCAACATGGAACGTTGGGTGGTCTACGCATTTCTGTCCATGTTCTTTGCTGGCTTCACGGCGGTGATTGCTAAACAGGGTATGGTCGGCATCTCCAGCGAGTTGGGGCTGACGGTCAGGACGATTTTCGTTTTCGTATTCGTCGTGATGTTCGCGTTCTATGCAGTCACACCATCGGAATTCAACGGGCTCAAAAAAGATAATTATCTGTGGCTAGGCTTGTCGGGTGTAGCGACCGCGTTGTCTTGGGTGTTCTACTACAAAGCCCTCAAACTAGGGGATGTCGCTACTGTAGCCTTGATAGATAAGGGTAGCGTGTTGGTCGCCATTGTGCTGGCCTGGTTGATCCTTAAAGAAGCCATCACTTTGCGTGTCGTTGTCGGTGCGGCCATGGTTTTCTTCGGGCTACTCATCATCGCTAAACGCAGCTAGTTCAATTCAATACATCTCACTATGCCGACTACTCTAGCCGACTGGCTCACCCATTTAGAATCCTTGCATCCGAAGACTATCGCGCTTGGCTTGGAGCGTGTTGCAGAAGTTAAACAACGGCTCAATCTGGATCCCAATGTTCCTGTAATTGTGGTTGGCGGCACGAATGGTAAAGGCTCGGTTTGTGCGATGCTCGAGAGTATCTTATATGCCGCTGGTTATAAGGTCGGTTGCTACACTTCTCCCCATCTTTTGCATTACAACGAGCGTGTGCGCATCTCCAAGCGGCAAGTTGGCGATGCCGAGCTATGTGCTTCGTTTGAGGCTATAGAGCATGCCCGTCTCCGGGGGGCGGAGATTCCACTAACTTATTTCGAATTTGGTACGCTGGCAGCGATGCAGTGTTTTATTTTACATCGTGTCGATGTGGTGATACTCGAGGTAGGGTTGGGTGGTCGATTGGATGCCGTGAATATATTTGATACCGATTGTGCGGTAGTGACCAGCGTGGATATAGATCATGTCGATTATCTGGGCGACAACCGCGAGCAAATTGGATTTGAGAAAGCAGGCATCTTCCGCAAAGATCGGGTGGCGATTTGTGCCGACCCCAAAGTCCCAGATTCGTTGCGCGCACATGCGGCGTCCATAGGCGCGGACCTGTGGTGTATAGGTAGTGACTTCGGTTGTACGCCGCATCAGGGGCAATGGGATTACCGAAGTAAGATTGGAGCGCGCAACGCATTGCCTCATCCGGCTTTACGGGGTGCTTTCCAACTTAACAATGCAAGCGCGGTATTGGCGGTGTTGGATGCCTTGCAAATAAGTCTGCCGGTGAGTATGGCGGCAGTACGACGTGGCCTGACCGAGGTGGAGTTGGCCGGGCGCTTCCAATTCGTACCTGGCAAGCCACAACTGATCCTAGACGTGGCGCACAATCCTCATGCTGCACGTAGCCTTGCACAAAACTTCGCTAATCTGCCTCCAGCCAAGACTTATGCGGTATTCGCCATGCTCAAAGACAAAGATATGGCTGGCGTGGTCGCCCTGATGAACGCGCACATAGACGAGTGGTTAGTCGCTGGTATAGATGCACCACGTGGGGCGAGCGGGACCGAGATGGCTCAAGTGGTGGAAGGTGTGGGTGTGCTCGGCAAGGTAACGGTCTTCGACGATGTCGCATCAGCCCTGCGTTTTGCCTATAACGCGGCAGGCGAAAATGATAGAATCGCAGCCTTCGGGTCGTTCTATACGGTCGCCGCAGTGATGCAGGAAAAAGGAATACGCGCAAATTGACGCATCTTTAACCATTGCTGAATGCGGAATATCAAGCGGAAACTAGCAATGGCAAAACAGCTCACAGAAGAAGAATTGAATCTGCGCCGCAAACTGCGCCGCCGCTTGATAGGCGCGGCAGTCTTGATGCTGGCGGTGGTGGTGTTCTTGCCCATGGTCTTAGACAACGAACCCAAGTCCACAGGTGAAGACATAGATTTGCGTATACCTGATGCTGACAAGGTCGGTGAATTTGTGCCCGGTAAAGCGGCAGAAGAGATTGTGGATGTCGCACCGGTCACTGTCTCTGCTGTGGTTGAAACACCAAAAATCAGTGATGTTACTGACGCTACAGTTTCGCCCTCTATACCTATCACACGTGCCATCGTTGCATCTTCTGCTGTTGAAAAATCACCAAGTAAACCCGTTGCTAAAGAAATTACTAAGCCAGTCGATAAGTCTATAAGCAAGCCAGTGGCCAGTGCGCCTGCGACCTCGAACTCTGCTGCGACGGCAACAGAACCGGGCTTTGTCGCTCAAGTCGGTGCTTATAGCAATGCAGATACAGCCAAGAGTGAATTGGCTAAATTGAAAGCTTGGGGCTTCAAGGCCTATACCGAAAAAGCGGGCAACACTATACGTGTACGTGTCGGCCCATATGCCGAGCGTGAAAAGGCAGAAACGGTCGCACGCATGTTGGAGAAACATGGTTTGCACCCAGTCGTGACGCCGGCTAAATGACGGAATTCGATTACGCACTTATCGTTATCGTAGTGCTTTCGTTGCTGCTCGGTCTGTGGCGGGGTGTTGTGTACGAAGTGTTGTCGATATTGGGCTGGCCGCTAGCTTTCATATTGAGCAAATATGTGGCCCCAGGATTCGTCGAATTATTCCCAGTCAAGTCTGAAGCTGTCAGAGTCGCACTGGCCTATGGCCTAGTATTCGTAGCAGCTCTGTTGGTGTGGGCGATGTTGGTCTGGTTGGTATCCAAGTTGGTCGCGGCGATAGGACTGGGTTGGATAGATGGAATGTTGGGTGCAGTGTTCGGTGTGTTGCGTGGTGCGCTCATCGTACTGGTGTTGGTGTGGTTGGCGGGGATGACGAAGATACCCGAGCAAGTGTTCTGGCGTGAAGCCAAACTCAGCCACAGTGTGGAGCAGGTCGCGCTGATGACTAAGCCTTGGTTGCCGGACAACATCGCGCATCGCATACAGTATCGCGTACAAAATTGATTATTTAAGTTTTACGATTGGGATAGAGATTATGTGTGGCATTCTTGGCGTAGTTTCACAAACACCGGCGAATCAGTTGCTGTATGACGGCCTGCAAGTTCTGCAACATCGAGGTCAAGATGCTGCGGGTATTGCGACGTTGGATGGACGCACTTTCCATCTGCATAAAGGCAACGGTATGGTGCGTGACGTGTTCCGTACTCGTAATATGCGCGCACTCGCTGGCAATGCCGGTATCGCCCATGTGCGCTACCCGACTGCCGGTTCAGCGGTAGATCACAACGAAGCTCAACCTTTCTACGTTAACTCCCCGTTTGGCATCGTGCTTGGTCACAACGGCAATTTAACTAATACCGAAGAGTTGCAGAAGCAGTTATTCGCGGATGACTTGCGTCACGTCAACACGAATTCCGATTCTGAAGTCTTGCTCAACGTCTTTGCTCACGAGTTACAAGCCAAGTCCAAGGGCATGCGCCTAGATGCTGCTGCGATTTTCTCAGCGGTAGCTGGCGTGCATCAGCGTTGCCGCGGTGCTTATGCGGTGGTGGCGATGATCGCGGGTTATGGCTTAGTGGCCTTTCGTGATATCTACGGTATACGCCCGCTGGTGGTTGGTGTGAACGAGACTGCAACGGGGGATGAATATCTGGTCGCCTCTGAGAGCGTCGCGCTGGACACCTTGGGATTCAAATTCCTGCGCGATATCGCACCCGGCGAGGCAGTATTCATCGACTTTGATGGCAAGATGCAAAGCAAACTTTGCAGCGATAAGGCCAAACTCAATTCATGCATCTTCGAATACGTGTATTTCGCCCGTCCTGACTCTGTCATTGACGGTGTATCGGTATACGAGACACGTCTGTATATGGGGGAGTTCTTGGGCGAAAAACTCAAGCGCGAATGGAAAGATGTGAAGATTGATGTAGTCATTCCCATCCCAGATTCTAGCCGTCCGAGCGCTTTGCAATTGGCGAATCATTTGAATATCTCCTTCCGTGAAGGCTTTGTGAAAAATCGTTACATTGGTCGTACCTTCATCATGCCCGGTCAGGCGATGCGCAAAAAGTCCGTACGTCAAAAACTTAATGCCATCGGTGTGGAATTCAAAGGCAAGAACGTGCTGTTGGTGGACGACTCTATCGTGCGCGGTACGACTAGTCGTGAGATCGTGCAGATGGCACGTGATGCAGGTGCATTGAAAGTTTACTTTGCATCCGCCGCGCCACCAGTACGTTACCCCAATGTTTACGGCATCGACATGCCTAGCCGTACCGAACTGATCGCCACCGGCCGCAGCGATGAAGAGATCTGTTTCGAGATTGGCGCGGACGGTGTGATCTATCAGGACTTGGAAGACCTCAAGGCTTCGGTACGTAAAGCTAATCCCAATATCGTCGACTTTGATGCTTCATGCTTTGACGGTAAATACATCACTGGCGACATCACCCCCGAGTATCTGGATAACGTGGAAGCACGCCGTAATGGTGAGAAGGCACTGAAGGCTAGCGATGATGATCAAATGGAATTGAACTTAGCGATGAGTGCGTCGTCCATGTAATTCTGATTCCACTGAGTCGGCGATACTGGGTTGGCTGCCTTGCGCACTCCTGGCCGTGCTGGAAGAACTGTCTTAGTCGTGCGCTCGTTGCCGCCTTGCCTCACCTTTGCATTGAAACCAGAATAGCTTAGTTGTCTTGACGAGCGAGTTGTGATGGTGATACTTTTCACTTGCGCCGATTTGAGGATCAGCTTGCGGGCGCATAAAAAATACAGCTAAAGCGTGGGAAACCCGGTTTAGCGCAAGCTATCCGGGTTTTCAATTTCTAGATTAAGGAATGTAGTGATGACAGAAGCGAACTATCAACCGGAGACGCTGGCGGTACGCGCTGGCACGGTGCGCAGTGAATTCGGCGAACACAGTGAGGCGATGTTCTTGACTTCCAGCTTTGTGTTTCCTACAGCCGCACAGGCCGCAGCGCGATTCATCGGACAAGAGTCGGGCAACATCTATTCGCGCTTCACTAACCCTACTGTGACCATGTTCGAGGAACGCTTGGCTGCGCTGGAAGGCGCTGAACAGTGCGTCGCCACAGCATCTGGCATGGCTGCCATCCTAGCGTGTGTGATGGGCTTGCTGAAGGCGGGTGATCATATCGTCGCGTCGCAAAGTCTGTTCGGTTCGACGGTCAATCTTTTCAATAACGTCATCAAGAAGTTTGCGGTAGAGACGACCTTCGTTTCTGCGACGAATGTGGCGGCGTGGCAGGCTGCCGTGCGGCCTAATACGCGCTTGTTCTTTTTAGAGACACCCTCCAATCCGCTGACCGAGATATCTGACATCGCTGCCATCGCAAAGATCGCCAAGGCAGCAGGTGCTTTGCTCGCAGTGGATAACTGTTTCTGTACGCCTATCTTGCAACGCCCCTTGGATCTGGGTGCAGACATCGTGATTCACTCGGCGACCAAATACATCGATGGTCAAGGACGTGTGCTCGGTGGCGCCGTGTTGGGTAGCAAGAAGAACATGGAGTCGGTGTACGGATTTTTGCGCACGACTGGCCCGACCATGAGTGCATTCAATGCATGGGTGTTCCTGAAAGGTTTGGAGACGCTCAAGTTACGCATGGACGCACATAGTGCGAATGCCTTGGAACTGGCTCGCTGGCTGGAACAACAGCCTAATGTTGCGCGAGTGTTCTACCCTGGATTACCTTCGCATCCACAACATACACTTGCGATGCAGCAACAGAAGACCGGCGGCGGCATCGTGTCTTTCGAGATTAAAGGTGGCAAGGATGCGGCGTGGAGATTGATAGACCAGACCAAGTTATTGTCCATCACCGCGAATCTTGGTGATACCAAGTCGACAATCACGCATCCTGCTAGCACGACGCATGCCCGTATCACACCTGAAGCACGTGCCGCTGCTGGTATCAGCGATGGTTTGATCCGCATCGCGGTGGGACTGGATGCCTTGGTGGATATTCAGAACGATCTGGTAGGTGGGCTGTGATGCAGCGTCTGGCTGCGCAAGTAGGGCAGGCACTCAAGTCTCATGGACTGATGCTATGTACCGCCGAGTCTTGCACGGGTGGAGGTGTGTCACAGGCCATCACAGAGATTGCCGGGAGCTCGGCTTGGTTCGAGCGTGGCTACGTCACTTATTCCAATCTGTCCAAGCAACAATCGCTGGATGTGTCAGCCGTAACGCTGTTGCAATACGGCGCGGTAAGTGAAGCTACGGTGCGCGAGATGGTCAGTGGCGCATTGGCGCATAGTGATGCGCAGATTGCCTTAGCTGTGAGCGGTATCGCAGGGCCGGATGGTGGTTCCGCCGAGAAGCCAGTAGGCACAGTTTGGTTCGCTTGGGGCATTGAGCAAAGTGAATGTGTAGCACGTGCCTATCATCTGATTGGTGATCGTACTTCGATACGCGAACAAGCCGTCAAGATAGCATTGGAAGGTGTGTTGGCCTTATTGTCCAGTCGCACCGTGTCCGCTTAATCTGTAGCAACTTGACCCAAAAAATTTTGATAGCGCCGTGGTGTGCGTCCTAGCAGGACGCTGTAGCGTTGCGAATCTCCCGTGCTACCAACATTTAGCATGGCGAGCGTGTCCGAGCCTAGGGGCATGGCGGGGATGCGGTCGCCTAGCATGGACATCAACCACAACATAGGTGCCGGCACGCTCAAAATCGTGGGTGAGGATTTTCCTGATTGCGTTCTATAGCTGCTGATCAGATCTGCTAGGCTAACGGACTCGGGCCCCACACAGTCGATGACGCTGCGTAGCGGTGGTGTGCCCTCTGGCAGTGCTAACAGGTGCACGATGGCGAGCGCGAGTTCATCCACGTGCACCGGCTGAACCATTTGCTTGCCAGCGCTGGGCAGCATAAATACGGGCAGCATGGCGAGTCGCATGAACATTTTGGTGCTTGCACCATCGGCGCCGTAAATCAGTGAGGGGCGCAATATCGTCCAGTCTAGATCCAATGTTTGCAGGAAATCATCTGCAGCTTGTTTACTACTCATATAGGGCACCGCTATGCCTGTACCTACACCCAATGCGGAGATCTGAACAATGCGTTTAATTCCACGCTGAGCTGCCGCCGCAAACAAGGCGCGAGGGGTGGCATCATGCAGAACGGACATAGGTTGTGATGGGCTGTCGCGCAATACACCGACGGCATTGATCACTACATCTATGCCCTCCAGTCTGGGAAGCCAAGTGCTGATGTGTATATCGTTGCGATAATCAACACTGACATCACGGACACCGAGTGGATGGCGCACGCCGCGTATCACGCTATGACCCGCTTGAAGCAAACCGGCTTCGATATGCCTACCTACAAAACCCGTAGCACCACATAGCAAGATATTCAATTAAGACTCCTAAGTGCAAAATAGCACTTAGGCAAAATACCACAGCATGTGGCAGATAAGCCATATCGCTAGGGCCAAGATGGGGAATTGGCAAATAAGCAATAAAAGATAAAGAACGAACGTTCTGTACAAGATGAAAATGTTGTGCAACAATCCACACACTTTTTCAGGAGCGACAAAAATGGATGACAATAAAAGCAAGGCACTGGCAGCAGCCCTTTCCCAGATTGAAAAGCAGTTTGGTAAAGGCTCTATCATGCGTTTGGGTGAGAACGATGCGGCACGTGATATACAGGTCGTATCTACTGGTTCTCTGGGTTTAGATATCGCGTTGGGCGTCGGTGGTCTGCCGCGTGGCCGCGTGATCGAGATCTACGGCCCAGAGTCTTCGGGTAAGACCACGTTGACCTTGCAAGTCATCGCCGAAATGCAAAAGCTGGGCGGCACGGCGGCTTTCATCGATGCAGAACATGCGCTGGATCCCGTTTATGCAGAAAAGCTGGGCGTCAAAGTGTCCGATCTGTTGATCTCACAGCCAGATAACGGTGAGCAGGCATTGGAGATCGTAGACATGCTGGTGCGTTCAGGTTCGGTGGATATCGTGGTGATCGACTCTGTCGCGGCCCTGACACCCAAGGCCGAGATCGAAGGCGAGATGGGTGATTCGCAAATGGGTCTGCATGCACGTTTGATGTCGCAAGCCTTGCGTAAATTGACCGCAAACATCAATCGCTCCAATACCATGGTCATCTTTATCAACCAGATCCGCATGAAGATAGGCGTGATGTTTGGTAATCCTGAGACCACCACCGGCGGTAACGCGCTGAAGTTCTATGCTTCTGTTCGTATGGACATTCGTCGTATAGGTAGTATTAAGAAGGGCGATGAAGTCATCGGTAACGAGACTCGGGTTAAAGTGGTCAAGAATAAGGTCGCGCCACCTTTCCGTGAGGCATTGTTCGATATCCTTTACGGTGAAGGGATCTCGCGTGAGGGCGAGATAATAGATCTGGGTGTGCAGCACAAGTTGGTTGAAAAATCTGGATCATGGTATAGCTACAAAGGAGAGAAGATCGGGCAGGGAAAAGACAATGCACGCGAGTTTCTACGTGAACATCCTGAGGTCGCTTTCGAGATTGAGAATAAAGTTCGTGGGGCGTTAGGCGTGGCATTGTTGGACGGTGGGCAGAAGCCAGCAGCTAATGCCAAGGCTGCTAAAGGTGCGAAGGCAGAAGCTAAAGTAGAAGCGACAAAAGTGGATGAGGAAAAAGCCTGAGTTAAGTCTACGCGCGCGCGCCTTGCAGCACTTAGCTAGGCGCGAGTACAGCCGTGCAGAACTACGCGCTAAGCTGTTGCCTCACGCACAAGTCGAAGAAGATTTCGAGCAATTACAGCCCGTTGATTTAGATGCGCTACTCGACGACTTGACCGCGCGTGGTTGGCTATCCGATGAGCGCGCAACTACGCAATTCGTCCATGCCAAACGCAGTCGTTTCGGTACACAACGCATTACCCACGAGCTCCGTCAGCGCGGTATCAGTGATGAATTGATAGATGCACAACTCCCTGAATTGAAAGAGACAGAATTGGAAAGTGCGCTGGCAGTATGGCGCAGAAAATTCCCTCATCCTCCATCAGATCAGAGAGAGAAAGCCAAGCAAATGCGCTTTTTGCAGTCGCGAGGTTATTCCATGGATACGATATACGCAGTAATAAGGCTCAGCGACCATCTCGATGAATGATTCTCTAAGCAAGGGGGGCGCTGATGCATCTGCTCGGCAGATGCTAGTCGAGATGTTTGAGGCCGCACTATTGGCTGTCGATCCATATCAGGCGGTGCTCAATGTGATGACGCTGAGCGGGGATGAGTTACACGTCGCAGGCAGAGTCTTTGATCTGGGTAAATACACGAACATCACTGTAATCGGCGCAGGTAAGGCCACGGCTCGTATGGCGCTGGCGGTTGAGTCACTGCTGGCAGATAGGGTCAAGACGGGACTCGTTGTGGTCAAGACGGGGCACACTGAATCTTTGCGCCACATAGCGCTAGTCGAAGCATCTCATCCAGTACCCGATGAAGCAGGTGTGGCAGCAACCGCACGCATCTTGGCTATGGCTCAGCAAGCAGATGCTGACACGCTCATCATTTGCTTGCTGAGCGGTGGAGCATCTGCTCTATTGGTTGCACCCGATGTCGGACTAAGCTTGCAGGACAAGCAGAATATGACGCGTTTGTTGCTCAATGCGGGCGCGAACATCAATGAACTGAATATGGTGCGTAAGCATTTGTCTGCGGTGAAGGGTGGCAAGTTGGCGTTGGCGGCCTACCCGGCGCAGTTAGTGACCCTGATCTTATCGGACGTCATCGGCGATTTCCTGGATGTAATTGCTTCAGGGCCAACTTCAGCTGATGACAGCAGTTTTGCCGATGCTCAGGCAGTGATACTGCGTCATGGACTATCTGCACCCAGCCGTGTCACAAATCACCTAGCGCAAGGCATTGCTAGCTTAGTCGCTGAAACGGTGAAGACAGGTGATACATGTTTGACGCAAGCCTACAACTTCATCGTAGCTAACTCGATGATGGCACTGGCTGCGGCTCAATTACATGCGCAAGCGGCAGGATGGCAAACTGTCATGCATAGCGTTGCTATCCAAGGCGAGGCTAGGGATGCGGCAAGAGAACTTGCAAGCCGCATACGTGGGGAGTTGCAGTCTATGCAGCTAGGCGAGCGACGCTGTCTCTTGAGTGGGGGGGAGACCACCGTCACTGTGCAGGGGCGCGGTCAGGGCGGACGCAACCAAGAGTTCGCGCTGGCCTTCGCCATCGCCATCGCGGGTATGCAGGGCGTGTCACTACTCTCAGCTGGTACGGATGGCAGCGATGGCGACAACGATGCCGCAGGGGCGGCGGTCAATGGTGATACCGTTGCACGTGCACTCAGCATGGGCTTGGATGCATCCAGTTATTTGGCAGATAACGACTCTTATCATTACTTCGCCCGTCTAGATGAGCTGACTGGCTCGCATACCCACCTCAAGACTGGGCCTACCGGAACCAATGTCATGGACATCCAGATTGTGCTGCTTGAAAAGGCAGCAGCGGCGCTGAGGACATAGAGTGGGCGGGCCGTACATGGTATGATGCGCGCCGATTTTATCGACAAAATTGATACCTAAGGCGCACCATGAAAAGCAGTGAGATTCGTCAAAAATTCCTAGATTATTTTGCCTCTAAAGGGCATACCGTCGTAGCGTCCAGCTCATTGGTCCCTCATGAAGATCCGACCCTGTTATTCACCAATGCGGGTATGAACCAATTCAAGGATGTATTCCTCGGTTTCGATAAGCGTCCTTATACACGTGCAGCTTCCTCGCAAAAATGCGTACGCGCAGGCGGTAAGCACAATGATTTGGAAAACGTCGGTTATACCGCACGTCACCATACTTTCTTCGAGATGTTGGGTAACTTCAGTTTTGGCGATTACTTCAAGCAAGACGCGATCAAGTACGCATGGGAATTACTCACGGTCGAATTCAAACTTCCTAAGGACAAGCTCTACGTCACAGTCTATGCCGAAGATGACGAGGCTTACGATATCTGGACGAAAGAGATGGGGTTGGCAGCCGAACGTGTCATCCGCATCGGCGACAACAAGGGCGCACGTTACGCGTCGGATAATTTTTGGATGATGGGCGATACAGGCCCTTGCGGCCCTTGCACTGAAATCTTCTACGACCATGGCGCACACATTCCTGGTGGATTGCCCGGCACACCCGAAGAAGACGGCGACAGGTTCATCGAGATATGGAACAACGTGTTCATGCAATTCAACCGCGACGAAGCGGGCGTGATGCATCCATTGCCCAAGCCTTCGGTCGACACTGGTATGGGGCTGGAGCGTATCTCGGCAGTGTTGCAACATGTACATGCCAATTACGAAATCGATTTATTCCAAGCGCTCATTAAAGCCGCTGCACGCGAAACGCATTGCGCGGACTTGGATTCGCCTTCACTGAAGGTCTTGGCTGATCATATACGCGCTTGTTCCTTCCTAATCTCTGATGGCGTGATACCTGGCAACGAAGGTCGTGGTTATGTGTTGCGTCGCATCATCCGTCGGGCGATTCGCCACGGCTACAAGCTGGGTGCGCGAGCAGCGTTTTTCCATAAACTCGTGCCAGATTTGGTCTCGGAAATGGGTGTTGCTTATCCCGATTTGGCGAAATCACAGACGCGTGTGATGGATGTATTGAAGCAAGAGGAGGAACGCTTCTTCACGACTATTGAACATGGCATGTCTATCTTGGAGTCCGAACTGTCCGAGATGAAAAAATTGGGCAGTAAAGTATTTAACGGTGATACCGCATTCAAGCTACACGACACCTTCGGTTTTCCACTGGATCTGACTCAGGACGTATGCCGTGAACACGATGTGTCCGTGGATATAGCGGGATTCGATGCGGCGATGGCTAACCAGAAACAGATGGCACGCGCAGCCGGCAAGTTCAAGATGGCGACCAATCTGGAATACGAAGGGCAAGCGACGAACTTCCATGGTTACAGCGCGCTTGAGTACAAGGGGGCTGTGCTG
This sequence comes from uncultured beta proteobacterium, assembly GCA_963740305.1. Taxonomy (GTDB): domain Bacteria; phylum Pseudomonadota; class Gammaproteobacteria; order Burkholderiales; family Gallionellaceae; genus Gallionella. Next base: position 23,398 of record CAVUDR010000008.1, on the reverse strand, counting down.
GCACTCTACAAAGACGGTGTACCTGTGCAATCTTTGTCCGAGGGTGAGATGGGTGTGGTTGTGTTGAATGACACCCCTTTCTACGCGGAGTCTGGTGGTCAAGTCGGTGATAGTGGCGAGTTACGCAGTGCGCAAGCCATCTTCGCGGTCGAAGATACACAGAAAATCCAAGCGACGGTGTTCGGTCATCATGGTGTGGTGAAGACCGGTAAGCTCACGGTGAGTGACAACGTGAACGCACGTGTCAATGCACAAGCGCGTGCGGCGACCGAACGTAACCACTCGGTGACGCACTTGATGCACAAGGCTTTACGTGAAGTGTTAGGCGATCATGTGCAACAAAAAGGTTCGCAAGTCGATGCGGATAAGACACGTTTCGACTTCGTGCATAACGCTGCAATTTCCGATGCGGACATTGCCCAAGTGGAAGCGATTGTGAACGCGGAAATTCTGGCAAACGTGGCGACGGATGCGGCTGTGATGGCAATCGCTGATGCGCAAAAGAGCGGCGCGATGATGTTGTTCGGCGAGAAATATGGCGACGAAGTACGTGTGTTGAGCATCGGCAGTTCTAAGGAATTGTGCGGTGGTACGCATGTCAAACGTACCGGCGATATTGGCTTGTTCAAGATCGTTTCAGAAGGTGGTGTGGCGGCCGGTGTACGTCGTGTGGAGGCTGTCACTGGTGTAGGAGCCTTGGCACTTATCCAGCAACAGCAGGAGCAACTGCAAGTCATTGCGACAGCCATAAAGGCACAGCCGCAGAATGTCGCAGCACGTGTGATGCAGGTGCTAGACAGCGTTAAAGCGCTGGAAAAAGAGATGGCGACGCTGAAGTCTAAGTTGGCTGCCTCACAAGGGGATGATCTACTCAAGCAGGCAGTGGCTATCAATGGTGTGAAAGTGCTGGCAGCTCAGATGCAAGGCGCGGACGCATTAGCACTGCGTGAGACGCTGAATAACATGAAGGACAAGTTGGCGAATGCAGCCATCGTATTGGCATCTGTGCAGGATGGTAAAGTCAGTCTGATCGCAGGCGTAAGCGCTAGCCTCACTGCTAAGATCAAGGCAGGTGAGTTGGTCAATATGGTGGCGCAACAAGTCGGTGGTAAAGGTGGCGGTAAGCCAGACATGGCGATGGCGGGGGGAACTCAACCTGAGCATCTCGCCACTGCGCTGGCGTCAGTCGCGGCTTGGGTGCAAAGCAAGTCATAGCGCAGGTTGTCTAGTGAGGGTATGTTTCAAACCCAATGCGCAGTATAGCGCTCCATATTCTTAGGTATACACACAAGGTGCGCTTATCCAAGCGGAAAATTACGGTGATACCGAATCAAACACATATGGCCATTGCTTCCGAACGCGACTTTTCCGCGGTCGTTGGCGCGACGATGATGCTGTTCATGTATTCGGTATGCCGCTTAGGATATTGCTGAGATGATCCACAGACTCCACATCTTGTTCGTATGCATGGATGCAAGTGCTAAACAAATCCTGAGCAAAACCTTGAGTGAGGGTGGCTGGTCTGTAGAGGCTGCGTCCATCGATGAGCCCAAGCAGCTTGATGCTGCGCTGACTGATACATATAACTTGGTGTTAGTCGACTCGCTGTTTAAACATCCCAAGCTAGTCGGGCAGATACACGAACTAATGCACAAACGAGATTTGGATATCCCCGTCTTAGTCTATTCGAGTGCTGAAGATGAGGATGCCATCGTTATTGCATTGAAAGCTGGGGCCAAGGATTTCATCTCCAATTCCAATCCCAAACGCCTACTACCTGCAGTTAAGCGCGAGCTGACCTATGTCCAACAAAGAATGGTACGGCGCAAGCAGGATGATGTAGATGCGCTGCTGCAAAAGATCGATAGCTGGATGCTGCAGGGACTGGATGTGGAGACGCTGACGTTGCGTATCTGTGAGCACGCCTTGTTCGTGTTCGATCTACAACTGGTGTGGGTAGGTGGCAAGCAGACTGATGGCACGATCAACGTGGTTGCTGCTGTCGGCGAAGTGGCGTATCTGCGTGACAAAGAGATGCGCTGGGATGATGAACGATATGCACAGTGTCCGGTGAGTGCCTCCATCGCAGCCAAGCAAGCAAGAGCTGCGACGGTTGATGCGCCAAGTTACGCGCCTTGCAAAACCAGTGAGGAACAGCATGGCATTAAGAGTATCGCCGCTTTACCCATGGTGGTGCGGGATGAAGTCATAGGCACGTTGGTGTTGTACTCAGCCAAGCGAGATGCCTTCGATACAGCGAGTCTCAAGCGTTATCAAGGCTTCATCAATCGAGTTGCGATCAATATTTTTACGTCACAGGAAGATCAGCAGTTCCGTTTACTAAATGCGGCGATAAACAATGCCACTCAGGCAATCTTCATTACCGATCACAGAGCTAAAATCGTTTGGTTCAATCATGCTTTAAGTGTGATCAGTGGCTATGAGGCCGAAGAGATTATGGGAAGTACTCCCCATATGTTCAGCTCTGGTAATCACACGTCACACATTTGGGATGAGATGTGGCTAGAAATCCAAAAGGGCACAGATTGGACTGGGGATGTCGTTAACCGTCGCAAACAGGGGACGCTATATAGCGTGTTACAAAGCATCACTCCGCTGTATAACGATCAAGGTCAGCTCACGCATTTTTTGTCGGTGCAACAGGATGTCTCAGAGAAGAAGGAGATGGAGCAGAAGATTGCCCATCTTGCGTATCACGATACGTTGACTGGTTTACCAAATCGCAGCCTGTTCAATGACCGAATGCAACAGGCCATCACGCAGTCTAAGCGTGATAAATCAAAGTTCTCGTTGTTGTTCATCGATCTCGATGGTTTTAAGGAAGTGAATGACACGTATGGTCATGCCGTGGGGGACATGCTACTCAAAGTTGTTGCGGAGAGATTGACGCTCTGCGTGCGCGAAGGCGACACTGTTGCGCGTTTGGGCGGTGATGAGTTCATCGTGTTATTACGCGCTACCGCTTCAGAGCGAAACTTGGTACAAATCGCGGCGAAGATTATAGACCGTGTGGGGACACCGTATGAATTGGGGAACTATATCGCGCGAGTCACAGCCAGCATCGGTATCAGCCGATATCCTAGTGATGCTTCTAATGCTGAGACATTGATGAGTTATGCAGATGAAGCCATGTATCAAGCTAAACATACTGGTAAGAATCGCTATTCTTTGTGGCACAAGCCTAGCAGCGAAACTTTCGTTTCAGATTGGCAAATCTAAACTAGCATCTGCTTCTAGCAGTACCCGCTTAAAGTCTTCTTGTATTCGTGTCAGGCCTTGAGGTGTGGTCGCCTCGAAGCGCAGCACGATCACTGCGGTAGTATTGCTGGCGCGAGCCAAACCGAAGCCATCCGCATATTCCACCCGCAATCCGTCCAAGGTGATGACTTGCAACGCATCTGTGAAATGAGCTGAAGTCTTTAGATCTTGCATCAGTTGATGATGCTCACCATCATTCATGTGGATATGTAGTTCGGGTGTGCAGTACGCATCCGGTAAGGCATCAAGTACCGCACTGGTATCACTCGTAGCGCTCAATATCTCCAGCAAGCGTGCGCCCGCATATAGACCATCATCGAAGCCATACCAGCGTTCTTTGAAGAAAACGTGTCCGCTGACCTCACCTGCAAGCAAAGCGCCGGTCTCTTGCATCTTGGCCTTCATCAAGGAGTGTCCAGTCTTCCAGAGTGTCGCATGGCCACCGTGCTGATGTATCCATGCATATAAGTTACGCGTGGACTTGATATCGAAAATGATCTCTGCACTGGGATGGCGACTCAGCACATCTGCGGCGAACAACATCAGCAGTCTATCTGCATAGATGATGTTACCCGACTTGCTAACGACACCTAAACGGTCCCCATCGCCGTCAAATGCGAGACCTATCTCGCAATCACCTTCACGCAAGATGCGTTTGAGGTCTTCCATATTCTCTGGACGTGAAGGGTCTGGATGATGATTGGGAAAGTGACCGTCCACTACACAGAACAGCTCCACCACTTCACAACCCAGATTTCGATATAACTGAGCGACATAAGCGCCCGCTACGCCGTTGCCGCAATCTATTGCGACACACATAGGGCGCTGCAGTTTGATATCCGATGTGATGCGTGTGTAGTAAGCATCACGAATGTCATGTTGAGCGTATCTTCCTGTCCCTTGTGTCAGCTTGCACTGCTCGATCCTGACACGTAGTGACTGTATGTCATCGCCATACAGGGTTACATCGCCCAAGACGATCTTTATGCCATTATAGTTGGGCGGATTGTGGCTACCGGTGAGCATTGCGCAGCAATGGGTCTTGAGTTGGTAGGCCGCAAAATACGTCATAGGGGTGGTGACGCAACCGATGTCGATGACATTGCAACCGCTGCTCTGTATACCCAGTGCGAGTGCTTGCAAGAGTTCGGGCCCAGACAAGCGCCCATCGCGACCTATGACCAGAGTATGGTAGCCGCGTGCTAACGTTTCAGAACCAATGGATTGCCCTATTAGTTGCACCACATCGGCACTCAGCGTCTGGTCGACCTTGCCGCGTATGTCATATTCCTTGAATAGCTTGCGGTCTAGGGCATCCATTATGCAGTGAGGCTCAGTTGTTCGAATTCTCTCCAAACCGACTCTGGCGTGAGTTGCATCATGCAGTTGAAGTGCCCCAGTGGACATACCCGTTTGAAGCATGGGCTGCATGAAATGTCGATTTTGATGACCCGCGCTTGTGGCGACAGTGGGGGGGTGAATTGCGGGCTGCTGGAACCGAACAAGGCGAGCAGGGGTTTATTCTGAGCCGCTGCTAGATGCATCAAGCCAGAGTCATTGCTGACAACCACCGTTGCACTTGAGATCAAAGCTATTGCATCTGCAAGATCTGTCTTGCCACATAAGTTGACGCAGATATCGCCGCTCAATTGATCAATCTGTTCCGCGACTGGTTTATCTTTGCCCGAACCTATCAGCCAGACCGCAAAGCCTTGCTCTACGAAACGTTGTGCTAGTTGTGCGTAATAGCTCTCGGGCCAACGCTTGGCCGGACCATATTCGGCGCCGGGACAGAATACCGCGACTGGTTGAGATAAATCCAACTCAAGTTTGTTAAGCGTCACATCTCGCTGGGTGTTAGATAAGCTGAGTTGCGGATCAGGTAAAGGGCGTGGAATGTGGCCATTCTTGGCTTCGGCCAAGTAGGCGAATCGCTCCACCATCAGAGGCAAGATCGCTTTGTTCAAGGGACGTGCATCGTTTAGCAAACCGTAACGGGATTCACCGATGAAACCGGTACGCAAAGGAATGCCAGCGAAAAATGTGACCAACGCTGACTTGAGTGAATTAGGCAGTACTATGGCCTGATCGTAATGCGCGGCGCGCAACTGTTTGCCCACTTGATAACGCAGCTTGAACTGTAGCGAACCGTGTGGGAATGGATTGGTGATGATGTTGTCTACTTCAGGCAGAGCGTGCAACAGCCCCGCAGTCCAAGGCGGTGCGAACACGTCGATTTGACACTGTGTATGGCGTTGCTTGAGTCTGGCCAGCATGGGCTGCATCAGCATTGCATCACCGACCCAACTCGGTGCGACGATTAGAATTTTGTACATGATTTTTAGGGCGTTAAAAAACCACCGCTGTTAGACGGTGGTTTCGTAATTAGGGTGTCTCGAAAAATTCAAAATCATAAGCGAGGCAAGGCGTGAGCAAAAAATGACGACGACACATATAGCTAATATGTTAAGAGTCATTTTTTGTGAGCAACGCAGCATCGCGACAGAGTTCGGATTTTTAGAGATGCCCGTTTTAGTGATGACCTTTAGGTAGTTCGCCCTTGAATTTGTAGAGTGTGCCGCAATAAGGACAGCGTGCTTCTCCGCCATGATTCAGCGGAATGACCACCTTGGGATGTGCATTCCACATGCTCATACTGGGCATAGGGCAGCACAACGGCAAGTCTTTGGCTGTGACTTCGAGATAACGTTGGGTGATGTTTTGTTCGCTCACGAATTTCTCCTTATTACTACAATTTAGACGTAATCCAACCAGTCGGTGTGCTTGGGGTGTTTCCCTGCCACGCAATCAAAATAGGCTTGTTGCAACTTGGCCGTGATTGGACCGCGCGAACCGATACCGATGACGCGCTGGTCTAGTTCGCGGATTGGCGTCACTTCTGCGGCGGTACCGGTGAAGAAAGCTTCCTCGGCGCAATATATCTCATCGCGGGTGATACGCTTTTCGATGACTTCTATGCCCATTTCTTTGGCCAGTGTGATGACCGAGTCACGTGTGATGCCTTCTAAGCAGGAAGTCAGATCAGGGGTGTAAAGCTTGCCCTTCTTGACGATGAAGATGTTTTCGCCCGCGCCTTCAGCAACGTAACCATCCACGTCAAGTAACAGTGCCTCGTCATAGTTGTCATTAGCAACTTCCTGATGTGCAAGTATCGAGTTGGCATACGTTGTGACCGATTTTGCACGGCACATATTTACGTTCACATGGTGGCGAGTGAAGCTGGATGTCTTGATACGTATCCCTTTTTGCATACCCTCCTCACCCAGATAAGCGCCCCATGGCCAAGCAGCAACGGCGACGTGGGTTGACAAAGCCTTGGCAGCGATGCCCATTGCCTCTGAGCCGTAGAAAGCGATCGGGCGGATATAGCAGGATTCCAATTTATTCGCGCGCACCACTTCACGATGCGCTTCCATAATGGTCTCTTTGTCGTAAGGCATGCGCATCTGGAAGATGTGGGCTGAGTTGAACAAACGCTCGGTATGCTCCTTTAAGCGGAATATCGCTGTGCCTTTGGCTGCTTTATATGCACGCACACCCTCGAACACGCCCATTCCGTAGTGCAGTGTGTGGGTCAAAACATGGGTAGTGGCATCGCGCCAAGGGACGAGTTTGCCATCGTGCCAGATAAAGCCGTCGCGGTCGGACATTGACATAGGGTGCATCCTTAGGGAAATTTGCAAGAGCGCGATTTTAGCTGTTTCCGCCGACTTAAGGAACCACTGTATAGTGGGCTTCGTGGAGTTGATGCTTAGTAAACTTCCGGCATCACAAAATGCACAGCGGTTGTGAGGGCTTTTCGTGATGAGTTGTTACAGGGATAAGTAAAGTGCCTAGGTAATTTGACTTATTTATATGCCAGCTAATTTAGGTATGATGGAGTTGGCATGGTTCATCGATTTGGATGTGTTAACCTAAAAATGTATTTTTATGAAAACCCTACCTTCCATCACCAAAGAAATGATAGATACTCCTGAAGATAAATTGCGCAAGAGCTTGCTGATATTTGCCTGCGCATTTATGAATTTTGCGGTGGTCTTGTGGTTGGCGATTTATTGGATGATGGGTTTGAATTTCTCTTCCAATGTCCCGCTTGCCTACCAATTAGTTTCTATAGGTTCCTTGGTTATTTATCTCAAGACCAAGAACTTCGAAGTGTTCCGCTTTGTACAACTGAGTTTGTTCTTGTTTGCACCCTTTATCATGCAATGGAGTATCGGTAGTTCGGTTTCTTCCAGCGGTGTGATGTTGTGGGCCTTGCTTGCGCCTATCGGTGCCTTGGTCGTATCGGATTGGAAAGAGTCTGTGCCTTGGTTCTTTGCCTACATCGTGATGACCATAATATCTGGTGCGTTTGATTACTTCCTAGGTACGGGGAACGAAGGCAATTTGTCGATGAAGACCATAGGCGTGTTTTTTGCTCTGAATTTCGTTGCCATGTCTTCTATTATTTACTTCTTGGTTAGGTATTTTGTGGTCGAAATGGAGCGCATCAAAACGCAACTCGATCAGCAACATCAGTTGCTTGAGCAAGAACAGGAAAAATCAGAACGTGTGCTTTTGAATGTATTACCTAGCGCAATCGCTGAGCGGTTGAAGAACGATCAAGGCGGGCTGATTGCAGATGGCTATGCAGATGTCACAGTGATGTTCGTGGACTTGGTGAATTTCACCCAACTTACCGAGATGCTGGCACCTACCGAGATGGTCGGGCTGCTCAATGATATATTCTCAGGCTTCGATACACTCAGCGAAAAATATGGCGTGGAGAAGATCAAGACGCTGGGTGATGCCTATATGGTAGTGGGCGGTTTCGACGGTACTAGGAATACATACACTTGCGATATTGCTGATATGGCGATGGAGATGCGTGATTTTGTTGCTAACAATCCCAAATTCACCAAATATCATTTGAGTGTACACACTGGTATCGCCACTGGCCCAGTGGTCGCTGGTGTGATTGGCACCAAGCGTTTCATCTACGACCTATGGGGTGATACGGTGAATATCGCTAGTCGTTTGACTGATGAGGCGACCTTCGGTGTGATACAGGTCGATAAAATGACTTACAACCGCTTGCGAGACAGTTTCGCTTTCGAGCCACGTGCTACGGTCAATATCAAGGGTAAGGGTGAGATGGCGATGTATCGACTGACCGCACGACTGGGGGTGCGAAGTGCTGTCAGCACCTTAGATGAGCATGCGGCCTATGACTCACATACTCCTTCATCCGCCACCTCGGTCTGAGTCTTTTAACTTTCCCCTAGCACCTGATTCCATAGAAGTATGCTGGCTTGAGTGTTCAGTGATGTTTTTGCTATACGACAGGGAGTCTGCTGATTCAAGCGCATACTGTGCTGGATCTTGCGAAATGCACGATACAAGTCACCTGACTTTGTCGCCAACTCCATAGGAATCAGCCCCAATTCTCCTGCTTTATTTAAGAGCGCTAAATTACCCCTATTGGCGCTTAGTTCGGCATGCTTGTGTGCGTGTGCTAGTACTAGGTATTGGACGATGAATTCTATGTCCACCATTCCGCCACGGTCGTGTTTGATGTCGAATAAGTCGCTGGGGTTCGGGTGCCCATCATGCATTTTGGCACGCATAGCAAGGATCTCGTGGCGCAGTTTAGTGGGATCGCGCTCCAAACATAATATCTCCGACCTTATTGCATCAAAATCCTTGCCGATAGTTGCTGAGCCCGCGCTATAGCGCGCGCGCGTAAGGGCCTGATGCTCCCACACCCAAGCATGATTGCGCTGATAGTCGGCGAAGGCCTCTATACTTGAGACCAGTAATCCACTGGCGCCATTGGGGCGTAAGCGCAAGTCGGTTTCATAGAGTCTGCCAGCAGAGGTATAGCTACCTATTACGGTGTTGATACGTTGGGCCAATCTAGAATAGTTCTCTTGTGCATCCGGATGTTCGTCATCAAAAATGAAGATCAGATCGAGATCTGATTCATAGCCTAGCTCTTTGCCGCCTAACTTTCCATAGGCGATGATGGCGAAATTGGGCGTCTCGCAGTGCTTCTTACGGGCGTTCTGCCAGCAGATATCGAGTACATGCTCCAAGATCAGATCTGCTAGGCCGCTCAAATGGTCGCTCAGTGTCTCCAGTGGCAACAAGTCTTGGAGATCCATCGCCAGTAAATGGAATATCTGTTCTTGCTGTAGGTGGCGTAATACATCCATTTTTCGTTCTAGATCATCTCCGCACTCTGATAAGCTTAAGCGGATATTGTCCCCAAGCTTCTGCCAGTCCGGCGGGGAGTAGATTTCCCGAGCATCTAGTAACTCGTCGAACAGCATAGGATGCAACGTCAGATAGTTGGCAGCCCAACTGCTGGAAGAGATTAGTTTGCACAGTCGATCGAGGGCCACTGGATATTCGATTAGGAAAGCTAGATAGGATGAGCGTCTGATGACGCCGTCCAGTAAAGACAATAGTCTTGTGAGCGTGGTGTCGGGATCTGGATGTTGTGCGGAAAGTTTAATGAACTTGGGGATCAGTTGATCCACGCGCTGTCTGCTTAATGCAGGTAATTGCAGATAACGGTTGCATGTGTGCAATTGCATAAGCCGTTCGCTAGTTGCTCCGACTTGCTTGTAACCCTGCTCGTTCAAGCAACTTTCCAAATCTTCCATTGTCATGCCGTCACGCCAAACGGAGGTGTCGACAGGTGCATTTTCTTGTTCACCGAAGATACTGTCGAATTGTAGATTGACCATTTCACGGTGTACGTCCAATTGGCATAGCAAGGCTGCATAGTCCGCATAGCCCATGGCGAGTGCCAGCAGCTTTCTATCTTCTTCTAGCTCCGGGATGTCCTGGGTCTGTTGGTCATCCAGATATTGCAAGCGATGCTCCAGATTGCGCAGGAAGTGGTAGGCGGCTTTTAATTGGGCCTCGGTATCAGGAGCTATCTCCCCATCAAGGCCAAGTTGTTTGAGTACGGCGAGCGTCGGGCGTAAGCGCAATTTTGCATCTCTGCCACCACGAATGAGTTGGAATACCTGTGCGGTGAATTCGATCTCACGTATGCCACCAGGCCCCAGCTTAATGTTGTTTTTGCGATCCCTGCGCTGTACCTCTTGGCGAATTTGGGCATGCAGTTTGCGCATCGAATCGATGGCGCCAAAATCCAAATATTTACGGAAGACGAAGGGTTGGGTCAATTGCATCAGCTCGGCTTCGGCTTCACAAGGCATTGGGGAGATGACGCGAGCTTTAATCCATGCATAGCGCTCCCACTCGCGACCTTGCGTTATGAGGTACTCCTCAAGAGCGGCAAAACTCATCACTAGGGGGCCGCTGTCGCCGTAAGGGCGCAAACGCATATCGACTCGGAATACATATCCGTCAGCGGTGGCTTCGTTGATGATGTTGATCAAGCGTCTACCCAAACGTGTGAAGAATTCGTGGTTACTCAGGGTGCGAACACTGTCTTGTCCAAGCGTTGATTCCGTCTCGCCATCTTCTGCATAGCAAAAAATCAGATCTATGTCGGAAGAGACATTCAATTCTCTCCCGCCCAGCTTGCCCATCCCTATCACTAGAAGTTGCTGTGGCTTATGACTGTGTTCTCCCTTGGGTGTGCCATATTGGGCTTGCAGTATTTGCATCAAGCATATTTGTGCTTGGCGTACACAGATTTCTGCAAGCGCGGTCATAGCTAGCATGACTTCTTGCAGGTCCGCCAAGCCATTAATGTCGCGAAATATGAGTTTAAGCATGACTTTTTTGCGCAACTGGCGTACCGCCTTGGCCAGCCGTTCTTCGTCGTTGATATCCAGACCCAGTGATATCAATAGATGCTCTATTTCTGCGCTGTCACAGTTCGTAGCGTAGTTGTCGGCCAGCCAGAGCTGCAAATCTGGCTCTGCCTGCAGGAGGCGCTTGGTATATCGGCTACATTGCTGCATCTTGGTCAACATGGTTGAGAAATCGTGAGAAACAGTGCGAATGATGTTCATGGCGATGGGCTTCAAGTTAGAATACGCAGTATATTTTCATTATAGATTCTCTGTCTTAACCCGGAGATATTTGTTGGCCCCAATACATGTGGAATTCCCGCCCCGTACGTCTGCTTTGGCATAGCTTCAATTGGCTGACTCGAGTCACCATCATCGTTTTAACCATAGCAGCGATGGCCATGGCTGTGGGAATCATCATCCTGCGCTACTGGGTGTTGCCAGACATCGAACAGTATCACGAGCAGATATCTGCTTCTTTATCGCGCACAATAGGTAGGCCGGTCACCATAGGCAAGATTGCGGGCGATTGGCATGGCTACAGTCCACGACTGAGTATGGTCAATCTGGCGATATTGGATAATCACAAAAAGCCAGCTTTGGTATTGCCTAATATACGCGTCAGCGTGTCTTGGTTGTCCCTGCTTACGGCTGAGTTGAGATTTGCTGATCTAGAATTCGACAGGCCAGAACTGTTGATACGCAGAGATGAGCAAGGCAAATTGTTTGTTGGCAGTATCCCCGTGATCGAACAAGCGGGGAGCGATAACAGTTTGGCTGACTGGCTACTACACCAGCCTCATATGGTTGCGCGGAATGCCCTCATCATTTGGCATGATGAGCAGCGCCATGCTCCGCCGTTGGTTTTAGAAAGTGTGGATGTGCTGATAGAGAGCCTGTTTGGTCGTCATCGTTTTGCAATCCGTGCTGTTGTGCCTATAGAACTCGCCAGCCCACTTGATATCCGTGGAGATTTTTACGGTAGTTCTCTCTCGCAACCACAAAAGTGGCATGGTCAGATCTTCACACAACTTGATAAGGCGAATATCGCAGCTTGGAGGCCTTGGTTGAATTTGCCCAAAGAGCTCAGTCGTGGAAGGGGTTCTTTGCGGGGGTGGCTGGATGTCACAGATGGACAAGTCTCCCGTGTGCAGGTCGATCTGGCGGTCAAGGATGTCGCGACCCGCTTAGGAGAAAATGTACCCGAAATGTTGTTGAGTAGCCTCAACGGGCGCGCAACTTGGCATCAGCTAGTTGGTGGATTTGAGTTGGAGACCAAGGAATTGACCATGCAGGTGGAGAACGGTGTCAGGCTGCTCACCACCGACCTATATTTACGGATACTGAATGCGCAGAATCGTCGGCCAGCCTCAGGTGAGATTAGGGCGAATCAATTGCGCTTGCGAACTTTGGTGAGTCTAGCCAATTTCCTGCCTATCCCCGCCGATTTACGCGCTGCCCTGGATAGTTATGCGCCAAATGGTAAGGTCGAGGGGTTGAGTGCGAAGTGGCAAGGCTTGCTCACTAGTTTGCAGGGTTTTTCTGTTAAGGGTAAGTTCGAAAATATCTCTGTGCGGCAGGTCGGCCAGATTCCGGGCTTTACAGGCTTGTCTGCCGAAATTGACGGCAATCAAGATGCAGGCACACTGAGTTTTAAATCGCATCAACTGAGTGTGGAAGCTCCTAGTATCCTGCGTGAACAGATTTATTTTAAGACCTTGTCTGGCTCCGCAAAGTGGGGGCGACAGGGAGATGAGCTGAAGGTGGAGGTGCCGGAGTTGTCGGCTACGAACGACGACTTGGAGGGCAAGGCGAATGGTAGCTACCAAACTCTGGCGGGTTCTCCGGGAATTTTGAATCTAGATGTTCAGCTTACAAAGGCGGATGTCAGGCAGGTTGCCCGTTACACCCCGCTGATCGCCGTCAATACAAAATTGAGCGATTGGCTGCATGACAATCTACTAGCCGGTAGTAGCAACGATTTTCATTTGCGCATATTGGGCGATTTGAATCGTTTCCCTTTCGATAATGACCCGCTAGGCAAGTTTGAGCTTAAGGCTAAGGTGCGAGGTGGCGCGATACGGTTCGCGCCAGATTGGCCAACGATAGAAAATATCAACGGCGAATTTGTGATGGATGGCAAGCGTTTGGAAGCGCTATGTACCGATGCGACAACTTTGGGAGTGCCTTTGCATGATGTCAGCGTGAACGTTCCAGATATCACCTTGGATACCCCCTCACTGCAAACTAAATTGTCATCAACGGCAACGACACGTGAATTCTTACAATACGTACATAACAGTCCTGTGCGCGCTTATGCTCAAGGTTACACAGATACGATAAGTGCCAGAGGTAAGGGCGATCTGGAAGTGAATCTGCGTATCCCTAAATTGGGAGAGGAAGTGGTCGAGTTGCAGGGTATATATCGACCCTACAGTAACGAGATTGATCTGGGCGGCAATATACCTATCATGCATAAAGTGAATGGGGAATTACATTTCAGCGAGAGTGGGTTGGAGACGCGCCAATTAACGGCTCAGATATTGGGTGGTCCAGCCGAGGTATATATCAAAACCACGCCTAACGGAGCAATTGCCAAGCTCAGTGGAAAGAGTGACTTGGATGTGTATGGCGAGGAGCTTAAATTCCCTTTACTCAGTCAATTGCACGGGGAAACTGCATGGACTGCGCAGGTCAATGCGGAGAATAAATCTTTGCGTGTGCAGATCGCTTCCAACCTTCAGGGTCTCGGTTCTACACTTCCACTTCCTTTCACTAAGATTAAGGAAGATAAGCTTCCATTAACCATAACATTGCAGTCCAGTGCCGCATCCGTCGCTAAGGCTGCTGGCGTAGATCGGCAGATCGAGATAGATGTGGGGGTCGGGAGCCTGTTGAGTGCTAAAGCAATACAACAAACTCATAAGGGTGTGGATGCTCTTAAACGCGTGACCGTTAACTTTGGTGGACAGGGAAAATGGTCTGAGCAAGATGGGATCTGGTTAGTGGGTAGTATGACTGAGCTCTCCATGCAAGGATGGGGGAGCGTGCTAGGTTCGCAGGATGCCGCAGCGACTGATAAGATCACGATCGAGGGTGCGGATTTGCTAATCAAGAAGTTGACCGGCTACGGTTTTGGTATGAGTAATTTGCATGTCGTCGCTAGCAAACGTGGAGAAGGTGTGGCGGCTCAACTAGAAGGGCAGTCGGCTAGTGGTGAGGTGATTTGGCAACCTCACGGTTACCAAAATACTACAAAAGTGAGTACGCACCTTAAGAAGTTTGTCTGGCCGGGAGACTTGGTTCAGCATCCTGCCCCCACAGGGGTGGTTCAAGCTGAAATCGTTACGCAGGTGGTTCAACCTGGTAGCCTACCTACATTGGATGTGACTATAGATGACTTGATTGTTACTGGGAAACGTGTCGGACATCTAGAGTTGGCGGGCAATCCGGACGGAGACAGTTGGCGTCTGCGCCGACTGATCTTAACCAATCCCGATGGTAACCTAAGCGGAGATGGGGTTTGGCTTGGTGTGAATGGAGAGCCTCAAACTAAAATCAACTTAACGCTTGGCATTGAGAATGCTGGCAGGGTGCTGGATCGATCCGGATATCCTAAAACGGTCAAAGATGGCAAAGGTAAGTTGATTGCAAATTTGTCATGGCAGGGCGCTCCTGCTGACTTTAATTTGAAAACGCTGGAAGGCTCGCTTAATTTGAACACAGGGAAAGGCCAGTTCCTAAAAGTTGATCCGGGTGTGGGCAAGCTGTTGGGTGTGATGAGTCTGCAAGCATTACCCAAGCGTATCGCTCTAGACTTCACGGATGTGTTCAGTGAAGGCTTTCAGTTTGATAGCATCAAGGGCACAGCGCAGATACATGATGGCCAAATGAAGACGCAGGATTTTCGGATTGAAGGATCTGCGGCCAAGGTCACGATGAAGGGTGGAGTTAATCTGCTGGATGAGACTCAAGATCTGCGGGTTGAAATCTTGCCTAATATAGGCAGTGGTGTCTCGCTTATCAGTGCATTCGCAATCAATCCTATATTCGGGGTATCTACATTTGTGGTGGATAAATTATTGGGGAATCCTCTCGATAAGTTGGTATCGTTTGAATACAATGTAAGCGGAACTTGGGCTGATCCTACTGTGGTCAAGTTGGGGCAGAAGCCGGTCTCCTCCAGTATCAAGGATGCGTCACCTGAGTAAGTTTGATGCGGTGCAGGCAATTTGTGCACTCCTAATATTCAATGAATTCATAGTACAGAAAGCTCATCATGTCCGAAGGAAATAGCACTCAGCAACGTATCGCCGCCCAGGTAAATGCATTCAAGGTGGCCGCCATACAAATGGCTTCTGGGCCGAATGTCACGGGTAATCTGGGTGAAGCACGCAGATTGATTGCCAAAGCTGTAGAGCAGGGCGCTAAGCTAGTGGTTTTGCCTGAGTTCTTTGCCATTATGGGTTTGAATGATATGGATAAGGTCAAGGTTCGCGAGCAACCTGGGCAAGGTCAGATACAAGATTTTCTGAGTGAGACTGCGCGGCATTTCAAGATCTGGTTGGTTGGCGGCTCCATTCCATTGGCGGGTAGCACCCCAGATAAGGTTTTTAATAGTTGCTTGGTATTTGATGAACACGGTAAACAAGTTGCGCGGTATGACAAGATCCATTTATTTAATTTGGAGTTGGGTAACGAAAACTACCATGAGGCCAAAACCATAGAGCCAGGCAATCGAGTGGTGGTGGTGGATAGTCCTTTTGGTCGCATAGGTTTGGGAATCTGTTATGACCTACGCTTCCCTGAGTTGTTTAGAGCGATGAAGAATGTCGATATCATCGTGCTGCCCTCTGCCTTTACCGAAACCACAGGCAAGATGCACTGGGAGATTCTAGTTCGTGCTCGCGCAGTTGAGAATCTGGCCTATGTAATCGCATCTGCTCAGGGTGGCTATCATGTCAACGGTCGTGAGACTCATGGTAATAGCATGGTGGTCGATCCGTGGGGGCGTATTTTGGATAGACTGCCACGCGGTTCAGGTGTGGTGATTGCCGAAGTGAATCCTGCTTATCAAGCGAGTTTACGCTCCAGTCTGCCGGCTTTGTCGCACCGTACGCTGTATCAATGTTAAGTTAAGGAATACTTTGAAGCCAGTAAATCAAGCAGCATCTCTATTCACCACTGCACAGCAAACCCTACTCACTCCGTATGCCCTTGATGCAGGGCGTATAGAGCAGGTGTTCGCCAATATGATGGCTCATCGCCTTGATTATGCGGACCTGTATTTCCAATATAGTCGTGCTGAAAGTTGGTCTTTGGAAGAAGGTATCGTTAAGTCTGGAAGCTTCAACATCGATCAAGGTGTGGGTGTGCGTGCTGTCAGTGGTGAGAAGACCGCTTTTGCGTACTCGGATGATATTAGTTTGAATGCGCTAGAAAGTGCCGCCCATGCCACGCGCGCGATTGCGCGACAAGGTGGCACACAGTCGGTGCCGATCATGAAGCAGGGTACTCGCCGCGATATCTATCTCCCACATGATCCGATTGCTAGCATTAAAGACGCGGATAAAGTTACTTTGTTAGAGCGCCTAGAAGGCTATGCGCGCACAGCGGATAATCGTGTCGTGCAGGTAATGGCGAGTCTGGCAGGAGAGTACGAAGTGGTGATGGTGGCGCGCCATGATGGCTTGATGAATGCTGATATACGCCCGTTGGTGCGACTCTCATTGCAAGTGATCGTGGAAAGTGGCGGTCGCCGTGAACAAGGTTCGGCTGGTGGTGGAGGTCGATTTAGCTATGACTATTTTGATGACGAGCTCTTGCGTCGCTATGCGGCTGAGGCGGTTCATCAGGCGGTAGTGAATTTGGATGCAGCCCCTGCACCTGCGGGGAATATGACAGTAGTGCTTGGTAATGGTTGGCCGGGAATACTTTTGCACGAGGCTATAGGTCATGGACTGGAAGGTGATTTTAATCGCAAGGGCAGCTCGGCCTTCTCGGGGCGTATAGGCGAGCGCGTTGCAGCCGAAGGCATCACTGTGGTCGATGACGGTACCATCATCAATCGTCGCGGTTCATTGCAGATGGACGATGAGGGGAATGCAACACAGTGCACCACGCTTATCGAGAACGGAATACTTAAGGGCTATCTGCAGGATAGTCTTAATGCTCGTCTTATGGGTGTCGCCCTTACTGGGAACGCAAGGCGAGAGTCTTATGCGCACATTCCAATGCCACGCATGACCAATACCATGATGTTGAATGGTGATAAAACTCGGGATGAGATTATCTCATCAGTGAAGCATGGCTTGTATGCGGTTAATTTTGGTGGTGGTCAGGTCGATATCACGAGTGGCAAGTTCGTTTTCTCTACGACTGAGGCCTATATGATAGAGAACGGCAAGATTACTTACCCAGTCAAAGGTGCTACCTTGATAGGTAATGGGCCGGACGTTTTGACGCGTATTTCTATGGTGGGTAACGATACCGCATTAGATTCTGGTGTAGGTACATGTGGTAAAGAAGGTCAAAGTGTTCCTGTAGGTGTGGGTCAACCTACACTCAAGATTGATGGCTTAACGGTGGGTGGCACTGCTTGAGCTCTGATACATCAGTGAGTTACAAGAAAATGACAGAAAGCTATTGACGTGAGGGATTGTGTCTGTAGAATGCGCACCTCTTCGCAGTACGGCGGAAGGGTGAGATGGATAAACCCATTAGTTATCAGGTAGATAGCTGGCTTTTCTGAAGTGATGTAGGAAATAAAAAAGAAATGCGAATGTAGTTGACGAGAAGAATTTAATCTCTATAATGCGCACCTCTTCGCTGCCAAGGCAGCTGCTCTTTAACAGAATAGAACGAACAATTGACGAGTGTAGGTGCTTGGTTTTTTTGGGCATTTGTCATCTTAGGGTGATGAATGACTTTAAAAATATAGTAGCAACTTACACGAAGTCTAAAAGAATCATGTCAATGATTCACTTTGAGTAAGACCGATTCGCAAGAATCAAAGTAACAGGAATTAAACTGAAGAGTTTGATCCTGGCTCAGATTGAACGCTGGCGGTATGCTTTACACATGCAAGTCGAACGGGCTTTGGAGCTTGCTCCAAAGTTAGTGGCGAACGGGTGAGTAATATATCGGAACATGTCCGGAAGTGGGGGATAACGTAGCGAAAGTTACGCTAATACCGCATATGCCCTGAGGGGGAAAGGAGGGGATCGCAAGACCTTTCGCTTTCGGAGTGGCCGATATCGGATTAGCTAGTAGGTGAGGTAAAGGCTCACCTAGGCGACGATCCGTAGCTGGTCTGAGAGGACGACCAGCCACACTGGAACTGAGACACGGTCCAGACTCCTACGGGAGGCAGCAGTGGGGAATTTTGGACAATGGGCGCAAGCCTGATCCAGCCATACCGCGTGAGTGAAGAAGGCCTTCGGGTTGTAAAGCTCTTTCAGCCGGAAAGAAATCGCATTTATTAATACTAAATGTGGATGACGGTACCGGAAGAAGAAGCACCGGCTAACTACGTGCCAGCAGCCGCGGTAATACGTAGGGTGCGAGCGTTAATCGGAATTACTGGGCGTAAAGCGTGCGCAGGCGGTTCTGTAAGACAGATGTGAAATCCCCGGGCTTAACCTGGGAACTGCATTTGTGACTGCAAGACTAGAGTGTAGCAGAGGGGGGTAGAATTCCACGTGTAGCAGTGAAATGCGTAGAGATGTGGAGGAATACCGATGGCGAAGGCAGCCCCCTGGGCTAACACTGACGCTCATGCACGAAAGCGTGGGGAGCAAACAGGATTAGATACCCTGGTAGTCCACGCCCTAAACGATGTCAACTAGTTGTTGGGGAAGGAGACTTCTTTAGTAACGCAGCTAACGCGCTAAGTTGACCGCCTGGGGAGTACGGTCGCAAGATTAAAACTCAAAGGAATTGACGGGGACCCGCACAAGCGGTGGATTATGTGGATTAATTCGATGCAACGCGAAAAACCTTACCTACCCTTGACATGTCAGGAAGATCGCAGAGATGTGATTGTGCCCGAAAGGGAATCTGAACACAGGTGCTGCATGGCTGTCGTCAGCTCGTGTCGTGAGATGTTGGGTTAAGTCCCGCAACGAGCGCAACCCTTATCATTAATTGCCATCATTTGGTTGGGCACTTTAATGAGACTGCCGGTGATAAACCGGAGGAAGGTGGGGATGACGTCAAGTCCTCATGGCCCTTATGGGTAGGGCTTCACACGTAATACAATGGTCGGTACAGAGGGTTGCCAACCCGCGAGGGGGAGCTAATCTCAGAAAGCCGATCGTAGTCCGGATCGCAGTCTGCAACTCGACTGCGTGAAGTCGGAATCGCTAGTAATCGCGGATCAGCATGTCGCGGTGAATACGTTCCCGGGTCTTGTACACACCGCCCGTCACACCATGGGAGTGGAATCTGCCAGAAGTAGGTAGCCTAACCGTAAGGGGGGCGCTTACCACGGTGGGTTTCATGACTGGGGTGAAGTCGTAACAAGGTAGCCGTATCGGAAGGTGCGGCTGGATCACCTCCTTTCTAGAGTATCCAAAGAGGCTGAGTGCCTACACTCATCAGTTGTTCGTTCGAAGTACAGTTAAGGGTCTGTAGCTCAGCTGGTTAGAGCACTGTGTTGATAACGCAGGGGTCGTTGGTTCGAGTCCAACTAGACCCACCAGAGCAAGTCGTGCGGTATAGGGGGTTTAGCTCATTTGGTAGAGCATCTGCTTTGCAAGCAGAGGGTGAACGGTTCGAATCCGTTAACCTCCACCAGTATTAAAACGATGGTGGGTGAAAAAAAGCTGTAGTAGATAGAGTCTGTATGTAAGCCTGAGGGTTTAGATATTGGCTTTGCCGATAAGAAGTTCTTTAAAAATTTGGAAGAAGTAAATAAGTGATTCAAGCATGAATCGAGTTGGTTAAATCCATCTTTATTTGTGTGAGAAAACTTGAGGGTTTTTGATTGTATCAAGATCATTTTTATTAGTCATAAAGATGAGACACAAACCTTTGCTCGAGTCTGATTGAAAGATTAGATAAGAAATAAGGCAACAAAATGCGAAACACGATAACGCCTGATCAGCGATGATTAGGGCTTAACGTTATAGGGTCAAGCGAATAAGTGCATATGGTGGATGCCTTGGCGATTACAGGCGATGAAAGACGTGATAGCCTGCGAAAAGCTACGGGGAGCTGGCAATAAGCTTTGATCCGTAGATATCTGAATGGGGAAACCCGGCCTTATAGGTCATCCCTAGCTGAATACATAGGCTAGTGGAAGCGAACTCAGGGAACTGAAACATCTAAGTACCTGAAGGAAAAGAAATCAACCGAGATTCCGTAAGTAGTGGCGAGCGAACGCGGAAGAGCCTGCAATTTTTAGCATTATTGTTAACCAAACAGTCTGGAAAGTCTGGCCATAGTGGGTGATAGCCCCGTAGGTGAAAACATTAGTGTGGAACTAGGATTGCGACAAGTAGGGCGGGGCACGAGAAACCTTGTCTGAACATGGGGGGACCATCCTCCAAGGCTAAATACTCGTAATCGACCGATAGTGAACCAGTACCGTGAGGGAAAGGCGAAAAGAACCCCGGAAGGGGAGTGAAATAGAACCTGAAACCGTATGCATACAAACAGTGGGAGCGGACTTGTTCCGTGACTGCGTACCTTTTGTATAATGGGTCAGCGACTTACGTTCAGTAGCGAGCTTAACCGAATAGGGGAGGCGTAGGGAAACCGAGTCTGATAAGGGCGATAGTTGCTGGGCGTAGACCCGAAACCAAGTGATCTATCCATGGCCAGGATGAAGGTGCTGTAACAGGTACTGGAGGTCCGAACCCACTAACGTTGAAAAGTTAGGGGATGAGCTGTGGATAGGGGTGAAAGGCTAAACAAACTTGGAAATAGCTGGTTCTCTCCGAAAACTATTTAGGTAGTACCTCATGTATCACGCTCGGGGGTAGAGCACTGTTATGGCTAGGGGTCTATTGCTGATTACCAAACCATTGCAAACTCCGAATACCGAGTAGTGCGAGCATGGGAGACAGACATCGGGTGCTAACGTCCGGTGTCAAGAGGGAAACAACCCAGACCGCCAGCTAAGGTCCCAAAGACATGATTAAGTGGAAAACGAAGTGGGAAGGCTAAAACAGTCAGGATGTTGGCTTAGAAGCAGCCATCATTTAAAGAAAGCGTAATAGCTCACTGATCGAGTCGTCCTGCGCGGAAGATGTAACGGGGCTCAAATCATGCACCGAAGCTGCGGATATGTAATTATTACATATGGTAGGAGAGCGTTCTGTAGGCCTGCGAAGGTGTTCTGTGAGGGATGCTGGAGGTATCAGAAGTGCGAATGCTGACATGAGTAGCGATAAAGGGGGTGAAAGGCCCCCTCACCGAAAACCCAAGGTTTCCTGTTCAACGTTCATCGGAACAGGGTGAGTCGGCCCCTAAGGCGAGGCAGAAATGCGTAGTCGATGGGAAACAGGTTAATATTCCTGTACCTCAATATAATGCGATGTGGGGACGGAGAAGGTTAGGCAAGCCATCTGTTGGAATAGGTGGTTCAAGCGTGTAGGGAGATCTCTTAGGCAAATCCGGGAGGTCAATTCTGAGGCGTGATAACGAGGTACTTAGGTACTGAAGTTGCTGATACCAAGCTTCCAAGAAAAGCCACTAAGCTTCAGTTATGTTGAGACCGTACCGCAAACCGACACAGGTGGGTAGGATGAGAATTCTAAGGTGCTTGAGAGAACTCAGGAGAAGGAACTCGGCAAATTAGCACCGTAACTTCGGGAGAAGGTGCGCCCCGCTAGCGTGTAGTGATTTACTCACGAAGCGCGATGGGGTTGCAGTGAAATGGTGGCTGCGACTGTTTAATAAAAACACAGCACTCTGCAAACACGAAAGTGGACGTATAGAGTGTGACGCCTGCCCGGTGCTGGAAGATTAAATGATGGGGTGCAAGCTCTTGATTGAAGTCCCAGTAAACGGCGGCCGTAACTATAACGGTCCTAAGGTAGCGAAATTCCTTGTCGGGTAAGTTCCGACCTGCACGAATGGCGTAACGATGGCCACACTGTCTCCTCCTGAGACTCAGCGAAGTTGAAATGTTTGTGAAGATGCAATCTACCCGAGGCTAGACGGAAAGACCCCATGAACCTTTACTGTAGCTTTGCATTGGATTTTGAATAGACCTGTGTAGGATAGCTGGGAGGCTACGAAGTAGGGACGCCAGTCCTTATGGAGCCAACCTTGAAATACCAGCCTGGTGTGTTTGAGATTCTAACCTAGACCCCTTATCGGGGTTGGGGACCGTGCATGGTAGGCAGTTTGACTGGGGCGGTCTCCTCCCAAATTGTAACGGAGGAGTACGAAGGTATCCTAGGTACGGTCGGACATCGTACTGATAGTGCAATGGCAAAAGGATGCTTAACTGCGAGACTGACAAGTCGAGCAGATACGAAAGTAGGTCATAGTGATCCGGTGGTTCTGTATGGAAGGGCCATCGCTCAACGGATAAAAGGTACTCTGGGGATAACAGGCTGATTCCTCCCAAGAGTTCATATCGACGGGGGAGTTTGGCACCTCGATGTCGGCTCATCACATCCTGGGGCTGTAGCCGGTCCCAAGGGTATGGCTGTTCGCCATTTAAAGTGGTACGTGAGCTGGGTTTAAAACGTCGTGAGACAGTTTGGTCCCTATCTGCCTTGGGCGTTGGAAATTTGAAGGGACCTGCTCCTAGTACGAGAGGACCGGAGTGGACAGATCTCTGGTGTACCGGTTATCACGCCAGTGGTATTGCCGGGTAGCTAAATCTGGAAGAGATAACCGCTGAAAGCATCTAAGCGGGAAACTCGCCTTGAGATTAGATTTCCCTGGGGGTTTAACCCCCCTAAAGAGTCGTTCGAGACCAGGACGTTGATAGGTCAGGTGTGGAAGCGCAGTAATGCGTTAAGCTAACTGATACTAATTGCTCGTGAGGCTTGATCCTATAACATTAAGTAAGTGTTATGGTGTAACGCAACGTTGTGTAAAAATACAATTGAAAACCTGATTTACTTCTTCCAAAAATATCGTTGCTTGAATCGAAAGACTCAAGTGACAACAAACACGGTTCTTGCATAACATCGCAAGTAACCTAACAGTTTGTCTGACGACCATAGCGAGTTGGTCCCACTCCTTCCCATCCCGAACAGGACAGTGAAACGACTCCGCGCCAATGATAGTGTGGTTCTTCCATGCGAAAGTAGGTCATCGTCAGACTCCTTACAAAGTAAAAAGCCCCGACAGAAATGTCGGGGCTTTTTACTTTTTTA
>CAVUDR010000007.1:0-21494 GCA_963740305.1 uncultured beta proteobacterium | reverse complement strand
GAGGAGATCACCCAAGACG
Organism: uncultured beta proteobacterium; assembly: GCA_963740305.1. Taxonomy (GTDB): domain Bacteria; phylum Pseudomonadota; class Gammaproteobacteria; order Burkholderiales; family Gallionellaceae; genus Gallionella. The sequence goes on along the minus strand of CAVUDR010000007.1, from coordinate 21,475 downwards.
TGTCTACTTTGGAGAATCCAGCCATCCTCGATCAGTTGAAGAACGCAGTTCGTTAAGACATAGCATCACCCCCTGACATCCGTGCTGGCGACAGCGCGGATGTCTTTATTTATAAAGATGAATTGACCCGTATGGGGCAACTCGGCTACCATCGCGCCACTTTTACTGTCAGGAATACTCTGTGCAACTGATCCGTTTCGTACTGCCATTGCTACTCACCTTATCTTTCTGTACCTCGGCACAGGCGGGTGAATTACTCGCGATGAGCACAGTAAATACGGACAACTTCGTACCAACCTCGCTGACCAACGCACACAACGTCACACTAGAACTACTGCCCCAAGCAGAACCTGTAGCGGAATCTGACCTGTGGGAACGTATACGCGCCGGCTATGCAATGCCGGAACTCGACAGCAATTTGATCGCTCGTCACGAACGCTATTATGCCGATCGTCCCGAATACGTGGCACGCATGACTGAGCGTGCAGGTCGCTATCTGCACTACATCACCGAAGAAGTTGAACGTCGCGGCATGCCCACCGAGATCGCGCTGCTGCCTATGATAGAAAGCGCCTTCAATCCCGGCGCCTACTCGCACAGCAGTGCCTCGGGTATCTGGCAGTTCATCCCTTCCACTGGTCGTCATTTCGGCCTACAACAGAACTGGTGGTATGACGGTCGTCGTGACGTAGTGAGTGCCACCAATGGCGCGTCTGGACTATCTTGAGAAGTTGCACGCGCAGTTCGGCGACTGGGCACTGGCACTAGCGGCTTATAACTGTGGTGAAGGTGCGGTGGATCGCGCACAGAAGCACAATCGCCGCAAAGGCCTGCCTATCGATTATCTGAGCTTAAAGTTGCCCAACGAGACACGTAACTATGTCCCCAAGCTGATGGCGATTAAAAATATCGTAGCTCATCCGGAAGTGTATGGCCTGACGTTGGCGCCCATCCCCAACCAACCTTACTTCGCTGCGATCACCACCGACAAACAGATGGACGTGAAAATGTTCGCGGAACTGGCTGACATCTCGGAAGATGAGTTCTTGGCGCTGAACCCAGCCCATAACCGTCCAGTCATCTTGCAAGACCACAACGACCTGATCCTGCTGCCTATCGGCAAGGTCGAGACCTTCTTGAGTAATCTGGAAAGCAACGACAAACCGCTGGTCTCTTGGCAATCCTACCAACCCAAGAAGGGTGAACGCTTCGACCAACTAGCGCCGCGCTTTGGCATGACCGTGGCGAAACTGAAGTCGGTCAATGGCCTATCTCCACGAGCTGATCGCAGCAGCGGCCAGACCTTGCTGGTACCGTTGCAGGAAACCAGTGGCGATAACGAGCTGGAAGCATTCAATATGCATCTGCTACCCAGCCACGAAAACCAATTCGCCGTCAGTCACACTGTGCGTAGAGGGGATACCTTGGGCTCAATCGCACGACGCTATCATGTGAGCCTTGCTAACCTACGCGCATGGAACCACGGAGCAAAGATCATCCGGCCAGGTCAGAGACTGCAGATTGTTCAATCCAGTGGTAGCCATTATTCAAAACACCACACGAGATCGAAACGACACGCAAAGCAAAGCAGCAAGCAACTGGCGAAGAACTGAACGGCTCGTCTCCACCATCGCTTGTGAATATCGCTAATTAGCGATTCGACCCTGTTATTTTCCCTGACTACGAGCCAGACTTTGGCTTAATTGGGATGCAGTGCGGTAGACCTTCCACAGACTCCACACGCCCCCTGCCAGCCCCAACAGTGAGCGCCTGCGCAGCACTACCAGCGCCACACCTGCAGCTGCCAACAGCGGATGTGAGTATAGATAACTCACTACCCCCCTGCCCTTGTCGAGTAAGCTCATAGGCGAGCTAAAACGCGCGCCGAACTCAGTCAATTGCTCACGTTGCGCAGCGATTCTTCCAAGTAGCTCCCCTCTTCTTTGCATCAAAGTATCCATCTTATCGGCACGCATAGCTAAGCTCCCAACTGATCTTGGTCTTTGGCTAGCTCAGCCAGACTGGCAGAAAAGAGTTTGGATTTAGCGCGCGACTTTGTGCGTATCTTATAGGCGGCCAACCCGGCCAAGACAAAGAAGAATGCACTCAACGTACCCAGCGCAACAAGACGACTTTCATCCCAGAACGCCACAACGATAAAAGCCGCAAGTAGTAGTACGGCGACACCCGCGCAAAACAGGGCGACCAGCCACCACAGTATCATCCGCGACCAGAACAGCCGCTCCTCCTGCAATTCATTCGAGAGCAACTCCAAACGCGTCGCTAGGATACCGGTCAGTGTGGCGAACAAACGCTTCACCGATCCCATCAGACCACTACTTTGCTCTGCCATGGCAGACGCCTATCGTCCACGGCCGATCAACATACCAATGATCACACCCACACCCGCAGCGACTCCAACGGCTTTCCATGGGTTCTCGTGTACATATACATCGGTAGCCTTGGCAGCATCCTTGGTCTTCGCGACCACGGCAGCCTCTGCTACGGCAAGACGTGCCTTTGCAGCAACTAAATTCGCATGGATACGCTCACGGGTGGCATCCATCTTTTCGCCGGCGTGTCCGGCTGTCGCTTTCAGCAACGCCTCTGCATCGGTCACGACCACATGCAAATCCTGCATCAGTTTCTCTTTACTGACATCTCCAACAACGCCCATAGAATTGGTATTCATGATTAGCTCCTTTTAAGTTAGTTAAGACTACAAAAACCCCAAAGTTCTAGGGATATTCATAGTCCTAACTGCCGCAAGAGTCAACCCTAAATGATGGTGTGCTTAGGCAAAATCTAGCGAGGGAAAATAAATTATCTATTCTAAAATAGACTATTAGATATGAATACGCGGCACAGCTGCCAACAAAGTCTTGGTGTAATCATTTGTAGGAGAACCCAGCACCTGCTCCGCCGTGCCTCGCTCCACCACCCTACCCTGATACATCACACACACTTCGTGCGCGAGATAGTCCACCACTGCGAGATTGTGCGTGATGAAGAGATAGCTCAGCCCCAGTTCCTGCTGCAGCGACTTGAGCAGATTCAATATCTGCGCCTGCACCGATACGTCTAGTGCTGAGGTCGGCTCATCGCAAATCAACAGTTTTGGCGATACCGCCAACGCGCGCGCGATGGCGATACGCTGGCGCTGACCGCCTGAGAACTCATGCGGATAACGCCACTTCGCGCTGCGTGCCAGACCGCACTTGTCCAACAGCTCGTCGATATGCGCCTGACGTGCGGCACTATTGCCACCTATGGCTAGGGCAGTCATTCCTTCTTCCAATATCTCGGCCACTCGCATCTTGGGATTGAGCGAAGCATAAGGATCCTGAAACACCATCTGCATCGCCGAGCGTTTGTTGCGTAAGGTCTGCGCATCCAGTCCTATCAGTTCTTGCTCTGCAAATCGCACGCTGCCAGCTGTCGGTTTTATCAGTTGCAGCAATGCCTTGCCCAAGGTCGTCTTGCCACAACCAGACTCACCCACCAGCGCCAGCGTGCGCCCCTGCTTGATCTCCAGCGACACGCCGTCAACAGCTTTCACCTGTCCTACCACACGCTGCATGACGCCTTTGCGTATAGGAAAATGGACTTGCAAATTTTCAACCTGCAAGAGGGAAGGGGGAATGGATAAAGGAGAAGAGGAAATGCGCGGCTGTGCTTCTACCCTTCCCTCTTCCCTCTTCTCTCTTGCCGCCGCATCAGCAGCATACAAGTGGCAACGCACCCCCTGCCCAGCGGCCATCACTGTCCATTCCGGCGTCTGCTCATGACAACGTTCCCAAGCACGGTCACAGCGCGGTGCAAATCGACAACCGTTTGTGATGCTACCCAAGGGCGGCACGCTGCCGGGGATGGCAGTCAGCTGATGGTCGCGACGCTTAGCATCGGGTAAAGCGGCGAAAAGTTTCTGGGTATAGGGATGCAGCGGTCGTGCAAACAACTCGTCACGTGACGCCTGCTCCACGATTTCGCCCGCATACATCACCGCGACACGATGTGCATTTTCAGCCACCACACCCAAGTCATGCGTGATGAGCAACATTGCCATGCCGCTCTGCTGCTGCGTGTCGCGCAACAAGCTCAACACCTGAGCCTGTATCGTCACATCCAGTGCCGTGGTCGGTTCGTCCGCGATAAGCAACTTGGGCTTACCTGCCAAAGCCATCGCGATCATTACGCGCTGTTTCATACCGCCAGAGAACTGGAAGGGGTATTCGTGCACACGGCGTGCCGCATCGGGGATACCGACCTGCTCTAGTAATTCTATACAGGGCTGCAATGCCTCCGCGCCGCTAATGCCCTGATGTAAAGACAGCACCTCCGCAATCTGTGCTCCCACCGTCATCACCGGATTCAGACTCAGCCCCGGCTCCTGGAAGATCATCGCCATCGTGCCGCCACGCACCGCGCGCATCTCACGTTCAGACAACTGCTGTAGCGTCTTATCTTGCAGGCTCACTGAACCGCCCGCGTTCTCCACACCATCCGGCAACAAGCGCATCAAGGACAGCGCAGTCATGGACTTTCCGCAACCCGATTCGCCTAGCAAGGCAAAAGTCTCACCCGCTGCAATGTCGAAGGAGATGCCGTCGACGATGTGTACGCCGTTGCGTAGCCTAGCCACTAAGTTGTCGACTTTAAGTATGCTCATGCGCCCGTCCTATTTATTCTGGGATCAAAGGCATCACGGACTGCATCGGCGAACAAATTGGCCGCCAACACGAGAGCCAACATAAAACCAAAAGCCGCAGCCAAGGCCCACCACACCATAGGTTCGCGCCCCATTTCCAAGCGTGCCGCGTTGATCATGGTGCCGAAGCTGATGGTGGAAGGGTCGACGCCCACACCTACATAAGAGAGCACCGCTTCGGCTAGCACCAGTGCGGAGAAATCCATCACCAGCGAAATAAGAATAATGTGCATCACATTGGGAATGATATGACGCGCGAGTATGCGCATACTCGACACACCAAAGGATTGCGCTGCTTGGATATATTCCATCTCGCGCAACTTCAATGTCTCGCCGCGCAGCAAGCGACACAGTCCGGTCCAACTGGTCATACCCAGTATCAGGCACAGAAAAACTAGCCGTAGGTCGGCACGCGAGGCAGCGGTATCGAACCATTGCGGATGAGTATCTATGGTGACCTGCATCATCAACACAGCCGCCGCGATCAGCAGCACGCTGGGGATAGAACTCAACACGGTATAAATGTACTGGATGACATCGTCCACCCAGCCCCGGAAATAGCCCGCCGCGACACCGAGAAATAGCGCCAGCGGAAGCGTCACTAGCGTGGTGACGGTGCCTATGATGAGACCGGTACGTATGCTTTTAAGTGACAGATACAACACATCCTGCCCGACCTTGTCCGTACCCAACACGTGGTAGGCACTGGCCAGATCAGCGATCACGCCGATCAAGATACAGAGAAAGAGCCAAGTGATAGTTTCGGCACGCCACACCAAACGCCGCAGCGCGGCTAATACCAATACAGCGAACAGTGCGCCCAATCCCCCACCCTGCAAGACTCGTTGCGTCACATCAGTAGCGCGCTGCGCGACATCTTGCAAATGCGCGCCGCCGTATTGCAGACGCGGATACTCGCGCAACATATGTCCGCTCGCATCGGTGATGCTCTCCTTGGCGAACAGCGTAATGGCAAAGGGTGCGGAGTAAGTCTTCTCGTGATGTGTACGTAGCGGTGTCACCAGCTTATCGAACACGCTCAACACCTCGGGTGTATAGACCTGCTGACCATCAGCCTGCTGGGGCAATGCGGCACGGTAATGCAAGGTGTCCAATAAACCGATGATGAGGAACACGCTCAGCACCAGCAGCGACACCATCGCCACCTTGCTCTGCGCAACCCGTCGCCAAGGCAACAACAAGTGTTCACGCTGGCGTATCGTCCAAGCACCCGCCGCACATGCCGCGATCAACAGGAACACCAGTGCGTCACTCCACAAGATGACAGGTATGACGCTCATAAAACAGCCCACCCCGTCATTCCCGCGCAAGCGGGAATCCAGCTAATTAGTAAGCTCGCGCATAGCGCGACAAAACCTTGGCGTTGTTCGCTACGCGAATTTTTTTTCTTGGCTAGATTCCCACCTGCGCGGGAATGACCAATTCTAAAAGATTGCATCATTGCAACCTCACCCGTGGATCGACCACGGTATAAGAAATATCCGTGAGGATAAGCCCGACGATATAAAGCACTGAACCTAGGAACACCATGGCACGCACCACGCTAAAATCCTGCGCGTTGATGGCGTCTATGGTGTAGCTACCCAGACCGGGGATACCGAAGAAAGACTCAGTGAGTAAACTGCCCATGAACAACAGCGGGATGACCACCACCACGCCGGTAAGAATGGGAATCATGGCGTTCTTCAGCACATGAGTGAACAACACGCGCAACTCGGAAAGCCCTTTGGCACGCGCGGTGCGTACATAGTCTTTGCCGATCTCTTCCAAGAAGATAGTGCGATACCAGCGACTGCTAGCACCCACACCGCCTATTACGCCGATGAGGATGGGCAACACCACGAACTTGAAACTGTCCGCACCACTGGCGTAACCGGAGATAGGCACCAGATGCCAAAGCTTACTGACTAGAAACTGCCCGCCGATGATGTAGAACAAACCCGAGATCGACATCAGCAACACACACAATGCAACGCCCGCCATATCCAAAGCCGTGCCGCGAAACAGCGTCATCAGCAAGGCGAAACTGACATAAGCAAATAGCCCGATGATAAAAGTCGGCAGCGCGATCGCAAGACTGGGGCCCATGCGTGTGGCGATCTCGCGGCTGATACTGCGCCCATCGTCAGAGTAGCCAAAATCGAAGATGAACATGCTGGCGGACTTTTGCCAGAAGATGGTGTCGGTCGCTTTGCCCGCGCCCTCGGCAGAGCTGTTAAATAGCATCGGTTTATCGTAGCCGCGCTGCTGCTTCCATTTCTCGATCGCTTCGGGAGTGACACGTTTGATACCCAACTGCATACGCGCCATGTCGTCGGGCGTATTCACCACGAAGAACAAAGCGAAGGTGAGCAGATTCACCCCGATGAGGATAGGTAAGGCGTAGAGGATGCGGCGGATAAGATAGGCAATCATGAACGATCCAGCGGACTCACTACACCCTTGCCGCCTTTGTTCAGCACATGGGTGTAGATCATGGTGGTGGACACATCCGAATGACCGAGTAGCTCTTGCACTGTCCTGATGTCGTAGCCGGATTGCAGCAGGTGCGTGGCGAAGGAATGGCGCAGCGTATGCGGCGTGGCGGGCTTGGTCAGCTCCGCATCACGCACTGCCTGCTTCACCGCGCGCTGCACCCCCTTCTCATCCACATGATGGCGGCGCGTCTTGCCCGAGCGCGGATCGACCGACAGATTCTTCGACGGGAAGATATATTGCCAGCCCCATTCACGTCCGGCATTCGGATATTTTTTGTCGAGCGCGAAAGGCAGATACACCTCGCCGTATCCCAGTGCCACATCCTCTTCGTGCAAGGCTTGGACTTTCGCCAGATGAATCTTGAGCGAGGCAATCACGGCTTCCGGCAACATCGTCACTCTATCTTTGAATCCTTTGCCCTCGCGCACGATGATCTCTCGCCGTTCGAACTCCACGTCCTTCACGCGCAAGCGCACCGCTTCCATCAGCCGCATACCGCCGCCGTACAACAACGAAGCGATCAACAAATGCGTGCCGTTCAAATGCGACAACACCGCCTGCACCTCGCTCACAGTCAGCACCACAGGCAAACGCTTCGGGGCTTTGGCTTGCGTGATGTTATCCAACCAAGGCAGTTTTATTTCCAACACCTCACGGTAAAGAAACAGAATCGCGCTCTTGGCTAAGTTTTGCGTGGAAGCCGCGACCTTGCCGACCACCGCAAGATGCGTAAGGAAAGCTTCTATCTCCTGCGCCCCCATATCTTTCGGATGACGCTTGCCGTGAAAGAAAATATAACGTTTAATCCAGTCCACATAAGTTTGCTCAGTACGGATGGCGTAGTGCTTCACACGCAACTTATCGCGGACTTGATCTAATAATTTTGGGGATTTTGACGTGGTGTTTTTATCGGAAAGATTAGGGGTTGCCATAATTTCACCTCCAATCAAAACAAGGCATTGCAGAGAAGATGCCAGATTGTACACCTTGAAGGTGCTTTTCCAGGCATTTTTTGGGGTGTCTACTTTACGTTAGGCCAACGCAATGCCGCTTCCTCGAAATAGCGTTCTGACGTACGAAGAGCACACTCGGATACTGCTATGGATGTCCACGCTCGACGAAGTCAAGAGCCTCTTGAGGCTTGCCGAACGAGCATTAGTAGCGCAAACCTCCGAGGAGGTAAGTGCAAAGGACTGGAAGCATCTCAATTCATACCACTCCTTTGCCCGAAGCCAACCCGATTACACGCCGGAGGTTCAAAAGTCTAGTCACCTCGAAGCGCATAACGAACTACATCCCCGCGAGTTCGCTGACTCAGTCGACTGTTTCGCCATAGCTAACGCGTGTCGAGAGTTGGCTATAGTTTTCTTTTGTCAAATTTTCAAATCTGGATATGCTGAAAATGGAAATGTTGCAAGCAACAATGCAAAATTCATCCGCGATCACTTCGATCAAGTAGTTATGCTCGCATTTCCGAAGGACGATGACAGAAACGACTTTTTCACACTGCGTGCCCAACTTGAGTCGGCCCGAGATAGTATGCTTGCCCATGCTGATGCCAGCGCATTTGAGCTAACAGAATTCGAGTTTGGAGTTCGACATAAATTGCATTCCGAAGCGTTGAAAGGAATCAATTTCTCGACCTTTTTCATTGCTGTTGCCAACCTTGCGACTACCACGCATGCATACGCTCTCGGGTCAGCCTAACCGGACATTCAACCCGGACTCCGCAAAAGCGCGGAGCCGGTTAATTTTACGTTATACCCTTTATTGGAGTTTTATCGAATGATGGAAAAGTTTTGGAAAGCCGCATTAGCAGTGGGTGGCCTCGGAACTGTAGGCGCATTCGTTTTTTGGAGCTTATACAAACAATGGCTGTCACTTCCTATTTTCTCGACGCTATCGCCAGACCAAACATTCGAAATAATGAAGATGTTTTTGCTACTTACCTTTGCTTCTCTACTTGTACTCGGCTTTCTTTACCTATCGCACCATTCGCCACAAAAGCCAGCGAACGACCACGTTTTTAACCTTCACAAAAGTTGGGAAGGCGTTAACGAAATCGATTGTGATCGTCTTATCGGTCCTGACGTAACAAATGCTGTTCGAGCAATGACAATTACCGCTTCATCGTGGCTAAATGGACTTGTTGAAAAGAAAATAATCTTTGAAAATCACTTTGAGGACTTTGAGCTTTTGTATGATGAACTCATGCGCTGCGGCAAGATTGTCCCCGGCTTTGAGAAACGCAACCAAAAATGTCGTGACTTCATTTCAGAAGAAATGACCCGCGCCTATGAGCAAATGAAAAACTACAAAGGAGGTAACTGAGCATGACGCGTGAAGAAGTATTATTAAGAATTGAAGCCGCCAGAAAGGCCATTGAAGACTACAAACGCGAGGGTTTAAATCAAGTTCGCTTGACCAGCGATGCTCAAAAAATAAGGGACATCGAAACTGCATCAGCTAGACTAATCGTTGAGGCAAGAACAATTGGCGCCGCTGGGCAGGTATGTCCACGTTGTAGTGGAAGTGGAAGGGTATAACCCCACGTTCGAGCGGGACGGCGCAAAAGCGCGCCGCCCCTCAACTCCACGTTAGGCCACTAGCCATACCGACCGACTCCGAGTAAAAGAGCCTCAATATGCGCCTTCACCATCAATTTTTTCGATTCGCCGCTGTTGGCGTCTCCGGCACCGCTGTCCAATACGCAGTTCTATGGGGCGGAGCCTCAGTATTTCTTATACCAGCTGCTTTGGCTTCAGCAATCGGCTATGCCCTTGGGTCAATCGTCAATTACATTCTCAACTACGTTTTCACATTCCAAAGCGGTAAGTCTCATTTTGAGACGGCATCAAGATACTTCGCGGTATTGGGAGTTGGCTTCTGCATCAACGCCGGTCTCATGGCACTATTGGTGCACCATTGGACATGGAATTACTGGTTTGCCCAAATCATCACGACAGGCATCGGCCTGTTCTGGAATTTCACAGGGAGTCGTTTTTGGGCCTTCAAAACAGTCGTGGTCTAACCCGGCGCTCAACCTCGCTCCTTTCAGTCGCTGGACGCTGCGCGATAAAGCTGCGCAGCGCCGGTTAGCTCTACGTTCGGCGTCTTAACACCTGAGCTATGTTGCCAATCGCTATTGATTTTGATTCGCTCCAGTGGGAAAGCTCACTGCCTGGCGCTCGTTTCAAAGCCTATCGGGAGGGTGCGAGACAAATCCGTCTGCTGGAGTTCTCGTCTGATTTTGTAGAGCCAGTCTGGTGCGAGAACGGCCATATCGGCTTTGTGTTGGAAGGCACTCTTGAGGTTGATTTCAACGGTCGAGTGGAGGTCTATCCGCAAGGCTCAGGCATCTTCATTTCTGCTGGCCCCGCTGCCGCACATAAGGCGCGCGCTCTCACTCCAGTTGTACGCTTGGTTCTTGTCGAAGATGTTTAGCCCCTGTCAGTTTTCTTTGGGTGATTGCGGCTGCTCTTTCAAGAACCACAAAGCCTGTGGGTTGGTTACGACGCCGAACCCGTCAGTCGAGAGGGACTGCGCAAAAGCGCGCAGCCCCTCACTTTTACGTTAGCCGTCTTCTAGCCGAGCCCATCCATGCGTCATTTGAAGATCATTATTCTTCTGCTAACCGCAAGCCTCATCAGCGGATGCAGCATTCTCCAAGGAGGAAAACTCCTTGCGCCAGAGAGTTTTGGTTTAACGCCGGTCACCCCAAGCATCTACGTCGAGTCTGGCGCAGACGAGGCGACACAGGCTAAGCTTCGTGAAGCTATGGAAAAAGCGGAAAACGCCATACGAACCGCATACGGGGGTGTGAACTCACGCCCCATAGTAAACGCATGTATCAGCGAAGGGTGCTACGAAGCATTCGGAGGGAGAGGTTCTGTGGCGAAGGTCTATGGTAATCGCATCCTGCTTTCGCCGCGCGGGCTGAACTGGCATTTTCTCGCTCACGAGTGGTCACACGATGAAATGCGCTCCCGACTTACCCTTGGCGCGTGGTGGCATTTGCCGCAATGGTTTGATGAAGGCGTCGCAGTTGCGGTGAGTGAGGCGCCGGAGCACTCTGAAAATCACTGGCAATTCCTGGAGGCAAACAATATTCCTCGCCCAACCCCCGATGAATTGCATACCTTGAAATCATTAAGGCAGTGGCTCAACGCAGTTCACCGATACGGCGAGGACCAGAACATCGACCGCAAAGCGAAGGGTGAAACTGAAATTCGCCCTGTCTATTCTGCGGCAGGGCACGAATTACGGCCTTGGCTCGCCAAGGGTGGCAGTTCGGGCCTTCTTGGTTTTATCGAACGGCTGAACAGTTGCGAAGAATTCGATTCCGCTTACCAGACGGCTAACACTGCGCTCCAAGGGACGCTGCGCGATAAAGCCGCGCAGCGTCCCTGAGCTTGAACGTTAGAGGCCATTAGTGATGAGATTACTAACGCTATTTTCCGCAGCACTAATGGCATCTCATGCATTCGCCTGTAACGAATAAAGGGTCAGACTCGATTTAATTCCAATCGAATCGCCTTAGTATCGACCAAAGCAAAAAGCCAACCTCTCGGTTGGCTTTTTCGTGCAGCGTAACTTAGTAACGCTCCCTCACCTCAGTCCTCTGATAAAGCAACTAGCCATTCGACTAAGCTCGCAAGCGAGCAAGTCGCTGGTTATCCCAGAGGGCGAGGAGGCAATCGTGAAAGACCGTTAGTATTTACGCGCGCTTCTTGAACTCGTTGGTGCGTGTGTCGATTTCGATCTTGTCGCCGATTTCAACGAATGCCGCAACTGGCAATTCGTATCCGCCGGTGATCTTGGCTGGCTTCATCACCTTGCCGGATGTATCGCCGCGCACTGCTGGCTCGGTGTAGATAACTTCACGAACGATGGTGTTAGGCAGTTCGACAGAAATCGCTTTCTCGTTGTAGAACACTACTTCGCAAGGCATGTTGTCTTCGATGTAGTTGATGGAGTCGCCCATGCTTTCGGCTTCGATCTCGTACTGGTTGTATTCAGCATCCATGAATACATACATAGGGTCGGCGAAGTAAGAGTAAGTCACTTCTTTACGATCCAACATGATCTGGTCGAACTTATCATCCGCAGCGAATACTGTCTCGCGCGCTGATTCAGTCAACAGATTCTTCATCTTCATCTTCACAACGGAACCGTTACGGCCTGAGCGGCTGTATTCAGCTTTCAGCACAACCATCGGGTCTGTGCCAACCATAATGACGTTACCTACGCGTACTTCTTGTGCTGTTTTCATGTTTACTGCCCCTCAATTTTCAAGGCGCGCATTCTACCTGCTTTCTGGCAAAAATCTAGCAAATTCAAAGCCAAGTCATTTTTCGCCAAAAGCCCAGACCAGTCTTGGGCATGCGCCTTAAGTACGGCCTGTGATGCGGCAAAAGACGGCCAAGCCGCGCCTGCATCCGCCTCATCGTTCCAAGCTTTCCACAATGCTTGCATTGCCGACTCAGCAGCTCTGTCCAAACCGACCGCATACAGATCAAGAAAGGCTTGCAGCTTTTCCCAGTGCACCGCATCGTGCTGCGGGTATATCTGCCAGATGAAAGGCTTGCCCGCCCATTGCGCGCGTACACAGGAATCCTCACCGCGCACGAAATTGATATCGCAGGACCACAGCAACGGGTCGTAATCCTGTTGCGCGACGAAGGGCAAGACACGAACTTCCAGACTGCCACGCACATAGCCGGATTCGCTCTCGAAATACGCCATGACCTGCGGCAAGATGCGCCCCTCAGGCACTAAGCAAAGGACCTTCTGTGTCCCCTGTGCCCACACATCGAATAGCCCATGCAAGGCGGCATTCTCGTAAGCGAACAGTGAGACCTTCAAAGTATCAGCCTCTGGTATCTCCATACCCAAGCCCTGCCAAAAGTTGCGTTGTGCTACAGGGTCTGCCCAGAAAGCGTCACGTCGTGCCAGCAAGTCGCGCTCGATCAATAAGCCGCCGGTCAGATTGGTGAAGCCGGGGAAAAAGAAATACTTGGTTAGTGGCAAACGCAGATGCGGCGAAGGTAGGCCATGACAGCCTTGCACCCAATCCTCAGCACTCAGATACTCCAAGTTGATCCAGATGCTACGCGACGCTGGCTCAGCCATCGCCTCTATATAAGAGTCAGGAAGTTTGCAGGCAAACGCCGCAATGACAATATCGGCTGGCTGAGTAAGTGGAAACGCTTGCTGCCAGCGGCATACTTCTACCCCCATCTGCCTCTGTCTATCCAAGGTGGCATCGGCCTGTGGGCAAAGTTTGGCGTAACTAAGCAGATCATCTACCCACAGCCTCACCGCCAAACCATGCTCGTTAGCCAACTGCCTAGCCAAGCGCCAAGTCACGCCGATGTCGCCATAGTTGTCGACGACATTACAAAAGATATCGCAGGTATTGGGCGTAGCAGTTCTTTGATCTGGCATAGCGAAGGCGGTGGTCAGTCAGGCGGGAGGGGCGCGGCGCAACAGTTTATACAATTCGAACCATATCACGCTAGCCAAGCCGGCTATCAGACAAAGCATAAACTGCTGAGGCGTGATTGCGGCGAAATGGAAGATATTACGCAACGCAGGCAGGCTCAGTGTCAGCAGTAAAAACACGAAAGCACCACCTGCCACCCACCAGAAGGCGGAATTTCGGATATCCAAGATATTTAGGATGCTATGCCGCCAAGAGCGGTTGACCAGTATCAGCCCCAGATTGCCGATGACCAATGTGGCAAAGGTAAGCGCTCGTGCGGTGTCCGCTGTTGCCCCTTGCTGTAGCGCGTAGCCCAACACCAGCAAGGTAACAAGCAACAGCACCCCGCCCTGTAGCAGGCTGATCAACAGGATGCGCCGACCAAACAAGGGCTCATTGGGCAAACGTGGTGGTCGGCACATGACATTAGGTTCGGCGGGTTCCGCTTCGAAAGCGATGGAACAGGCGGGGTTGATGATCATCTCCAGAAATACGATATGCACCGGGGCGAACACTGGCGGCCATCCCAACAACAGCGGAATCAACGAGAGTCCGATGATGGGGATATGTACCGCGAAGATATAGGCCATGCCTTTGCGCAGATTATCGAAGATGCCGCGCCCCAAGCGCACCGCATGCACGATGGAGGCGAAATCGTCGTCTAGCAATACCAGCGCGGCCGCCTCACGCGCGACATCGGTGCCGCGTCCACCCATGGCGATGCCGATGTGCGCAGCCTTAAGTGCGGGCGCATCATTCACGCCATCACCCGTCATCGCCACTACCTCACCATTGGCCTTGAGCGCATTCACCAGTCGCAGTTTTTGTTCGGGCACCATGCGCGCATAGATGTTGCTATGGGCAACTCGCTCACTCAGCGTCGTGTCATCCATCTGCCCTAACTCTGCACCACTGATGATGCCGCCGCTACCGACTTCTAGTCCGATCTGTGCAGCGATCGCGGCAGCCGTCGCGGGATAGTCGCCAGTGATCATCACTACACGTATCCCTGCTGCATGGCACTCCTGTAAGGCAGTCGCTACGGTGGGGCGTACCGGATCGGCCAGCCCGACTAGACCAAGAAACTCGAAATCAAAATCATGCTGAATGTCCGGCCATTCACTACCGAGATAAGTCGCCTTAGCCACACCCAATACGCGCATCCCTTGCGCAGCAAGCGCGTCCACTTGGGCGGCCAATCGCGCCGCTCGTGCCGCATCGAAATGACACAGATCGGCAATCGCCTCGGGCGCACCTTTGCTGGCCACTACGAACTCGTCGCGGTCACGTGCCTTCCATACATGCGACAGTGCAAGCAACTCTGGTGACAGCGCATATTCATATTCCAGCGTCCAATCGTCATGCAGATGTTCGGTATCGCTCAGATATTGCACGCCCAGTTCTTGTATGGCTTTTTCCATCGCATCGAACGGTGCGGTATCGCTGGCGAGAATGCTGAACTCCACCAACTCGTGGAATGCTTCGGGTAACGTTTTATCTTCGCTATCGCTCGGGCGCGAGCCCTCATCTCCGCAGACAAAGGGCGCGATAAATCGCGCCCCTACGCCTTGCTCATGTCGGTAAGCGACGAGCTGTTGCACCGTCATACGATTGAGCGTCAATGTGCCAGTCTTGTCCACGCATAGCACTGTGGCCGAACCCAGCGCCTCTACTGTAGGGATACGCCGCGTGAGGACACGATGACGAGAGATGCGCCAAGCACCCATCGCCATGAACACTGTCAGCACTAGAGGATATTCTTCGGGCAGGATGGACATCGCCAGCGTGATGCCGGCCAACAAACCATGAAGCCAATCGCCGCGCGTCAGCCCATAGACCAGCAGCAAGATCAGACTAAGACAGACACCTATGATGGCGAGAATACGCACCAGCCGACCCACTTCGCGCTGTAGCGGCGTTGCTTCGTTATCCACGCTTTGCAAAGCTTTCCCGATCTTGCCGATCTCGCTGCGCGGACCGGTCGCCAACACTCGTGCGATGCCACGCCCCTGCACTACCAGACTGCCTGAATAAACGTAGGGCAGATCGTCACCACCGGGTGGCACAGATTCAGTTGCAGCATTTTCGTCCTGTGCGATCTTGCGCACCGCGACCGACTCACCGGTGAGCAAGGACTCATCAGCGGAGAGATGGTTGCATGAGATCAATATCGCATCTGCGGGTACGCGATCACCTTCGGCCAACAGCAGCAGATCTCCGCAGACTACCTCACTACCTGCGATGCGCTGCTCGATCCCGTCACGTATCACTAGCGCGCGCGGACTGGTCAGGTCGCGCAAGGCTTCCAGCACACGTTCGGTCTTGTACTCCTGATAGATGGTGATGGACATCACCACGCAAACGAAACCCAGCAGCATCAGCGCGTCGCTGACATCTCCCAGCAACAGATAGATGACGCCAGCCACCACCAACAGCAGGAACATCGGCTCGCGCACCACCTCCAGTGCGATGCCGAGCAGATTGCGCTCACCACCGGTCGGCAACTCATTCGCGCCATCACGTTTGAGTCGCAGCGTAGCTTCCACTTGCGACAGACCAGCGTACTGATCGTTAGGCTTAGCTGTTTTTTTCATCTGCATCCCGTTTTGATGGAGAACTGCTTAGAACAGCATGATAGTCAACACAGCGCCACTCAGGTGAGATGTCTTCTTTAGTTATCGCGCAAAAAAAACGCAGCCTATCCGGCTGCGCCTTTGTTGCTAAGTTGTAAACGAGTACAGCCTATGCTTTGACGTTGATAAGTGCACCTATAGTCTGACCACTCGTATTAACGGTCGGCTTGTATTGTGTATCCGCAACGACTGCAGCCTTGACTGCGTCTACTCTGTCATTGTCTTTCTGCTTCTCAACCACACGCTGCTCGGTATGAGTCTGTGGCTGAGGTTGAGTCTGCGAGACGTAATTCCGTCCCGACCCTACCGCACTGATATCCATAATCACCCTCCTTCATCTAACTAAGCACGCAACACTACGCATCTATGACTAAGTTATCGGCAGTCCACGGAAAAACTTTAGGAAACTCTCAAACAATAGTTAAATAAATTCATATGTCTTTGTATTTATTTATATTTAAATTTTATGTGATGGGTGATATAGTCGAAACCGAGACTGAATGTACCTGATATGCGATATGAAAGGACAAGAAATGCGTTATCTCACAGGGCTGATTTTGTACGGTATCTGCTTGAGTCACGCATATGCCCTGACTCCTCCCCTAGACGACACTCCTGCATTATTTTCCGGTGAGTGGGCGGGTAATAGCGCCCAAGGTAGCTACTGTTATATCAATTTGAATGTTGATGGCTCTGGGTGGGTACTCATTGATGGCGGGACCGGAGACTGGCTGGGCGCACGACTAGCGTGGCGCAATCTAAAACAGACACTTCAAGTCAAAAAGATCACTCCCCTTATTTTCTCAACCCAACTACGCACTTTTCCATTGGAAAAAATTTCGATCCGAACAGAATTCAATCAAACATTGAGTTTGACTTGGAGTCCGAAATATCCTGATTGTCAATTGCAGAGGATCGAAATAACAGCACACCACTTGAATCGAGCACGCAGTGTCATAGGTAAATTACGGCAAGACGAAACTAAATGATGAAGCGCGAAAAATCGCACTGGTGGGGCATCCGAATACTATGGTTCGTCTTAGGCGCGATATGGGGGGGCTGGCTGGGATACCAACCAGTATCTCACTACATACCGATCACCAATCACGACACTGCGGGTGGTTTATTCGTAGTGATATTTGGATTATTTGAAGCATTAGTGGGCATAGTACTCGGTGGTTACCTATGCGTAATGGTCGGCGGCCTTACTGAATTGATCCTACGCCGCTTAAAAGTAGGCATCGTCGCTGCATTGATCGTAGCCTCACTTCTAAATGTGCTGGCTGCATGGCAACTGACTACCTATCTCCAGGCGAACTACGCAGGATTCCAAACTGTCGTCGAAAAGAAAGCCAAGCCCAACCAAGCGATTTACCCTCAATCATCAAGCAAGCCGCATTCCTTCTGTTCGGATCCTCGTCCAACTGGCGACATGGAAGGCAGATCCTGGGACCTTGAGTGCCGTTAAATAGGCCTTAAGCTTTTCTTAAGGTTGCTACCTTACATTGCCAGCATGGCAATAAGACTCTGGGGTATCGGTTGCAATCAAGCTGCGCCCCTAGACTCATATCAGTACTGTGCTTTATAGCCGGTTCAATCATTGAGTTTCGATCTATTGCCTGTGTGTACAGCCTTCCGTGCGCCAAAGTCCATAGCTTCCAAGCCCTCCCGCATAGAAGCGATATTTCAGCAGTAAATTTTTTAAGGAATTAATTATGAAGATCATCACCGCTACGCTTGTTACCTTGCTCACTGCCAGCAGTGCAATGGCTATCGATATGCCCTCCGATGGAAAATCCAAATGTGGCGCCTGCCACTCGATAGACAAAAAGTCTGTAGGTCCATCTTGGAATGCAGTTGCTGCGAAATACAAAGGCCAAGCCGATGCCGAAGCAACATTGGTTGCCAACATCACCAAAGGTGGTAAGTACGGCTGGGATATGGGCGTGATGCCAGCTAAAGGTCTGGGTGCAAACGACAAGCAAATCGCTGCACTGGCAAAATTCATCGCTGTCGACCTGAATCAGTAATTATCACGACGCGGCTTGCCCATCTCTTTTGGGCGAGTCGCTATTTCTGCTACTGCATTAAATATCCACTCCGTATCTCTCTGCCTTTATCTATCGGGCAAGCTCCTCCTCCACATACCCCAAAAAACACTCTGAACATAAGCAGAACTTAAGCTGGCCTCAGTACCATGAATTTCACTGAAACGATGTTCTTGTCCGCACACTCAGAAATGAAGATCTGAGACATCGAATCAATTTCGACAATGATTAGGAGATGATGATGAGATTCAATATTCCCCGACTACTAGGTTTTTCAACTGCAGCGTTATCGCTAAGCGTAGCGCTAATGTCTTCCGCTTATGCCGACGACGATGAACGAGCTGTCGCTACTGCCAAAAATGCCACTTGGCAAGCTGAATGCAGCGCGTGCCATATCGCCTACCCACCCCGTTTACTGCCGCGTGAATCATGGCGTGCGATGATGTCCAATCTAAAGGATCACTTTGGTAGCGATGCTAGTTTGGCTGCGCCTGCCACTAAGGAGATTGCTACATTTCTGGAGGATAACGCCGGTCGCAAACGACAATCTTCATCGGGAAAACCTACCTTACGTATCACTGAAACGCGTTGGTTCCAGCACGAGCATGATGAAGTATCGAGTGCAGTATGGAAAAGTGCGAAAGTAAAAAGTCCGGCTAATTGCGCCGCCTGTCATACGCAGGCAGACCGCGGAAATTATAGTGAGCGATATATCACTATCCCCAAATAGACCTTTGAAGCGCGGAGGAAACGGGGCATCTGGTGGTGATTCGTTCTATGGTGTGGCTGGGTGTCATAATCCAGTTGCATCCTAGACAAGCTATAAAGTGATTCTTGACTCAATTTTACTGAACACGAAACCAAACAACCCCAACTTAATAGACAGGCAAAACATGCGCGTATTGGTGATCGAAGACGATAGCTTGCTAGGCGATGCGATACAGGCTGGGTTAAAGCAGGCAGGCTATGTCGTGGACTGGATGAAAGATGGAATGTCCGCTGATCAAGCCTTAAGCACAGAAACTTATGCTGCTGCGGTGCTAGACCTTGGCTTGCCGCGTATGTCTGGATTAGATGTATTGCGCAGACTACGCAGTCGTAATACTCCGATTCCGGTGCTGATTTTAACGGCGATGGATACTGTGGAAGACCGCATCAAGGGACTGGATGCAGGGGCCGACGACTATCTAGTCAAACCTTTCGATATGGGCGAGCTGGCAGCGCGCTTGCGTGCCCTGATACGTCGCGCCAGTGGCAACCCTACCCCTTCGATTTCAATCAGCGATGTCACGCTCACCCCTGCCTCACATGAAGTTTCGTATAAAGGTCTAGCCATAGAGCTGACAGCAAAAGAATTCAGCATACTGCATGCTCTGATGCTCAATACAGGGCGTGTGCTATCGCGCACCCAACTTGAAGAGCAGCTCTACGCTTGGGGAGAAGAAGCCGAAAGCAATGCAGTCGAGGTACATATCCACCATCTGCGCCGCAAGCTATTCCCCAAACTGATCGAGACCATACGTGGCGTGGGCTATTTGATACAGGCTGATAAAAAATGATCGATTTTCGCGCACACGCCTCTTTGAAACAGCGCTTGCTGGCATTGGCACTGACGACAGTCGTCATCGTTTGGATAGGCGCGACCGCGTTTACCTATTTCGATGCGCGAGATGAGTTGGATGAGATGCTTGATGCCCACCTTGCACAGTCAGCTTCACTCTTGGTCGTGCAGGCTGCGCAAGGACACTATGAGATCGAAACGGAGCACGCTCCGCTGCTACACAAATACTCCCAGCGAGTCGCTTTTCAGATCTGGGAATCTGGACGCGTGCTGCGTCTGCACTCGCTCAATGCGCCTACTGAAGCCCTGAGCACCAAACAGCAAGGTTTCAGCAATAGCTTGGTAGAAGGAAAACACTGGCGTGTGTTCACCACTCAGGACGATGTAAGTGGCAACCTGATCCAGGTTGCCGAGTTGACAGAAGTGCGTGATAAATTGGCGGCTGGCATCATCATCAATCTGCTTCAGCCCCTGTTGATATCGCTGCCCTTGCTGGCGATCTTGTTGTGGATAGCAGTGACGCGCGGACTCTTACCTCTAGTCAACCTGACCAACGAAATCAAACGACGTGAGCCGGACAATCTCGCACCACTAGATGCGGGCAGAACACCACGCGAAGTCGCCCCACTCATCGTCCACCTCAACAGACTATTTGTCCGAATAGAAGCTTCCATGCAGAAGGAGCGCCGTTTTACTGCGGATGCGGCACACGAATTACGCACCCCTGTGGCCGGTATAAAAGCCCAAGCGCAAGTCGCACGAGCAGCGACCCAAGATGCGGAACGCATCCATGCGCTAGACAACGCCATCTTGGGTTGCGATCGAGCGGCCCATCTCATCGATCAGCTACTGACCCTCGCGCGCATGGACGCATTGGACGATGCGGACAGCCTACCCTGTCCGCTCAGAAAGATCGCCAGCGAAGAGATCGCTATGATTGCACCGGCCGCCTTGGGACTAAGCGTGCATATCGAATTGATGCCGGGCGATGAGGTCATCGTGCGCGGAGAACATCTATTATTAAGAGTGCTGCTGCGTAATCTGATTGACAATGCAGTGCGTCACACCACCGCCGGAACAACGGTCAGAGTCAGCGTCACCGCCGAGCCAATGCAGACCTGCCTATCTGTAGAAGATGATGGGCCCGGTATCTCAGCTGAAAATATGGAGCGTATATCCGAACGCTTCTATCGACCGGCTGAAACAACAGCCAGTGGGAGCGGCTTGGGACTCTCCATCGTTAGACGTATCACCGAGATACATGCGGCCAATCTACAATTTACGGCCGGCAAAAATGGCAAAGGTTTAAATGTGAGTGTGATCTTCAAGTCTTGATGTGAGTCTGATGCTGCCCTGCATCCGATACAACATAGCCTGAGCTATCAACTCATTCAGCGCGTAACGCTTCGACCGGATCCAGTCTTGCGGCTTTACGGGCGGGCATCACACCGGCGATTAGCCCTATGCTGACTGCGCTCAGTTCTGCGATGAGTGCAAATAGCCAAGGGGTATGAACGGGCAAGGCGGGGAACAATAAGTGCA
>CAVUDR010000006.1:0-30227 GCA_963740305.1 uncultured beta proteobacterium | reverse complement strand
CTGACGGTCTGGTCGAGTTGGTCGGTATTAAGTAAGCCGCAGTAATGTGTACGCATGAGTGTAAAAAGTAATGAGTGTTAGTTGTTAGTTTGCAAAGCGGGATGTTGGCCAGTACGAGTATCGGCGGCCACGCCCATGGAGACGATAGAGCGCAAAGCCACATCGACGGTCATATCCAATTCTATGGTCTGCGACTTGGGCACGAAGAAATAAAAACCGTTTACTGGGCTTGGCGTTGTGGGGATGAACACGGCCACATACTCCTCATCGAACCTTACGATAACCTCGCTAGGTACGCTGGTCTGAAAGGCCAGCGACCACGCCTGAGGATGCGGATAACGTACTAGCAAAACCTTGCGGAAAGAGTTGCCATTGCCCGACAACAAGGTATCACTGACTTGCTTGACGCCCTTATAAACTGTGTTGACGAAGGGAATGTGCAGCAGCACGCTCTCCCAATAGCGCAACACTATCTGGCCGAACACATTGCGCATCAACAGGCCGGTCACCAACACCACGACCAAGGTCAGGATTACGCCCAAACCAGGGATATGAAAGGGCAATATCGTGTCAGGCTGCCAACTACTAGGTAGCAGCAACAACGTCTGATCCATGATGCCTATCGTCAGATTCAGCACCCAGAAGGTGATACCCAGCGGCACCCAGACCAACAAACCCGTGATGAGGTATTTCTTCATCCTTGTTTGATGCTCAACCGGCCACCGGGCAAGAGCCCGATGCGGCGCAAGGTGGGCAAGCTGGCTTGGCAGAACTGCCATTCTTGAAATCGGTCACGTAGTAACCGTCACCTTTGAGCTGAAAGCCAGCAGCGGTCAGTTGTTTGGCAAAGTTTCCCTTGCCGCATTCAGGGCAAGTGGTGAGCGGATCATCACTCATCTTTTGCATCACGTCTTTTTGAGTACCGCAATCGGCACATGCGTAGGCATAGATAGGCATAACGACTCCCTAGACAGGTAAATTTTGAAAGGGGCGCATTATACCTGAGCAAGGGGGCAATAGAGCAGCTCTCCCGCCAGTTCAACAAATCACGACTCTCACCTGACGATTATCTAGTACGCAGCTTAATGTCTAGGCCGAACAGCCTAGGCATTCGTGCATATTTTTATTTTTGAATCAATGAATTAATGTGCCACCCGTCGTTGCTGCGACAAAACAATGGGCGGTTAGTCGCCTACGCACTAGGAGCAAGAAATGCCGGACATGATAGAAACATTGCAATCTTCACCTGTGACCAAGAACCTGAGTGATACAGGTCTACACAAGATAGCTGCGGCCTTCCAGAAACGTAGTTATGCCTCAGGAGAAACTATTAGCAATGTGGAGGCGAGTGATGCGAACCAGTTCGCCATACTGGCGCGCGGCACGATTAGCGTAAAGATACCGCATGGCGTGGGAGAGTCGACTGTCTGTATCCTTAAGCCCGGCGATCTAGTCGATGCGAATCACAATCTGGGCTCAGCAAACCTTTATGCCGAGGGCGACACGCAGATTTTGCATATGTCTCACGAACAGTTCGATGGTTTGGTACGCGCCCATCCTACCCTGATGTGCCATGTCATAGATGGCATGGTCTACAACATGCGCTCCATCATGCTACGTACCAATCATCTGATCGCTGAGCTAAAAGACTATATTTACGGTTCGAATAACCGTAGCTGATACTGTCCTTTCGTCGGAAATTCTGCCTAATCATTCATATCGAAATGCTTTAAGTAGAGTAATCAACCCAGTCCTCAAGTGCTTGAAAATTTTATTTTTAAAGGTGTTGTGCGCGAAACCATAGTCAATTTGACTAGTCATTAAGGTGTATTTACAAATATCAAAGTTGGCCTTACCGTGAACTCACGGTCGTTGCGAAAGTTCTATTTTTATCGTATGACCGTACACATCGAGGAGGTAAACATGAGACGTACTCTTTCCAAAGCAGGACAAAAAATCGCAGGCGCATTTCGTTGGTTGATTGTGTCTTTGATCTCTGCGGCAGTCTTTGTACCACTGGCGATCATCGCCAGCAGCGAAGTCTAACTTTCTCACTCAAACTCGGCGCATCACACTGTCGTACCCAGCAATCACACAGTTGATACGCCTTTTTTCGTCTCAAAAATCAGCGCGTCCACCTAAAATCAGCCCCAAATAGACGATATAGGTATAATGCGCCCACCCTGCGCCCCCCAATCAGCGTAGCGGCATATAGCATCACAACTCTTTACAACCCTCATTCGTCAGTCTCGATTGGTGCCGCACTGTGTGGCAGACCGTCGCTGGAGTAAGCCCTTGTCCCAAGAAAACACTTTTGCCAGTCTCAATCTGGCAGCCCCGTTATTACGCGCCATCACTGATGCCGGTTACACGATTCCCACGCCCGTTCAAGCCCAGGCTATCCCCTTGGTATTGAGCGGCGGAGACCTGTTAGCTGGCGCACAGACCGGTACCGGCAAGACCGCCGGTTTCACACTGCCCATCCTGCATCGCTTGTCTGAAAAGACGGTCGCACCTGCGGCGGGTAGACCACGTTGCCTGATTCTTACTCCTACGCGTGAACTCGCCGCACAGGTGGAAGAGTCCGTACAGACTTACGGCAAATACATGCCGTTCAAATCGATGGTGATGTTCGGCGGCGTGAACGTGAATCCGCAGATCAAAGCCTTGCGTGGCCAAGTCGACATCTTGGTCGCCACCCCAGGTCGCCTGCTGGACCACGTGGGCCAGAAGACGCTGGATCTGTCTTCCGTTGAAATTTTCGTACTCGACGAAGCCGACCGAATGTTAGACATGGGCTTCATTCGTGACATCCGCAAGATCCTCGCGCTCTTGCCTAAGCAGCGTCAGAACCTGTTGTTCTCTGCGACCTTCTCAGACGAGATCAAGACACTGGCCGATGGCCTGCTGCATAACCCCGGCTTTGTAGAGGTGGCTCGCCGCAACACCACTTCTGAACTGGTCTCGCAGAGCGTACATATGGTGCCGCAAAAGCTAAAGAGCCATCTGCTCGCGCATCTGATCAAACACAACGACTGGAAGCAGGTGTTGGTGTTCACTCGTACCAAACACGGGGCCAACCGCCTCGCGGAAAAACTCGTTGCGGATGGCATTCCTTCTGCTGCCATACACGGCAATAAGAGCCAGTCTGCACGCACCAAGGCACTGGCTGAATTCAAAGCCGGCACCCTGCCAGTGTTGGTCGCTACAGACATCGCGGCGCGCGGTTTGGATATCGATATGTTGCCGCACGTGGTCAACTTCGAACTGCCCAATGTGCCGGAAGACTATGTACACCGCATCGGCCGTACTGGTCGCGCAGGCAGCAATGGTGCCGCCATCTCGCTAGTGGACAACGAAGAGGCGCTGCATCTGAAGAACATCGAGCGTCTGATCAAGATGCAGATTCCGCGTGTGAGCATAGACAGCTTCGTAGCACCAACCAACCTTCCCGCCGAAGCACCACGCCCTCCTCGTCCACAACATGGACAGAAGCGTCACAGCAACACCACCGCCGCACCTAACCGTGGCCAGCAATCGCGCACCGGACAAGGACAAAAGCCGCGTCCACCGCGCGATGCACAGGGGCGTCCAGCGCAAGCACGTGATCCACAATCACGTAATGGTCAGCAAACAACTGCTAAACCACGCCCAACTGCCAAGCCTGAGGGCGATCAGAAGCATTTATCTGAAGCAGCGCGCCATCAGGCTATGCCGCAACCGGCACTGTTTTCACCCCGTCCTGCAGCCCGACGCGGTCGTTAATTAGGTCATAAAACAAAGAGCCCCTTACCAGCTTGGTAAGGGGCTCTTTTCTATTTGCAACATGCACAACACCGCATAGTGGTAAGACTCACTTCACATCGCGCACCGTGAAAGCGGGTGTCGTATAACCCGGCGCACCTAACACACTAGGCACAGTGGACGCATTCCCATCGCGCAAGGTCATATAGTGTGGCGACATGATCTCCACACCCGCCGCATCGAATTTCTCCTGTATGTTTTTATGCAACTCCGAATAAATCAACGCCATACGTTCCGGCTCTTTGGTATAGGCATTAATTTCGTAAGCCACATACCAATCATCCAAGGAGGTCTGCAATACGAACGGGGCCGGTTCATTCAACAACTTGTCGGTATCCAGCGCGGCTGCAATCAGCAGTTCTTCAACTTGTTTCCACGCCACATCATAGCCTATCGTCACCGAGGTATGCAGGATCACCCCCCTGCCCTCTGCTGCAGAAGTACTGAAATTAATGATCTGGGTACCCATCACCAGCGAATTAGGAATGGTGATGACAACATGCTTGATAGTCTTCACACGAGTGACAAGTAAAGTCTTCTCCACCACATCGCCCACCGTCTCACCGACCTGGATGCGATCATTCAATCTAAATGCCCGTGTGTAAGTGAGAATCACCCCTGCCACGATGTTAGATATGGCCGACGAGGACGCGAAGGAGATGATCGCACCCAGCACCAGACCGACGCCCTGAAATGCTTCTGAACTCGATCCAGGAATGTAGGGGTAAGCACTGATCAGCGCAGTGACGATGACCAGGAAGCGCACGATCTGATAAGTGGGGCGAGCCCAATCATCATAGAACCAGTCGAACTTGAGATCGCCGTGTTCGATCAACGTGAACACATACGAGATCAACTTCAAAATGTAGTTGGCAATCACCCCGATGACAAAGATATAGAAGAAATTCGGGATATATTTGATGACGGCAAAGAAGATGGACGTGAATGGGGTCAACAGATAATCAAATATCGTCGCACCCATCTTGCGCGTCTCGGGAAAGAAACTAAGTATCAGCGGCAAGAAGAAATACAGGCATAGCAACACCACGAAGATGCGTAGAGACTTCAGTGCGATCAGCACAACATTCTCGATACGGGTCGCAGACAACACCTCAATTCCTTTTAGGTGTATGCCGCCCTTCCAAAAATCATGCACCGTCAAAGCCTTACTGGTCAGCCACTGGAAGGCGCGTGCGTTCCAATGAAGTGCCTGCCACAGACCGATGATAGACAGAAAGGAAAACCCAGCACCCAGCGCGTAAGTCTTCCATGTGTGTTTGGTGCGATAGTCGTCCACTGCAGTCTGCAACTTACCCAATACATCAAGCGCCAACTCCAGTGCGGTCTTGTGCTCCAGCTTCGCATCCTGTTCGGTAATGACCAGCAATACGCTCTCTTCACTACCAATCGCTGCCCCACCTGCACCCTCGACAACCTTGAGTTTTTTGATACCCGTATCGCTGTCCGCAAAAGTCTTGATGTTTTTTTGAATGAACTCGGCGCGTGCCTGAGGTGTAAGCGAAGCGATAGGACTGCTCTGCACCACGAATATCTCGGTATTAGCCAGCGTCACAGGGAATTTTATCTGCACTGACTCCGCAACGACGGCAGACTCAGGAGTAGCCACCACGGCACTCGCAGATGCAACGGCCGGAACTGCGGCTGACTTGACATTAGCGGCAAGCGCGTTCGAAGCGAGCAGACACAAAGACAGACTCAATAACTGTAGGACTTTCTTGAACATGACGCTTACTCCGATTTAGATTTTGTGTGATCGAGCAGATGCTCACCGCAGCGACGGCAGTAGACCGCCGTACTCTCATGCCCCTCTAACAGACAGTGCGGGCAGGCAATAACAGGGTTATGTACAACTTGCGAGCGGGTCATCTCGGCGGTCACGATGCCGGTGGGGACAGCGATGATGATGTAGCCCAATATCATCACCATGGCAGCGATGGCTTGACCCATAGGGGTCTTGGGGGCGATGTCGCCATAGCCTACGGTCGTCAGTGTAACGATTGCCCAGTAGATCGACTCTGGAATGCTGGTATAGCCATTCTCCGGCCCTTCGACCGCGTACATGATGGTGCCTAGGATCATAACCAGTGTCAGTATGGTCAGCAGGAACACAATTAATTTGCGTTTACTGGCGGCCAATGATTGCGCCATGACAGCACTTTCTTCCAGATACTGCGAGAGTTTCAACACGCGGAAGATACGCAGCAAGCGCAATAGACGAAGCGCAAATGCATAGTTAGTGCCGGTCAAGAACAATCCCACGTAGCTGGGCAAGGTCGATAGCAGATCAACCATACCCATAAAGCTAAAAATATATCGTCTTGGACTCTCTACCGAAACGATACGGGCAAAGTATTCCAGCGTAAACCCGATGGTGAACAGCCATTCCACATAGATGATCGTGTCACCCCAACGCTCATGGATAGCAGCAACAGTATCCAGCATCACCGCTAATACGCTGACGATGATAGAGAACACCAGCATGATGTCGAACAACTTCCCGAGCGGCGTATCGGCCTCAAAGATGATGCGATAGACGGTGTTGCGCCACGCGGCTCTGTGTATAGGTGTATGACTCATGCTATGCCTTCCCAGATATTTAACTTCACTTAGTGATGTTCGGCCAATTTCTCTGCGCGGAAGTGCTCTTTGTTATTGCCTATGATAAAGATGAGAACGCCCGAGTAGATGAAGGTGGAGAGCATGATCACACCTATCACCACTGCTTTGAACATCTCAAGATATTCGAAGCTCGCGGGAATCATAGTGATCATAACGATAGACAAGCCACCTTTGATACCAGCGAAAGTCAGCACGCCCCACCAGCGGAAACTGATGTCCACCATCTTGTCGGTCTTGTTCGCCAGCCATGCGAATAACCCCATCATCACACCGCGTATCACCGTAGTCGCTAGGAACATCACCAGTATCTCGGTCTTGTATTTCCACAACAGGTTAATGTCTATCATCTCCGCCATCGCCACGAACAAGATGGTATTGGCTACCATCGCTAACAACTGCACATCTTCTTTGGTACGCAGATGACGCTCTTTTTCTTCATAGGTCGCCTTGATACGACCCAGCACATTCTTGATAACACCAGAGGAAGTTTCACGACTCTGTGCCTCGCGTTCTAACTCGGCCTGATCTTTGTCGAGCTGCTTATCATCTTCATCAATCGCCTGAGTCATCACATGATTGACTGTGAGGGTAGCGAAGATACACGCAAGAATGCCGGACAGATGCAGATGGGAATGACCACCCAACATGTTTAACACCGTATAGAAATGCTCCGAAATCTCAAAAGCGCCATAACCGGTGAGCACTAACACCATCATCTCGGCGATACGATTATGGGTAGACTTCATCAAGAACAAACCGATGAAGCCAACCACCATCCCTACCGCCACTGATCCGAACACCACCTCGCTGCTGATCTCTGCCAGATAGGCGACACCCAGCTCCCCGCCGCCCATGGCGAACAGGCCGACGAACACAAACACAATCAGCGCGGTCGCGTCATTGAGCAAACTTTCACCCTCGGCCAATATCTTAAGTCTGTGCGGCAGTTCGAACTTGGAGAAGATGCTCACCACAGACACAGGATCGGTCGCCAACACCATCGCGAACAAGACGATGACGGCGGCATTGGATAAGTTATATTCGGCAAACAGCCAACCCGAGATAGACAACGCCATGCCCACTGACAACACCACGGCCACCACTGCTAGATACAGCAGACTATAGGCGTGCTCTTTCAGATCCGCGACCTTGAGCTCTAGTGAATCGGAGATCAGCAATATGGGGAGTAGGAAGATGACCAAGGTGGCGAAGTGCTCAGCGTCACCGGTCAACACGGGGATCTTTTGAAAACCGTAGTGAGCAACGAAAGACAAGGCGATCAGGCCTAGTGGCGACGGGACTTTGAGCTTTTCTTCCAGTTGCAGTGCAAGGAACAGGATGGTGGCTATCATCAATAATGTCGTGATCATCAGCGTCTTCTTTTCTTTGTATACAAGGTGTCGATTATCGCATAGTCAAAGGGAGAATCAGGGTGCGCTGACCGTGTCGTGTGTAGAATGACGTGATCAACAATTGAAGTGAGACAAGTATGGACAGCCTGCAAAACATCCTACTAAAACTTAAAGAGATCGCTCTCACCCCATGGTTCAACATCGCCGATACCCCTATCAATCTTCTTAGGGTCGCTGGACTCGTCTTCATTATGCTGATTGTATGGCGGCTAGGCAGCATCATAGAGCGCACCCTAAGCCGCATCGGCCGTGACCACGAGAATAAGACTGGCCCAGGTTGGTATGCACTGAGCCGCATCAGCCGCTATACGACGTGGATCATCGGTTTATTCGTAGGCTTGAATTATCTGGGCTTCAATACCGCCACCTTGACAGTGATTGGTGGCGCAATCGGTGTGGGTGTAGGCTTTGGCTTGCAGAACATCATCAGCAACTTTGTTTGCGGAATCATCATCCTCATCGAGAAGATCATCAAGGTCGATGACTTCGTCGATCTGCAATCCGGCGTGATGGGTAAGGTCACCGAGATCAATCTGCGTTATACCCGCGTGACCACCACCGACCTCATAGACATCATCGTCCCCAATTCAGAATTCATCACTGGCCGGGTCGTGAATTGGACATTGGGAGAGCGCCTACGTCGTATGCATATCCCGTTTGGCGTCGCTTATGGTTCGGACAAGCAACTCGTCAAGGAAGCGGCTATCGCGGCCGCGCTGAGCATCAGTGCCACGGATAACGGCAAGGGCCGCGAACCAGATGCTTGGCTGGTCAAGTTCGGCGACAGTAGTTTGGATTTCGAACTGGTGGTTTGGGTGGGCCCCGACCTCATCGCTACCCCGGGTCGCACACAAGCTCGCTATCTTTGGGCGATAGAGGATGAGCTGAAGAAGCGTGGTTTGGAGATTCCGTTCCCACAACGTGACCTGCATATTCGTTCCGGCACACTGGCCGTGTCATTGAATAAATAGTCAGGACACTAGCCTCTCAGGGCTACATCTGTGTCACTGGCGCACCGGAAAGCGCGAGATATGTTCCTCTAGCTGTTTGTCGGCATATTGAATATGGGCCATCACTCTTGAGAACGGCCAGTGGTCGAACCACTCGGTGAACATCTCCTCACCCACATACACTAGCTTGCCTTTTAGATGTAGCGCATCTAGCACCAACTGTTTGTGCATCTCGCGGTGCGCATCTAGACCGGGGAAAGCACACATCTGCATCAGTTGCTCTTCTGCTTCGAAATGGGCACGCGTACTGGCGATCACTTCATCGATCTTCCGATAGAGCGTCTCGCGCGGCTCCCAACGTTCTACTGCTGCACTCAGATCGTGAAACATCGCGATGAGCTGCTGATGTTGTCGCTCTATCTCCTGCATATCTATGGTTTGCACTTGCTCTTCCTTTCACACTATCCGTTTATCGTGACACACCCAGTAAGGAAAACTCGATGACCAGTTCGTCTTGTACCGCGAGGAAACCACCCAATACCGAATATGGTTGCACACCGAAATCAGTTTGCCGTAACACCATGGCACCGCGCACTTGTAGTTGACCTGCTGTTCGACTCACATCCAGCGGCAACCACATCTCGCGCCGTTGACCATGCAATTCGATCTGCACATGTACCGCCAATTTGGGTAACTCTCCCCTAACTTGCAAGCAGTGGATACGCAAAAAAGGAAATCGTTCCGCATCCAGATTATCTACACCCAACATATGTTCACGAGTTCGTTGCAGGGCACCAGATGATGGCGTGGAAGCGAACGCCTCGCCCAATCGTGCGCGCTCTTCTGGGTCATCCAACTTTAGGTTGTCGAGTCTGAATTCCAAATCGAAGCGCGCATTCGCAACCGGCTCTTGCGGCAGATAGGCCCAGCCGGCAAACTGCGGTGCATTTAAAACATGGTTATGCCCTAGTCTTGCTCCAGTGCCAGCACGAAAGGCATATATCCTGACCACGGAGCGTGTCGCATCGAGACGATAGACCTGACCTTCGCGCGCTAACTCGGTGTACTCCTGCTCCCAGCGCGGCACATTGCTAACGAGTACATTAGGCTCGGACGTGTTGATAGTAGGGAGAGTTGAACACGATGCCAGCAACAGCAGCATCACTATGCAAGATAAGCTCTTGAACGCTGATAGCCACAGCGCTCCCTGACGGTCTCCTAAGGTGTTCACTGCGCCAACCCTCTATACAGGAACAGTGCATAAACACCCATCAAACCCATCCCCACGAAGCGCGGGATACGTCCGATAAAGGCGACACATAGGAAGTGGACCACCCCTGCTCCCAGAATGATGTAAGCACCCATCTGGAAGAATGCTGGAACCTGTATGGGATTAAACACCGCAAATAGGCCTATACACATCGGTATGCAGATATGGCCATCCCCGACCTGAGAACTCATCACGATGTCCTGTCTACCCAGACGCGTGTAATACAGTGCGAGGAAGGCATTGGGCACCACCATCAGCAGACCGCTGAACCAGCCCAGTTTGGCAAAGCTCATATAGGGGCTAGGGTTGGTCGTAACCCAATCTACCAAACGGTCGACCGAGTAATAGACACAGTAGGCACTGAGTCCGAGCAGCGCGATGTCGATCAGCAAAGACCAATGGAAGGAACGACTCTTGCGGATGTTGTCTTTCAACACTTCAAAGACATGCAGCACCTGCCAGAACAAGAACAGTGCAACTAGCACCACACCATCATAAAAATCCAACACGCCATCTTTAGCCAAAGCCCATAGCGTGCCGGTGAACAGAAACAATGCTGTGAGTGTGACGAGCAGGTTGAGGCGATTGAGCCTATGGAACTCCGCGTGCGCTTTGGCCTTAGATTTAGAAGCCCCCTTCTGCATCACCACGGCCGAACCGAAGATGGCTGACAAACCCAGCAGTAGCGTTAAATTGGTGACGTTGTTGACCAGACAGTTCTCGATTACCAAACCACCATTTTCCGCCGAGCTGCTCATCACATAGGCGAAGATCAGATTCGCGAAACCCGAGCAATAGGGCATGATCAGGGTGCCCAGCACGGTACCCTCGAAACCTTTGCTCTCCATCGCTTGCAGACGCCAGATCATCGTGGCACTTGCTCCGAGGAACACGAGCAACAACACCAAGGGATGGGCCAGATAGCTGTGCAGGTTTTCGAGTGTGATATTCATGGGTGACATGAAGGAGGGTGAAGCCGGATTCTACCTGCTCGAACAAAATTCATGCGAGCCGCTGTGATTCGGTTGGACTAGCAATACGTTCTCCGAATGAGTGCGCTCCTTGTCCGCTTTAGGTAAACTGCTCACCTTTCCAAGGGGCAACGACGATGAAAAATACTCCCACTATGCAGGCGAATGAAGCTGCCGAACGTATCGTCGGCTATTTTCAGGCCAACGGTTTTTCTGGCATCTCCGAAGCCCTTATCATCCGCATCCGACTGAAAGCAGGAAGCAGACACGAGATCGACGCAGCGTTCGAAAGTGCACATGAGCAAGGCATCAACCCGCCTTTGCATCAATACTTCGAGATCACCCCGTTCGGACACTACTCAGAATTCCGCAGCTACGGCGATGCCAAGGCGGCGATACGCATAGACTTCACCGAAGCCCTGCGTATGGAAGTCCCCAAACTCTACTTCGATTGCGCCCCAGTATTGATAGACGATGCCTTGGCCAGTGGCACCAAATACGACGCGCTATTGAAGTTGCGCGACAATATCGATGGCTATGCAGTAGGTATATTGCTCAACGATCCCGACGCATCCTTTATGGAATATATCGGCAAGCATAAAGGCGATGATTGGCAAAAGATCATGGGCACCTTGGAAATCACTAGCAGCGCGTTGGCCAGCGAAATCGATATAGATTGAGCACAAGCCGCATCTGATCTGACTCGACTGACTCAGTTGTGCGTATTAACTGTTACCCCCATCAAGCTAAGCACGCAAAGTTTTCTGTCCCCGTGTAAATTGCATAGGCATTTTTACCCTATACAAAATAAGGTCTTTGTATTCTAATCCGCGCTCAGTGCACACCCGAACGAGGGAGGTTAAAGATGAACTCTATGTTGCAACCCAATATCAGCGTGATCGACTTCCAAGTTCTGAGTGCATGTGTCGCCGACAAGGAAGGACAAATTGAGATATTGCGTTCCTTCCATAATGAAAACCTCGATGACATCGCGGACTTGAATGCCGCTCTCGTACTTGCCGACGCGGAAGCCGCTGCCAAAACCGCACACCGCATGAAAGGTGTATCGCGCATGGTGGGCGCGCAGGAGATGCAAGAGCTTTGTTTGCAGATCGAGACCGCAGCCAAACAGAACGACCTAATAGCCGCGATGAAATCAAACAGCCTGTTAGCTGATGCGATGCGCCGTATCGAAGCACTTATCGCGAATCACGCCGCCAACTAATTAGTACAAGGTACTGG
Source organism: uncultured beta proteobacterium (assembly GCA_963740305.1). Classification (GTDB taxonomy): domain Bacteria; phylum Pseudomonadota; class Gammaproteobacteria; order Burkholderiales; family Gallionellaceae; genus Gallionella. Next base: position 17,938 of record CAVUDR010000006.1, on the reverse strand, counting down.
GCAAACAGTAAAAACATTGTTACCAGACTCAATTCCTTAGTGCCCATTGTCTAGACTTGTTTAACTCCCGTAAGACGCCTTCATTGCCGCAATCATATAAGCATGATCGAATTGCACCGGCACTCTCACGCGCGCTATGCATCGCCCACATAGGCGAGCCCACATCCACACTCGCGATGCCCAGCTGAGCCGCAACGATGGGGCCTATGGTGCTGCCACAGCCCATATCTGATCGATGCGCGTACTGCTGGCAAGGCACACCTGCGGTCTCGCAAAATGACATGAACCTTGCCGCTGTTTCTGCATTCGTCGTGTAGCGTTGGTTGGCGTTGTTCTTAATTACCGGCCCAGCATTCACCAGCGCCTTGTGTCCGGGCTCAAAGGCTGCAGGAAAGTTAGGCTGATAAGCGTGTGCCATATCGGCGCTGATAAAGAAACTTTGCGACATGGCGCGCTGCCGGTCTTCCTCGTTCAGCTGCGCATGGAAAGTGATACGAGCCAACACGTCGGCGAGAAAGCTGCCACTGGCACCGGTCGCACTCTCGCTACCAACTTCTTCGTGGTCAAAGAAGGCTGCCACGCAGGTTGATGTCGGTTGCGGGGTCGCCAACAAGGCAGTCAGCGCGGCATGACATGAGGCCAGATTATCCAGCTGACTGTCTGCAATGAACTCCTGATTCACACCCCACAAACATCCCGGCTGTACGTCATAGACCGCCAGCTCCCAACTCAAGATATCTGCTGCGTCCACCTGAGCAGCATTGGCCAACAGCCTGCGCAAGTTCGCTGCCGCTTCTTCATCCTTGCCTAGCTGGCCAAGGATCAAAGGCGTTTCTGTCTGCTTGTTGACCTTGAGGCCCTGCTCATTCACATCACGATTCATATGGATGGGCAGATTCGGCAGACGCAGCAAAGGCTGTTCGAAACGCAACAAGCGCGTCTCCGTCCTGCCTGCGGCACGCACCACGACACGCCCAGCCAAGCTTAGGTCACGATCGGTGAAGGTCGCCAGTATCGGGCCGCCATACACCTCGACCGCCAAACGTGCGATACCATCCTCAGCCAAAGCCGCCTTGGGCTTGACGCGTAATCCCGGTGAGTCGGTATGCGCTCCTATGATGCGAAAACCTGCTTCGACCATGGGCTTAGAGCCCAATACGAAAGCAATAATAGAAGCTCCACCCCGCACCACAAAGTAGCGACCACCTGCCGCAAGTTGCCAGCGTCCCGCCTCTTCTAAACGCGTATAGCCCTGCGCCGACAAGCGCGCCTCGGCGCTCGCTACGGCATGCCATGGGCTGGGGCTGGCATCGATAAATTCGATTAGATCAAGGGCTGCGGTGCGATTTGGGATGGGTGCGGACATATTCATTCAGTGGGCGATACACAAGTGTTAGAAGTATACAAGAGGAATCAGCCTCTCTCACATACCCGCAACGAGGTTAATAATTACGCGATTGCGACTCACTACTGACGCCCTGTCCGTAACCTGAGTGAGTGACGTACCCCAATGTTTGGTTGATTTTTTCGGCTCATTACTTAATTAGTCACAGTTCATAATCTAGGCCGATACTGGTCTGCAACTCTCCGCCCTTTTGATTGCTGGAAAATGGATAGGCTCGTTTTTGAGATATCTGGTACTTCACACCAAAACTTTTTGTTAGCTTGTTTTTCAATTCAAGCAATACGGTTTGGTATCACTCCCGCTGACTTTGTTCGCGCACCAAATTCAATTTAATGGCAAGTTGCGTTGTTATTTGCCAATTAAACTTATTGGCAACGGTAAGCAGTTGCTCGTTGATGGTCTGCGGGCCTGCCAATGTAGCAATCCGGTACCCCCCACCTAACTCTAATGCCATTTCAAACGTATCGTCATCAAACAGGAATTTTTTTCCGGCGCCTACACGTAACGCCTGAGCACTGGTGAAATAGCCACTATTGTTATGTCGAATGCGGGGTGACAAGTAGCCGTAATACAAAGATTCATCGTAGTAATGTTTCCATTTCGCATTGGCATCGTACTGAAAATTTGCCAAGCTATTACCGGCTCCTGGAATCTCTATGTATTGCCGGTTCACCATAGCCTCCAACACAACTTCATTCGCTTGCTGCTTGTAGGTTGTATCGGTATCCATAGTGAATTGGCGACTCACATAATTGGTGCGGTTATCGGAATAGCTAAATCCAAAGTCACCACTCCATGGTTTAGCCAACTCTTCCGCATAACCATTTGCCATAAAGAACAAGATCGACAATATAAAAAATCCACGCATCACTACTATTCCCACAAGTTCTCAAGTTTAAAATTTCAGCCCAAACGATTATCTGCGGGGTGGTAGATCGGGTCTTCCATCACATTCACCTCTATCATTCCCTTGGCATTATCCAGCAGCTCCAGACAATCAGGGCTGAGGTGGCGCAGATGCAGTCTTTTACCTATCTGGGTATAGCGATCCGCCAGCATATCAATGGCTTCCAATGCGGAATGATCTATCACTCTGGCATGCAAGAAATCGATCACCACATCTTCAGGATCTTCCTTGGGCGAGAAGCGCGTGACAAAACTTTGTGTGGAAGCGAAGAACAAAGAGCCATGCAGTTCGTATACCTTCCAACCGTGCTCTTCTGTGCTGACGCGCACTTCGACGTTCTTGGCATGCTGCCATGCGAACACCAGTGCTGAGATGATGACCCCGACCACCACCGCGATAGCGAGGTCGGTGAACACCGTAACTGTGGCAACTGTGATGACCACCAACAGATCAGCCAACGGCACTTTGCCTAACAAGCGAAAGCTTCCCCACTCGAAGGTCTTCTCAGAGACCACGAACATCAGGCCTATCAGTGCGGCAAGGGGAATCATCTCTATCCAGTGCGAGGCGAACAGGATGAAGCTGAGCAGAAACAACGCAGCAGCGATGCCGGACAGATTCTTCACCGCGCCGTTGGTCACGTTGATCATGCTCTGACCTATCATCGCGCAGCCACCCATGCCACCGAAGAAGCCAGTGACCACGTTGGCAACGCCTTGTCCCACACAGGCGCGATTGGGTTTGCCGCGCGTCTGCGTCATATCGTCGATGAGGTTGAGTGTCAGCAGGGATTCGATTAGACCGATGCACGCCAAGATCAGGCTATAGGGCAAGACGATTTTGAAGGTCTCCCAATTCAAGGGAACATCGGGTAGATGGAACTGCGGCAATCCTCCTTTGATGGAAGCAAGGTCGCCCACGGTCTTCGTATCGATGCCCGCAAAGATGACCAGTGCTGACACCACTGCGATAGCGGCTAAAGCCGACGGTATAACCGAAGTCAACTTGGGCATCAGATAGATGATGACCATGGTCAGTGCTACCAGGCCCAACATGGTGTACAGCGGCACGCCCTGCATCCACACCAACACGCCATTCGCATCGGCCATTTTGAAATGCCCAAGTTGCGCAAGGAAGATGACGATAGCCAAACCGTTGACGAAGCCCAACATCACCGGATGCGGCACCATACGGATGAACTTACCAAACTTGGCCAGACCAAAAATGATCTGCAACACACCCATCAGCACCACAGTAGCGAACAGATATTCCACACCATGTTCGACCACCAGCGCCACCATCACAACGGCCAAAGAACCCGCCGCGCCAGAGATCATGCCGGGACGTCCACCTATCAACGCGGTGATGAGGCTCACCATAAAAGCGGCGTACAAACCCACCAGTGGATGGACATGCGCGACAAAGGCGAAGGCGATGGCTTCAGGTACGAGTGCCAAAGCAACCGTCAGCCCGCTCAATAGATTGGTCTTGGTATCGGTGTGATTCTTGATATTCATGCTGTGCTCCAAATGACGATGCAGTCTGCTTTGCCGGCAGACTGCATCGGTGTCGTCATGACTAGACTGGTTGACGCCAGATATACGTTACATGCTTAAGTCGCGCTTTTACGCTTGTGTCGGATGAATTCGATGATGGCGGGCAAGAAAGAAATGAAGATGACCACCAAGATGATCATGGTTAGGTTGTTCTTCACCACAGGGATGTTGCCGAAAAAATATCCTGCCACGGTCAAAGAGCCTATCCACGCCACGCTACCCAGCACGCTGAACATCACGAACGTTGGGTAGCGCATCATGCCCAAGCCAGCAACAAAAGGAGCGAAGGTACGCACAATGGGCAGAAAGCGCGCAAAGATGATGGTCTTGCCGCCATGCACTTCGTAATACGCACGCGTCTTATCTAAATGCTCCTGCTTAACGAACTTGCCTATGAACAGATCGAACAGATGCAGACCCAAAACTCGTCCTATCCAGTAATTAGTGCTGTCACCACTGATAGCAGCCAACATCAGGATGGGCATCAACCATTCCATCTGCAAGGCGCCCAAACCACATAAGGCACCTGCGACAAACAACAATGAGTCTCCGGGCAAAAAGGGCGCAACCACCAAGCCGGTCTCGGCGAAGATGATCAGGAACAAGATGCCGTACACCCAATAGCCATATTCATGCGCCATGGTCAGCAGATGTGTATCCAGATGCAGGATCAGATCGATCATGGCAATACTTCTTCCGCTTCAGTCTTCTCAGGCTTGATAAAGTCTTCACGCGACACGCCGAACATGATCAGCAAAGGGCTAGCAACCAGCACCGAGGAATAGATACTGAACAGGATGCCGATGGTCAACGCCATAGCGAAATAGTGCAGGGTTTCGCCACCGATGAACAACATCGCGCCCACCATCATCTGAGTGGAACCGTGCGTGATGATGGTGCGCGACATGGTGCGGGTGATGGCGTTATCGATGATCTCAGCAGTCTCGGCCTTGCGCATCTTGCGGAAGTTTTCGCGGATACGATCAAACACCACCACGGATTCGTTCACTGAATAACCCAACACCGCCAATACAGCAGCGAGTACTGACAGCGAGAACTCCCATTGGAAAAAAGCGAAGAAGCCCAGAATGATAACCACGTCATGCAAGTTAGCGATGATCGCGGACAGACCAAACTTCCACTCGAAACGTATCCACAGATAACCGACGATACCCAAGCTCACCAGCAACAGCGCCATCGCGCCGTTCTCAACCAAGTCTTTACCGACTTGCGGGCCGACGAACTCAACGCGACGCATCTCGACTGCAGTGTCCTGCTGACGCAATGTACCCATCACGTCATCGCTCAACTTAGCACCCGCCTTGTTGGCTTTGAGCGGAATCTGTATCAGCACATCGTGGCTAGAACCAAAATTCTGTACAACTGCATCTGCTAGGTCAGCACCAGCAAGTTGTTCGCGCACTTTGTTTAGATCAGCAGGCTGCACGTAATGCACTTCCATCACAGTACCACCGGTGAAATCCACACCGAAGTTCAGTCCCTTGGTCGCGAGGAAGGCCACAGCAAACAAGAAGGTGACCAGAGAGATGCTAGTGGTGACCTTCCCGTAGCTCATGAACGGGATGTCTTTTTTTATCTTGAAGAATTCCATTTTCTTGTCCTTAACCTATCGAGACTTTAGTCAGACGCGCCTTGCTACCGTAGAACAGATTGACCAGCGCGCGCGATACCAGCACGGCACTGAACATCGAAGTCAGGATGCCCAGACACAACACCACGGCAAAGCCCTTGATAGGGCCGGAACCGAACAGGAACAATGCGATACCTGCAATCAGATTGGTGATGTTAGAGTCGACGATGGTCGCGAAGGCATTTTCGTAACCCGCATGGATAGCGGCTTGCGGACTGATACCGTTGCGCAACTCCTCACGTATGCGCTCATTAATGAGCACGTTGGAGTCGATCGCCATACCCAGTGTCAGCGCGATACCCGCCATACCTGGCAGAGTCAGCGTGGCTTGTAGCATAGACAGCAAGGCAACCAGCAACAGCAAGTTTGCCGCCAGCGCGAACACCGAGATAGTGCCGAACATCAAGTAGTAAGCCACCATGAACACCGAGATCATCATGAAACCGATCTTGGTGGAGTCGAAACCGCGCGAGATATTGTCTGCACCCAAGCTAGGGCCGACGGTGCGCTCTTCTACGATTTCCATAGGAGCGGCCAGTGCACCGGCACGCAACAGCAAGGAAGTGTCCTGCGCTTCTTCGGTACTCATACGTCCACTGATCTGCACACGGCCGCCGCCGATCTCTTCACGTATCACAGGTGCGGTGACGATCTCTCCCTTGCCCTTTTCGAACAGGATGATGGCCATGCGCTTGCCCACGTTCTCGCGGGTCGCTTCTTTAAACTTACGTGCGCCCACACCATCCAGATTCAGGTGTACGGCAGGCTCATTGTTACGATTGTCGAAGCCAGGCTGTGCATCATTGATGCGCTCACCAGTCAACAATACTTGCTTCTTGACCAACAAGGTACGACCTTCTCTGTCCTTAAAAGCTTCAAGGCCGAAAGGTACGACCCCGCCCTCGGTATAGCTGTGATCATCATCGACCAGACGTACTTCCAACGTCGCGGTACGGCCCAAGATATCCTTGGCGCGGGCTGTGTCCTGCACACCCGGTAGTTGCACCACGATACGGTCAGCACCCTGTTGCTGGATGACAGGCTCGGCCACGCCCAGCTCGTTGACGCGATTGCGCAGCGTCAGCAAGTTCTGCTGTACAGCAGACTCTTGGATGCGGCGTTCAGCAACCACGGTAAGCTTGGCCTGCAACAGATAGTCACTACCCTGATCTTTTTCCGTCAGGGCAAAGTCGGTGAAGCGCTGTTTCAGCTCTGCCTGTCCTTTGTCGCGCGCTTCTGCATCACGAAACTTGATGGTTAGCATATCGCTGTCGCGGCTCACGCCCGAGTAGGCGATGTTTTGTTCACGCAAGGAAGTACGGATGTCGCCAGTCGCTGCTTCCAGCGCCTTATCCAAGGCCGCCTTCATGTCTACTTGTAGCAGGAAGTGCACACCACCGCGCAAGTCCAGACCCAAGTACATAGGAAGAGCATGCAGATTGGTCAGCCATTGCGGAGAACGCGATACCAGATTCAGCGCGACCACATAGTCATCACCCAACTGCTTGATGATCACGTCTTTGGCCTTGAGCTGGGTATCGGTGTCCGTAAAGCGCGCCTTCACACTAGTGCCTTCCAGACTGAGCATGTCAGGGGCGATAGACGCGGCTTTAAGCGCATCGGACACCTTGCCCAGCAACGCCTCATCCACCTTGATGCTGGTGCGCGCGGAGGACACTTGCACCGCAGGCGACTCACCGAATAAGTTCGGTAACGTATAGATCAGACCGGCCAACAACACGACCAGGATCAGCAGATTTTTCCACAATGGGTAACGGTTCATCAGGACCTCGACAGATACTTGCTTTGCTTATCTGACAAAAGACAAACCGGGGAGTCCCCGGTTTGTCTTTTGTCATCAGACGTATTACTTGATTGCGTTCAATGTGCCTTTAGGCAACACGTTCAGCAACGCGATTTTTTGAACTTTGACTTCTATATTTTCAGCCAACTCCACACTCGCATACTCGTCGTAGACCTTGACCACACGGCCAACCATACCACCTGTAGTTACGACCTCATCACCTTTTTGCAACACATCCATCATAGCCTTGTGTTCCTTGGCTCGTTTCTGCTGAGGTCGCAAAATCATGAAGTAAAAAACCAAAATTACTGGAGCCATGAATAACACGTTGCTCCAAATATCACCTTGTGGTGCTGCAGCCCCTACTTCCGCGTAAGCATTACTGATAAACATCTTTATGATTCTCCAAGTTGAAAAAAGCCGCGCATTCTAACATGAAGCGCATTTCATTCTAATGACAACCCCGCACGACGCTGATGAAAGCGTTCCACGAAGCCTGCAAAGTCGTTCGCTTCGATGGAAACGCGTATCTCGCCCATCAGTTGCTGATAATAGTGCAGGTTGTGGATGGTATTGAGGCGCGCGCTCAATATTTCCTTCAGACGGAACAAATGATGCAGATAGGAACGACTGAAATTCTGGCAGGTATAACAAGTGCATTCCTCGTCCAAAGGACGGGTATCCAGACGGTATTGAGCATTTTTGATCTTGATGTCGCCATGTTTGGTGAACAACATTCCATTGCGCGCATTGCGGGTAGGCATCACGCAGTCGAACATATCGATGCCCTGCGACACTGCCGCCACGATATCTTCGGGCGTACCTACACCCATCAGGTAGCGCGGCTTGTCCTGTGGTAGTTGCGGTGCGGTGTGCTTGAGGATACGCAACATATCGTCTTTGGGCTCGCCCACCGACAAGCCACCGATAGCATAACCGTCGAAGCCGATGTCGGTCAGACCGCGCAATGATTCATCTCGCAACTCCTCATACATACCGCCCTGCACGATACCGAACAGCGCATTGCTATTGTCGCCGTGCGCGCTCTTAGAACGTGCAGCCCAACGCAACGACAAGCGCATGGAGTCAGCCGCTTCACGCACGGTGGCCGGAAACGGCGTGCATTCATCAAAAATCATCACAATGTCGGAGTTGAGCACGCGCTGGATGCGCATCGACTCTTCTGGCGTGAGGAACAGCTTGTCGCCATTTACTGGCGAGGAGAACTTCACGCCCTCCTCAGTGATCTTGCGCAGTGCACCCAAACTAAACACTTGAAATCCGCCCGAGTCAGTCAGGATAGGGCCATCCCAGCCCATGAATTTGTGCAGTCCGCCGTGCGCTTCTATCACTTCTAACCCTGGACGCAGCCACAGATGAAAGGTGTTACCCAACACGATATGCGCGTCAATCTCGCGCAACTCCTTTGGCGACATGGCCTTGACCGTGCCGTAAGTGCCCACTGGCATAAAGGCCGGTGTCTGTACCGTGCCGTGCGCCAACGTAAGCTGCCCGCGTCGCGCCATGCCTGAGGTTTTATATAGATCAAATTGCATTGCTTGATTCCTTAATATTTATTGCATCCGTAGGGGCGTGATTCATCACGTCCACATCTGTAATAGGGCGTGATGAATCTCGCCCCTACAATTTCTCGCGTTCTATCAACATCGCATCGCCATAACTAAAGAAGCGATACTCGTTCTGGACTGCATGCTGATACGCGGCGCGCAAAGCTTCTAAGCCACCAAAGGCGCTGACCAACATCAACAAGGTGGACTTGGGCAGATGGAAGTTGGTCAACAACACATCCACGACACGGAAGCTATAACCCGGCGTGATAAAGATGTCGGTATCGCCCGTGCCGCTGCGCAATTCACCATGAGCGGCAGCACTTTCCAGAGCACGTAGACTGGTGGTACCGACCGCGACCACGCGGCCCTGTAACGCGCGCGCATGTGTAATCAGGTCCAGCGTAGCTTGCGGTATTTCATAGCGTTCGCTATGCATCTTGTGCTCATGGACGAACTCGGCACGTACCGGCTGAAACGTCCCCGCCCCCACATGCAGCGTCACGTAGGCGAGCTGCACGCCTTTGTCGCGCAGGGCTTTTAACATAGCTTGATCGAAATGCAAACCCGCAGTGGGTGCCGCGACTGCCCCTGCCTCACGAGCGAATACGGTTTGATAACGCTGCTCGTCGTCGCCATCGGCAGCGTGGGTGATATAGGGCGGTAAAGGCAATCGGCCATAGCGCTCCAACAAATCCAACACCGGCTCGGTAGCGAGGAAACGCAAATGAAAGAACTCACCGACCCGGCCCAGCATTTCAACTTCCAGTGCATCAGCTAGAAGCATCAGGCTGCCCAGCTTGGGAGATTTGCTGGCGCGTATCTGCGCCAATACCTCGTGGTCGTCCAACACGCGCTCGACCATCACCTCTATCTGCCCACCACTATGCTTTTGTCCAAACAAACGCGCTTTGATGACACGCGTATCGTTCATCACCAGCACGTCATGCTCGCGCAACTGTCCTAATAGGTCTGCAAATTTCAGGTCACCCAGCTTGCCGTGGTGAACGTGCAACATGCGGCTTGCCCCGCGGATAGCAGGCGGATGCTGGGCAATCAGTGCCTCGGGCAGATCAAAATCGAACTCATCGGTACGCATAAGAAAATCTATTTTGCAAAAAGGCGTAATTGTAGCTTGATGCGCACATATGTTTTGTGGATAATGCGCGACTCTTCAGCCGGGGTGATGGAACTGGTAGACGTGCCGGACTCAAAATCCGGTGCCAGAAATGGCGTGGGGGTTCGATTCCCCCCCCCGGCACCACACAAGAAAAAAGCCACTTATAACGAGTGGCTTTTTTCATTTTCCTGTACGAGAGGCTCGTGACAGGAACTCTAAGGGGCAAGCTGATGGTCTGGAAACCGCATGTCACCGTCGCCGCAGTATTGGAGCGCGATGGCAAATTCTTGATGGTCGAAGAAGAGACCGCGCAAGGCATACGCTACAACCAACCAGCAGGTCATCTGGAAGCGCACGAGTCGCTGATTGAGGCGACGATACGCGAAACTTTGGAAGAGTCCGCCTACCATTTCGTCCCCACTCAACTGATCGGCATCTACCGTTGGCATGCGCCCGAGTCCGACACGACCTATATCCGCTTCGCCTATACTGGCGAGATAACGGGTCACGAAGCCGGACGCGAGTTGGATAAAGGCATACTGCGCGCCGTATGGCTGACGCCCGACGAGATGCGTGCATCGGTAGCGCGTCATCGCAGCCCGCTGATATTGCGATGCATGGAAGATTATCTGGCGGGTCGCCGCTATCCTTTGGAACTGGTCACACATTATGATTAACGCCCCCTATCTAACTTTCCCCCGCAAGCGGGTGAAAGGACAAATGTGAAAAACATTTCCAATTCCGGCCGCCGCATCGTCGTCGGCATGTCCGGTGGAGTCGATTCCTCAGTCACTGCACTTTTGCTCAAGCAGCAAGGCTATGACGTGATCGGCCTGTTCATGAAGAACTGGGAAGATGACGACAACGACGAGTACTGCTCGTCTCGCCAAGACTTACTGGACGCCGTATCGGTGGCCGACACCATAGGTATACCCATCGAGGCAGTGAACTTCTCGAAAGAATATAAAGACCGCGTGTTCAGCTACTTCCTGCGTGAATACGAGGCGGGCCGCACACCCAATCCCGATATCCTGTGCAATGCCGAAATAAAATTCAAAGCCTTCCTCGACCATGCCATCTCGCTGGGGGCAGAGACCATCGCCACAGGCCATTACGCCCAAGTGCGCGAAGTGGGGGGCTCGTTCCAGTTACTCAAGGCCGCTGATGCTAGCAAGGACCAGAGCTATTTTCTGCACCGCTTGGATCAATCGCAGTTGTCGCGCGCGATGTTCCCTCTGGGCAAGATACTGAAGTCCGAGGTGCGCCGCCTCGCAGAAGAACATGGCCTATCCAACTACGCCAAGAAAGACAGTACCGGGATCTGCTTCATAGGCGAGCGTCCTTTCCGTGAGTTCCTGAATCGTTATCTGCCCTCCCAACCTGGCGAGATGCGCACACCCGAAGGCCTAGTGGTCGGCCAGCACATGGGGTTGTCGTTCTACACCTTAGGCCAGCGACAAGGGCTGGGCATAGGTGGCGCCAAGGACTCTTCAGGCGAGCCTTGGTTCGTCGCCGCCAAAGATATGGAGCGCAACCGTCTGACCGTGGTACAGGGCCATGACCACCCCCTGCTGCTCAAGCATGAATTGGAAGCTCTGGATATGCACTGGATCAGCGGCAATGTGCCTGACCTAAGTCGCAACTATGCCGCCAAGACTCGCTACCGTCAGGAAGATGCGGCTTGCAGCATTGCGCTAAAGGAAGGCGGATTCACCAACTTCTCCTTCGAACAAGCCCAATGGGCAGTCACACCCGGGCAATCTGTGGTCGCCTATGATGGCGAGATCTGTCTGGGTGGAGGCATCATCAAATAAGTAAGGAAACGCATGCCCAATAGTCTGAGCCCAGAAATCATCCGTATCTTGCTAGTCCTCGCCGCGACCTTGGTCACGCACATGCTCGCGCTGCGCGCACTGAACCACGCCGAGAAACTCACCGCTAAGACTGATACTGTCTGGGACGACGCACTGTTCACCGCTGCACGAAAGCCTTTGCCTGTCTTTATCTGGCTGGGCGGTCTGGGCTTCGTGCTGCATTTGATCCATCAGCAGACCGGCGAACAAATGCTGGAATATCTGGCACCGGTACGCAGCATAGGCTTCATCGTCTGTATCGCTTGGTTCTTGTTCCGTTTGATACGGGAGGTCGCCAACAATCTGTTCACCCTGCGCGCACAGACCAATGCGACTGTGGATCGCACCACGGTGGATGGGCTGAGCAAGATCGCACGTATTGCCGTAGTCGTGATCGCCGCGCTGATGGTGATGCAGACTTTGGGTTTCAGCATCTCTGGCGTGTTGGCCTTTGGTGGCGTGGGCGGTATCGCAGTGGGTTTCGCAGCCAAGGATCTGTTGGCCAATCTATTCGGCGGACTCATGGTGCATCTGGATCGCCCCTTCAATGTCGGTGACAGCATACGTTCCCCAGACCGCCAAATCGAAGGCAAGGTCGAACATATAGGTTGGCGTCAAAGCAGCATACGTGCGGTCAATATGTCGCTGATCTATGTGCCTAACTCACTGTTCACTTCCATCATCGTGGAAAACACCACGCGCATGTCCAACCGCCGTATTCAAGAAATACTGGGGCTACGTTACGAGGATATGGGCAAGGTCGAGGTCATCACTGCCGACCTCGAAGCTATGGTGCGCGCACATGCCGGAATCGATACTGAGCAACGCATCGTCGTGTCCTTCAGCAGCATGGCCGAGTCCTCGCTCAACATCACTCTGATCGCCTTTACCCGTTGCACAGACCTCTCCGAGTTTCATCAGGTCAAGCAGGACATCCTGTTCCAATGTGCGGCTATCGTGGCGCGTCACGGTGCAGACTTCGCCTTCCCGACCCGCACTCTGCATATCACCAACAACGCAGACTGAGACTGCGCGACGGCGTGCTTTCGCGTAAAATGCGCCCTTTCGTTTTGAAGGTCTACACGCCATGACTACACTCACCAAACTCACCGCCCTGTCACCACTCGATGGCCGCTACCACGGCAAAGTAGACGCACTGCGCGGCTATTTCAGCGAGTTCGGTCTGATTCGTTTCCGTGTGCTGATCGAGATCGAATGGCTCAAAGCACTCAGCGCACAACCGGACATCAAGGAGATTGCACCTTTCTCCGCTGCGACCATCGCCGAACTGGACGCATTGAACGCGAACTTCTCCGAGCATGACGCACATGCCATCAAAACTATAGAACGCACTACCAATCACGACGTTAAGGCGGTGGAATACTGGTTGCGCGATAAGTTGTCTGGCAATCCAGAGACAGCAAAGGTATTGGAGTTCATCCACTTCGCCTGCACCTCAGAAGACATCAACAACCTGAGCCACGCGATGATGCTCAAGGGCGCGCGCGATGCCGTGATGTTGCCTGCCTTGAATGTGCTCACTACCCGCTTGCAAACACTGGCTCACCAACTTGCCGATCTTCCTATGCTGTGCCGTACTCACGGTCAGACCGCCACACCCAGCACCTTGGGTAAAGAATTGGCCAACGTGGTTTATCGCTTGCGCCGCGCGCATGAGCGTCTGGATACAACCCAGATCATGGGCAAGATCAACGGCGCAGTGGGTAACTACAACGCGCATCTGGCCGCCTATCCCGATGTTGACTGGGAAAACTTCGCCGAGCGTTTCGTCACTGCGCGCGGCATCACCTTCAACCCTTACACTATCCAGATCGAGCCGCATGACTATATGGCCGAGCTGTTCGATGCCTATGCTCGTATCAACACCATCTTGATTGACTTGAACCGTGATATCTGGGGTTACATCTCGCTGGGTTATTTCAAGCAGAAGGTCGTCAAGGGGGAAGTGGGTTCGTCGACTATGCCGCATAAGGTCAACCCTATCGATTTCGAGAATTCGGAAGGCAATCTGGGCATGGCTAACGCGATGCTGCGTCACCTCTCAGAGAAGTTGCCCGTGTCCCGCATGCAGCGCGACCTGACTGACTCGACCGTGTTGCGCAACATGGGCGTGGCACTGGGTTACACACTGCTGGCCTATGAGTCTTGCTTGCGCGGACTGAATAAATTGGAAGTGAATGCTCAACGTGTGAGCGACGATCTGAATGCGAGTTGGGAAGTGATGGCCGAGCCTATCCAAACTGTGATGCGCCGCTACAACATCGAGAACGCCTACGACAAATTAAAGGAACTGACACGAGGTCAGAGCGGTATTAACCGCGATTCGCTGCAAGCCTTCATCAATACGCTGGATATCCCAGCAGCAGAGAAACAACGTCTTTTGCAGTTGTCACCCGAAACCTATATCGGCAAGGCTGCACAACTAGCAAAAGAAATCTAAACTCGCACACTCAATCAAATGAGGCTGCCATCTGACATGCTTGGATGGCGACTTCATGTACCCGATTGTTTATCTCTTCGACGCTATCTGGATCTATCCCCAGCAGTAGCCAATTGAGTTCTGGTATCTCGACATCTTTAGTCTTTAAAGAACCAAATTCACCCAGCATCTGCTCGGCCAGCCACACTAGACGAACCATTACTGGGATATCGACGTTAGTGTAATCGCCGCCATCATGATGGTTGCGTATCACTGCGACGATTTCATCCGGAAGGTGCCAATGCTTACCGAGTTCCGCCCCTATCTCGGCATGCGTCATGCCCAGCAATGCTTCTTCTATCTTTAACTTCATGCGTGCGGGGGTCTGCTGCAATTGTTCATGCAGCTTGTCGCTGGCATGCGCATCTAAATGATTAAGTGCCATATAGCCTATGTCATGCATCAGTCCTGCAAAAAACAACAGGTCATCTGCGGGGCGACTATACGCGGGCATCGCATGAGCGATGGTACTCATCGCCATCGCTACCGACAGGCTGTGCATCCACAACTCTTTGGTCTTGAGTTTGCCCTCGGTCACATTTCCGAGCGAGGACATAGCTGCGATACCGATAGCCACTGATTTCACTCGATTCATCCCCAGCATGACCACGGCCTCGGACAAGGACACGACATTGCGGGTGCCATACACTGGAGAATTGGACAGGCCGATGATTTTGGCCGAAATCTGCGGGTCTTGTTCGATCAGGCGCAAGAATTCCGCTTCACCTTCCTCCGTATCCAGTTTCAATAGCAGCAGCTTCTGCGCAATCGCAGGCATGGCCGGCAAACTATCCAGTTTAGACAAAGCAACCTTCATATCAGCGATTTGTTCAGTTTTCATCTCTATACTCCAACTAAGTTTTGGTTCGTCCTGGGGTCAGCAAATATTGCTCGTACAACTCTTCA
The DNA here is from genome assembly GCA_963740305.1 of uncultured beta proteobacterium. Taxonomy (GTDB): domain Bacteria; phylum Pseudomonadota; class Gammaproteobacteria; order Burkholderiales; family Gallionellaceae; genus Gallionella. Next base: position 2,668 of record CAVUDR010000006.1, on the reverse strand, counting down.
CCGATGGGCCGCTGCACGGCGAGTCGAAGAAAATCGACAATCTTCAAATCTTCTTGAGCCAGATGTTGTACCAGCCATTTATTCAGAAAATACAGCAAGTCTTCAGGAAACTCGCGGTGGTGGCTGATCTTCGCTAGCATCATGTCCAGTTGAACCAGCAGCTCAGTATGAATGAGCGCATGTTCACCCACACCGGGATAGCCAATCTCGTGCATCAGATTCTCTTCGCTGATGAAATGGAACTCGGTGAATTTCTTCAGCTCGACGATGATCCAGCGTACCGTCTGCTCCGGCTGGCGGGTCTTGATCGCGATATCCAACTTGCGACACAGCAGCACCAACATACGATGCTGTAGATCGATCATGTCGTTACCTAGCTCTAGGCTTTTTTCCCAATGTATATAAATGACGCTAACCTCCTCTCGACTGCAAAGACTATATCGGCAGCCGGAGAGAAAACTTGAGGGTGGGTTATGCGGAGTGCTAAACCTGCCAGTCGCGCAGGTATTTTTCCAGCCAGAACAAGCCGAGGATGGTCTTACTTTCATTGATCTTGCCCTGCCTGATCCAGTCCATGGCATCACTCAGGGGTAACTCAAACACTTCGAGGAACTCGCCCTCATCCAACTTACGCTCCTGCAAAGTCAACCCGCGCGCCAAAAAATATTCCATGCGCTCGTCGGCATAACCTATGCAGGGCCAAGCAGTGGTGAGATGTATCCATTCACGCGCCACATAGCCGGTCTCTTCCAGCAACTCGCGCTGCGCGGTCACTAATATGTCTTCACCGTGATCGATCTTGCCTGCGGGCAGCTCGATGAACTCGCGCTGCGGTGGATAACGATACTGCCGTTCCATCACCAGATTGCCGTTGTCTAACAGCGCCAGTATCGCTACCGCGCCGGGATGCTTGATGTATTCGCGTGTGCTGGTCGTGCCGTCCGGCAGACGCACACTGTCTTTGTGTACCTGTATAAAGCCACCGTCATACATCAGCGCACCGTCTATACGTGTCTCAGTTAAATCCATTGCAAACTTCCCATTTTTTTAAAATTTTCCACCATGTGCGTTAAGTAGGCATTTCACCGTAAGGTGATAGCTCGCAAAGACACAAATGGTACGAAAAAACACTGCTTTATCCACAAACGACATAACGACTTCTCCAAAGCGGACATTCAACGAATGAAAGGGACTTCCCCGTCCCGAGGTAGCGGAGAAGTTACCGCAAACGGCAACAAGTGCCATGATGGAATTTCGAACATTTCATCAACACCACGAGAGGGGAAAGTCATGAACATTATCACCGTAGGAATCGATCTCGCCAAGAACGTGTTTGCCGTGCATGGTGTAGATGATAACGGCAAGCCTGCATTGGTCAAACCTAAAGTCTCCCGCGCAGACTTGTTGCCGCTGATCGCCAACCTGCCGCCGTGCCTGATCGGCATGGAAGCCTGTTCCGGTGCACATCACTGGGCGCGACAGTTCAGACAGCACGGCCACACCGTCAAACTCATGGCCCCGAAATTCGTTGCACCCTATCGCATGACCGGCAAGAAGGGGAAGAACGATGCAGCGGATGCCGCCGCCATCTGCGAAGCCGTTACCCGACCCGCCATGCTGTTCGTTCCCATCAAAGAAGAACACCAACAGATCATTCTGTGTCTGCACCGCACCCGACAGGGATTCGTTGAAGAACGCACCGCCTGCTACAACCGTCTGCGCGGACTGATTGCCGAATTTGGCATCGTCTTGCCGCAGAAAGTAACGTGCCTGCGCCGCGAGATTGGCGCACATCTGGAAGACCTACCTGGTTATGCCAACCGTTGCGTAGCTGACCTACTCACCCATGCCGACCGTCTGGACGAACGCATCGCCGAGTACGACCGCGCCATCGCCCAGGCTGCCAAAGAAGATGCACGTAGCAAACGACTGATGCACCTGCCCGGCATCGGCCCCGTCACTGCCAGCGCCATGCTCGCCAGCATCGGCAACGGTCACGACTTCGATAACGGACGCCAAGTAGCAGCATGGATCGGTCTCGTGCCGGGGCAGTACAGCAGCGGCGGCAAGGCAAGGCTCGGACGCATCACCAAAGCTGGAGACAACTACCTGCGCAGTCTGCTCGTTCTGGGCGCACGCGCGGTACTCAACAGCATCGGAGACAAACAAGACAGATTCAGCCGCTGGGCCAGAGCATTACAGGAACGGCGCGGCTACTGGCGCGCGGTGATTGCCATCGCGGCGAAGAATGCGCGACTGGCATGGGCGGTGTTGAAGTACGGCGAAGATTTCCAATTGGCACCGGGCAATATCTGAACGAGAAACCAAAATCGTCTACCAAAAAATAAAGCAGAAACTTGAAAGGAAAGAATGCGCCGCAAGAGAGCGGCAAAGAATCACCGATGCACTGCAGCGTTGATGTGAAGCGGGTTGGACCCGCGCCGGGAGAGCCTGATTAGCTCATGGGGAAGCAGCATTACCCGACTAACGAATGAGGCCCCGGCGCGCGTCTTACATCAGGGTCCGAGCCACAGGCTCAACATGACCGTTTGTAGTTTAGCAGTCCTTCACCTTCTTACTTGATGCACGCAGCGCGAATTGAAACGGAACGGAGAATGGTAATGAATTAGAAAATCAAAACCGCTTGAGAATTTGGGGAAGCCCTTGT